>NZ_JAKCNS010000001.1 GCF_021440345.1 Kluyvera intermedia
ACTGGGTTCGCTAAAAGCGAATTCTGATTCTCCCGCCCCCTGAACTTCTCCCACTCCGGGAGAAGGTTTGTTTTACCCTCCCCCCTTACCCGCAAAATTGGCCCAACCAATTTAACAACCAAATCTCTATTGGTTCACAATTCCATCATCAAACATCACATTACCATTGCCAATAAATAACATTTGGTTAACCATTTGTTGTCATTACCCCTACACAACCCAATTGGCAGGGCCAATTTTACACAAACTGTGACGCAGAGATGAGCTGAGACTCACCGCGAATCGGCGCGTAAGGCCCCCTGGAGACCTGCATGAGCCTCTGGCAACAAAACTACGATCCGGCCGGCAATATCTGGCTATCGAGCCTGATCGCATCGCTCCCGATCCTGTTTTTCTTCTTCGCACTGATTAAACTCAAGCTGAAAGGTTACGTTGCCGCCAGCTGGACGGTAGGCATCGCCCTCGCCGTCGCCCTGCTGTTCTACAAAATGCCGGTCGACCGCGCGCTGGCCTCGGTGGTTTACGGCTTCTTCTACGGCCTGTGGCCCATCGCCTGGATTATTATCGCCGCCGTCTTCGTCTACAAAATTTCGGTGAAGACCGGGCAGTTCGACATTATTCGCTCGTCGATTCTCTCCATTACCCCCGACCAGCGCCTGCAGATGCTGATCGTCGGTTTCTCCTTCGGTGCCTTCCTCGAAGGGGCAGCCGGGTTCGGCGCGCCGGTGGCGATTACCGCGGCACTGCTGGTTGGCCTCGGCTTTAATCCGCTGTACGCGGCGGGGCTGTGTCTGATCGTCAATACCGCACCGGTTGCCTTTGGCGCGATGGGGATTCCAATTCTGGTTGCCGGCCAGGTGACCGGGCTGGATAGCTTTGAAATCGGTCAGATGGTCGGCCGTCAGCTGCCGTTCCTGACCATTATCGTCCTGTTCTGGATCATGGCGATTATGGATGGCTGGCGCGGCATCAAAGAGACCTGGCCTGCAGTGATGGTAGCCGGCGGTTCGTTTGCTATCGCGCAGTATCTCAGCTCCAACTTCCTCGGCCCTGAGCTGCCGGACATTATCTCATCGCTGGTTTCGCTGGTCTGTCTGACGCTGTTCCTCAAACGCTGGCAGCCGGTGCGTATTTTCCGCTTTGGCGATATGGGTGCATCGCAGGTCGATATGGACCTCTCGCGCACCCGCTACAACGCCGGGCAGATTATTCGCGCCTGGTCGCCGTTCCTGTTCCTGACCGCCACCGTAACCCTGTGGAGCGTGCCGCCGTTTAAAGCGCTGTTCGCCCCGGGTGGCGCATTGTATGAGCTGGTGATTAATATTCCGGTTCCGTACCTCGACAAGCTTGTCGCACGCATGCCGCCGGTGGTCAATCAAGCCACTGCCTACGCTGCGGTCTATAAGTTCGACTGGCTTTCCGCCACCGGCACCGCAATCCTGTTTGCCGCGCTGCTGTCTATCGTCTGGCTGCGCATGAAGCCAAAAGATGCCATCAACACCTTCGGTTCCACGCTCAAAGAGCTGGCGCTGCCGATTTACTCCATCGGGATGGTCCTGGCATTTGCCTTTATCTCTAACTACTCGGGTCTGTCTTCAACGCTGGCACTGGCGCTGGCGCATACCGGCCACGCGTTCACCTTCTTCTCGCCGTTCCTTGGCTGGCTTGGGGTGTTCCTGACCGGTTCAGATACCTCCTCCAACGCCTTGTTCGCCGCGCTGCAGGCCACTGCCGCACAGCAAATTGGCGTCTCGGACGTGCTGCTGGTTGCCGCCAACACCACCGGTGGCGTGACCGGGAAAATGATTTCGCCACAGTCCATCGCGATTGCTTGTGCAGCGGTAGGTCTGGTGGGTAAAGAGTCCGACCTGTTCCGCTTCACCGTGAAGCACAGCCTGATATTCACCTGCATGGTGGGCGTGATCACCACGCTGCAGGCTTACGTCTTAACGTGGATGATCCCGTGATAACACTGCCCAAACGTCTGTCAGACGATGTCGCCTGCCGCGTGCGGGCGCTGATTGAAGAACAACAGCTGGAAGCGGGCATGCGTTTGCCCGCAGAAAGAAAGCTGGCAAGCAAGCTCGGCGTCTCGCGCAATTCACTGCGCGAAGCGCTGGCGAAACTGGTAAGCGAAGGATTGTTGCTGAGCCGTCGCGGCGGCGGCACCTTCGTGCGCTGGCAGCATGAAGGCTGGTCTGAACAGAATATTGTGCAACCGCTGAAAACCTTGCTGGCTGACGATCCCGACTACAGCTTCGACATTCTTGAAGCCCGTCATGCTATCGAAGCCAGCACCGCGTGGTACGCCGCAATGCGAGCGACCGACGCGGATAAAGAAAAAATCCGCCTCTGCTTTGAAGCCACCCAGAGTGATGACCCCGACCTCGCCTCACAGGCCGACGTGCGGTTTCATCTGGCGATTGCCGAGGCGTCCCACAACGTGGTGCTGCTGCAAACCATGCGCGGCTTTTTCGACCTGCTGCAATCCTCGGTGATCCAAAGCCGCGAGCGGATGTATCTGGTGCCGCCGGTCTTTGCGAAGCTCACCGAACAGCATCTGGCGGTGCTGAATGCGATTACCGCCGGTGACGCCGAAGGAGCCCGTCAGGCCATGATGGCGCACCTTGGGTTTGTCCACACCACGATTAAACGTTTTGATGAAGACCTGGCCCGCCAGGCGCGGATCACCCGCTTGCCCGACGACCACACTGATATTTCCAGGGAGAAAAAAGCATGATTATTTCCGCCGCGAGTGACTACCGCGCCGCCGCCCAGCGCATTCTGCCGCCGTTCTTGTTCCACTACATCGACGGAGGTGCCTATGCAGAACACACTCTGCGTCGCAACGTGGAAGATCTGTCGGACGTGGCGCTGCGCCAGCGGGTGCTGAAAAATATGTCTGACCTGAGCCTGGAAACCACGCTGTTTAAAGAGCAGCTCTCCATGCCGGTGGCGCTGGCCCCTGTCGGCCTGTGCGGCATGTACGCCCGCCGTGGCGAGGTTCAGGCAGCCGCCGCAGCGGATGCCAAAGGCATTCCATTCACGCTCTCTACCGTATCGGTGTGTCCGATTGAAGAAGTGGCGCCCACCATCAAACGCCCAATGTGGTTCCAGCTGTACGTGCTGCGCGACCGTGGTTTTATGCGTAACGCGCTGGAACGCGCCAAAGCGGCCGGTTGTTCCACGCTGGTGTTTACCGTCGATATGCCAACGCCGGGCGCACGCTACCGCGATGCCCATTCCGGGATGAGCGGCCCGAACGCCGCGATGCGTCGCTACTGGCAGGCGGCAACTCACCCGCAGTGGGCGTGGGATGTGGGCCTGAACGGTCGTCCGCACGATTTAGGTAATATCTCCGCCTATCTGGGCAAGCCAACCGGGCTGGAAGATTACATCGGCTGGCTGGCAAATAACTTCGATCCGTCAATCTCCTGGAAAGACCTCGAATGGATCCGCGAATTCTGGGACGGTCCAATGGTGATCAAAGGGATCCTCGATCCACAAGATGCCCGCGACGCGGTGCGCTTTGGCGCAGATGGTATCGTCGTTTCCAACCACGGCGGCCGCCAGCTTGACGGCGTACTCTCTTCCGCACGCGCCCTGCCGGCAATTGCTGATGCGGTGAAAGGCGATATTACTATTCTCGCCGACAGCGGGATCCGCAACGGGCTCGACGTGGTGCGCATGATTGCGCTGGGTGCCGATAGCGTGCTGTTGGGCCGCGCGTATCTGTATGCGCTGGCCACGCACGGCCAGGCCGGGGTGGCTAATCTGCTGAATCTGGTTGAGAAAGAGATGAAGGTCGCCATGACGCTGACCGGTGCGAAATCCATTAAAGAGATTAGCCGCGATTCACTGGTGCAGAGCGCCGAGGTGACGCAGATGTTCCAGGCCATTAAGCAGGGTAGCGCAGCGTAAGTTTGTGCGTTTTTTCCCCCTCACCCTAACCCTCTCCCCCGCAGGGGCGAGGGGATCGTTTTGCATCGTTTGAATGTTCACAGACCTGCTCTGCGTCCTCTCCCTTTTCGGGTGAGGGCCGGGGTGAGGGTTTCGCCAAATTCTGCTATCCTGCCCGCGCAATCCAAGGGGGCAGTATGCTTAACATCGTTTTATTCGAACCTGAAATCCCGCCGAATACCGGGAACATCATCCGTCTGTGCGCTAATACCGGCTTTAATCTGCATATTATCGAACCCATGGGCTTTGCCTGGGATGATAAGCGCTTGCGCCGCGCGGGGCTGGATTACCATGAATTTACCGCCGTCCAGCGCCACGCTGATTACGCCGCATTCGTGGAAAGCGCAAAACCACAGCGTTTATTTGCCCTGACGACTAAAGGTACACCGGCGCATAGTGCGGTGAGCTATCAGGACGGTGATTTTTTGCTGTTTGGCCCGGAAACCCGTGGGCTGCCAGCGACCATTCTGGACGCGCTGCCGCCTGAGCAAAAAATTCGTATTCCGATGATGCCGGACAGCCGCAGTATGAACCTGTCAAACGCGGTATCGGTGGTGGTGTACGAGGCATGGCGCCAGCTGGGATATCCCGGCGCAATCTTGCGTAGTTGATACATGATGGGCCGGATGGCACCCTAAGGTTACCTTCCGGCTAGAACATTCACGGATTAAATCCCGTCGCCGTACTCAAATCCGTGGTTAATACCATTGAAGTGCTGGTCCATATCCATCGCCGGTTTGTCCGACTCCGGCTTGCCGACGATGCGCGCCGGAACCCCTGCCGCCGTAGTATGCGGTGGCACGGGCTGCAGAACCACAGAACCGGCACCGATTTTCGCACCGCGCCCCACTTCGATATTGCCGAGGATTTTCGCCCCGGCGCCAATCATCACGCCTTCACGAATTTTCGGGTGACGGTCGCCGCTGGTTTTGCCGGTACCGCCGAGGGTCACGGACTGCAGAATCGACACGTCGTCTTCAATCACCGCCGTTTCACCCACCACGATGCCGGTCGCGTGGTCGAGCATGATGCCGCGGCCGATTTTCGCCGCCGGGTGGATATCCACCTGGAAAGAGACCGACACCTGGTTTTGCAGGAAAATCGCCAGCGCGCGACGCCCCTGTCCCCATAGCCAATGGCCGATACGATAAGCCTGTAGCGCGTGGAAACCTTTCAGATACAGCAGCGGGGTGGAATATTTATCGACCGCCGGGTCACGGGTACGCACAGCCTGAATATCACAGGCTGCAGCGGCAATCATTTCCGGGTCAGCGGCGTAGGCTTCTTCGACGACTTCACGAATGGCGATGGCGGGCATAATGGAAGAGGCCAGCTTGTTAGCCAGCATGTAGCTTAATGCACTGCCCAGATTTTCATGCTTGAGTAGCGTCGCGTGATAGAAGCTGGCGAGCATAGGCTCGCAGTCCGCCAAGGCTCGGGCTTCGGCTTTAATATTGTTCCAGACAATTTCCAGTTCTTCACACGACATTGCATACTCCAGACGTATTGGAACGATCGGCCAGTCTACGCTCGCCGGATCGTTGCGATGACAAAGGTTTCCTGCGTTTTAGTTGCCGCTATGCTCATCCTTGCGTGCACGACCTAATAAGGTCAATGCTGCCTCGCGCGCACTTTTTCCGCAATATAATACCTGATAAATTTCCTCGGTTATTGGCATTTCGACACCTACGCGGTGCGCCAACTCGCGAACTTCTTTGGTATTACGATAACCTTCGACCACCTGGCCAATTTTGTCCTGCGCTTCCTGCACCTGCGCACCCTGTCCCAGCGCCATGCCGAAACGACGGTTACGCGACTGATTGTCGGTACAGGTCAACACTAAATCACCCAGCCCTGCCATGCCCATAAAGGTCACCGGATCGGCCCCCAGCGCCACGCCAAGACGCGACATTTCGGTCAAACCGCGGGTGATCAATGCCGTACGGGCGTTCGCGCCAAAGCCGATGCCGTCGGAAATACCGGCGCCAATCGCAATCACGTTTTTCACCGCACCGCCCAGCTGGACGCCGATGAAGTCCGGATTGCTGTATACGCGGAAGCTCTTGCCGCAGTGCAGCAGTTGCTGCAAATCGTCAGCAAAGACCGGGTCGGTCGCCGCCAGCGAGATAGCCGTCGGTAAACCCGCCGCCAGCTCTTTGGCAAACGTTGGGCCTGAAATCACCGCCAGCGGGATATCATCGCCCAGCGCTTCGCGCGCGACTTCCTGCAGCAGGCGGCCGGTTTCAGCCTCCAGCCCTTTTGTCGCCCACACCACCCGTGCGTCAGGACGCAGCAGCGGCTTCATCTGGCGAAGTACATCACCAAATACGTGGCTTGGCACCACAACCAGAATATCGCGGCTGGCGGCCAGTGCGGTCGCGAGGTCGCTTTCCAGGTGCAGCGTGTCAGGGAACGGAACGTCAGGAAGGAATGCCGCGTTGCAGCGATCGTGCTGGAGCGTCGCGACATGTTTAGGATCATGGCCCCAGAGTACAACCGGGTGGCCATTTCTTGCCACGGTGATGGCAAGAGCGGTGCCGTAAGAGCCGGCACCGATCACAGTCATTGAAGCATTAAGTGCGTTCATCAGGCATCCTGATGTTGTTCTGCACCTTCGCCAGCCTGCTGCTGCAGATAGTTCATAAACAGCGCATCAAAGTTTACCGGCGCAAGGTTCAGCTGTGGGAAGGTCCCACGGGAAACCAGGCTGGTGATGCATTCACGCGCATACGGGAACAGGATGTTCGGGCAGTATGCACCCAGGCAATGGGCCATCTGAGTCCCTTCGATACCTTCAATGGAGAAGATACCCGCCTGCTGAGTTTCGCACAGGAACGCAGTTTCTTCGCCCAGAGTCGCCGTTACGGTGACACGCAGCACCACTTCATACACGCCTTCAGCCAGCTGGTTGGATGCGGTATCAAGATCAAGTTTAACCTCTGGTTGCCAATCTTTCTGGAAAACCTGAGGTGCATTTGGCGCTTCGAAAGAAACGTCTTTGGTGTAGATGCGTTGGATCTGGAAAGCCATTTCTGCGTTGTTTTGTTCTGACATGTGTAAAAACCCTTTCGTGTTGTCCTTAAAATAGGCGGTATGCCTCACGCCCGCAAAGGGCAGGCGCGAGCGCTTCTAAAGCATTAGCTCAGCAGCGGATCGAGTCCACCACGAGCATCAAGCGCATACAAGTCGTCACAGCCGCCAATGTGCTGTGCATCAATAAAAATCTGCGGAACCGTAGTACGGCCACTGCGCTGAATCATCTCTTCGCGCTTTTCTGCATTACCGTCGATAGGCAGTTCTTCAAAAGAAACGCCTTTCTCAGACAGCAGCGCTTTTGCACGGTGGCAATAAGGGCATGTCGCTTTGGTATAGATTTCAATCTTCGCCATTACAGCTCTCCTGACGTTACCCAATAAGTGAGCAGGTCTTACTTACCGCGAACCAAAGGCAGGTTTTCACCGCTCCAGCCTGCGATACCTTCTTTCAGTACGAAGACTTTCTCAAAGCCCGCTTTCAACAGCAAGGTGGCGGACTCGGTTGCCTGCATACCGGAACCATCGGTCACAATAACCGGCTTATCTTTATGCTTTTCCAGCTCGCCGACGTTGTTGGCTTTGATTTCAGTTGGCAGCAGGTTCAGGGAACCGGCGATATGCCCTTTACGGAAATCATCACGCTGGCGCAGGTCAACGACTACCGCGTCTTCTTTGTTAATCAAACGCGTCGCTTCGCCGCGATTGATGACTTTAACTTTGGACATCAGCCCTTTAAAGGTAGTGAACAGCACGGCCGCCAGCAGCGCGATCCACGCGATGCTCAGGACAGGGTGACGACCAACAAATTGCATAATCTCTTGCATGGGGGGTAACAGCTCCCGACGTGTAATGTTTAAAAACCAGGGAAGGAGTATACCTGCGGCGTGGCGCAAATACAGCCAGCGCAGGTGATGTAATGCGTTTTCTGCGGAGCGCTACAGAAAAAAAGCGGGCAAATGTGCGCTTTTCACCCACCATCTCCCCGCTTTCTTTGATCTCTCGTTGTTATTTTATCGATTCAGCTGTAGTAAAATTACGCAAATTTTCTGTCTTTAGAGCATGAGGTTGTCGCAATGTCGGTTTCTAAAAAACCTATGGTACTGGTGATCCTGGATGGCTACGGCTACCGCGAAGAGCAGCAGGATAACGCTATTTTCACTGCAAAAACTCCGGTTATGGATGCGCTGTGGGCAAAACGTCCGCATACCCTGATCCAGGCTTCTGGCCTGGAAGTGGGTCTGCCGGATGGTCAGATGGGTAACTCCGAAGTCGGTCACGTTAACCTGGGCGCGGGTCGTATCGTCTACCAGGATCTGACCCGCCTCGATGTTGAAATTAAAGAACGTACTTTCTTCGCTAACCCAGTCCTGTCCGGTGCGGTCGATAAAGCCGTTGCCGCTGGCAAAGCCGTGCACATCATGGGCCTGCTGTCTGCCGGTGGCGTTCACAGCCACGAAGATCACATCATGGCGATGGTTGAGCTGGCCGCCGAACGCGGTGCAGAAAAAATCTACCTGCACGCCTTCCTTGATGGCCGTGACACCCCGCCGCGTAGCGCTAAAGGCTCCCTGCAGCAATTCGAAGAGAAATTTGCCGCACTGGGCAAAGGTCGCGTCGCGTCCATCATTGGTCGTTACTACGCAATGGACCGTGACAACCGTTGGGATCGCGTTGAACAAGCCTACAACCTGCTGGTTGAAGCAAAAGGCGAATTCCAGGCAGAAACCGCCGTTGCCGCACTTGAAGCCGCTTATGCGCGCGACGAGAACGACGAATTCGTGAAAGCGACCGTAATCCGCGCAGCCGGCCAGGCCGATGCTGCCATGGAAGACGGCGACGCGCTGATCTTCATGAACTTCCGTGCCGACCGTGCGCGTGAAATCACCCGTGCCTTCGTGAACGCAGACTTCGACGGCTTCGCCCGTCGCAAAGAAGTGAAGCTGGGCGATTTCATCATGCTGACCGAATACGCCGCGGACATCAAAGCACCTTGCGCTTACCCACCAGCCTCACTGGAAAACACCTTTGGTGAGTGGATGGCCAAGCACGATAAAACCCAGCTGCGCATCTCTGAAACTGAGAAATACGCACACGTCACCTTCTTCTTCAACGGCGGCGTAGAAGACCCATTCAAAGGCGAAGATCGCATCCTGATCAACTCGCCGAAAGTGGCGACCTATGACCTGCAGCCGGAAATGAGCTCCGCTGAGCTGACCGAGAAGCTGGTTGCGGCCATCGAAAGCGGCAAGTACGACACCATTATCTGTAACTACCCGAACGGCGATATGGTTGGTCATACCGGCGTGATGGAAGCGGCAGTTAAAGCGGTTGAAGCCCTGGATCACTGCCTGAGTGAAGTGACCCAGGCAATCGAAAAAGTCGGCGGCCAGATGCTGGTAACTGCTGACCACGGCAACGCTGAGCAGATGCGTGACCCGGCTACCGGCCAGGCGCACACGGCGCACACCAGCCTGCCGGTTCCGCTGATCTACGTTGGCGACAAAAACCTGAAAGCGGTAGAAGGTGGCAAGCTTTCCGATCTCGCGCCAACCATGCTGTCGCTGATGGGGATGGAAATCCCGCAACAGATGACTGGTAAGCCGCTGTTCATCGTGGAATAATCCCTCCCCATGAGGGGAAAGGCGATTTATTCTATTAAATGGGCCGGAGCAACGCTTCGGTCCTCGTTCTACGCCAGCGCGCTCAGCGCTGGCGTATTGCTGTGCGCCGCGCCCGCCCATGCGGACGACCGCTCACAGCTGCAATCCATTCAGGCTGATATCGCCGCCAAAGAGCGCGCGGTGCGCCAACAGCAACAACAGCGTTCTACTCTCCTCGCCCAGCTAAAAGCTCAAGAACAGGCTATCTCCGTCGCCGCGCGCCAACTGCGTGAAACGCAAAACTCGCTGGCACAGCTCAATGCACAGATTGCGGAAATGAACGCCTCTATCGCCAAGCTGGAAAAGCAGCGACAAATGCAGGAGCGTAACCTGGCCGCACAGCTCGACGCCGCGTTTCGCCAGGGCGAACACACCGGCATTCAGCTGATCCTCAGCGGTGAAGAGAGTCAGCGCGGGCAGCGCTTACAAGCCTATTTCGGCTATCTGAACCAGGCGCGTCAGGAGACCATCGCCGAGCTCAAAGAGACGCGCGAACAGGTTGCCGCGCAAAAAACCGAGCTTGAAGAGAAGCAGAGCCAACAGCAAACGCTGCTCTATGAACAACGCGCCCAGCAAACCAAGCTGGAGCAGGCGCGTAACGAACGTCAGAAGACCCTTTCCGGACTCGAATCCTCTATTCAGCAGGGCCAGCAGCAGCTAGGCGAACTGCGCGCCAACGAATCTCGTCTGCGTAACAGCATTGCGCGTGCGGAAGCCGCGGCGAAAGCCCGCGCCGAGCGTGAAGCCAAAGAGGCTGAAGCAGTACGTGGCCGCCAGCAAGAAGCCACCCGCAAAGGCACCACCTATAAACCGTCTGAAAGCGAACGTTCGTTGATGTCACGTACCGGCGGTCTTGGCGCACCGCGCGGCCAGGCCTATTGGCCGGTTCGCGGCACCACGCTGCATCGTTATGGCGAACAGCTACAAGGTGAGCTACGTTGGAAGGGGATGGTGATTAGCGCTTCGGAAGGTACCGAGGTGAAAGCCATCGCCGACGGTCGCGTCATCCTTGCCGACTGGCTACAGGGCTACGGCCTGGTCGTGGTGGTTGAGCACGGTAAAGGCGATATGAGCCTGTATGGTTACAACCAGAGTGCGCTGGTGAGCGTGGGTACGCAGGTGCGTGCCGGGCAGCCGATTGCTCTGGTGGGCAACAGTGGCGGCCAGGGCCGGCCTTCACTCTATTTCGAAATTCGCCGCCAGGGTCAGGCGGTCAATCCACTACCGTGGTTGGGAAGATAAGTTTTGCTTCAATTTCGCCAGTTCGTTCTTCTTAGTTCACTGGCATTAGCTGCACCAGGCTATGCCGGTAAACTCGCTATCGTTATCGATGATTTTGGCTATCGCCCACACCAGGAAAACCAGGTGTTGGCAATGCCGTCCGCTATTTCCGTCGCCGTTTTGCCCAATGCGCCTCACGCGCGTGAAATGGCCACCAAAGCCCACAACAGCGGGCATGAAGTGCTGATTCACCTGCCGATGGCACCGCTTAGCAAACAGCCGCTGGAAAAAGATACTCTGCGTCCGGATATGAGCAGCGATGAAATCGAGCGCATCATCCGTGAAGCCGTGGATAAAGTGCCGTATGCCGTAGGTCTTAATAACCATATGGGCAGCGCCATGACCTCCAGCCTGTTTGGCATGCAGAAAGTGATGCAGGCGCTGGGCCGCTACAATCTCTATTTCCTCGACAGCATGACGATTGGCAATAGCCAGGCCATGCGCGCGGCGAATGGTACCAGCGTGAAGGTCATTAAGCGTCGGGTATTCCTGGACGATACGCAAAACGAAGCGGATATCCGCGTTCAGTTCAACCGGGCTATCGATCTGGCGCGGCGCAACGGCTCGGCGATTGCGATTGGTCATCCGCACCCGACAACCGTGCGGGTACTGCAGCAGATGGTCTATAACCTGCCGTCAGATATCACGCTGGTTCGTCCGAGCAGTCTGCTCAACGAACCGCAGGTTGATACTTCAAGGCCTAACAGCGGTCTACCATCACAAGTCCAGCCAACCGCACCGCGTAACCCATTCCGCGGCGTTAAGCTCTGCAAACCGAAGAAACCGCTGGAGCCGGTCTACGCCAGCCGCTTCTTCAACGTATTAAGCGAGAGCATCACCCACAGCACGCTGGTGCAATATATGCAGCTGCAGTGGCAGGGGTGGCAGAGCTAGTCTTTCAGTCCCAAGGTGAGATGGGCCAGACGACGCGGGGTGAGTGATTTATCACGCATCTTGTTGAAGCGAATGGCCCACAGCATCACCTGATACGCCAGCTTCACGCTGCAAATGTTGCTGACCATCCGCTTAAACATGCCGGAAACTTCGGCCTCAGCGACCATGCGCTCGCGGATCTTCTGATCCGGCTCTTTGCGAATGCAGTGGCACACGCGCATCGCTTCGTAAATCACCTGCTGTTTAAACTCAGGATAAATCGGAATACGCCCAGCGTAGTCGCGATTCATCTTGTCGAGCAGACGGGTAATTTTGATGTAGTGACGCTGATAGGCGAGGTTTTTAAGCCCGGTACGCGGCAGGCGGCTAACCGATGCGCCGTGCAGGAAGTATTTGTACAGCGGCACTTCGGTATAACGCGCACGTTTGGCGTTAAACATAAATTCGGTTGACCAGATGATATCCTGGTGATGCAGGCCTGGAATAAAGCTCAGCCCTGCGTCGACGATGGTTTGATGACGATAAACCCCCATCCACACCACGTGACGCCAGCGGCGGCTTGCCAACCCCTTGCGCAGCCAGTCTGGCCCGGTCATCACCTCGGTCGAGCGAATGCGTTCAGGAGGAATCGAGGCCCAGGTTTTCCCCGTTTCAGCAATGCACCAGTCGGCGTTGCACTGCGCGACGTCCAGATTGTCCGTCAGCGCCATATTCATCAGCGTTTCGTACATTTCCGGATAGGCAAGATCATCGCCATCAACGTAAGCAATGTACTCCCCCTTCGCTGTCTCCATCCCGGTATTTCGCGCCGCGGAAACACCCGCATTACGCTGGTGCAGCAGATGGACATGCGGATAGCGATCCACATACGCCTGGGCAAGCTCTGCCGAGTTATCCGTCGAGCCATCGTTAACGATGATTATCTCGATATTCTTCCAGGTTTGCGCAATCAGCGAGTCCATACAGGCAATAAACGGCTCGCCCGTATTGTAAAGCGGCATAATGACGCTCAGGAGACCGGGGGTGTAGGTCATATAAAATCCTGCCAAACAGTATAATTAACGGCAATATTTAACATATTGGAGGGTAAAAGGTCAGCGAAAGTTATTGCTGTCTTTTACGCGATAGGGCAAAAAAATCCCCGGATATTTAACGCTATTAAACATCCGGGGACAACATACACTTACCAGTAGGTTTGGACGATTAATCCCAGCTCAGCACCACTTTGCCGGACTGACCGGAACGCATGGCGTCGAAGCCCTTCTGGAAATCGTCAATGCTGAAACGGTGGGTGATGATCGGGGAAAGATCCAGACCAGACTGAATCAGTGCCGCCATCTTGTACCAGGTTTCAAACATTTCACGACCGTAGATACCTTTAATAAACAGACCCTTAAAGATAACTTTAGTCCAGTCGATCGACATATCCGACGGTGGAATACCCAGCATCGCAATACGGCCACCGTGGTTCATGGTGTCGAGCATTGTGCGGAACGCCGGTGGCGCACCGGACATTTCCAGACCCACGTCGAAGCCTTCGGTCATGCCCAGTTCAGCCATCACGTCGTTGAGGTTTTCTTTCGACACGTTGACCGCGCGGGTTACGCCCATTTTGCGCGCCAGCTCCAGGCGGTATTCGTTGACGTCGGTGATCACCACGTTACGTGCGCCAACGTGTTTGGCTACTGCCGCCGCCATCACACCAATTGGGCCAGCCCCTGACACCAGCACATCTTCACCGACGAGGTCGAAAGAGAGCGCGGTATGCACGGCGTTGCCAAACGGGTCGAAGATTGAAGCCAGTTCATCGGAGATATTGTCCGGGATTTTGAAGGCGTTGAAGGCCGGGATCACCAGATACTCCGCAAAACAACCCTCACGGTTTACGCCAACACCAATGGTATTACGGCACAGGTGCGTACGGCCGCCACGGCAGTTACGACAGTGCCCACAGGTGATGTGGCCTTCGCCAGAAACGCGATCGCCCAGCTTAAAACCGCGCACTTCCTGGCCAATACCGACGATTTCACCTACGTATTCATGACCCACCACCATCGGGACCGGAATGGTTTTCTGCGACCATTCATCCCAGTTGTAGATATGCACGTCGGTGCCGCAAATTGCGGTTTTGCGGATCTTAATCAGCAGGTCATTATGGCCCAGTTCCGGTTCCGGAACGTCGGTCATCCAGATGCCTTCTTCTGCTTTCAGTTTAGATAACGCTTTCATCTCACACCCTTAGGCAATGACGCCCAGTTGTTTACCGATGCGGGTAAAGGCTGCCACCGCACGTTCAATTTGTTCCGTCGTATGCGCCGCCGACATCTGGGTGCGAATACGCGCCTGACCTTTTGGTACCACCGGGAAGAAGAACCCGGTCACGTAGATCCCTTCTTTTTGCAATTCACGCGCAAAGTTCTGTGCGATCACCGCGTCGCCCAGCATCACCGGGATGATTGCGTGGTCGGCACCCGCGAGGGTAAAGCCCGCTGCGCTCATTTTTTCGCGGAACAGACGCGCATTGGCCCACAGCTTATCGCGCAGCTCGCTGCCCTCTTCCACCATCTCCAGCACTTTAATGGAGGCGGCAACAATCGCCGGAGCCAGCGAGTTGGAGAACAGGTACGGGCGGGAGCGCTGACGCAGCCACTCAACCACCTCTTTGCGCGCGGCGGTATAGCCGCCTGACGCGCCGCCCAGGGCTTTGCCCAGGGTACCGGTGATGATGTCCACGCGGCCCATCACTTCGCAGTATTCATGTGAACCGCGACCGTTTTCACCAACGAAACCGACAGCGTGAGAATCATCGACCATCACCAGCGCGTCGTATTTGTCCGCCAGATCACATACACCTTTCAGGTTGGCGATAACGCCGTCCATGGAGAAGACGCCGTCGGTGGCGATCAACACGTGGCGCGCACCAGCTTCACGCGCTTCTTTCAGGCGGGCTTCCAGTTCTTGCATGTCGTTGTTGGCGTAGCGGAAACGCTTCGCTTTGCACAGACGCACGCCATCGATGATCGAAGCATGGTTCAGGGCATCGGAGATAATGGCGTCTTCAGCGCCGAGCAGCGTTTCAAACAGACCGCCGTTGGCATCGAAACAAGAGGAGTACAGGATGGCATCTTCCATGCCGAGGAAACCGGCCAGCTTCTGCTCCAGCGCTTTATGGCTGTCCTGGGTACCGCAGATGAAGCGGACGGAAGCCATACCAAAGCCGTGGCTGTCCATACCCGCTTTCGCCGCCTTAATCAGTTCAGGATGGTTCGCCAGGCCAAGGTAGTTGTTGGCGCAGAAGTTGATCACGTGACTACCGTCACCGACCGTGATATCCGCCTGCTGAGCGGAAGTAATGATACGTTCTTCTTTGAACAGACCCTCGGCACGCGCGGTCTCCAGGTCGTTCGTTAACTGTTTGTAGAAATCACCACGCATTGCAACTCTCCAGATTCGGTAAAATTTGGCACATATTACCCAAAGCTATACGCTGATACGAGATGATGCATGTCTGAATGAATTATTTGCAGCATAAATCACGTGGCTTAAGCTCTCCTTATGGTGAAAGGCTGAAGGCTTAGCAATGTGATGATATGATAAGAGGTATTAGCGCCCTGGATAGTCCAGGGTCCTCACATTTCAAAGGTTACAGTTATGATCATCGTTACCGGCGGCGCTGGCTTCATCGGCAGCAACATCGTGAAAGCGCTCAATGACAAAGGCATCACCGATATTCTGGTGGTGGATAACCTGAAAGACGGCACCAAGTTCGTCAACCTGGTCGATCTGGATATCACCGATTATATGGATAAAGAAGATTTTCTAATCCAGATTATGGCCGGTGAAGAGTTCGGCGACATCGAAGCCGTGTTCCACGAAGGCGCTTGCTCCTCCACCACCGAGTGGGATGGTAAGTACGTGATGGATAACAACTATCAGTACTCCAAAGAGCTGCTGCACTACTGCCTGGAGCGTGAAATTCCGTTCCTGTATGCCTCTTCCGCTGCCACCTACGGCGGCCGCACCAGCGACTTTATTGAGTCCCGCGAATTTGAAAAACCGCTGAACGTTTACGGCTACTCCAAATTCCTGTTTGACGAATACGTCCGCCGCATCATGCCAGAAGTGGATTCCCCAATCGTTGGCTTCCGTTACTTCAACGTCTATGGCCCGCGCGAAGGCCATAAAGGCAGCATGGCGAGCGTGGCTTTCCACCTCAACACGCAGTTGAACAATGGCGAAAGTCCGAAACTGTTCGAAGGCAGCGATGGCTTCAAGCGTGATTTCGTCTACGTGGGTGATGTCGCTGCGGTGAATCTGTGGTTCTGGGAAAACAGCGTATCCGGTATCTTCAACCTCGGTACCGGCCGTGCAGAATCCTTCCAGGCCGTGGCTGACGCGACGCTGGCGTACCACAAAAAAGGCAGCATTGAGTACATTCCATTCCCGGATAAACTCAAAGGCCGCTACCAGGCGTTTACTCAGGCCGATCTGACTAACCTGCGTGCCGCAGGCTACGATAAGCCATTCAAGACCGTCGCCGAAGGCGTAACGGAATATATGGCCTGGTTGAACCGCGACGCGTAAGAAGTCAGCATGAAAATACTGGTGGTCGGCCCGTCATGGGTGGGCGACATGATGATGTCGCAAAGTCTCTATCGCACGCTCAAGGCGCGCTTTCCCCAGGCGATAATCGATGTGATGGCACCCGCGTGGTGCCGTCCGTTGTTATCACGTATGCCGGAAGTCAACGATGCGATCGCCATGCCTCTTGGGCACGGCGCGCTGGAAATTGGCGAACGGCGCAAACTCGGCCATAGCCTGCGCGAGCGGCGCTATGACCGAGCCTACGTCCTGCCTAACTCCTTTAAATCAGCGCTGGTACCATTCTTTGCCGGCATTCCGCTGCGTACCGGTTGGCGCGGAGAAATGCGCTACGGTCTGTTGAACGACGCTCGGGTGCTGGACAAAGACGCCTGGCCGTTGATGGTCGAGCGCTACGTGGCGCTGGCCTACGATAAAGGCGTGATGCGCTGCGCCAAAGATCTGCCGCAGCCGCTGCTGTGGCCGCAGCTACAGGTCAACGACGGCGAAAAATCCCTCACCTGCAATGCGTTCTCTCTGTCAAACGATCGCCCAATGATTGGCTTCTGCCCAGGCGCTGAATTTGGTCCGGCCAAACGCTGGCCGCATTATCACTACGCCGCGCTGGCGAAACAGCTGATTGATGAGGGCAACCAGATTGTTCTTTTCGGCTCCGCGAAAGATAACGATGCGGGCAATGAGATCATCGCCGCACTGAGCGAAGAACAGAAAGCCTGGTGCCGCAATCTGGCCGGGGAAACCCAGCTAGAGCAGGCGGTGATTCTGCTGGCTGCCTGTAAAGCCGTGGTCACTAACGACTCCGGCCTGATGCACGTCGCCGCCGCGCTGAACCGCCCTCTGGTGGCGCTGTATGGCCCAAGCAGCCCGGACTTTACCCCGCCGCTGTCGAATAAGGCGCGCGTCATCCGCCTTATCACCGGCTATCATAAAGTACGTAAAGGCGATTCCGCTCAGGGCTATCACCAGAGCCTTATCGACATCACCCCAGGCCGCGTGCTGGAAGAGCTTAATGCTCTTATGTCGAGTGAGGAAGTCTGACGCATGCGGGTTCTGATTGTTAAAACCTCTTCTATGGGCGATGTCCTGCATACGCTGCCGGCACTAACCGATGCGATGCGCGCCATTCCCGGCATTCGTTTTGATTGGGTGGTGGAAGAAGGCTTCGCGCAAATTCCCTCCTGGCATGAAGCCGTAGACCGCGTCATCCCGGTGGCGATTCGTCGCTGGCGCAAGGCGTGGTTTTCCGCACCGATTAAAGCCGAACGTAAAGCCTTTCGCGATGCAGTACAGTCGGTGAAATACGACGCCATCATCGATGCCCAGGGGCTGGTCAAAAGCGCTGCACTAGTCACCCGATTAGCGCACGGCATCAAGCATGGCATGGATTGGCAGACCGCCCGCGAACCGCTGGCCAGTCTGTTCTACAACCGTCGCCACCATATTGCTAAGCAACAGCACGCCGTTGAACGTACCCGTGAGCTGTTTGCTAAAAGCCTGGGATACGCCAAACCTGAATCACAGGGTGATTATGCCATCGCACAGCATTTCCTCAGCGAGAGCACACCCGATGGCACGCCTTACTGTGTCTTCCTGCATGCCACCACCCGTGATGATAAGCATTGGCCGGAAAGCCATTGGCGCGAATTGATTGGTCTATTGCAGGAAAGTGGTCTGCGCATCAAGCTGCCGTGGGGAGCTCCTCATGAAGAAGCCAGAGCACAGCGTTTAGCTCAAGGGTTTGATTATGTTGACGTGCTGCCGCGACTGAGCCTTGAGAAAATCGCGCACGTGTTGGCAGAAGCGAAATTTGTTGTTTCGGTGGATACCGGGTTAAGTCATTTAACTGCGGCGTTGGATCGCCCGAATATCACGCTGTATGGACCAACCGACCCGGGATTGATTGGCGGGTATGGGAAGAATCAGGTCGCGTGCTGTTCAGAATCAAAAGATTTATCCGACCTCAACGCGCCCGTTGTTATTCGCGAGCTGCACAAGATTATGCATTAGTAGTTCTTATTAAGGTATGTTAATGACTTCATCCAATACATTGATGCAAAAGAATTTTTGCTGGAAGTCCATTTGGAATCGTGGATTAGTATCGCTGTTTATTATCATGTTTTTCTTCGATAATATTACACGTTACAAACATATTGTCGGCGGGTTAATGCTTATCACCGCCCTCTATTATGTGGCGCAGAAAAGAAGTGCGCTGTTACAGATTTTCAAAAATAATCTCACCTACTCGCTCTTTGTTTTTGTAATTGTCTGTTTCTACGCCGTACTGATCTCAATCGACCCTTCTTATAGCTTCAAGAAATTTGCCAATACGATTCTTGAAAAACTATTGCTGACAACCCTGGTCATTCCCATTCTGTTACACGATGAGAACAAAGAAGATATAGCCAAAACACTTATCTACTCGCTTATCGCCGGGATTTTGCCATTAGCTCTCGTAGACGGCTGGCAATATTATCGTGAATATCAACAGGGCATCATGCCATTTTCTGGGTTCACGCATAAATACAAATCTGACATTTTAATCTTTATGACGCCAGCATTTTTACTGCTGTGGAATTTCAAATCCGCGAAAATACGCGTTCTTTTCTTCGCTATTGCCTGCCTCATGGGTTTGATGATCATCGGTACATTACAGCGCGGAACCTGGCTCTCAATACTGGTCGCCGCACTGATTTGGTGTATCTGTAAACGAGAATGGAAATTGCCGTTACTAGCCGCCGTCGCGCTAGGTGCCGTTCTTACTCTTGGCTATCTGAAAGATCAAAATAGCCTTCATATGCTGTTCCATAAAATGCAGCAAACCTCCAGTTCAGGCCGCTACGGGGGAGGCACTCAGGGTGCCGCCATTGACCTGATTATGGAAAACCCAGTAAAAGGTTATGGCTACGGCGAGAATATATATCACGAGGTCTATAACAGCAGGATTCAGGATTACCCGCAGTGGGTGTTTAAAAAATCCATTGGTCCACATAATATAACCCTCGATATGTGGTACTCGGCGGGTCTTTTAGGGCTCATTGCATTATGGTATTTACTCATCTCGGTTGTTGCCGAAGTAGTAAAAGGCTATAGAGCGAATGAGGGTGTAACCAAAGATGCCTGGCTTCTGATTGGGTTGATAATGGCAGGTAACCTGTTCGTTCGCGGCGCTTTCGAAACCGTCAGTATCGAAAACCTAACGATGCTCATGGGTATTGCACTGGCGCTGAAATTCAAAGCCCAGCAAAACTAAAATTGAAAAGGCTGCATAATGCAGCCTTTTTTAATTTACTGGCGGTGTAAATACTACACTTCGTCTGGGGTAATAAACGGTATCACGTCGTAGTCGATGGCCGTCGTATCAGAGAGGTTATAAACCTGAATATCCGCTACGTTCTCGCGCATAAATCGGTAGAACGGTAAGATTTTACCTAAGTCTCGACTCAATTCCGACGGCTGTTGATTGTGTTTCTCATCGTAAAAACGGCCACAGGTATCAACCAGATCCAACCCAGAGTGGATGATTTTCTGATAGCCCAAACTGTACGCAACCTGAAGTGCAGCAAACGCCACCGTATGGCATGAGCAGTAGCCATGGGTAATATCCAGACTGAACCCCGCCAGCCGTTTCTTCTTCGAGACAGGAACATCAATCAGTATTTTGTCGTCCAGTTTCGACGCAATGGTGAACTTAATTTTCTTAAAGAACCCGCCCTTTTCTCGCTGATACAGAGAGCGAATCACAAAGCCGTGATCGTCGATATAACGCTTATCTTCCTCAGAAGCCCTGTCGTATACCTCACCGTTGACGATGGCATACTTGCTTTTCTTCATAAACTCGCGGAAATCATCGTTTCGCTGCAGTGAAAAGCGGGAGTCGGTCAG
The DNA here is from genome assembly GCF_021440345.1 of Kluyvera intermedia. Taxonomy (GTDB): domain Bacteria; phylum Pseudomonadota; class Gammaproteobacteria; order Enterobacterales; family Enterobacteriaceae; genus Kluyvera; species Kluyvera intermedia_A. Next base: position 20,315 of record NZ_JAKCNS010000001.1, read on the forward strand.
CACATAAATGAATGGCCGAATATTGTTATCCAACAGATAGCGAGCGGAGCCGTTGACAGAGATAACGTCCGATGCCGCCAGCAGACTTAGCGGCGTTTTCAGCGATGATGGCCCTGAGAGGAAAATAATGCAGTTTTCAGAGGTCTTGTGACGTTTGATTTCGTTAACGTCTTCGGTTGTGATGCTGTGCAATTTACCGCTCATAAGACTGCCACCAAAAATAATATCGTTACCTGAAAGGCGGATCGGGATTGTTATTCTGAAGCTAAAATAGTCATAAAATTCAAATGACTACTTAACCACCCTTAAATAGAAATAGTAAATATAGTTCATCACGCCGGCGAACGGCTTGTTATTCTTGAAGTTATGCTTTGCGCAGTAGCGCGCATAGTTCGCATTCCCGGGTTTCTGCAACGGCAAATCTTTCCACGGCGAAACGGCTTTCGCCTGCAAAAATGGCTCTGCACTTGGGTAGCTGGCCCAGTTATGCCACGGCTTCGTCGGTCCGACATAGTGAATCAGCACCGTACCGTCGTGAATAGGGTTGATAAACGCGTCCTTCAATTCATAGTTGAGGCTGAACTGAGTATTGTATTTACCATCCATAAACGTCACTTTCCCGCAAAGAATAATGTTCAGGATATCCTGATCCATAAAGCTCAGCTTGCGCGTGACATTTTTGTCAGACAGCAGCGACATCGCCTTGCCCGAGACATCTTCACTGGCCCACGCGGGGATATTCAACAGCAGAACGCCAGAATTGAAATAGCCTTTGGCAATGGCCGGGCAGTCCAGGCTTTTGCTTCGTGATAGCCACCATTTGCCATCACGCTCAGGAACTACGCCCGCCACGGTATCCGCAAGCTCTAGCGCTAACAATTCATCAATTTCGCCCTGGCAGACAATGTCAGCATCCAGATAAAGCAGCCGGGACAGTTTGCCAATAAAGTAGTCGCCGATGATAAAGCGGAAATACATCGCTACCGACCAGTTTTTAGTGGTCGGGAAAGCCGCTAGCCGCTCGCAGTTGACGATATGGATTTGAATACAGGTGCCATTATCCTTTGCCAACTGCGCAAAATGCCGCTTTTCTTCTTCAGAAATGACATCGATGAAAACATGAAACACAAAGTCCATGCTGCGGTTATGCAGAAGAATTGAAGCAATAGAAACGCCACAGCCAAAGAGAAAGTTCTTATCAATCCCGTAGGCAATATGGAACGGTGAAACTACCGGCACCGGCTGGCCTTCATTAAAGACGATCGTCTCTTTAATCATCTCATCGGCATTCAAATACGAATAGGTCATGTCCTGCTCCCGGCAATTACAACGACTTTCTGATCGTTCTTTCTTGTATTTTGGTAGCCTTGTCTGCCGCTTTTGCCAGCAGTGGCTGCTCTTCTCGCAGCACATCTCTGATAGGTTTATCAAAATAAACTTTCATAAAGCGTAAAATATCGCGCTGCGTCAGACCGATATTCAGCGATGAGAAATAGAGCCCAATCAGGTCCTTATCGCGCCAGCGGAGCGGTACCTGATTGCGGATCTGCGCCCGATGCAGGTCAATCACCGAGACCTTCAGCGTCTCTTCCTCGCCGCTAAACGGCAGATGCAGCAGGAAGTGACAGATATAGCAGTCGCGGTGGTTAATGCCGGCCAGGTGCATTTTACGCACCATCGTAGCCACACGTTTAATCAACATGCGTTTCACCGCTGCGGAAGGGGAATTCGTCACCCAATCGGCGCAGTAATCTTCAAGGCTAATGGTCGGCGTGAGGTCTTCGGTAATGATAAATGACGTTTTGGTCAGCGGATTTAGTCCTTTCTCACCAAAACCAACGCCGTGCATGGTATCAACACCCACATCATGCAGGCGGTGAATCGCATTCCATTCCCGGTCGGCGCCCAGCACCGGCATCCGCAGTGAAATCAGGTTTTTGACGATCTCTTTGAGGGAGGTGCCACGGTGCCATTTCAGAAAATAACTGCCGCCCGCCAGCTCAAAGCGCAGCGTACGACGGGTTTCCAGTTCACGAAACACCTCACCTTGCAGGTGTTTCACCTCTTCAAAGGCATCTTTTCCGCGCCACAGCGTGGCCAGCGGTTCGTTCAGCTCAACCATCTAAATCACCTATAATGATATCTGCCGCTTTGTCCGCCAGACTGTACAAATCTTGTGTATCCGCATAGTTACGCGCATTTTCCGCCCAGGCCATGCGCAGTGCTGGCTGGGTTAGTGCTTTGAGTAAAATCTCATTCAGAGCATCTTGCTGGAAAGGTTCATTCATCACCGCACCGCAGTTTGCATCTGCAATATAGTGCGCATACCCGCATACGCTGGTCGTTAATACTGGCAAACCTGCGGTCACCGCCTCGAGCAGCACGATCCCGGCCGCTTCCTGATAGGCCGGATGCAGCAGGAGATCGGCCGCCGCCATCAATTCTGCCACATCGTTACGGCCGGAGAAGAAATGCACGTTGCGGCGAATGCCTAGTTTCTCGGCTAATGCCGCAAATTTACCCGGCTTATCCTGTCCGACAATGAACAGCTGAGTATTCTGACGCAGGCTTTCAGGTAACGAGGCCATCGCGTTAAGGGTACGGTCTACGCCTTTACGCCTAAAATCAGAACCCACCTGTAACAGCACATTCTGCGACTCCGTCAGACCATTCTTTTGGCGATAAACCTGGCGGGCATCGGGGATCTGCTGACTGTATTTTCTATCCGGGTAGATCCCCGGCGGCAAAATATGAAAACGCCCGGACTCGGTCTGATAATGCTTTTGGAAATCGGCAATTTGCTTATCCGTCAGCATCAGTAGCTGCGTATTTTTTCCCTGCTCGAAGGTCGCACGTTCAAAGGCGGCATAATGCCGATAGCGTGACGTCAGACGATAGAAGAACCCCTTTTCCTGCGCGACTTTCTCGGCGTAGCAAACATCAGCCGCATAATAGACGTCCAACCCCGGCATCTTATTGAAACCCACCACGCGCGACACTGGATGCTCACGCAGATGATGTTGCACCCACGCGTAATACTCAGCGTTACGCCCGTGGTTAGTTCGGGATTTCACCGGAACCAGAATGAGCTCAAAGGCCTTGGGATGTTCACCTTCCCAAAATTGGGTATAAACGCGCACCTGATGACCACGGGCTGCTACGGTCTGCGCAATACGCATGAAATCCCGCTGTAAACCACCGAAAGGAAAATACTTATACAGACAGAATGCAACGATCATAATTCTTCGCCTATGACGGGTTCGGCATGAGGGGCAGGCAAGATTTTATCAATCGCGGCAATGACATCCTCTGCAGGAATCACTGAGAGATACATTTCATTGCGATTGCGCTGCTCACGCGGCGGCATGGGGCGATAATCACCGGCCCAGAATTGAATCATATTGTTTGACCATGGACGCCAGAAAACATGGTTTGTCGCGCCGAACAGAGCTATCAGCGGCGTTTTGACCGCTGCCGCAATATGCCCCGGCGCAGAGTCAACGCCAATAAACAACACCGCATGGTCGATAAGCGCGCCGAGTTCAGGAAATGTCACATTCCCGGCCAGGGCCGTCACCGGCGGCTTTTTACAACCCTGGGCGATGGCGGCAATGCACGCCAGGTCATCGGCACCAGGACCGGAGGTCAGCACCACTTCCATCCCCCGCTCATGCAACGCATCAATCACCTGCGAGAATTTTTGATTCTCCCAGCATTTAAAAATCTGCCGTGCCGTAGGTTGAATCACCACATAGCGCTCGCCGACACCGGCTTTATTCAGCTCCTGACGCACGCGCTCCCAACAGACAGGGTTATAGCTCATCGTCGTTTCAGTAACATAGGAATCGAGGCCCAGCGGTGCCAGCACCGACAGATTACTCTCAACCACGTTATCGCCTTTCGACGGCGCAAGATGCGTGAAACTGTTACGCCAAAAAGCGGACTGGCGATGCTGGTAGTCCTGCGAAATACTCATTGGCACATTCAGCAGGCGTACCAAAACGGCCACCATCCACTGATCGGCCATGTTAACGACCAAGTCGTATTTATTCGAACGCAGCACCCTGATTAGATTAACGAAATTAGTGACTTTCTCTGCGGTTTTGGCTTTCTTATTTTTAAGGCCATACAGCGCATTGATTTCAGGGTTCTCGGATAAAATAGGCATCGTATCCTGGTACAGCAGGACATCAACCTTCGCGTCAGGATAATGGCGTTTAAGCGTGCTAATAACGGGAGTAGTCAGCAGCATATCCCCGTGAAAACGCATTTTAATGAGCAAAATTTTTCTAAATGGCTTTTCCACAAGTGACTCTTTGGTTGAGATTTTCCGATAAAAGTTGGAAAAAGTACGCTACCGCTCAGGCTTAACAGTGACCTGATTACTGATATTGCACTCATTTTTAACGCGATAGTGTACCACTTCTTTTGTCGCAATCCGAACAGGAAGCATTTCACGCAATTAAATCATTTTAGCCTTAAAAATCATGTCAATAGAATTATTATGACGTTCATTAATTGCGGCTAACTCTTTGCCCATTTGCTCCAGGACAAATCGCAACCGACGGCATAAAAACGGGTGATAAGCAGTGATATCCACGGCAAGCCATCATGCTGTGGATAATTTAGACCAAAAACAGCAAAAGTAATGGTAAAGCCTCAGGTAAATACATAGAATCCTCAGCACATTCATAACTCAGCTATTTATTATGCTTGAATTGCTTTACACCGCCCTTCTCTACCTTATTCAGCCTCTTATCTGGATACGGCTTTGGGTGCGCGGACGTAAGGCTCCGGCCTATCGTAAACGCTGGGGTGAACGTTACGGATTTTATCGCCAGCCGCTGAAATCTGGCGGTATTATGCTGCACTCGGTTTCCGTCGGTGAAACGCTGGCCGCTATTCCGTTGGTTCGCGCGCTGCGCCACCGTTACCCTGATTTACCCATCACTGTGACCACGATGACGCCGACAGGTTCAGAGCGCGTCCAGTCCGCCTTTGGCAAAGACGTTCAGCACGTCTATCTGCCCTATGATTTACCCGATGCGCTTAACCGTTTCCTCGATAAGATTGACCCTAAGCTGGTGTTAATTATGGAAACCGAGCTGTGGCCAAACCTGATTGCCGCGCTGCATCGCCGCCATATTCCGCTGGTCATTGCTAACGCCCGCCTTTCTGAACGCTCTGCGGCCGGCTACGCGAAACTCGGCTCCTTTGTACGCACGCTACTCCAGCGTATTACGCTGATTGCGGCGCAAAACGATGAAGACGGTAAGCGCTTTGTGGCGCTAGGTGCAAAGAGCAGCCAGGTCACCATCACCGGCAGCCTGAAATTTGATATTTCCGTAACGCCACAGCTGGCGGCTAGGGCCATCACGCTGCGTCGCCAATGGGCACCGCACCGTCCGGTGTGGATAGCCACCAGTACCCATGATGGTGAAGAGAGCATTATTATTGCCGCCCACCAGGCGCTGCTGAAGCACTATCCTGATTTACTGCTGATTCTGGTTCCTCGTCATCCAGAACGTTTCCCGGATGCCATCAACCTGACTCGTCAGGCGGGTTTAACCTACACAACACGTTCTTCCGGTGAAGTCCCGTCCGCAACGACGCAGGTCGTGATTGGTGACACCATGGGTGAATTGATGCTGCTGTACGGCATTGCCGATCTGGCATTTGTTGGCGGCTCGCTGGTTGAACGCGGTGGTCATAACCCGCTGGAAGCCGCAGCGCATGCCATCCCGGTGCTGATGGGGCCGCATACCTTCAACTTTAAAGATATCTGCGCACGTCTGGAACAGGCGAGTGGCCTGATTACAGTCACCGACGCCGCAAGCCTCGAAAAAGAGATATCCTCTCTATTAGCCGATGCGGATTACCGTAGTTTCTACGGGCGTCACGCCGTTGAGGTTCTGTACCAGAATCAGGGTGCATTGCAGCGCTTGCTGCAACTCCTGGAGCCGTACCTGCCACCGAAAACGCATTGAGGGTTATTATGCAAAAACGGGCGATTTATCCGGGCACCTTCGATCCTATTACCAATGGCCACCTCGATATCGTCACGCGTGCAGCCTGCATGTTTGACCACGTCATCCTTGCCATTGCGGCCAGCCCGAGTAAAAAACCGATGTTTGACTTGAGCGAGCGCGTTGCGCTGGCCCAGCAGGCAACGGCGCACCTCAGTAACGTTGAGGTGATGGGTTTTAGCGACCTGATGGCCAATTTCGCCCGCGCTCAGCAGGCGAATATCCTGATTCGCGGCCTGCGTGCCGTAGCTGATTTCGAATATGAGATGCAGCTGGCGCATATGAACCGCCACCTGATGCCCGAGCTGGAAAGCGTCTTTTTGATGCCGTCAAAAGACTGGTCGTTTATCTCATCATCGCTGGTGAAAGAGGTGGCGCGCCACAATGGGGATGTCACCCACTTCCTGCCCGCGAATGTGCATCAGGCACTGATGGAAAAGCTGAAGTAAACGCACAACATCCCGGCGTCGCGTAATTCTGCGACGCCCGAGAAAACCACGACTTTATTTCTGACACTGCTTGCAGTAAAACGTCGCCCGCTGCGCATGCTTACTGGCAATAATCGGCGTCCCGCAGGTACGACAAGGTTCCCCTTTACGCCCATACACCTGTAGCTCCTGGGCAAAATATCCCGGCTTGCCATCGCTTTGCAGGAAATCTTTTAGCGTCGTTCCGCCCTGCTCAATCGAGCGCTTCAGCACCGCTTTTATCGCCTCAACCAGCCGTTCACCTTCGTCTCTCGATAATGACGACGCGAGCCTATCCGGATGGATATTTGCGGCAAACAACGATTCGCTGGCATAAATATTCCCTACCCCCACCACCAACTTGTTATCCATCAGCCAGGGCTTTATAGCGGTCTTCTTCTTCGCGCTTTTTGCCAGCAGGTACTCAGCGCTGAATTCCTCACTGAGCGGTTCAGGGCCGAGATGAGCAAGCACGCTATGCCCTTCCAGCACGGAGGTCCATAACCAGGCGCCAAAGCGGCGTGGGTCGGTATAACGCAGCACTTTACCGTTACTCATGACTAAATCGACGTGGTCGTGTTTTTCCGCTGGCAATTCCTCCGGCAAGATGCGCAGGCTGCCAGACATACCGAGGTGAATGATAATCCAGCCGTCAGGAAGCTCAAGCAACAGGTATTTGGCGCGTCGCTGGACGCTCAGGACGGGTTTGTCACTCAGACGGTAGATTTCATCAGAGACGGGCCAGCGCAGGCGACCGTTGCGGATAACGGCATGCTGGATGGTTGCACCGACCAGGTGAGGTTCAATCCCCCGGCGGCTGGTTTCAACTTCGGGTAATTCAGGCATAGCGTCTCCGGCTGTAATACAGATCTCTCTATTATGGGGACGCGTAGAAAACAAAAAACCCCGCCGGAGCGAGGTTTTTTGCTACATCGAAACTGAAATTATTTAATTTTAGCTTCTTTGTACAGTACGTGCTGACGGACAACTGGATCGAACTTTTTCAGTTCCAGTTTTTCCGGCTTAGTACGCTTGTTCTTCGTGGTGGTATAGAAGTGACCAGTACCAGCAGAAGAAACCAGCTTGATTTTCTCACGAATACCTTTAGCCATGATTTATTTCCTCTAAGTACTTAGTACTTTTCGCCACGGGCACGCAGTTCGGACAGAACTGTATCGATGCCTTTCTTATCAATTACACGCATACCTTTAGCAGATACACGCAGGGTGACAAAACGCTTCTCGCTCTCAACCCAGAAACGGTGAGAGTGCAGGTTCGGCAGGAAACGGCGTTTAGTCGCGTTCAGTGCGTGGGAACGGTTGTTACCGGTCACCGGACGCTTGCCAGTAACTTGGCAGACTCGGGACATGTTTATTCTCCAAAAATCAAATTAGCTCGAGCTTCGTATGGGGTATCGGCGCCTCGTCAGGCTTTACAGCCCGGTCATCGCAGTTCTACACGTCATCACTCACGCTGCCCTAGAGCAACTTGAATGAATTGGCGTCTAAGTGAACTCTCGATTGCCAGGCCCAAATGCCAAACCCGAGATTCTCAAAGGTGGCGTAGTATACGCCGCCACGACGTTATGCTCAAGTCCCGAACAGACAAAGATCCCGGTGGATCGCGTAGAAATCCGCTAAATCCAGCCTCGTTCGGCAAAAGAAACATACTCACCACGGCCTATAACCAGATGATCGAGTACGCGTACATCCATGAATTGGCAACATTTTACCACCCTTTCAGTAATAAGTCTGTCTGATTTACTGGGTTCAGCATTTCCTGATGGATGATTATGCGCCAGGATCACTGCCGCCGCGTTGACTTTGATGGCTTCTCGTACAATTTCGCGCGGATGTACCTCAACATGGCTCAGCGTTCCGGCAAAAAGTCGGCTGTGTTTGAGGACTTTGTGTTGGTTATCGAGGAAGATAACTAAAAAAATTTCCCGCTCTTCGTCAGCCAGTTGGCTTTGTAAAAACTCAAGCGTCATCTCTGGGCTGAGCAAAGGGTCCTCTGCCAGCACCCGCAGACTAAAGTAACGACGAGCCAGCTCGGCGATCCCTTTCAGCTGTGCAAATTTGGCAAGCCCTATCCCGTCAACCTGCATAATCTCTTTCTCGGACGCCGAAAGCAGACCATACAGTGAACCGAAATGGTGCAGCAGATCGTGAGAGTAGCGCATCACTTTTTTTTCACGCGTCCCTGTTCGTAAAAACAGCGCCAATAGTTCGGTATCCGACAGTGACTCAATCCCGTACCGCTGCATTTTTTCACGCGGCATCATCACCTCTAAACTCTCCATTGCAGCCTCCTCGCCATCGATTCCGCCATGCTGTCACAGCCTTCACCACTGCGCACGATGCTGATATCACTCTTGCGTAGCGCCTCGCAAAGTGCCGCGCACGACCTCGCAAGGATTGTGATAAAATGCGCGAATTCTGATGTACCCCAAACAGGAAAGAATCATGATGAGCCTGGCCGGTAAGAAAATTGTCCTTGGCGTCAGCGGCGGTATTGCTGCTTACAAAACACCGGAACTGGTGCGCCGACTGCGCGAGCGCGGTGCAGACGTACGGGTTGCCATGACCGAAGCTGCAAAAGCCTTCATCACCCCACTGAGCCTACAGGCCGTTTCCGGTTATCCGGTTTCCGATAGCCTGCTCGATACCGCAGCAGAAGCGGCGATGGGCCACATTGAGCTGGGGAAATGGGCCGACCTTGTCATCCTGGCCCCCGCCACGGCCGATTTGATTGCTCGCATCACCGCCGGTATGGCTAATGATTTGGTCTCAACTATCTGTCTGGCCACGCCGTCTCCCGTGGCGGTCGTTCCCGCCATGAATCAGCAGATGTATCGTGCAACGGCTACTCAGCATAATCTCGCGGTGTTGGCATCCCGCAATCTGCTTATCTGGGGCCCTGATAGCGGCAGCCAGGCTTGCGGCGACGTTGGTCCTGGACGCATGCTTGACCCGCTGACCATTGTCGATATGGCCGCAGAGCATTTTTCGCCCATCAAAGATTTGCAACATCTGAACATCATGATTACCGCAGGCCCTACTCGTGAACCTTTAGATCCGGTGCGCTATATCAGCAACCATAGTTCAGGAAAAATGGGGTTTGCCATCGCAGAAGCCGCCGCACGCCGTGGCGCAAACGTCACGTTAATTAGCGGCCCGGTATCTCTAGCCACACCGGCGTTTGTGCAGCGTGTTGATGTCACCACAGCCGAAGAGATGAACGCAGCCGTTCAGGCTCGTGCAGAACAACAGCAGATTTTCATCGGCTGTGCCGCCGTTGCGGATTATCGCGCAGCGGTTATTGCTGAGGAAAAAATTAAAAAGCAGGACACACAGGGTGATGAATTCACAATAAAAATGGTGAAAAACCCTGACATCGTGGCAGGCGTTGCGGCGCTGAAAAAGCATCGACCTTATGTCGTAGGATTTGCCGCCGAAACGAATAATGTGGAAGAATACGCGCAGCAAAAGCGTAGCCGCAAAAACCTTGATCTGATTTGCGCCAATGATGTATCGCAGTCAAATCAGGGCTTTAACAGCGATAACAATGCATTACACCTTTTCTGGCAGGACGGCGAGAAGCGCTTACCTCTCGCCAGCAAGTCGCTCCTGGGCCAACTATTATTGGACGAGATCGTTACCCGTTATGATGAAAAAAATCGACGTTAAGATTCTGGACTCGCGTATTGGTCAGCAGTTCCCACTGCCAACCTATGCCACCGCTGGCTCAGCAGGCCTTGATCTGCGCGCTTGTCTTGATGAAGCCATTGTACTGGCACCGGGTGAAACCACCTTGCTGCCAACAGGCCTCGCAATTCACATTGCCGACCCTTCTCTGGCCGCCGTCATGCTGCCACGTTCTGGTCTGGGTCATAAGCACGGTATTGTTCTGGGCAACCTGGTGGGACTTATCGACTCCGACTACCAGGGTCAGCTGATGGTCTCCATCTGGAACCGTGGACAAACCACGTTCACCATTGAACCGGGCGAACGCGTCGCGCAAATGATATTTGTTCCTGTCGTACAGGCCGAATTTAATCTGGTCGAATCGTTTGAAGCCACCGACCGTGGCGAAGGTGGCTTTGGTCACTCCGGGCGTCAGTAACCCGCCCTAAGGCGCGTCACACCGACGTGGCGCGCTGGCTTTTTACGCATCTCACGGCGTCATAAATGCAAAAAGAACACAGCACGTTATGGCTGTGGTCACCGTGCGGATGCCCGCCTGACAAGTGTGTATTTTCAGGGGTATTTTAGAACATGGCAGAAAAGCAAACTGCGAAAAGGAATCGTCGCGAGGAAATACTTCAATCCCTGGCGTTGATGCTTGAATCCAGCGATGGTAGCCAACGTATCACTACTGCGAAACTGGCGGCTTCCGTAGGCGTTTCCGAAGCGGCGCTGTATCGGCATTTCCCCAGCAAGACCCGCATGTTCGATAGCCTTATCGAGTTTATCGAAGATAGCCTGATTACCCGTATCAACCTGATTCTGAAGGATGAAAAGGACACCACCGCACGCCTGCGACTGATTGTTCTGCTGGTCCTCGGCTTTGGTGAACGTAATCCAGGCCTGACCCGCATCCTGACAGGCCACGCGCTGATGTTTGAACAGGATCGCTTGCAGGGTCGCATTAACCAGCTGTTTGAGCGTATTGAAGCTCAACTACGCCAGGTGCTGCGTGAACGAAAAATGCGTGAAGGGGAAGGTTACGAAACGGATGAAACGATACTGGCAAGCCAACTGCTGGCTTTCTGTGAAGGCATGCTGTCACGCTTTGTGCGCAGCGAATTCAAATATCGTCCTACCGACGACTTTGAGGCACGCTGGCCGTTGATTCTCGCCCAACTGCAATAACTCGTTAAATAGCCCGGCTTTCACCGGGCTATTTTTTTATACGCCGTACGCTTCGCGATAGGCCCGCACTGATGCCAGGTGCTCTGCCATCTCTGGTTTTTCTTCCAGATAGGCAATCAGGTCTTTCAGGGTGATTATCGAAATCACCTCACAGCCGTAATCACGCTCCACTTCCTGGATAGCTGAGATTTCGCCGCGACCACGCTCCTGACGATCGAGGGAGATCAGCACACCGGCCAGCTTCGCGCCATTCGCCTGGATAATCTCCATCGATTCACGAATCGCCGTACCGGCAGTTATCACATCATCCACCAGCATGACACGCCCGGTTAGCGCACTGCCCACCAGATTGCCGCCTTCACCGTGGTCTTTGGCCTCTTTACGGTTAAAGCAGTACGGATAATCACGGTCGTGATGTTCCGCCAGCGCCACCGCGGTGGTCGTGGCGATTGGAATACCTTTGTAGGCTGGGCCAAACAGCAGATCGAAATCGATACCGGAATCCACCAGCGCTTCGGCATAAAAACGGCCTAACAGTGCCAGATCGCGCCCGGTATTAAACAGCCCGGCGTTGAAGAAATAGGGGCTCTTGCGCCCGGATTTCAGCGTAAATTCGCCAAACTTAAGTACCTGCTTGTTAAGCGCAAACTCAATAAACTGGCGCTGATACGGTTTCATGGATTCGCTCCTCATCTCACTTTATTACGGACAAAAAAAAGGGCGACAACGTCGCCCTTAAAATCAATTTTCCAACGCCGCCTTCTGCGTCGTGACAATAGATTCGATTCCCCCTCTGGCCAGCGCCAGTAGGGTGAGTAGTTCTTCGTGGGTGAATGGCTCGCCTTCTGCCGTCCCCTGAACCTCGATGATACGACCGTCTTCGGTCATCACCACGTTCATGTCGGTTTCCGCCGCGGAATCTTCCACGTACTCCAGGTCGCACAGCGCTTCGCCATTAACGATCCCGACGGAAACTGCCGCCACCATCCCTTTCATCGGGTTGGTTTTCAGTTTTCCTGCAGCAACCAGCTTACCCAGCGCATCGGCCAGCGCCACGCAGGCACCGGTAATAGACGCGGTACGAGTACCGCCGTCAGCCTGGATAACATCGCAGTCCAGCGTAATGGTGAATTCACCCAGCGCCTTCAGATCTACCGCTGCACGCAGCGCACGAGCGATTAAACGCTGGATTTCCATGGTGCGGCCGCCCTGCTTACCCTTCGCCGCTTCGCGAGCGTTACGAGTGTGGGTCGCACGTGGCAGCATGCCATATTCAGCGGTGATCCAGCCCTGGCCCTGACCTTTCAGGAAACGTGGCACACCCTCATCAATAGAAGCGGTGCACAGCACTTTGGTGTCACCAAATTCGACCAGCACGGAGCCTTCAGCGTGTTTTGTATAATTACGGGTCAGGGTGACGGGACGCACCTGATTGGCACTACGACCTGATGGACGCATGATAAAATCTCCGGCTTGAAACGAATGTGGCTGCGCATTATACGGATTTACGCCGCTTATTCCTATCCTGATAAGCCCCTGGAGGCTATAATCCCCCATCTCTCCTTTAAAAACAGGAACGTCTATGATCCGCAGCATGACCGCCTATGCCCGCCGAGAAATCAAGGGCACTTGGGGCAGCGCCGCCTGGGAACTGCGCTCGGTTAACCAGCGTTATCTCGAAACCTATTTTCGTCTGCCGGAGCAGTTCCGCAGCCTTGAACCCGTTGTTCGTGAACGCCTGCGTACCCGCCTGACCCGTGGGAAAGTAGAATGTACTTTGCGCTTTGAGCCTGATGCCAGTGCGCAAGGGGAGCTTATCCTTAACGAAAATCTGGCGAAGCAGCTGGTTAACGCCGCGAACTGGGTCAAAATGCAGAGTGATGAAGGGGAAATTAACCCGGTCGACATTCTGCGCTGGCCTGGCGTAATGGCCGCTAAAGAGCAAGATTTAGACGCTATCGCAACAGACATTCTGGCGGCACTGGATGGCACGCTGGACGATTTCATCGTCGCTCGCGAAACCGAAGGCCAGGCGTTGAAAGCGTTGATTGAGCAGCGGCTGGAAGGCGTCAGCGGTGAAGTGACCAAAGTACGTGCCCATATGCCAGAAATTCTGCAATGGCAGCGCGAACGTCTGGTCGCCAAACTGGAAGATGCGGAAGTACAGCTGGAAAACAACCGTCTGGAACAAGAGCTGGTGCTGATGGCACAGCGTATCGACGTTGCTGAAGAGCTGGATCGTTTAGAGGCGCACGTTAAAGAAACCTATAACATTCTGAAGAAGAAAGAGGCCGTTGGCCGCCGTCTGGACTTCATGATGCAGGAATTTAACCGCGAATCGAATACGCTGGCATCAAAATCTATTAATGCCGACGTGACGAAATCCGCTATTGAACTAAAAGTCTTAATCGAGCAAATGCGCGAACAGATCCAAAACATCGAATAATTTTACATGATTCAATGAAACAACAATGCCCGCCTTTTTGCGGGCATTTTTTAATTCAGGTAGTTTCTTTTCTCCCATCCTCGTTGCATTATTAGCCAGCCTTTCATGAAAAGGTGATTATGGAAAAAATGCGATACTACAGAACGTTATCCCTTAATTAAATTAAGCTTATGCCTTCTCCACGCTGGAGTTAGGGCAATCTGTTTATACGTTCTGATATCGAACTAATTATTTCTTAAGCATTGGTCGCTAAACTGGTGACCTTAACCTCACATTAAGCTAAACGTATGCAATTCACCGACACTCAGACGACTCCAGCCTTTAGCTGGAAAGCCCTTGGCTGGGCCGTATTGTATTTCTGTTTCTTTTCCACAGCCTTACAGCTTGTTATCTACCTGACGGGCTATAGCGGCTCCACCGGCTTACGCGACTCCATTTTGTTTAGCCTGTTATGGCTAGTCCCAGTATTCCTGTTTCCAAAACATACCCGAATTATCGGTGCCATTATCGGTATCGTGCTGTGGGGCGCGTCGCTGGCGGCAATTAGCTATTACGTTATTTACGGGCAAGAGTTCTCGCAAAGCGTTTTATTTGTGATGTTTGAAACCAACACCAATGAAGCGGGTGAGTTCTTTAGCCAGTATTTCAACCTGAAAATTGTGTTGGTCGCACTGGTTTATACGGCAATCGCCATTGCACTCTGGACGCGACTGCGCCCGGTCTATATTCCAACCCCATGGCGCTGGCTGGTCTCTTTCGCCTTGTTGTACGGACTGATCCTCAATCCTCTGGTGAATGGGATTATTATCAAGGGAAAACCGGCTGGCGATGTGCTTGATGGCATTTCTACACGCCTCGCACCTGCCGCGCCATGGCAGTTCATCACCGGTTATTATCAGTACCACCATCAATTAGATAGCCTGACCCGATTACTCAATGACAACCATGCTCTACCGCCGCTGGCGAATTTGAAAGACAGTACCGGCGATGCACCGCGCACGCTGGTTCTGGTTATCGGTGAATCAACACAGCGTGGACATATGAGCCTTTACGGTTATCCACGTGAAACTACGCCGGAACTGGATGCGCTGCATAAATCCGATCCTAACTTCACCGTTTTCAATGATGTCGTGACATCACGTCCGTATACCATCGAGATTTTGCAGCAGGCGCTGACGTTTGCTAATGAAAAGAATCCCGACCTGTATCTGACCAAACCGTCGCTGATGAATCTGATGAAACAGGCGGGCTACAAAACCTTCTGGATAACCAACCAGCAGACGATGACCTCACGCAATACCATGCTGACAGTGTTCTCTAAGCAAACCGATCAGCAGTTCTACATGAACCAGCAACGTACCCAGAGTGCACGTGAGTATGATTCGAACGTTCTGGCACCGTTTAAGCAGGTTCTGGCCGACCCAGCGCCGAAGAAATTTATTATTGTCCACCTGCTGGGGACGCATATTAACTACGAGTATCGCTATCCGGAAAACTGGAACAAATTCTCTGGCAAAACCGACACCATGCCAGCGGGTTTAACCAAGGATGAGCAGACGACTTATAACAACTATGATAACGCCAACCTCTACAACGACTTCGTTGTCTCCAGCCTGATCAAGGACTACAAGGCCACCGATCCGAACGGTTTCCTGCTGTACTTCTCAGACCATGGGGAAGAGGTGTATGACACCCCACCGCATAAAACGCAGGGACGTAACGAGCAAGCTCCTACCCGCCATATGTACACCATTCCATTCCTGCTGTGGACATCGGAGAAATGGCACGAAGCACACCCGCGTGATTTCTCACAGGACGTGAATCGTAAATACAGCAGCTCTGAGCTGATTCATACCTGGTCCGATTTGGCGGGATTAAGCTATGACGACTTTGACGCAACCCGCGCTCTCACCAACCCACAGTTTGTCGAATCCACCCGCTGGATTGGCAATCCGTACAACAAAAACGCGCTAACTGATTACGATAAACTGCCTTACGGCGAGCAGATCGGTAATCAGTAATCCTCTCAGGCCGCTTCAACTCGAAGCGGCTTTTTTCCCTCTCTAAAGATCTCCCTCTGGGTCAAAATTAATTATATTTTCTAATCATAAATAATGATTTCAATGCCATTAAAACCCGTAATAGCCGCACGCCTAACGAATCATTGAATTAGATTTTATAATCCAAACAAGTTTGCCTTAGAAAATCTCAATCGTGACAGAGCGCACAAATCGCTAACCTCCAGCCATTCATACCGGGAGCGAATATGTTACTGCACATCCTTTACCTTATCGGCATCACCGCTGAAGCTATGACCGGCGCGCTGGCGGCCGGACGTCGTCGCATGGATACCTTTGGCGTGATTATTATCGCTACGGCCACCGCGTTGGGTGGGGGGTCGGTACGCGATATGCTGCTTGGCCACTATCCGTTAGGTTGGGTAAAGCACCCGGAATACATCATCATCGTAGTTATTGCTGCGGTACTGACAACGATTGTTGCTCCAGTCATGCCGCATCTGCGCCGCCTGTTTCTGGTACTGGATGCCGTAGGTCTTATCGTCTTTTCCATCATCGGCGCTCAGATTGCGTTAGATATGGGAGAAGGCCCGGTTATCGCCATTATTGCGGCGGTTATCACCGGCGTATTCGGCGGGATACTGCGCGATATGTTTTGCAAACGCATCCCGCTGGTGTTTCAAAAAGAGCTATATGCAGGCATCTCCTTTGCCGCCGCGGTGCTGTACGTGGCTTTGCAACATTACGTCAGCAATCATGATGTGGTCGTCATTTCAACGCTGTTATTCGGTTTCACCGCCCGTATGCTGGCCTTGAGGCTGAAACTAGGGCTGCCGGTGTTTTACTACCGCCACGAAACGCACTAACGAAAGCCCCGACTCCCAATGCCCGTAGCTGACCGGTCAGTTCGACAATAGTGGGATGATGAATAAACGCCACCAGGTTGCGGGCTTTTTCTGGGCCTACGCCTGGGAGGTTTTGCCAGTGCAGCTCATCACGTGCCTCTAATTGCTTCCAGGACCCGTCGCTGAGCGCCTTCATCGCGCTAGAAGGAAGAGGCAACCCCAGCGCTTTTAGCCAAAGCGGAAAGGGCTGTCGCCGCGCCATGTCAAAACGCTGAAAAATCTGTTGCGCCCGTGCCGTCGTTATCCCCGGAGTGTCATTGAGTTGCATAGGCGTCAGCTCCAGCCAGGAGAAGATATGGGCAAAAGAATGTGCCATAACGAGCGTCTTCCACCCCGCCTCTCCAATCCCCTCAATATTTAATACCTGCGATGCCCCCAGCCAATTAAGACGAGCCAGAAATTGCTCCCGACATTCTGGCGAGCGGTAGAAACAGGTTAGCGAATGATAACGAGGTGTGGGCGGCATCGGTTTGGCCCTATCCAGCCCTCGCCAGACCACGCTTTCCAGACGGGGGATTCCCTGCCCGGCCAGGCTCACCAATAGCTGATCGCCAATGGTGATATCCAGATTCTGCCAACGCAGCACAGATCCGATGCTCACCCGCTGTACCTGTTTATCATCCAACTGAATGGGTACCAGTTCGGCCACCACCGCAATCTTCCCGGTGCGTCCAATGGTAAAACGGATGCCGCTTACCTCAGCAACCTGCGAAACCGGTCGATACTTCCATGCCGCTACCCATGCTCCCTGCCCTGGCAGCCAATATCTACCTTCCGGCTCTTTGGCTGTACGGATGACGACCCCATCGGTCGCAAAGGGGAGTGGTGAGGTAAACCAACGCTCGCGCCAGTCGGCTACTTCTTTAATTTGCGTAATGGGATAGGAATAGCGTTCAGCAAGTTCAAAGCCAGAGGCAGACAACTGAGTCAACCGTTCACGCATTGTTGCTGGGCCGTCCGGCCAAGCCCAGACAAAGACCGACAGTTGGGATAACGACTGGCTGTCACCCTGCCGCATCAGCATTCCTGCTACCTGCGAACGCGCATTCATGCCGCCCATTTTTTGCTGTACGTGAGCATCCGCACTTAGAAAAATCTCCCCCTGCAGAACGCTATTGGCCAGCGCACCGTCAACTTTATGCGGCAGCGAAGGGATACGCCGGGCCTTCTGCGTCCAGTCTTCCCCGAGTAACCCATCACCCCGGCTGATTACCCGCTGCAAATGTCCCTGCTGATAGACCAGCGTCACTGCGACGCCATCGACCTTCGGCTGTACCCATAGCTCGTTTTTGCCCTGCATCCACTGTTGAACCGCCTGTGCATCGGCAAGTTTACGTACGCCAGTGTGCGCAACGGGATGCCTTATTGCCCCTTGCCGAGGAGGTAAACTGGCATTCTCCGTTGATACGGCTCCAAAACAACGTTGCCATAACGCCAGACGCGCCGAGAGCTGGTCATAAACACCGTCGCTGACATCGCTCACCCCCTGACGCCAGTATGTTTCGTTCCATTCCGCAAGCTGTTCCTGTAATTGTGCAATCTCTTGCCCGGCACGTTCAGGCGACCAGACCGGGCACGTCGCCCGCGCATGTGCCACGAGAAGTAGCGCAGCAACTATCAACCATCGACTCATCATTACCCCCCTCCGATGCGGATAACCTTTTGTATCGCAGCCATATTGGTGGCACGAGGGGCAATATTTCAGTTCCCGAGCGAGCTTCAGAGGAAAAGAGTTCGTTGCAGCAATACACTGTGAATTCAGGAAAACGGTACGCAAAATGAAATAAACTGACGCAAAAAGTGTGACAAAGGCTACGTCGCGTAGCGGCGCCGTGTATAATAGGCTCGTATGTAAGTTCTCTTTCGATAATCACATACAAAAGACACTCATGGCTCAAGGCACGCTCTATATTGTTTCCGCCCCTAGTGGCGCGGGTAAATCCAGCCTGATTCAGGCTTTATTGAAAACCCAACCGCTGTACGACTCCCAGGTATCTGTTTCACATACCACGCGCGCGCCGCGTCCGGGTGAAGTGCACGGCGAACATTATTTCTTTGTGAATCACGACGAATTCCGCACGATGATTGGCGAAGAGGCATTTCTTGAACACGCTGAAGTCTTTGGTAACTACTACGGTACCTCGCGTAAAGCGATTGAGCAGGTTCTGACGACCGGCGTTGATGTCTTCCTCGATATCGATTGGCAGGGCGCACAGCAGATCCGTAAAAGCATGCCGAGCGCACGCAGCATCTTTATTTTACCGCCGTCCAAAATTGAACTGGACCGCCGTCTGCGCGGCCGCGGTCAGGATAGCGAAGAGGTGATTGCAAAACGTATGGCTCAGGCAGTTGCAGAAATGAGCCATTACGCGGAATATGATTACCTTATCGTCAATGATGATTTTGATACCGCACTGGGCGATCTGAAAACGATCATCCGCGCTGAGCGCCTGCGTATGAGCCGCCAAAAGCAGCGACATGACGCTTTAATCAGCAAATTATTGGCAGACTGAACCCACTTTCAGTATCATGCCCCGTTATTTCTTCATCTGTGGAGCACTAAAGTATGGCACGCGTAACTGTTCAGGACGCTGTAGAGAAAATTGGTAACCGTTTTGACCTGGTACTGGTCGCCGCGCGTCGCGCTCGTCAGATGCAGGTTGGCGGAAAAGATCCGTTAGTACCGGAAGAAAACGATAAAACCACCGTTATCGCACTGCGCGAAATCGAAGAGGGTCTTATCAACAACCAGATCCTCGACGTGCGTGAGCGCCAGGAACAGCAAGAGCAGGAAGCCGCTGAATTACAAGCTGTTACCGCTATTGCTGAAGGTCGTCGTTAATTAGATTGCGGGTCGCCCTTGTATCTGTTTGAGAGCCTGAATCAGCTGATTCAACACTACCTGCCGGAAGACCAGATCAAGCGTCTTCGGCAGGCCTATCTCGTTGCACGTGACGCTCACGAGGGGCAGACACGTTCAAGCGGTGAACCCTATATCACGCACCCGGTAGCGGTAGCCTGCATTCTGGCCGAGATGAAACTCGACTACGAAACGCTGATGGCCGCTCTGCTGCATGACGTGATTGAAGATACCCCCGCAACCTACCAGGATATGGAACAGCTCTTTGGTAAGAGCGTCGCCGAACTGGTAGAGGGGGTGTCGAAACTTGATAAGCTCAAGTTCCGCGATAAGAAAGAGGCGCAGGCCGAAAACTTTCGCAAGATGATTATGGCGATGGTGCAGGATATCCGCGTCATCCTCATTAAGCTTGCTGACCGCACCCACAACATGCGCACGCTGGGCTCATTACGCCCGGACAAACGTCGCCGCATCGCCCGTGAAACGCTCGAAATTTACAGTCCGCTGGCGCACCGTTTAGGTATCCATCACATCAAAACCGAGCTCGAAGAGCTGGGCTTTGAAGCGCTGTACCCTAACCGCTACCGCGTCATTAAAGAAGTGGTGAAAGCCGCGCGCGGGAACCGTAAAGAGATGATTCAAAAAATCCTCTCGGAGATCGAAGGGCGTTTGCAGGAAGCGGGAATTGCGTGCCGCGTGAGTGGTCGCGAAAAGCATCTGTATTCGATTTACTGCAAAATGGTGCTCAAAGAGCAGCGTTTTCACTCGATCATGGACATCTACGCCTTCCGCGTAATCGTTCACGATCTCGATACCTGCTACCGCGTTCTGGGGCAGATGCACAGCCTGTATAAACCCCGTCCGGGTCGCGTCAAAGACTACATCGCCATTCCTAAGGCGAACGGATATCAATCCCTGCATACTTCAATGATTGGGCCGCACGGCGTGCCGGTTGAAGTCCAGATCCGTACTGAAGATATGGATCAGATGGCAGAGATGGGTGTGGCGGCGCACTGGGCCTACAAAGAACACGGCGGTGAAAGCAGCACGACCGCACAAATCCGCGCACAGCGCTGGATGCAGAGCCTGCTGGAGCTGCAGCAAAGCGCCGGTAGCTCGTTTGAATTTATCGAAAGCGTTAAATCCGATCTCTTCCCGGATGAGATTTACGTTTTCACCCCGGAAGGCCGTATTGTCGAACTTCCTGCTGGCGCGACGCCGGTGGACTTTGCCTACGCCGTGCATACCGATATCGGCCACGCCTGCGTGGGTGCGCGCGTAGATCGCCAGCCTTACCCGCTGTCGCAACCGCTCTCCAGCGGCCAAACCGTTGAAATCATTACCGCGCCGGGCGCACGCCCGAACGCCGCATGGCTCAACTTTGTCGTCAGCTCGAAAGCGCGCGCCAAAATTCGCCAAATGCTGAAAAACCTCAAGCGCGATGACTCCGTCAGTCTGGGTCGCCGACTGCTGAATCACGCGTTAGGCGGTAGCCGCAAGTTAGCAGAGATTTCACCAGACCATATTCAGCGCGAGCTGGATCGCATGCGCCTGACTTCGCTCGACGACCTGCTGGCGGAAATTGGCCTCGGCAACGCGATGAGCGTGGTGGTGGCGAAGAACCTGCAGCATGGCGAAGCCACGCCGCTGGCGCCGGGA
>NZ_JAKCNS010000010.1 GCF_021440345.1 Kluyvera intermedia
AAGTTGGAGTCATTACCCACTAAATCAATGCGTTTGATAACAAAACTTTTATCAATTATCGTATACCAGTCGAAGGGGATCGCGGCCATCGCGCTGGCCCCATTGACGCCCATATAATCAAAATGATCATCAAAAAACTCGCAGGCAATCCCATTGACTGACGGCCCTGATGCCATAATTAACAGCGGTCTCGTTCTTTCAACATGGGCAATTTCGATATTATTGAGTTTTTCTTTTTTAAAAAACACATTATGAATCGTACCGGAGGGTTCTCTTTCTACTTTGAAATACGGCCAAAGATTTTTGTTGTGTCTATATTTTTCAGAATGCGTCAGCCGGTAGGTTGTTTTACACACCCATTTAGAAAACACATCAATTACCGCCATATATAATTTCTCTGAATATATTAATAAGCGCATCTCCGTCGCGGATTAATAATATCTACAGAACATTATTTCTCAACAATAAATGCAAAAAGTTTAGTTCAATACTGGACAATAAACATTATTGACTAATTAAAGAGCAATCGCGGAGTCGCTATCTCGCCCCTAAAACGCGCAGCTTTCGCCTTCTCCCAGCGGCAACCAATAGGCAATTAATGCGAAATTATTTTTTAACAATTGCGCAATGCATTTTAACAGTTCTATCATACCCACAATTTAACCAAATGGTTCATTGTCAGTTTTATCACTGAACCAATAGTTTCATTTTGAAGTGAATTCAAGATTCATTTGAAAGCATCACACGATGCTACGGTTCCATTTGGTTCATTTTGTGTGTCTTTATCTGGCTTTTGCAAGGAGAAAAGTATGGCAACTAGCAACGTGCCGCGAGGATTCCCGAGAATCCTGCAGTGGCTTCTTATCGCGTTGATGATGATTATCGGCCTCGCTATCGGGGCTCTGGGGGCAAAACTTGCCACCGTCGGAGGAACCTGGTTCTTTGCTCTGATGGGGCTGGTGATGGTGGTTAGCGCCATCCTTATCGCTCGCCAGCGCCGCGGTGGGATAGTGCTGTATAGCCTGGCGTTTATCGTCGCCATTGTCTGGTCAATTCAGGATGCAGGCTGGGAATACTGGCCGCTGTTCTCTCGCCTCTTCGCCTTTGGCGTGCTGGCGATGTTGAGCGCCCTGGTGTGGCCGTTTATGTCCAGCAGCAACACCGCAAAGAAAGGTCCGGCTTTCGGTCTGGCGGCCATTTTTGCCGTGGTTTTGCTGGCAAGCCTTGGCTGGATGTTTAAGCCGCAGACGCTGGTTTCCGCCACCGAAGCCGTCCCGGTGAAGCCCGTCGCCGCGGGCGAAGAGCAGAAAAACTGGGAACACTGGGGTAACACCACCCACGGCGACCGTTTCGCCGCGCTGGATCAAATCAACAAGCAGAACATTAATAAACTGCAGGTAGCCTGGGTCGCTCACACCGGCGATATACCACAAAGCAACGGTTCCGGTGCTGAAGATCAGAATACCCCGCTGCAGGTGGGGGACACCCTCTTCGTCTGTACGCCGTACAGTAAAGTGCTGGCGTTGGATGTCGACAGCGGTAAAGAGAAATGGCGCTACGATTCAAAAGCCACCGCACCAAACTGGCAGCGCTGCCGCGGTCTGGGCTATTTTGAAGATACCCAGGCGCTGACTGCGCCAACGGCAAGTGCTCAGCCTGCCGCCTGCCCGCGTCGTCTGTTCCTGCCAACCACCGATGCCCGTCTCATCGCGATTAATGCCGATAACGGCCAGCTGTGCGAAGACTTTGGCGACCACGGTGTGGTTGACCTGAGCGTCGGTATGGGTGAAATCAAACCGGGCTACTATCAGCAAACATCAACGCCACTGGTTGCCGGGAATGTAGTGGTAGTGGGTGGGCGCGTCGCGGATAACTTCTCCACCGGGGAGCCTCCAGGCGTCGTGCGCGCTTATGATGTCCGTACCGGCAAACTGGCCTGGGCATGGGATCCGGGTAATCCGAATCTGACCGGCCTGCCACCGGAAGGCCAGACCTATACCCGCGGTACGCCGAACGTCTGGTCCGCGATGTCTTATGATGCGAAGCTCAACCTCGTTTATCTGCCAACCGGTAACGCCACCCCAGACTTCTGGGCCGGCGAGCGTACGGCGCTTGACGACAAATACAGCTCTTCCATCGTGGCGGTTGACGCGACCACTGGTCAAGTCCGCTGGCATTACCAGACCACTCACCACGACCTGTGGGACTTTGACCTCCCTTCCCAGCCGCTGCTGTACGATTTACCAGACGGTAAAGGCGGCACCACGCCGGTGCTGGTGCAAACCAGTAAACAGGGCATGATCTTTATGCTCAACCGCGAAACCGGTGAGCCGGTCGCCAAAGTGGAAGAGCGTCCCGTTCCGGCAGGCAACGTCGAAGGTGAACGTTACTCGCCAACGCAGCCGTACTCGGTGGGAATGCCAATGATTGGCAACGAAACCCTCAAAGAGTCGGACATGTGGGGCGCCACGCCGGTTGACCTGCTGCTGTGCCGTATTCAGTTTAAAGAGATGCGTCATCAGGGGGTCTTTACCCCGCCGGGCGTTGACCGTTCGCTGCAATATCCGGGCTCGCTGGGCGGTATGAACTGGGGTAGCGTGTCGGTTGACCCGAACAACAGCCTGATGTTCGTTAACGACATGCGTCTGGGGCTTGCCAACTATATGGTTCCACGCGCCAACGTTGCCAAAGATGCCAGCGGTATTGAGATGGGTATTGTGCCAATGGACGGGACTCCGTTCGGTGCGATGCGCGAACGTTTCCTGTCACCGCTGGGCATTCCGTGTCAGAAACCACCGTTTGGCACCATGTCGGCAGTGGATCTGAAATCCGGGAAGATTGTCTGGCAGGTGCCGGTAGGGACCGTTGAAGACACCGGCCCGCTGGGGATCCGCATGCACATGCCGATTCCAATCGGTATGCCGACGCTGGGCGCATCGTTGTCGACTCAGTCCGGCCTGCTGTTCTTCGCCGGGACTCAGGATTTCTATCTGCGCGCGTTTGATACCGCAACCGGGAAAGAGATTTGGAAAGACCGTCTGCCGGTGGGTAGCCAGTCTGGCCCAATGACCTATGTGTCCCCGAAAACCGGTAAGCAGTACATCGTGATTAACGCCGGTGGTGCGCGTCAGTCGCCGGATCGCGGTGACTATATCATTGCCTACGCATTACCAGATTCTCAGTAATGCTTAACCCCGTAACCGTCCTGGTTACGGGGTATTTCCTGCCTTAGAACGTTTCCCAGTTATCCGCACCCGCAACCGCCGGTCGATTTGGCGTAAAGGTCGGTTTGACGCTCGCCTTTTCTACCTCAACCCGCTCACCGCCCTGAATACGAAACGTACCCACCGCTTGAGTCAGTCGCGCCGCCTGCTCTTCCAGCGAAGCCGCTGCCGCCGAGGCTTCTTCCACCAGCGAGGCGTTCTGCTGGGTGACGTTATCCATTTCTGTCACCGCCTGGCTGACTTGTTGGATCCCGCGATTTTGCTCGTCGGATGCGGCGGCGATTTCCAGCATAATATCGGTAACGCGTTTCACGGCATCAACAATATCGGTCATGGTCGAACCGGCGCGGACAACCTCACTTGACCCGCGCTCAATCAACGTTACCGATTCGCTAATCAGCCCCTCGATCTCCTTCGCCGCCTGGGCGCTACGGCTTGCCAGGGTGCGGACTTCGCTGGCGACGACCGCAAAACCACGCCCTTGCTCACCGGCACGCGCCGCTTCGACCGCAGCGTTCAGCGCCAGGATATTCGTCTGGAAGGCAATGCTATTGATAACGGAGGTAATTTCTGAGATTTTCTTCGAACTGGTGGAGATACTGCCCATCGTCGACACCACGCCGGAGACCAGTTGCCCACCGCGAGTGGCTTTGCCAGAAGCATCTTCCGCCAGTTTGCTGGCATGGTGCGCATTATCGGCGTTTTGTTTCACGGTAGCGGCTAACTCTTCCATGCTGGCGGCGGTCTGCTCAATCGCTGCCGCCTGCTGTTCGGTACGGGAAGAGAGATCGGTGTTGCCCATCGAGATTTCGCTGGTACCGCGATAGATTTCTTCCGCTCCCTGACGCACGGAACCCACGGTTTTCACCAGCGAGTGCTGCATTTTTTGCAGATTTCCATTGAGCTGACCAATCTCACTGCGCCCTACCGGCTCATCTGCCATGGTCAGATCGCCGCTGGCAATCTGCGCGATACGGGCACCCGCACGTTGCAGCGGAACAATCACCACGCGATGCAGCGTGGTAAAGGTGATGATGGTCATCAGTACCGCCAGCACGAACGCGCCAATCATAAACATTACGCCCAGCGTCGTGCGGCTATGCGCCAGTTCGTTAAGCTGGTTCGCGCGTGCGGTGCGAATATCAATAACCTTCAAGCGCACATCGTTATAGGCGTCATCCAACGCGCGAGCCTGTTCGCTTTCATAGTTGATGATCGCTTCAAACATGCCGTTTTGCGCATACTTCAGCATCGGCTTCATGCCTTCAAGATAAGCGTTATAGCGCTGGTTCATTTCGTCATCGAGAGCGATATCCGCCGCCGTTTTTACGCTTCTGTCGGTGTAGATCTTAAATCCGTGCTGCGAGCGTTGGATCCCAGCCTGCGCTGCCGCCAGATTTTTTTTCATGCTATCCATTTCGGCAATACGGCTGTCCGCACCCGCATGGATCATCATCAGCCGCGCTTCACGCAGGTAGTTTGCGCTGTCAGAAAGCCCGACGCGAACCTGAAGCTCTTGAGTCACGTCTCGTTGATCGGCATCAGCCTGCCACATAAAGTAGCCCGCAAGGCCTGAACTCAAAGCAAACAGCAGCAGGATACCGCCCAGTACCGAACCGAAGAACGGCACGAGCCGGATGTGATGGAGGAAACCTATCTTTTGCGCGCGGTTCTGCGCAGACTTTTTATCCATGAGTTGACTCTCTTGTACTTGAGGTAAGTACTAGAGTCATCGGCCGTAGCCGCTAAATTCTTATCGGGAAAGGTGTAAAACGCCAAGCGGGTCACAAATCAGAAAACCAGCGGGAAAAGCCCCGCTGGTTGAAGGCGTTATTTATCGCCGAAATGAATAACGGTGCGGATAGATTTCCCTTCGTGCATCAGATCGAACGCTTCGTTAATTTTGTCCAGCGGCAGGCGGTGGGTAATAAACGGATCGAGCTGAATTTTGCCCGACATTGCCTCTTCTACCATGCCCGGCAGTTGGGTACGGCCTTTAACGCCACCAAACGCCGAACCACGCCATACGCGGCCGGTCACCAGCTGGAACGGACGGGTTTTAATTTCCTGACCCGCACCCGCTACGCCGATGATAATGCTCTCGCCCCAGCCCTTGTGGCAACACTCCAGCGCCGAACGCATCACGTTGACGTTGCCGATACATTCAAAGCTGAAATCAACGCCGCCGTCGGTCAGTTCAACGATAACGTCCTGAACCGGCTTATCGTAATCTTTCGGGTTGATGAAATCGGTCGCACCCATTTCAGCGGCCAGCTTGAACTTCTCTGGATTGGTATCGACCGCCAGAATACGCCCGGCTTTCGCCCGGACCGCCCCCTGAATGACCGCCAGACCGATGCCGCCAAGGCCGAATACGGCGACGGTATCGCCTTCTTTCACTTTTGCCGTGTTATGAACTGCACCGATACCGGTGGTCACGCCACAGCCCAGCAGGCAGACTTTATCCAGCGGCGCCTGCGGGTTGACTTTCGCCAGTGAAATTTCAGCAACCACGGTGTATTCGCTAAAGGTACTGGTGCCCATGTAGTGGTAAATCGGTTCGCCGTTGTAGGAGAAACGGGTGGTGCCGTCCGGCATCAGGCCCTTGCCCTGGGTAGCGCGTACTGCCTGGCAGAGGTTAGTTTTGCCGGATTTACAGAACTTACACTCGCCGCATTCCGCCGTATACAGAGGTATAACGTGGTCGCCCGCTTTCAGGCTGGTAACGCCCTCGCCGACTTCCACCACCACGCCGCCACCTTCATGGCCGAGCACCGCCGGGAATACGCCTTCCGGATCATCACCGGACAGCGTAAACGCGTCGGTGTGGCAAACGCCGGTATGGGTGATTTTGACCAGCACTTCGCCTTTCTTCGGCGGCGCAACGTCAATTTCAACAATTTTCAGCGGCTGACCTGGGCCAAACGCAACTGCAGCACGTGATTTCATAGCTGTCTCTTCCGTTGTGATGATTATTTTAAATAGGATCGTAGCAGATGACCGACTTCCGTCATGCGTAAGGCACGCTGATCCGGCGTCGTCTCCCCGCTCACCAGTTCGTCTTTGAGATGCATCTCGACCATTTCGCCCATCAGGCCGTTGGAGGCCCCGCGAATCGAGGCGATTTGTTGCAGGATTGTCAGGCAGGATTCACCTGACTCGATCGCACGCTCCAGCGCCTCTACCTGCCCTTTGATGCGGCGAACGCGGGTTAATGCGCGTTTTTTGTCTTCAGGTGAATGTGGCATACGCCCTCCAATAGTATAGGGGGGGATACTATCAGAAGTTGCGTTTCGTTGTAAAATAGATGTTGCATTAACCTCTAACCCAAGCCCGGCTTTGTTTATTAGAAGTAGGTGTTTTTTTACTGTCTTTCTGTACTTTTTGCCCCGAGAATCACACCCGAAAAACCATGCAGGTCTGACAGGTGTGATGTTGATATGCCAAAAATCAGGTATTTTTTTTCTCAAGGGAAGTTAATCGTGTTTCTAGTTCATCCATTCGCTTCCAGCACTCTTGCACCGCTTTTGTCAGTGGCGGGATAAACTCGTCATAACCAAGACTGAGAATATCACTCCCTCCTGCAAGTTTATGATCCTGATAACCTCCAAACTCTACCCCAAGTTTTTCACATAACTCACTAACTTCCTGAGCTACAAACCAATGATGGAAACGCTGACGTTTTTTACTACCATCTCTTGGTAAAGGACTGAGTCGTAATTCTGATATTGTTCTTCCGCTTTCATCTACTCCAGTTTGAACCTCAAACTCTTCAAAATAGTCATCACGCATATCCCAGCGACCATCAACGGGGCGCAAGCCAAGAATGAATTCAATACCTAGCGTTGTATTTCTTATATCAGCTTTATCACGAATATCAGAACGGTTATGAACAGTACCAAAAACATAAGTCGTGGTATTTGCATCGCCTAACTGGATTTGGTTATCACCAGAAACAAAACTGTTATATCCAATACCAGTAGCATTGTTTAATAATATTGCATTAGTACCATCGACCATCCGACTTAAAGCCATATAGCCAACGGCAGTATTCTTATTTCCACCTACAACATTTCTAAGCGCCACATCACCTACAGCAGTGTTTCGTCCCCCTCCATTATTTACAGCGTTACTGTTAACACCAACAACGACATTTTCTGAACCATAATGAACACCATACATAGCACCGGCACCAACCGCAGTATTACGCTCACTAGTAACTTGATCTTGATCCGTCGCATAGCTGATTAGTGTAAACTCCCCAGAATAACCATCTAGCGCATATAACTCTTCTACTATAAAAGTGTCAGGATTAATCACGGTAATTATATAATATTGTGGGTCACTATATGTTGTTCCCGGATTAGGAATAGAGACAATAACCTCCCATCCGGTTTGCAGGCCATGAGACAACAATGTAAATGTGATCTGTGATGCAGTCATGACAAACTCACCAACGCGCCCACTTGCGATTAACACCTTCCCATTTATCGATGTTTCACTCCCTAAGCCTGATAGAGAACTTGCGCCTAATGCGGTGCAATCTTCGGCATCTGACTTAGCATTAAACAACGATTTATATCCAACCGCAGAAGAGTCGCTACCTCCACAGTAATATAAAGAGTCTGAGCCAATGGCTGTTACACCAGAGCCTGTAAATGGAGTTTGATTTTGAATATATTGTGGATCTCTGAACTTCATGCTACCGCTGCCGGCCATCGCATTTGTACCTACGGCACAATTATTGCTCCCAGAAGTAATAGCCTGCGCAGTATTTCTTCCCACACCTATATTTTGATAGCCATTGGTAATAAAACGCCCAGTATTATCACCGAGCATTACATTTCGCGTACCTTCATTCCCCTTACCTGTGGCACTCACATAGTAAAGAGACTCTAAACCCATCGCAATATTAAATTTTCCTTCACTGCTTCCCCACATGGCTCGTTCACCGATAGCAATGCAATATCGATTATTTCGCCCCGCCTTTAAGGCATCCTCACCAATAACAACAAGCCCCGCCCCATTATTACCTGGGGCCGGCGGTATTTCTGGTGCTGCACCATCGCCTATGATTACATTGCTATTTCTAGCCACCCCACTAAAATACCCATTCCCACGAATCTCGTCCCCTTCAACAATAAAAGTTGTGTTAATATAAGTTTTACCCTTAGGATAAAACCCCACTACATATGATTTATACAACCCATCTATAACATCATATACGGTTTGTGATTCGAGTATATTGAAGGCCACTGTATCATCAGTAACACCATCACCTATTGCTCCAGCACTAATAGCATCTACATGTTTTGAGTTAACCTCATGTTGACTTTCCGTTATTGCACCATCAAAAGGCTGTTTCACATAAATAATAGCGTCACATAAACTATTTCCATCACAATCAGTGGTTGTATTTGAAATTAACAAATCATCATTTGAACCCATAATATCCTCATTTGCATTCAGTCAAATAAACACATAACCTTTCGATAAGTTACTCCAGGCTATTGAGGAGGTTTGTGAAACATACGACAATAAACGAAAACAAGCATATCAATATAATAAGGAATATTATTAATTACTGTAGCGAATATGCTTGTTTTATCATTACAAATTATATATACATAACAGAAGGGATTTTACGCTCTCCCGTTTCATCGCTTGGCTCGTTGATCACTTCACCGTTGTACCATAGAGTGGTACTCCCACCATCATCCAGATTGAATGCATTAATACAAATAAGAACGGCCATTTTATTCTAAAAATCATGTGACTCTCATAAAAATACGGACGTAAAGCAGAAAAAGAGTTCTGGTTATTATTCAGCAACACAGATGAATTTAAACCATGGGAATTATGAAGTTGTATAGCCGCAGAATGCAAATAACGGAGAATATCCTGCGACATTCTCCGTTGATATTAAAATGAACAGCACTAAATGCTATTGTTGCCCGCTTGACCAGCACCTACCAGAGTATAGTGCTGGTTTATTAGCTCCGAGCTTGTGAGGATCCCTCAGCGCCGTGGCGATGGCACCACTATTTACTGCTGGCGCAGCCTGGCAGCGTTTGGTCGAGGATCAGGTCGCCTTCAACAATCACCCCCATCTTACCGACCAGGAATGAGTAGTTATATTGGGTAATGACCACATCAGCCAAAGCGACCGCGCATTTATTTTGCTCAATTGCCAAATCCGCCGCTTCTTTCACGTTCGGGATGCCCATCGGGAAGAGGATCACCGGCTTACTGTCTTCCCCTTTTACCCGCGCCCCTTTGACGAATTTATCGCCATTGAGGTTGTAGTTTTTGGTACTGGCGACGGTGAGATCCGCCACCCGTTGTGCGCAGCCTGAAAGCACCAGTGCACCAATAACAACCGCTGCGATTTTTTTCATTGCCTAAGTCCCTTATGGAAAAAAACGGACCATAGCACTTCCGTGTCCTCGCGGGCATGGCAAAGAGTGACATCTCACGCTTTTGAGAGTTTATAAATATTCTTAATATTTATGCAGTTAGCGCGATTCATTAATGCAAAATATGGTTTAGCAGTGGCGCAAAACAATGCGATCGGAGGGCTGGGCGGGAGGAAAGCCGGTTAAGCAGAGAACTTAACCGGCAGCAAAAATCAGGACTGCAGCGTTGCCAGACGGGCTGCAAAACCGACAAACACCAGCCCAATCAGGCTGTTGCCAATCTTGGCCAGTTTTTTACGCGTTTTCACGTAGCGGGTTACCAGCGAGCCGGAAACAATCAGGAAGCTCAGGTAGGTAAAGCTCACCAGCTCCAGGGTCAGCGCCAGAATAAAGAACGCCAGTCCAGGGGTTTTGGCGTGCACATCGATAAACTGCACGAAGAACGACACGTAGAACAGGATCGCTTTCGGGTTGGTCAGGCTCAGCGTCAACGCGCGTTTGAAGATGGCGTGCCCTGGCTCAGGTTCTTCTTCCTGCCCGGCTGTTTTGCGTTTTAACGTGCTATAGAGCATTTTCACGCCAAGATACAGCAGATAAATCGCCCCCAAATAGCGGACGATATTAAACAGCAGCGGCGTAGTTTTAATCAGCGTCGCGACGCCGGCAAAGGAGAGAGACATCAGGACCGCATCGCCAATAAATACCGCCAGCGCTGCCATATAGCCTTTACGAATACCGTGCGAGACGCCGGTCTTCAGGACGAAGAAGGTATTTGGCCCCGGCACCAGAATAATAAAGATGGCACCGAGTAAATAGGTCCAGTAATTCAGTACGCCAAAATCTGCGAACACCCTGTTCTCCTTCATACATACATAATAAAAATAGATGACGTATGGTAACGCAGAGACCAGGGAGTTAAAAGTCTTGTTAACGCTTGCGCGGCATCATCCGCAACAGCGTATTATCCTTCCACCAGTAGTGGTGCGCCAACGCGGCAAGCGCGTGCAGGCCAATCAGCCAGTAGCCTAAATTTGCCAGCAAAATATGGTACTGCTTGAGGGTATCCACGAGATCGAAATTGCCTTCGGCAGCGTGCGGCATCATCAGACCAAATGCCATCCACGGATTGCCCCGGTTATACATCATCACCAGGCCAATCAGCGGTAAGGCGATAAACAGCAGATAGATACACAGATGCCCCAGGTGAGCCATCCCGGTCATCATCGGCTTAGGTTTCGGGATAATCGGCGGTGCCGGTCGTTTCAGGCGTACCAGCAGGCGCGCCACCATCAGCACCAGAATGCTAATCCCGCAGGAAACATGGACCATGTTGATAAGCGGTCGGTCGCTACGCGGGAAGAATCCGCGTAACTCCATCGCGGCGTAGGCCACCACCACCAGCAGAAACACCAGCCAGTGAATCGCTATTTGTAAGCGGGAATATTTATCATTCATCGCAAAAACGCCCTGCAAAGTAACATAAAAGAGCAAAGTAACTGCCTTTCATTAAAAATTCATTAACTTTTTCATATCGATACAAATTACTTTAGCAAAATAACATTGCCCTTCCCGGCGGGCTGGACTATGCCTGGACAGGTGAAACACATCATTCATCGTTATTTATCAGTCGTTTTTTGGTACGCGTATCGGCTATCCCCATCTCTGACAGGAGTACACCATGAGTAAGATTGGCATTAACGGGTTTGGACGTATCGGCCGTCTGGTTCTGCGCCGTTTACTGGAAGTGTCCAGCAGTCATGAAGTGGTCGCGATTAACGATCTGACCTCACCAAAAGTGCTGGCCTATTTATTGAAGTACGACTCTAACTACGGCCCATTCCCGTGGAGCGTTGATTTTACCGACGACGCACTGATTGTTAATGGCAAGACCATCAACGTCTATGCCGAGAAAGAAGCGAAAAATATCCCATGGACGGCGCAAGATGCGGAAATCATCGTCGAGTGTACCGGCTTCTACACCTCGACCGAAAAATCCCAGGCGCACCTCGATGCCGGTGCGAAAAAAGTGTTGATTTCCGCCCCTGCGGGTGAGATGAAAACGCTGGTATTCAACGTGAACGACGATACGCTTAACGCCAGCGATAAAATCATCTCCGTCGCCTCCTGTACCACCAACTGTCTGGCGCCAATGGCCAAAGCCCTCAACGACGCGTTCGGTATTCAATTGGGGACGATGACCACTATCCACGCTTACACCGGCACGCAGTCGCTGGTCGATGGTCCGCGCGGCAAAGATCTGCGGGCCTCGCGCGCGGCGGCGGAAAACATCATTCCGCATACCACCGGCGCGGCGAAAGCCATCGGTCTGGTGATCCCGGCGCTGAGCGGCAAGCTGAAGGGCCATGCCCAGCGCGTGCCAACCAAAACCGGCTCGGTCACCGAACTGGTGTCGATTCTGAGTAAAAAAGTGACCGCTGACGAAGTGAATCAAGTGATGAAAAACGCCGCGCATAATAACGAATCCTTTGGCTATACCGAGGATGAGATTGTCTCGTCGGATATTATCGGCAGCCATTTTGGTTCGCTGTTCGACGCCACCCAGACCGAGGTCAGCGAAGCGGGCGGTCTGCAGCTGGTGAAAACCGTCTCCTGGTACGATAACGAATACGGATTTGTTACCCAGCTTATTCGTGTCCTCGATAAGTACGCCAGAATGTAATACCGTCGCGGGGGAATTCACTCCCCCGCTTTTTTAGCGCAAGATAGTTGTCTGGTTTTCGATTGTCGGCGCGCTCGCCTTAACCCAATCAGGATATCTATCACATGGACGCTCAGGATGAACTGTACTCGCGGATGAGCAAAGCCGCTCACGCAGCCACCACGTTTGCAATCTGGCCCGATGGCGAGGCTCCCGGCGCGCGGCGAAGCACGGTGTCACCGACTCTGGAAGAGGGTCACACCGGCACCCATGCGTTCGACCGAGCGGTAACAGGGATACGCGCCCCAGAAATCACCGTCTATCAGCCCGAAAACCCAAACGGCGTGGGTATTCTGGTCACGCCTGGCGGCTCCTATAAACGCGTGGCTATTGATAAAGAAGGAACGGCGCTGGCGCCTGACTTCACCGCACGCGGCTTTACGCTGTTTGTGATGACCTATCGACTGCCGGGCGACGGGCATCTGGAAGGTGCCAATGCCCCGCTCGCCGATGTCCAGCGGGCAATGCGCAGCATTCGTCGTCAGGCCGCACGCTGGCGGCTCAATCCAGACAATATCGGCGTGCTGGGTTTTTCCTCCGGCGGACACGTCGCGGCGAGCCTTGGCACCCGCTATGCGGAAGCCGTTTATTCCCCCTGCGATGACATCGACCTGCTCCCGGCCAGGCCCGCTTTTATGGCGCTGGTGTATCCGGTTATCAGTATGGATAATGATTTTGGACACCCTGGTTCCAGACTGGAACTGATCGGCAGCGCGCCCGATACCGTGCAACGTGAGCATTACTCGCTGGAAAAACGGGTGGATAGCAACACGCCGCCAACCTTCCTGCTGCATGCGGTTGACGACCCGGCGGTAAAAGTGGAGAACAGCGTGGCGATGTTTAATGCCCTGCACGCGCAGCGGGTGCCGGTGGAAATGCACCTGTTTGAACAGGGGCGCCATGGCTTTGGCATCCGCGATGCGCTGGGTTTGCCGGTGGAGGAATGGCCACGGTTAATGATGAACTGGATTGAAACCAGGGCATAACCCAGCAGCATGAATACATAACACGCAGGCCCCCTTCCTGCTGGATAAATCCGTTTTGGCGGGGCAATCCTGGTGCCTTCCGTTTTTGCCGCCGCCGTCGCGCCGTTTTTCGTTAACGAAGATTGCGACTCGCCAGTTCCTGTAGCAATCGCGGCTCTGCGGCTAACCGCTGCCATGCTTCTTCAACGTCTTCCGGGATATCAACGTGAGCGATAAAATCTTTGCCACGCGGGCCGTAGCCCTCGGCATCATCCCGCAAACGCGGCAGCTCTCCCAGAATTAACGACAGATAGCGAGCGACCGGCCACAGACCTTCCGCGGGCTGCTGCCACGCCACACCGTCAGGAGTATTGATAAGTTCAGGGATATAGCCCGGGAAACTCACCCAGCGAGGTGACAATGTAACGCCCTGCCACACCCGGGCAAACGTCGCCATCGTACGTCGCTGCATGGTCGGGTCCTGAACCAGGGTGGCAACGGGAACCTCAATACCGTGCTGTTCCATCACCCGACGCGTAAACCATGCGTTCTCGCCGCAGTTGGTGGATTGATCTTCTATTACGATACGCTCCCGGGGGATCTGCCAGAAACGATGCGCAATCTCTGCCAGCAGCGTGGCTTCCGGCTGGTCGAGAACCGCAATCTCTCGATAGCGCGAGTGTTGCGCTATCGTCTGATAAAGAAACGAGGTTGAATGCCCCACGCCGCCGCAGATTAATAGCGTCCCACCGCTTAACGCAGCCAGCCGACAGGCGGCATCCACGGTTGGCATCACGGCGTTACCCGCCAGAACCACCAGCTGCGCGTTTGCCACATCTGGCTCCCCGGCCACATCATCCTGCGCCAGCCAGCGCCCCAACCGGTTGGCTGCCGCCAGCGTCGCTTCAGGTAAACATAACAAGCTCATGGTGCTCTTCGCTCCTTTTACGTAACCAACAGGGATGACTCTCGCTCTCACCCATCAATTTGTAACATTTTTGAAATAACCAGAAACGTCTAAAAACAATGCGGTTGCACCTGAATTTTACACCACGAAAATCCATAAAATCAGAATTAACAACCAACACAATGCAAAAATCAAGTTCATTAAAACAAAAACAAGACTCATTTTGGCTCACAAATTTCAACACCACGCTTGCCAAAGATAACGCTCATATCTAAGTTGCTTAACATTCAAGCAACCTTTTTCACAATTCCGGTTGTACCTTTCCACCCCGAAGGTGCCACCTGATTTTAACCCAATGTGGCGGGAGTTATTCTTCATGACAATACAAGAAAGCAGCACCACGATCCTGAAAAAGAACAAAAGGGTCCTGATTGCGAGCCTGACGGGCAGTTCCATTGAATGGTTTGACTATTTTCTCTACGGCACGGCTGCCGCATTGGTGTTCAACAAAATATTTTTCCCGATGGTTGACCCGGTCATCGGCCTGATTCTCTCCTACCTCTCTTTCTCGCTGACCTTCTTCATTCGTCCCATTGGCGGCGTGATTTTCGCCCATATTGGTGACCGCATTGGCCGTAAAAAAACCTTAGTCCTGACCCTGTCGCTGATGGGCAGTGCAACCGTGATGATTGGTTTACTGCCGACCTATGATCAGATTGGTATCTGGGCCCCCATTCTGTTGATTCTGATGCGTATTATTCAGGGGATTGGCATCGGCGGCGAATGGGGCGGCGCGTTGCTGCTGGCCTATGAATATGCGCCTGAGAAGCGTAAAGGCTTCTTCGGCAGTATTCCGCAGGCGGGCGTCACCATCGGGATGCTGATGGCGACCTTTATTGTCTCGCTGATGACGATGTTTAGCGAAGAGCAGTTCCTCTCCTGGGGCTGGCGTATTCCGTTCCTGATGAGCGCCGCGCTGGTGCTGGTTGGCCTGTGGATCCGTAAAGACATTGATGAAACGCCAGACTTCAAGAAAGTGAAAGAGTCCGGTCAAGTCGCCAAAGCCCCGCTGCGCGAAACCCTGCAACATCACTGGCGTGAAGTGATTATTGCCGCAGGCTTAAAAGTGGTTGAAACCGCGCCGTTTTATATTTTCTCGACCTTTGTGGTCAGCTACGCCACCACCACTTTGACCTATCAAAAATCCCAGGTGCTGGAAGCCGTCACCCTCGGGGCGCTGGTTGCTACCGTGATGATCCCATTGATGGGCCTGCTGTCCGATAAGATTGGCCGCCAGCGCATGTATGCACTGAGCGTTACGCTGCTGGGGCTATTTATCGTGCCGTGGTTTATGCTGCTGGACACCGGCACCACCTGGGCGATTATGCTCGCCACGGTAGTGATGTTCGGTATTCTGTGGGCGCCGATTACCGCCGTACTGGGAACGCTATGCTCTGAGATCTTCAGCGCGAACGTCCGCTATACCGGTATCACTTTGGGCTACCAGATTGGTGCCGCGCTGGCAGGCGGTACCGCCCCGCTTATCGCCACCGGCCTGCTGGCAAAATATGACGGAGACTGGGTGCCGGTCGCCTGGTATCTGGGCACCACCGTGGCTATCTCGCTGACGGCAATCTTCTTTGCCAGCCGCAGCAAACGCCAGTCCGCCGTGGTCAATGCACAAACCAGCCAAATCTAACGACACCGCCCGGCTTCACGCATGAAGCCGGGCTTTCCCTTACCTCAACCGTTCCTCTCAGATAACACTTATTTTTCATATTCACTTGAATTATGGTTTCCGCCGAACGTAAACTCATTAGAGCTCTAATGATTATGAATGATTCGCCATGGATAACCGACAGCTTAATTTCTCCCATCTCCTCTATCTCACCGCCCACCACTGGCGGCTGGCCGTCAATCGACGGCTGAAAGATCTTGGCATGAGCCAGGCCACCTGGGTGGCCGTCGCTGCGATAGCCCGAAACGAGCAGCCGCTTTCACAAACCGAACTCGCACAAGAGCTGGGCGTTGAGAGCGCGACCGTGGTGCCATTGATTAATAAACTGGTGGATTTAGGCCTGGTTGAACGGGTGATCACCGAACGCGACAAACGCAAACGTCTGCTGGTGGCAACGGAAAAAGGCCGCGAACTGTTTCATCAGGTCAAAGCGGTTGCCGATGAACTTCGCGAAGAGATCCTCACCGTTATCACCCCTGAGGAGCAGGAAAAAACCTACGAGGTGCTGTTAAAACTGCTGCGTGAAGTGGAGAAGAAATAATGTCGCCACCGCGTCGCGATCCCTACGCCCCACACGACTGGGCGCCTCACGAAAAACCGGCGATCCTCGGTTCGCCTTCAACCCCCATTCACCGCCCGGCTAAACGCGTAGCCTATGGCATCGTCGGGCTGCTGGTATGCCTGACAGGCGCGCTAGGCAATGCGGTGGTCACCGCCAACCTGCAAAACCTGCAGGGTTCATTCGCCGCCTGGTCGACGGAAATCGCCTGGCTGCCTGCGGTGTACGTGATGACCAACGTCTCCATCAACCTGCTGCTGGTGAAATTCCGCCAACAGTTTGGCCTGCGGGCGTTTACCGAAGGTTTTCTGGTGCTGTATGTGCTGGTGACCTTTTTCCACCTGTTCGTTAACGATCTCAATTCCGCGCTGATGGTGCGCGCCGCGCACGGCATGGTGGCGGCGGCGCTCAGTTCGTTAGGGATTTACTATCAGGTGCAGGCGTGGCCAGCGAAGCATCGTCTCAAGGCTCTAACCATCGGGATTACCGGCTCGTCGCTGGCCATCCCCCTCGCCCGACTGTTTTCTACCGAACTGCTGCAAATTGATGAGTGGCGCGGGCTCTACTTTTTCGAACTTGGCCTGGCGCTGGTATCGCTGGCCTGCGTGATTGCCTTAAAACTCCCGCCAAGCGATCGCAAGAAAGTGTTTGAGAAAAAAGACTTTATTACTTTTATTCTGCTGGCCCCCGGGATGGGTCTTATCTGCGCGGTGCTGTCTCTTGGCCGTCTGGACTGGTGGTTTGAGGCCCCGTGGATTGGCTGGTCGCTTGCGGCGGCGGTAGTCCTGGTCATCAGCGCCATTATTTTTGAACATAACCGTACGAATCCGCTGCTCAATACACGCTGGCTCTCCAGCGGCAGTATTCTGCGGCTGGGATTAATCATGGTGCTTATCCGTATCGTGCTGGCGGAACAGAATACCGGCGTCATCGGCTGGCTACAGTACGTTGGGCTGCAAAACGAGCAGATGACGTCGCTGGCGTGGTCTATTTTTGCCGGTATTCTCTGCGGAATTATTGCCAGCTGCCTGACGCTCAACCCAACGCGCCTCTACTGGCCCACCGCTACCGCGCTGGCGCTGATTATGATTGCCTCGCTGCTCGACAGTCAGTCCACCAGTTTAACCCGCCCGGACCAGCTAATGCTGAGCCAATTCCTGCTGGGTTTTGGTAGCGCTTTCTTCCTTGCACCGGCGATGCTGGCCGGTATCGGCGGCGTCATTGCCGATCAGCGAAACTTAGTCAGTTTCTCGGTGCTGTTCGGCATGAGCCAGAATATTGGCGGCCTGCTGGGTTCCGCCATTCTTGGCACCTTCCAGACCTGGCGTGAGAAATTTCACTCCAGCCAGTTGGCCGATCAGATTACAACGCTAAACCCGCTGATAAACGACCGTCTGCAGCAATATATTCAGCAGTACCAGAGCCAGATTGGTGATAGCACGCTGCTCAATGTGCAGGCCAGCACCCTGCTACAAACCGCCTCAACGCTTGAGGCCAATATTCTCGCCTACAATGACACCTATCTGCTCACGGCGGCTATCTCCGCCGCCACGCTGCTGTGGGTATTCTGGCGATTATTAAGATTGCGAATTACCGCTCATGTTGCGCTCAAACGCGCAACGGGTAGCAAATAACAACAAGAGAGATCTGGAGTCGTTATGAGTCAGCAGGATGCGGCCAAGCAACAGGCCAACACCCGCAATAATATCCGCGTGGTTTCAATTTTTACCGCAGCGGCCATCGGCCTCGTCGGCGTACTGGTCATTCTGTACGCCTGGCAGTTGCCCCCGTTTACCCGCCACAGCCAGTTTACCGACAACGCCTACGTGCGCGGGCAGACTACCTTCATCAGCCCGCAGGTGAGCGGCTACGTGACAGGGGTGAATGTACAGGATTTCAACCAGGTCAAAAAAGGCCAGCAGCTGTTCCAGATAGACGATCGCATCTATAAGCAGCGTGTCCATCAGGCGCAGGCGCAGCTGGCGATGAAAGAAGCGACGCTGAAAAATAACCTCCAGCAGCGTAAAAGCGCCGAGGCGGTCATCGCCCGTAACGACGCCGCGCTGCAAAATGCCCGCGCCCAGAACCTGAAAACCCAAGCGGATTTAAAACGCGTGCAGGATCTGACTGCCGACGGTTCACTGTCGATTCGCGAGCGGGACTCAGCTCGCGCCAGCGCCGCCCAAGGGAACGCCGATATCGAACAGGCGAAAGCAACGCTTGAGATGTCGCGCCAGGATCTGCAATCCACTATCGTCAATCGCGATGCACTTCAGGCAGACGTTGCCAATGCCAAAGCGGCGCTGGAGCTGGCGGAAATCGACCTGCAAAACACGCGAATCATCGCCCCTACCGATGGCCAGCTCGGGCAAATTGCCGTGCGCCTTGGTGCTTACGTTACTGCCGGGACGCACCTCGCCCCGCTGGTACCACCGCAGCACTGGGTTATCGCAAACTTAAAAGAGACCCAGCTCGCCACCGTGCGGGTTGGGCAGCCGGTCACCTTTAGCGTCGATGCGCTAAACAGCGAAAAATTCCATGGCACCGTGCAGAGCATTTCACCGGCTACCGGCGTGGAGTTCAGCGCTATTTCGCCGGATAACGCCACCGGTAACTTTGTGAAGATTGCCCAGCGTATTCCGGTGCGCATTGCCGTCGATGAAGGCCAACACAATAGCCAGCGCCTGCGCCCTGGGATGTCGGTACAGGTGACCATTGATACCCGCACGGAGGCGAAGAAATGATCCGCCCTGTGGCCCTCGCGCTTACCCTCGCACTGGTCGGCTGCCAGTCGGCTGATGTTCAGCGCGCCGACCCAACGCTTGCCATTCCCGCCGCCTGGCGCGCCGATGTTGGCCCTGCCAGCGCCGTCGAAGGCGTGTGGTGGCGCAATTTCCACGATAGCGCCCTCAACCAGTATGTTGGCCAGGCGCTGCGTCACAACAGTGATGTGCTGATCGCCCGCGAACGAGTCAACGAATACCAGGCGCGGGTGTACGCCGCCGACGGTAGTCTGTTCCCGACGCTGGATGCCGGGTTATCCGGCAGCCGCGCGCGTGCCCAGTCGGCCGCGACCGGTCTGCCCATTCACAGCACGGTTTATAAAGGCGGCCTGACCGCCAGCTACGATGTCGATCTCTGGGGCGCCAACCGCAGCGCCGCGGATGCCGCACAGGCCAGCCTTGAGGCGCAAAAAGCGGCTGCCGCCGCCGCCAATCTGACGGTTGCCACTTCAGTTTCAGTCGGTTACATCACCCTGTTGTCGCTGGATCAACAGCTTCACGTC
The DNA here is from genome assembly GCF_021440345.1 of Kluyvera intermedia. GTDB lineage: Bacteria > Pseudomonadota > Gammaproteobacteria > Enterobacterales > Enterobacteriaceae > Kluyvera > Kluyvera intermedia_A. Next base: position 19,815 of record NZ_JAKCNS010000010.1, read on the forward strand.
ACCGAGCAGACGCTGAAATCCCGTGAAGACGCCTACAACCTGGCAAAACGGCAGTTTGAAACCGGCTACACTTCGCGTCTGGAGCTGATGCAGGCTGACTCCGAGCTGCGCTCTACCCGAGCGCAGGTGCCGCTGCTACGGCATCAAATCGCGCAGCAGGAAAACGCATTGAGCGTGCTGTTAGGTGCCAATCCCGGTTCGATTAAGCGCAATGAGTTTAACCAATTAACGCCGCTGGCGCTGCCATCACAGCTGCCGTCAACGCTGCTGAACCGCCGCCCGGATATTGTGCAGGCGCAGCGCCAACTGGTCGCTGCTGACGCCACGCTCGCCTCTTCACAGGCAAAACTGTTACCGTCAATCAATCTCACCGCCACCGGCAGCTATCAGGACCGAACGCTGCCGGATCTGCTCGATAATCCGCTACGCTTATGGAGCCTCGGCGGCAGTATTCTCGCCCCTTACTGAACCGCCAGGCGCTGAATGCACAGGTTGATGTCTCCATGGCGCAGCGTAACCAGGCGCTGTACGGCTATGAAAAGACGGTCCGCAGCGCCTTTACAGAGGTCAACGATAGCCTTGATGCCATCAGCCGTTACGGCGAGCAGCTTGCTGAGTTGCAGGGGCAAGAGGACGTGGCGCAGGAGACGCTGCGAATTGCGCAAAATCGCTATCGCAACGGTTACTCTTCCTATCTCGATGTGCTGGACGCCCAGCGCACCTTGTTCTCCACGCAAATTAGCGTCGTACAGGTCAAAAACAACCTGCTGCTGGCGCAGATAGATCTTTACCGGGCGCTAGGAGGCGGCTGGTCTTCGCTGTCAGGCTGACAAATCCATTAGGGTGTCACAATGCAAAAACAGTGGTCTGAAGTTGATAACTATCTGATAGACAATTTAATTCCTGATGACGAAGTCTTGTCTCAGGTGCTGGAAAACAACCACCACGCGGGCCTGCCAGCGCACGACGTTGCCGCCAATCAGGGGCAACTGTTGGCGCTGTTTGTGCGGATGGTGGGAGCAAAATCCATTCTCGAAATCGGCACCCTCGGTGCTTATAGCACCATCTGGATGGCGCGCGAGCTGCCGGAAAATGGACGGCTGGTGACGCTGGAGGCCGATCCACGACACGCCAAGGTGGCGCGGGAAAATATTCAGCTCGCCGGTCTTACCGAACGCGTGACGCTGCATGAAGGCCCTGCGCTCGATTCACTGGCCAAACTCGAATCCGACGCTCCCTTCGATCTCATTTTTATTGATGCCGATAAACCGAACAATCCCTATTACCTCCAGTGGGCGCTGAAATACGCCCGCCCCGGCACGCTGATTATCGGTGATAACGTGGTACGCGACGGTGAAGTCACCAACCCTCACAGCACCGATGAACGGGTACAGGGAGTCCGGCGTTTTATCGAGATGATGCGTAACGATCCGCGCCTGACGGTGACGGCGCTACAGACGGTCGGGATTAAGGGCTGGGATGGGTTTACGCTGGCGTGGGTGAATGGCTAATAGGCGCACCATGACAGGGTTAGGAGCAGATAGCGCAGTCCGGCGCAAGATTCCGTTCCGCTATCCAGCCGATTGCGCTCCTTACTCATCTCATGCCATATAATCTGAATGGCGCAAGGAGCGCGCGGGGGGCGGCCAATCGCCGCCGCCCCCTGCACCCCCAGGCTCTGGCGGCAGAATCGCCGCTTCGCGGTTCCCTCAGCTTATGCCTTCCGGCTTTCGGGTCGGGCGCGAGGTAACATCCCTGTAAAACCGCGCCCTCAGCCCACATCCTTGTGGGCTGCCCCGGCCTCCAGGCAACGCCTCGGCGATTCAGACGCCACCCATGTCGCTTTGGCCTTTCTACTAACAGTTAAAATCAGTGTCGCTGGAATCAATGAGTCCCCGCTTGAATCGGTGAGTCGGAGAATGAAAGATAAGGTCAGGCCGCCAGGGACGGGACAAGTAATATCGAGTGTCGTCGTGCCGCAAGGCGAACGCCGTGCGAAGCACCGATTTCGCCGCAGAGATGGCAAAGGGGCGCTGCGCCCCTTTGCCAATTCACCAATACTGTTGTTTCAAATTCTACGAAACATAAGTACCGCCCAGCATTAAACCCCAACCGTCTTAATCCAGCCGGCCATCGGCTTTAAGCAACAATCTGCTCCATCGCCTGCAAAATACGCTTATCGGAGATCGGATACGGCGTTCCGAGCTGCTGCGCGAAGAAGCTGACGCGCAGCTCTTCAATCATCCAGCGGATCTCTTTCACGTCTTCATCCTCCCGGCGCGCCGGCGGCAGTTTGTTCAGCCACTGCTGCCACGCCTGCTGAACGCTGTCTACCTTCAGCATCTGCGCACGGTCACGATGCGGGTCGACCGCCATTTTCTCCAGACGTTTTTCAATCGCCTGCAGATAGCGCAGCGTATCACCCAGACGGCGGAAACCGTTGCCGGTGACAAATCCGCGATACACCAGGCCATTCATCTGCGCCTTGATATCCGACAGTCCCAGCGCCATGGTCATATCCACACGCCCTTTCAGCCGCTTGTTGACGTTAAACACCGCCGTGAGAATCTGTTCAACCTGTTTGGCAATTCCGACCACCGTTTCATTAAGGTCAGCGCGTACTTTTTCATGCAGAGCAGCAAAGCCGGCCTCGGTCCACACTGGGCCGCCCGCTTCGTCAATCAGCTTATCAACGCCGCAGGAGATGCAGTCATCAATCAGGTCCAGCACCTTGCCGTACGGGTTGAAGTAGAGTCCGAGCTTGGCTTTGTTCGGCAGCTTCTCGTGCAGATATTTAATCGGCGACGGGATGTTCAGCAGCAACAGGCGACGCAGGCCGCGCCACATCATCTGCTGCTGTTCCAGCTCGTTATCAAACAGTTTGATAGCGACACTGTCACGTTCATCCACCAGCGCCGGCCAGGCTTTCACCTTATAGTTGCCGCGCTTTTGTTCATAACGTTCAGGCAGGTCGCCAAAGCTCCAGATGTGCAGTCCGTTCTGTTCGATGCCGTCATCGGCAACCGAAGAGAGCGTCTCCTGAACTTTGCCCTTCAGCGCATCTTTCAAATCCTGTAAGACGCGTCCTTCCTGCAGCTTCTTGTTTTTGTCGTCGACTACCCGGAAAGTGATTTTCAGGTGATCGGGCACCTGATCCCACTGCCAGGCGTCGCGTTCAACGGTAACGCCGGTCATCCGGCGCAATTCACGCTCCAGCGAATCAAGCAGCGGCAGCTCCAGCGGCGTCACGCGGCCTAAGAACGCTTCCGCGTAGTTCGGTGCCGGCACAAAATTACGTCGTACCGGTTTTGGCAGCGATTTAATCAGCGCGATAATCAGCTCACGGCGCAGCCCGGGAATTTGCCACTCAAAACCGGCCTCTTCCACCTGATTTAACAGCGGCAGCGGGATATGCACCGTGACACCATCGGCATCGGCCCCCGGCTCAAACTGATAGGTCAGGCGCAGCTTCAGATTGCCCTGATGCCAGAAGTTCGGATAGTCCAGCTTGCTGACCTGTTCCGCCCCTTCTTTAATCAGCATGCTCTTTTCAAAGTTGAGCAGATCCGGCGTTTCGCGGCTGGCCTGCTTCCACCATTTGTCAAAGTGGCGCGAGGAAATCACGTCGTGGCTGATGCGTTGGTCATAAAATTCAAACATTGTCTCGTCATCCACCAGGATGTCGCGACGGCGCGATTTATGCTCCAGCTCTTCAATTTCACTGCGCAGCTTTAAGTTGTCGCGGAAGAAAGCGTGGCGCGTTTGCCAGTCGCCCTCTACCAGCGCATGGCGAATAAACAACTCGCGGCACAGCGCTGGGTCAATTTGGCTGTAGTTGACCTTACGCGCCGCCACAATCGGCAGGCCGTAAACGGTGACTTTCTCTGTCGCCATTACTGCGCCCTGCGCGCGCTCCCAGTGCGGTTCACTGTACGAGCGTTTAATCAGATGCTGCGCCACGGGCTCAACCCATTCCGGATCGATGCGCGCCGCGATGCGGCCCCACAGGCGGCTGGTTTCGACCAATTCGGCGACCATCGCCCATTTCGGCGGCTTCTTAAACAGACCGGAGCCTGGGAAAATAGAGAAACGGGCGTTACGCGCGCCGGTAAACTCCTGCTTGTCGGTATCCTTCATGCCGATATGCGACAACAGACCGGTTAGCAGCGCGATATGAATTTCGCGATATTCCGCTGGTTCACTGTTCACCGGAATGCCCAGCTCTTTCACCACCTGGCGCAGCTGGGTGTAGATGTCCTGCCACTCGCGCACCCGCAGGTAGTTGAGGTAATCCAACTTACACTGGCGGCGGAACTGGTTCGATGACAGCGCTTTTTGCTGTTCGCCGAGATAATTCCACAGATTAACAAAGGCCAGGAAGTCAGACTCTTTGTCATGGAAGCGCTGATGCTTCTCATCCGACGCCTGCTTTTTGTCCATCGGGCGCTCACGCGGATCCTGAATGGAGAGCGCCGAAGTGATGATCATCGCTTCGCGCACGCAGCCGTGCTTTTGTGCTTCCAGCACCATACGCGCCAGACGCGGATCGACCGGCAGTTGGCTGAGCTGGCGGCCCAGCGGCGTCAGTTTATAAGCAGTCTGTTGTTCGTCGGTGGTAATGGCGCTGAGCTCTTCGAGCAGGCGCACGCCGTCCTGAATATTGCGCTTATCCGGCGCTTCAACAAACGGGAACGCGGCGATATCGCCCAGCCCCAGCGCCGTCATCTGCAGGATAACGGAAGCCAGGTTGGTACGCAGAATTTCCGGGTCGGTAAATTCCGGGCGCGACAGGAAATCGTCTTCTGAATACAGACGAATACAGATCCCTTCCGACACACGGCCGCAGCGACCCTTACGCTGGTTTGCCGAGGCCTGTGATACCGGCTCGATCGGCAGACGCTGCACTTTGGTGCGATAGCTGTAGCGGCTGATACGCGCGGTACCCGGGTCAATCACATACTTGATTCCCGGTACGGTCAGCGAAGTTTCGGCGACGTTAGTAGCCAGCACGATGCGACGCCCGCTGTGCGACTGGAAGACCCGGTTTTGCTCGCTGTTCGACAACCGCGCGTACAGCGGCAGAATTTCGGTATGCCGCAGGTCGCGCTTGCTCAGCGCATCGGCGGTGTCGCGAATTTCGCGCTCGCCGCTCATAAAGATCAGAATATCGCCCGCGCTTTCACGGCCCAGCTCATCGACGGCATCAAAAATGGCCTGCAGCTGATCGCGTTCGGTATCGTCGGCTTCTTCGACAATCGGCCGATAGCGAACTTCCACCGGATAAGTCCGGCCAGAAACCTCGATAATCGGCGCATTGTTAAAGTGGCGCGAGAAACGTTCCGGATCGATGGTTGCCGAGGTTATGATGATTTTCAGATCCGGGCGACGCGGTAACAGCTCGCGCAGATAGCCGAGTAGAAAATCGATGTTCAGGCTGCGTTCGTGCGCTTCATCAATAATGATGGTGTCATACTGCATCAACAGACGGTCCTGCTGGATCTCAGCCAGCAAAATCCCGTCGGTCATCAGTTTCACCATGGTGTTATCGCTGACGTGATCGCTAAAACGCACTTTGTAACCGATGCAGCCGCCCGGCTCGGTTTTCAGCTCTTCGGCGATACGGTTGGCGACGGTTCGCGCCGCCAGACGACGCGGCTGGGTATGGCCAATCAGGCCCTTAATCCCGCGCCCCAGCTCCATGCAGATTTTTGGCAGCTGAGTGGTTTTCCCCGAACCGGTTTCCCCCGCCACGATAACCACCTGGTTATCGCGCACGGCTTCAAGAATCGCCTGTTTTTTCTGGCTAACGGGCAGATTTTCCGGATAGTCAATCACCGGACGCGCGGCTTCACGCAGCACGACTTTACCGGCAGCCTGTTCAATTTCTTGCGCCATCTCCTGAATAATGGCCTGTTGAGCATCAGGATTTTTAACCTTTTTAACGCCGTGTAATCGACGGGCAAAGCGCTGTTTGTCCCGCAGCATCAGGGCCTCAAGGCGCTGACTCAGCATCGCAAAGGTGATTTTCTGTTGTTCTGTCATAGTGTTATCGGGCAGCGTACTGCCAGGAAAAAGCTCTTATAAAGTATGGTCCTAGCGTACCACATTTGTCTATTTCATGCCTTGTTCAAAAAAACTGACTATAGAATTCGATATATTGCGCTTTCTCTGTGGCAGGAATGTGAATAGAGTGTCATCAAGCAACAGGGCAACGCCCGTCAATCAAATATAAGGAATTACCTATGAGCAAAGTATTGGTTCTGAAATCCAGCATCCTGGCAGGCTACTCTCAATCAGGTCAGCTGTCCGACTATTTTGTTGAACAGTGGCGCGAAAAGCACTCCGCTGACGAAATCACCGTGCGTGACCTGGCTGCCAATCCAATCCCAGTGCTGGATGGCGAACTGGTCGGCGCGCTGCGTCCAAGCGACACCCCGCTGACGCCACGCCAGCAGGAAGCCCTGGCGCTCTCTGACGAGCTGATTGCCGAACTGCAAGCCCACGATGTGATTGTTATCGCAGCACCGATGTACAACTTCAACATCCCAACTCAGCTGAAAAACTACTTCGACCTGATTGCTCGTGCTGGCGTCACCTTCCGTTACACCGAGAAAGGCCCTGAAGGTCTGGTGACTGGCAAACGTGCTATCGTGCTGTCCAGTCGTGGCGGGATCCATAAAGATTCCCCAACTGACCTGATCACCCCATACCTGAACGTGTTCCTGGGCTTCATCGGGATCACCGACGTGAACGTCGTCTTCGCTGAAGGCATCGCTTACGGCCCAGAAGTGGCTACCAAAGCGACTTCCGATGCCAAAGCGACCATCGATAGCCTGGTCGCTTAATCGCTCCTGGCAATAGAAAAACCCTGCTTAATCGCAGGGTTTTTTGTTTGTTCATGCTGCCATCACGTCTCTTATCAGCCCTTCACCGCAATGCCGTCGAGTGCCGCCAGCGTTTCCGCCGACAGTTTCAGCTGTGCCGCCGCCATATTTTCCCGCAGGTGCGCCACCGACGACGTACCGGGGATGAGCAGGATATTCGGCGAACGATGCAGCAGCCAGGCCAGCGCCACCTGCATCGGCGTCGCGCCAAGTGATGCGGCAATATCATTTAAGGTAGACGATTGCAGCGGTGAGAAACCGCCTAGTGGGAAGAACGGCACGAAGGCGATACCGTCACGCGCCAGTGCGTCAATCAACGCGTCGTCGCCGCGATGAGCAATGTTGTATTCGTTCTGTACGCAAACAATATTCGCCACCTTGCGCGCCTCGGCCACTTGGGTTGGCGTCACATTACTGAGCCCGATATGCTTCACCAGCCCCTGCTGTTGCAGTTCGGCCAGCACGCTGACCGAAGCCTCAATCGAACCTTCTCGCGGCGCATGGCCGTCGCCAATCATCACCCGCATGTTGACCACATCCAGCACCTCAAGGCCGAGATTACGCAGGTTGTCATGCACCGCCTGCTTCAGCTCATCTGGGGAAAATGCCGGTAGCCAGGAAGCGTCATCCCCGCGACGGGCGCCGATTTTGGTGACAATCACTAAATCGTCGGCATACGGGTGCAGCGCTTCGCGAATAATTTGGTTGGTGACATGCGGGCCGTAAAAGTCGCTGGTGTCGATATGATTGACGCCCAGCGCCAGCGCTTCACGCAAAACATCAATCGCTGCATGACGGTCCTTTGGCGGGCCAAATACGCCGGGGCCGGCCAACTGCATCGCCCCGTAACCGAGGCGATTCACAAACTGAGAACCAAGGGAAAACGTGCCGTACTGGGTCATAACGTCCTGCCTGTTGCATCGTGATGAATGTGACAGACAGTATAGGAACGCTCTCGACGAGAGAACTGTGCTTTTTATGCCATAACATTAAAAAATATCATGGCATTCCGCTACGCAGTGGCGAGTTTACGTCGCGACGCTTTCAGCCTATTCGTTCGGCAGTTAAGCGAGGAATTTGGTGACGAACATTGGATTTCTGCACTCGCAGCGCCACTACCCGGCGACATGAGGAGCGCGTGGAGGAAGAAGAGATCTTTTATGAGCGGCTCTGAGTGCGCCTATTTTCGCGATTTGCGTATAACACTTATCGCCAGCGGGCTATTTTTCCCCTCGCCGCTTGCTCCTAACATCCGGGTATTGCAGAACACTACCCGGAGATATCATGAAAGCCTTTGCCATTACCCGCGCCGCCGCTGAGGGCAGCAACATTCCGTTTATTCACGCCATCGAACTCCCTATGCCGCAGGCTAAAGGTCACGATATTCTGGTCGAAATTAAGGCCATTTCAGTCAACCCTGTTGATACCAAAGTGCGCGCCGGATTCACTTCCGACACCCCTCGGGTGCTGGGCTGGGACGCCGTTGGCGTAGTGAAAGCGATTGGTGACGCCGTCACCTTGTTCGCTCCCGGCGATGAAGTCTGGTACGCCGGAGCGTTGGGGCGGCCTGGAAGTAATAGCGAATTCCAGCTTGTCGATGAACGTATCGTGGCGCTGAAGCCCAAAACGCTGGATAACGCCTCGGCGGCAGCGCTGCCGCTGACTGCCATCACCGCCTGGGAACTGCTGTTCGACCGTCTCGGCGTCCAGCGCGGCGGCAACGCGGGTGACACGCTGCTGATCGTCGGTGCTGCCGGCGGCGTCGGCTCCATTCTGACGCAGCTCGCCCGCAAACTGACGAAGATGACGGTCATCGGCACCGCGTCTCGTCCGCAAAGCCAAACGTGGGTGAGCGATGCCGGAGCACATCATGTTATCGATCACAACCAACCGCTGAGCGAGGAGCTGGCGCGTATTGGGATCAAGGAAGTCACCCATGTCGCGAGCCTGAACAATACCGAAGGCCACTATTCGCAGCTGATTGCCGCCCTTGCCCCGCAGGGGAAATTGGCGCTAATTGACGATCCGCAAAGCCTGGACGTGGTGCCGCTGAAGCTAAAAAGCATTTCACTGCACTGGGAATTTATGTTCACCCGTTCCATGTTTGAGACTCGCGATATCGCCGCCCAGCACCAGCTGTTGACTGAAGTGGCCACGCTTATCGATAACCAGACCATCAAAACCACGCTCGGCGAACATTACGGCACCATCAACGCCGAAAACTTGCAAAAGGCCCACGCTCAGCTGGAAACCGGCCGGGCGGTTGGAAAAATCGTGCTGGAGGGATTTTAAGATGATTTCGATTATTGCCGTATTGAAAGCGAAAGCAGGTAAAACGCAAGAACTTCGCCAGGCGCTGCAGGCTTTGCTGTTACCCACTCGTCAGGAACCGGGCAATACGGATTACGCGCTGTTCCAGCTACGTGATGAGCCAGAGACCTTTTACATGCGTGAATCCTGGGTAGACGAGGCGGCGCTGGAAGAGCACATTTCCCTGCCCCATTTTCAGACCTTTATCGGCCAGATGGACAGTCTGCTGGCGGAACCGTTGCGCCTTGATTATCTGACGCCGGTTGAGGCGGAATAATTCCGCGCCGCACCTTTACACCTGCCGTAACCATTTTTCGTAATGGGCCGGCCAGTCGACGGTTAGCGTTCCCGGCCGGCCCATGGCGAAACCATGGCCGCCGGTTGGGTAGCGGTACATCGTGACGGGCACCTGCTCACGAATGCAGGCGGCTTGCATGATTAACGTATTTTGTGGACTGGAAACAGGGTCATCTTCCGCCTGCACCAGAAACACCGGTGGAGTCTGAGGCCTGACGTAGTTTTGCACCGACCAGGCGGCCTCCTGTGCGTCCGTTGCGTGGTGACCCACCAGCATCTTGTGCGTTGAGGTGTGGGTGTACGGTTTTTCCAGCGTAATAATCGGGTAAATCAGCGCCGCACTGTCGGCCCGCGCTGGCTGATTGTCCAACGCGTCCACCAGAGGATAGCTGCGGTAATCAGGCCGAAGCGCCGCCATTGCCAGCAGATGTCCTCCGGCAGAAAAGCCCAACACGCTCACTCTTTTTTCACGGCTTCGCAGGATGCGTAGCGCTCGCTGCGCATCCTGCAAGGCCACATTATTCCCATCATTCCAGCCTTCACCCGGCAGGCGATAGCTGAGCAGATAAGCCGTATATCCGCGCTCAACCAGCCAATGCGCCGCAGGCCAGGCCTCCATGGCCATCTCAATGCGCTTGTAACCGCCCCCCGCGGCAATCAATACGCCATGGCCGTTGGGTACGGCAGGCTCAAGAACCGTCAGCAAGGGCTCGACAATATGGCTTTGCGCACCTTTTATGCTGATTAGCATTTTGCCCACAGGCCCACCGCCACCGGGAGGAATACCGGGCCACAGCGGCAGCGTATAACCAGCATTACCGGTGGTGGTGGCAAAAATAGCCCCGGTTTTCACCGCTAACGCCGTGGCGGCTATACCCAACAGAAACTGTCGACGATGCATAGTGGTTCTCACAAACGGGGAAGACCTTCAGTTAAGCAGAAAAAAGGGCAAAGAATATGAAGGTGGTATAGAAAATTGTGACCAAAGGTCAGCGCATTATTCACGATAAAAAGAGAGGTGCGAGCGTCGAGGAGACGAACGAGATCGCGCGCTATTCTGAAAAACGAGATACTGGACGTATATCCAGCACTCAGTCATTGCCGATGCGACCCTGGCTGCTATAGGATTGCCCCAATCCCGCTTGTCGGGAGAGGCGCAATGTTGCGGGGGCTTGATCCCTGGCGGCAACTGTTGCTGGAAAGAGAAAACCCCCGCACGTTGTTCGGTAAAAACCTGGCAACATCACGGGGGCTAACTTGAACCTAGACAGTCCAAGAATAGCCGCGAACCGTTGCCATTGCAATCAGGATGGCTGTATGACGCTAATACAATGGGCGTTTATGTTCTGGCACGATCTGGCCGCTCCGGTCATGGTCGGTGTGCTCACCGGTCTGATTCTGGGCTGGTGGCGTAGCCGGAAGTAACAACCCGGGCGTCATGACCGCCGCAATGGCAGCATGCGCCCGAACCAGGCCGCAGGGGCAACTCTGCGGCCTTTTTCGTTATGCCGTCATTCACATAGGAAATTTGGGGGTAAATCGGTCAGACGGTTTGCAATTGCTTTCGTTATATAATCAAATACACATCGTTTATTCACTCCCTGACTGAGCGACACATGTCCACACTACAGCGTTTCCTTTTGAGCTTCATGCTTGCCTGCGCCAGCCTGACGGCTGTCATCCCTGCTCTCGCCGACCGCACCGTAACCGATCAGCTTGGCCGTCAGGTTACCCTGCCCGATACCGTTAACCGCGTCGTCGTTCTACAGCACCAGACGCTCAATCTGCTGGTTCAGCTCAACGCGGCCGATGATATTGTCGGCGTGCTGAATAGTTGGAAAAAGCAGTTGGGTCCAGAATTTGCGCGCTTTATGCCATCGATTGAAAAAATGCCGATGCCGGGTGACCTGACGCAGGTCAATATCGAAAGCCTGCTGGCGCTGCACCCGCAGGTGGTGTTTGTCGCCAACTATGCGCCGGAACCGATGATTCAGCAGATTCAGAATGCGGGGATCGAGGTGGTGGCTATTTCGCTGCGTGAAGACGCCGCGGGCGAAAAGAACAAGATGAACCCATCGATGACCGATGAAGAACATGCCTACAACGAAGGGCTCAAACAGGGTATTCAGTTGATTGGTGAAGTCGTCAATCGCCAGGCTGAAGCCAAAAAGCTGATTGATTACACCTTCGCTGCGCGCGCCAAATTTAACGCCCCTGTTGCCGATATCCCGCAGGCTGAAAAAGTCCGCGTGTATATGGCAAACCCGGATCTCAATACCTACGGTTCCGGTAAATACACTGGGCTGATGATGCAGCATGCTGGCGCGATGAATGTGGCCGCCGCCACGGTTAAAGGTGCGCGTCAGGTTTCTCTGGAACAAGTACTGCAGTGGGATCCGCAGGTGATCTTCGTGCAGGACCGCTACCCGGAGGTGGTGAAGCAGATAACCACTGACCCACAGTGGCAGGCGATTGATGCGGTGAAAAATCATCGCGTGTGGTTAATGCCGGAATACGCCAAAGCCTGGGGCTATCCGATGCCGGAAGCGTTGGCGATTGGCGAACTGTGGATGGCGAAAAAACTCTATCCGCAGCGCTACAAAAACGTCGACGTCGATGCCGAAGCGCAGGATTACTACCACCGTTTCTATCGCACTCGCTGGCAGGCTAATGCACATCAGTAGTCACCCTAAAACGGTTCAGGGCGGGCTGATGCTGCTCACTCTGGCCGTCGCCGTTATTTCGCTGTGCTTTGGTCAGTATGGGTTATCGATTCGCGATGTCCTGTTCCAGCTTGCTCATCCGCACAATAGCGCCGATATCGCGCATCAAATTGTCTGGTCGGTTCGACTGCCACGAATCCTGATGGCGCTGCTGGCCGGCGGCGCGCTGGGTCTGTGTGGCGCGACGTTGCAGGGGGTATTCCAAAACCCGCTTGTCGACCCGCATATTATCGGCGTGACCTCCGGTTCCGCCTTCGGCGGCACGCTGGCCATTCTGCTGGGCCTCAGTATGCCGATGATGATGGGAACGACCTTCTTCTTCGGCCTGCTGGCTTTGACGCTGGTCTATCTACTGGCGGCGCTGCAAAAGCGTGAAAGTACGCTGGTGCTGATTCTCGCCGGTATTATCCTCAGCGGCTTTTTTGCCGCGCTGGTCAGCCTGATGCAGTACATGGCCGACACCGAAGAAGTGCTGCCGAATATTGTGTTCTGGCTGCTGGGCAGTTTTGCGACCGCGAACTGGACGAAAGTCCTGCTGCTCGCGATCCCCATGACCATTGCGGCACTGGTGCTGTTTAAGCTTCGCTGGCGTATCAACCTGCTGTCGCTGGATGATAAAGACGCCCGCGCGCTGGGTGTGCGCGTCACCGCACTGCGTCGCGGCGTGCTGTTGTGCTGTGCGCTACTGGTCGCAGCCCAAGTGGCGGTCAGCGGCAGTATTGCGTGGGTCGGTTTGGTGATTCCGCATCTTGCGCGGATGCTCGCCGGGGCCGACCACCGCCGCCTGCTGCCCTGCGCATTTTGGTTGGGAGCCAGCTTTATGGTGCTGGTCGACGATCTCGCCCGCACGTTAACCGCCGCCGAAATTCCGATTGGGATTATCACCGCGCTGGTTGGCGCTCCGCTGTTTACCGTGATGCTGGTTCGTGCAAGCCGCAAAGGAATGTTGAAATGACCCCGTCGCTCACGCTGTCACAGCTAGAATATGGCCATAAAGCGCCGCTGTTTGCGCCACTTAATCTGCACTGCCAGCCTGGTGAGGTTTGGGCGGTGCTGGGGGCGAACGGCCGCGGAAAAAGCACGCTGCTGGATACGTTAACCGGCGTTCTGCCGGCTCTTGCCGGGGAAGTTACCGTGACGGGTGGCGTCGGCATCGTGCCACAGTCGTTTCGCGCCGCCTTTGCCTGGCGAGTGAAAGAGGTGGTGTTGATGGGCCGCGCCCGCCACATTGCCCTTTTCGCCCAGCCGCAGGTGGAGGATGAACAGCAGGTGCTGAAGGCGTTGGCGCTATTGAATATCACTGAACTGGCCGATGCGTTATTCAGCAACCTTTCCGGCGGCCAACAGCAGCTGGTGATGATTGCCCGCGCGCTGGTCAGCGCCAGCCAGAACATCCTGCTTGATGAGCCCTGTTCGGCGCTGGATTTGGGCAATCAGCAAACGGTATTACAGCTTATCTGCGATCTTGCCCGCGTGCAGTCGCGTACGGTGATGTTCACCACCCATGACCCGACCCATGCGCTGCAGGTCGCCAGCCATACGCTGCTGCTGCTGCCCGACGGCCAGTGGCTGGCAGGTACCACCGCCGAGATTGTCCGGGAAGAGACGCTACAGCGGGCTTATGGCGTCACGGTGCGTAAAATTCAGCTTGCCGATTACCCTACTGCCGTCGTGACGCCGCTGTTTGCACTTAAACGTTAGCCGTTAAGAAACCGGCGTCGTGCAGGCAGCGCTGCCCTTCTTGCGCCAGCATAAACTGGCAGAATTGCCGTGCAGCGTCGCTCTCTTCCAGCAGCGTCACATAATACTCACAACGGATATTCCACGGCGCTGGAATAGGCACGCTACGGATATCCGTTTCACCTACCAGCGCGGTGGCGTAGTGCGCATAGCCGATAAACAAATCCGCCCATCCTTCACGTAGCAGCCAACTGCTCGCAATAACACCCGGTGGCAGCGTGAGCGTGTCGCGCCCGCCCACCAGCTGCATGGCCCGCCGTTTGAGAGATTCGCCGAGCCCCAGATGGCTGGCTTCGATATGGTCGAACAGCTGCCAGGTGTAGTCACCGGAAGGATCGCACTGCGGCGTTGACGTCCCCAGTCGTAACGCGCTATCGCTGAGTAATTCCAGCCACGCCTTCCCTGCCGTTTGCGGGCTATTTTTCACCGTCAGGATAAGCTCATTACGCGCAAAAAGGCGCGGATTTTGCGCGCGACCAGCCTCGTAAAGCGCCTGCGGGTGCTGGCGATTCGCCGAGCACGCCTCCCCTTTTTCAATCCGTTCACGCAGTAGGCCGGCAGGACCAAAAGTGATATCAACCGCTATTCCGGTTTGCGCGGTAAATTGTGCCTGTAGAGGGAGAAATGCGCGGCGCAGACTGCCCGCCGCAAACAGCGTCAATGTGGGATGCATAATAAGTTCGTGATAGCCCGAGAATAAGCGTTATGTTACTCGGGCTATTACGCTATTGACCAGTGCTTTAGTACTGGATTTCCGCCAGCGCTTTTAGCTGCTCCGGCGTCGCCACCGGCAGGTGGAAGAAATCCAGATAGGCCGGGATCATCTCAAACAGCATATCGGTCCCACGCTGTACCGGGCAGCCGCGCGCCATCGCCGCCTGCAACAGCGGCGTAAACTCCTGCTTCATCACCACTTCACCGACAAACGCACCAGGCTCGAGGCGTTCAACGTAAAACGGCAGCGGATCGCCGGGCGACATACCCAACGGCGTGGCGTTCACCACCAACGAGTGCCCCGCCGGATTGTTCGACATCACCGTCAACTTAAGCTGCGGATAATAGGTTTGTAGCCGGTCAGCCAATGCCCGTGCCGTGGACTCTCGGGCGTCATACAGCGTCAGCGCACTTACGCCTGCTGCGGCGAGTGAGGCGGCGATAGCAGACCCGACGCCCCCGCTTCCTACCACCAACGCGCGTGCGCCAGCAGTTTGAAAACCTTTACGCTGAATACCGCGCACAAAGCCGTCGCCATCGAACATATCTCCGGTGAGCGAACCGTCATTTTCCCGGCGAATAGCGTTACAGGCCCCGGCGATTTGCGCAGTGGGGCTGAGCCGGTCGACCAGCGTACAGGTCGCCACTTTATGTGGCATGGTGACGAGTGCGCCCGTAATATTGGTCAGCGAAAATAACGTCGGGATAAGCGCCGCGTAATCTTCCGGCTTAACGCCCATCGGGACGACTTTGACATCAACCTGCTGATTTTCGAACCAGGGGTTGTAGATCATCGGCGCTTTGAAGTTGGCGGTCGGATAGCCCAAATGCGCAATCAACTGCGTGTTGCCACTAATTTGCATGGGTGGCCTCCTGCTCCGGCAGATCCAGTTCAATACGCTTAACGTCGCCCAGAATAAACAGATAGGCCACCACGCCCAGCAGCGCCGCGCCGCCGATATAGATCAGCGCGTAGAAGAAGCTGCCGAAGGCCGCAACGATAAAACCAATAATCAGCGGTGTAAGGATCCCCGCGAGATTGGCGCAAAAGTTAAATAGCCCGCCGGTCAACCCGCCCAACCCTTTAGGGGCCATGTCTGAAATCAAGGTCCAGCCTAGCCCCACCATACCCTGGCCGAAGAAGGCAAATGACATCACCAGAATCACCGCCATATCGCTGTGCAACCAGTTGGCGCTGATAATGCAGCTTGCCATCAGTAGCCCTGCGATAATCGGCAGCTTGCGCCCGAGATTGGCATTGCCGGTGGCTTTCAGCAGCTTATCGGAAACCCAACCGCCAAACATCACGCCGCCCGCCGCCAGGAATGGCAGAATGGCGAAGAAACCAACCTTCAGCCACGGCATATGGCGTTCGGTCGCCAGATAGGTTGGGAACCAGGTCAGGAAGAAAACCAGTACGGTATTACCGGCAAACTGACCGATGCTGGCGCCGATAATCTGGCGTTTGCTCAGTAGCTGGCGCACCAGCGGCCAGCTAAATACTTTACGCTGCTCTGCACCGGTGCTCATGCCATCGCCGGCGGTAATGTAGTCGCGCTCCTGTTCGCTGAGATATTTATCCTCATGCGGTTCGCGATAGTGGCGCCACCAGACTAATGCAAACAAAATGCCCGCCACACCGACGGTGACAAACAGCATGCGCCAGCCAAAACCGTCCATGATCCAGAACAGCAGCGGCGCAAAACAGGCCAACCCAAGGTATTCACCGACGGTATAAACCGCCGTGGCCTTGGCACGCTCATGCTGCGGGAACCAGGCGCTCACCACTCGACTGTTCACCGGGAAGCACGGTGCTTCGCTCACTCCTAAACCAAAACGGCACAACAGCAACGTTTTCAGGCCCACGGCAAAACCGTGGAGCAGCGTGAACAGCGACCAGAAGCTCAGCGCCAGAAAATAGGTCACTTTATTGCCGAATCGGTCGAGGAACATGCCGCCGGGGATTTGCGCCAGTGCATAGGTCCAGGCAAAGGCGGAGAAGACAATCCCCATCACCGCCGCGCCAATTCCCAACTCCTGAGTGAGTTGAGGAGCCGCAATGCCCAGCACGGTGCGATCGAGATAGTTGATCATGGTGCCCACGGCGAGCAGCGCAAGAATGCCGATGCGCCGCCGGGAGCGGGGAACTGCGTTAACCGCCTCAGCGGTAGCCACGCGATTCTGGCCGAGTGAGTTCATAGTGTTTACCTGTCGTTGTCGGGTGCAGATGAATGTTTCTTGTTATGGTCTGCCCAGCGGCACTTGCGTACCGACTGGTACATTTTATCATTTACCGGTACTGCATTGCCGAAAGCCTTACCGCCGCGTTGACCGCGCCATACTGCGCGTAACCGTGACGTCTTTCGGTTAATTCAAAGAAGAAGCGCCCTTCGCTAAACGGCCAGGTGTAGCGATGCAGGAACTCCCCGCCCGTACTGTCTCGATCATAGAGAATCTGTTGACGCTGGAGGAGTTCCACCTGCACCGGCGCACCAAAGCGCGCCAGCAAATCTTCGTAGTAGTTGGCGGGTACCGGCAGCGAGAGCGATGGCGCTAGCGGTTGATTCTCCAGCAGAGCAGGAAGATCGTGACAGGCAAAGGCCGCATGCTGTAATCCTGCGCCCTGATAGCAGGCTACTGAACGAGCAATCTGCGTTGCCCGGCTTTGCGAGATATTCAACGCCAGACGGATATTGCCCTGCGGGCTTTGTACCGCCAGGCTGCGCACTAGACCGTGGGGATCGGGCATAGTCTGTTCATGTTCGAGGGTGAAGCCCAATACCGAGCGGCAAAACATCATCCAGTTGTCACGGCTGTCGGCTTCCATCCCTAAAGCCAGATGGTCAATTCCCAGCAGCGGTCCCTCGTTTGTCGAGGTTGTCAGGTTAAAATCCTGCGCGTAGATGTCCTGACTATCGTCCACCAGATACACCAGGCTACCGTCCGGTGCGCACACCGCCGGAATAGCGCTCTCATTTGGCCCCGCATCACCTTGCCAGGTGGCGTAGCCGTAAGCTTTGGCACGGGCAATAATCGGCGCGCTTTCGCTAACCCGCAGCGCCATCGCACAAAGCGAAACGCCGTGACGCTGATAGAAATGATCGGCCCAACTGTGGGGCTGATAGTTGATGACTACCCGCGCGCCACCGTTGCACCACAGCGCAACCTGTTTTGAGCGGTGCATTCCCGCCAGGTTAAATCCCATACCTTCAAGCATGGTGCTGAGCTTTTTCGCTTCTGCGGGGCTGGCGGCAAATTCAATAAACTCGGTACCGCTAAACGCCGGGAGCAAGGCTGTCTCAAACAGGTCGGCGTCGGTTTGTCCTAGCACTCGCCGCGTTTGCTCCTCCAGCCACAGCAGCGAACGGTAGCCATCTTTCGCCGTGGCGCCGTTAGGCGAGGCGCGGAAGCCATCGTTGAAGATTTCCAGCGACCACGGACCACGATAGCCAAGGCGCGTCAGTTCACGGGTAAATTCCACCAGCGGCAGTTCGCCTTGCCCCGGGAAGCAGCGGAAATGTCGGCTCCATTCGAGCACGTCCATTTTCATCAGCGGCGCATCGGCAAGCTGCAGGAAGGTGATTTTATCCATTGGCACTTCATGCAGGCGGCTCAAATCGTCGCCCAGCGCCAGGATATGGAAACTGTCGAGCACAATACCCATTGCCGGGCTGTCGACCGCTTTCACCCGCTCCCATGCCTGATACCAGTGGTTAACCTGCGTTCCCCACGCCAGCGCTTCATAACCAATCTTAATATCTTCCTGCTCGGCCAGCGTCGCCAGCGCGCGCAGATCGGCCACCTGCAAATCAAAGTCGGCGGAACAATCGGCCTGCACGTTACTGCATAGCAGCATCGTGTCACAGCCCAGTTCATGCATCAGGGCAAATTTGCGCTTGGCGCGTGCCAGGTTGGCGGCAAACTGCGTGCGGCTCGCGCCTTCAAAATCACGAAATGGCTGAAACAAGGTGATTTTTAGTCCCAGATCGTCAGCCAGCTTACGGACATCCGCTGGCGTACCGGTATAATAGAGCAAATCATTTTCGAATATCTCAACCCCCTGATAACCTGCAGCGGCTATTGCGCTCAGTTTTTCAGGCAGGGTTCCAGAAATAGACACGGTAGCAATCGAACGCAACATAGTTTCACCTGGCTTACGCGGTAACAGTTGTCTCGAATATGAATCATTTGGTTCAATGATGCCAGATTAGGTTGCTAAATTGTGATCGTTATGTGTATTTTTTGTTCCCTTGGAAAGTTAACAGGAGTTGTTATGTCGGCCGTTGATCACGATGAAGCGCAATCGCTCAAAACCCGTATTTTCGCCGCAGCGATCGCTATTTTTGCCGAGCACGGACTGGCCGGCGCCAGAATGGAACAGATAGCCGGGGAAGCCCAGACCACTAAACGCATGGTGGTTTACTACTTTAAAACCAAGGAACAGCTGTACCAGACGGTACTGCAATATGTGTATTCGCGAATCCGTGAAACGGAGCAGCAATTAGGGCTGGAGAATCAGCCACCGGTTGAAGCGCTGGTGCAGCTGGTGAAGTGGAGCGTGCGTTATCATGCCGAACACGCCGATTTTATGCGGATTATCTGTATGGAGAACATGCAGCGAGGAAAGTGGTTGCTGGCATCCGGGGATTTGAAACGCTTAAATAAGAGCGCCCTGTCGCTGCTTGAGCACATACTGCATCGCGGTCAGGAGCAAGGGATGTTTCAGCCCGCGCTGGAAGCTCGGGACGTTCACCGCTTAATTAGCAGCTTCAGCTTTTATCAGGTTTCTAACTTTTATAGTTTTAACAGCCTCTATCTGGATGGTCCGCTTCCGGACATCGATGATGAAGCACTCATCACTCACCATTGTGAACTGGCCGTGAAAGCAATTCTGCGCTTCGTCATCGCCTGATTATTCTATCTTACCGCGGGTTATCACTGCCCGGACAGTGCAGTCACCACCCTTTGCATCGCTTCACGCGTGAGCTCCGGGCGCTGGACTTTAGTATTCGCCAGCGCCGTACGGACCACTCCGGCAATCACAATATGCTTGGGCTCCTGGCCTAAATCGCGCATTTCCAGCACCACTTTTCCCACCACGCGACACATCTCCTGGTACAAAACGTCGTCTTTCGTCAGATTTCCCATCATTTACGCTCGCTAATTTCCATTAAGAATCAATTTATTATTGGTTTGTTTCGTTGATAAAGCAAATCAACATCTTACCGAGAAGAGATGGTTTTTCAGTTTGTTGCGCAATCATCTGTTACATTTTCGCCAATAGAACGTTTTTATTATGTTAATTTATTGACTTTATTTTTGAAACAGCGTTTTTATTTTCTTTTTGCTGCATAACATCGTATAATCTGCGGCGTTTCTTTCTTGAATGGTTTCAGCTCATTGGACTGCATTAATAAACGATTAAAACATCGCCTATTTCACTATGCTGAACCACTAGCACACTTTCCTCTGCACGCTTTTTTTATGTCACCTATCCTTATGTCGTGGCATAGCAATTTTCGTAACACCGGTTTGACTCCGTGGCAGTGCGCGCATGGAGCGAGAATTCAAAATCCCAATCCTTCTCAATCTCAACTTAAAGACTAAGACTGTCATGAAAAAGACCAAAATTGTTTGCACCATCGGACCAAAAACTGAATCCGAAGAAATGTTAGGCAAAATGCTTGATGCTGGCATGAACGTTATGCGTCTGAACTTCTCTCACGGTGACTATGCTGAACACGGTCAGCGCATCAAAAACCTGCGTAACGTGATGAGCAAAACCGGTAAGAAAGCCGCTATCCTGCTGGATACCAAAGGCCCAGAAATTCGTACCATCAAGCTGGAAGGCGGCAACGACGTTTCCCTGAAAGCTGGCCAGACCTTCACTTTCACCACCGACAAATCCGTTGTGGGTAACAGCGAAATCGTTGCTGTCACCTATGAAGGCTTCACCACCGACCTGACCGTAGGCAACACCGTTCTGGTTGACGATGGTCTGATCGGCATGGAAGTTACCGCTATCGAAGGTAACAAAGTTATCTGTAAAGTGCTGAACAACGGTGACCTGGGCGAAAACAAAGGCGTTAACCTGCCGGGCGTTTCTATCGCTCTGCCAGCGCTGGCTGAGAAAGACAAACAGGATCTGATCTTCGGTTGTGAGCAAGGCGTTGACTTCGTTGCGGCTTCCTTTATCCGTAAGCGTTCTGACGTTATCGAGATCCGTGAGCACCTGAAAGCTAACGGCGGCGACAACATTCAGATCATCTCCAAGATCGAAAACCAGGAAGGCCTGAACAACTTCGACGAAATCCTCGAAGCATCTGACGGTATCATGGTTGCTCGTGGTGATATGGGCGTTGAAATCCCGGTTGAAGAAGTTATTTTCGCTCAGAAAATGATCATCGAAAAATGTATCCGCGCGCGCAAAGTGGTTATCACTGCGACCCAGATGCTGGATTCCATGATCAAAAACCCACGCCCTACCCGCGCTGAAGCTGGCGACGTAGCGAACGCCATCCTCGACGGTACCGATGCAGTCATGCTGTCCGGTGAATCCGCTAAAGGTAAATACCCGCTGGAAGCTGTGACCATCATGGCTACCATCTGCGAACGTACCGACCGCGTAATGACCAGCCGTCTGGACTTCAACAACGACAGCCGTAAACTGCGTATCACCGAAGCCGTTTGCCGTGGCGCGGTTGAAACTGCAGAAAAACTGGACGCACCGCTGATCGTTGTTGCGACCCAGGGCGGTAAATCTGCTCGTGCTATCCGTAAATACTTCCCGGATGCCACCATCCTGGCTCTGACCACCAACGAAACTACCGCTCGCCAGCTGGTGCTGAGCAAAGGCGTTGTTGCACAGGTTGTCAAAGAAATCAGCTCTACCGATGATTTCTACCGTATGGGTAAAGAAGTCGCTGTAGAAAGCGGTCTGGCGCAGAAAGGCGACGTTGTAGTGATGGTTTCTGGTGCACTGGTACCAAGCGGCACCACCAATACTGCCTCCGTGCACGTACTGTAATAATTCACATAGTTGTTATAGTTTGCTTAAAAAAGCGCCCAGCGGGCGCTTTTTTTATACATCCAGATAATGCTGCTCAATAAAAATCAAATCGGATTTCACTATTTAAACTGTAACTATCTAAGATGAATCCGATGGAAGTTACCTGTTTTCACAGACTTTTTCCCTGCAAATCCTTAAAGTCGATGCTTCTTTGAGCGAACGATCAAAAATAAGGGAAAAGGGATAAAAAAATATTCTCAATATAAAAAAGTTTGTGTAATACTTGTAGCGCTACATGGAGATTAACTCAATCTAGAGGGTATTTATAATGAATCGTACTAAACTGGTACTGGGCGCGGTAATCCTGGGTTCTACTCTGCTGGCAGGTTGCTCCAGCAATGCTAAAATCGATCAGCTGTCTTCTGACGTTCAGACTCTGAACGCTAAAGTTGACCAGCTGAGCAACGACGTGAACGCAGTGCGTTCCGACGTTCAGGCTGCTAAAGACGACGCAGCACGCGCTAACCAGCGTCTGGACAACCAGGCTCACTCTTACCGTAAGTAAGAGTTCTGGTAATAAAAATGGCGCACATTGTGCGCCATTTTTTTTGCCTTCAGTTTCCCTTTCCTACTGCGTAACCTTCCCTGTAGACAGCTCACCGTTTTGTGCCGACAGCACTGGTGCCGTCGTCGTAGCCTTCGAATCAGCCATCAGAATCGGATATCCCGCCCGACGCGACAGAATTTGCTTCACCTGGGCTTCCCCTACGCTCGCCTGCTCAACGAACTGCTTAAAGGCTGGGGATAAGGTCATCTTCATGGTTTGCGTGTCCTGTGCAGCATCCTGCGACAGCGGGCGGTGTACTTCCAGATAGCGGGCGCCGTTTGGCTCTACTGAATATTTCACCGGTTCGTTAATTATCCTGACCGCCGTGCCGCTACGGACCTGGGCGAATAGCGATTTGATGTCCGGCGCATTCATACGAATACAACCGGAACTGACGCGCAGGCCAACGCTGTCCGGCGCATTGGTACCGTGAATCAAGTATTCACCGTTACCGTACGCTAACCGCAACGCAAAGAGCCCCAGCGGATTACCTGGCCCTGCCGGTATGACCGCCGGCAGCGTAACGCCGCGCTCAAGAGAACGCTTGCGGATGCCCGCCGTAGGCGTCCACGTCGGATTCGGGATTTTCTGTCCAATCCGGGTGGTCATTTCCGGCGTTTCCAACCCCTGCAAACCAATACCAATAGGATAAACCTGCACCTGCTGTTCTCCCGGTGGGAAGTAATACAGACGCAGTTCGGCAAGGTTTACCACAATACCTTCACGCGGCACATCCGGTAGCAGCATCTGCGAGGGAATCGTCACCACGGTGCCCGCTCTGGGAACCGGCGCAATGGTATTATTCGCTTCGAGGATTAACATCGCCGCGGTATCAAAGCGTCGGGCGATAGCCTGTAGGTTCTTATCCCCTTCCTGAACGGTGTAGGTTTGGTTCTGACCGATTAAACGACTGTTGGCAGGGGGTAACGGGTAGTCGACGGCCCAGGCGCTGGAAATCGCGCTGAGGGCGCTTAAAATGCTGAGTGTTAAAAGAGACGCGCGCTTCATATCTGGATTCCTTATTCATATTCACTGACAACATGCCAGAAAGCTGAACGACCAGTGGGGCGGGCAACCCGCCCGCCTTTCTTCATAACAGAATCGAAGCTGTCTTTTCTATATTAGCTAAAACTCGCCGCACGCGTGCGAATTGCGCGGATCATCGCCTCCAGCCCCTGAGAACGCGACGGTGTCAGGTGCTTTGCCAGCGCCATCTGCTCAAACCAGGGACGCACGTCAAAGGTCTGCGCATCTGCAGCGGTCATGCCATCGTAGAGGATAAACACAATGGCAATCAATCCCTTAACGATTGCCGCATCGCTATCGCCCTGCAGGGTGATTCGCCCCTGTGCGTCGCACCCCATTGCGATCCACACCTGGCTTTGACACCCCTGAATGCTGTTTTCCGCCGTATGCTGCTCCGGGCCGAGCGGCGACAGTCGTTGTCCTAACTCAATGATATAGAGATATTTCTCTTCCCAGTTGGCGCAACGGTTAAAGTTGCGCAAAAGTTTGTCTCTGTCTGGTAAAGCCGCCATCGTGGGCTCCCTGTTATCCCAGTAAACGTCGAATACGCTGTAGCCCGGCCACCAACCTGTCGACTTCCTCGACGGTGTTGTACATTGCCAATGATGCCCGGCACATAGCGGGAACTTGATAAAATGCCATGAGCGGCATCGCGCAATGGTGCCCTGTACGGACGGCAATACCGTAGTTATCGAGGAAACTCCCCACGTCGTAGGCATGGTGTTTACCGAGGTTAAACGCAATCACCCCCAGCCGGTTAGCCGGGCCGTACAGATGCAGATCGGGAACATTGGCGAGCGCATCCAGCGCATAGCGCATCAGCGTCTGTTCATACTCGCCGATGGCCGTGAGCCCTAATCCACTCACGTAGTCCAGCGCGGCGCCCAGGCCAATGATGCCTCCGGTATTCGGTGTGCCGGCTTCAAAGCGCCATGGCGCTTTCGCCCAGGTGGTACCTTCGGTCAGGCTGACGGTCGCAATCATCGAACCGCCCCCTTCCCATGGCGGCATCGCCTGAAGAATATCCGCTTTGACGTACAGCGCGCCGATGCCCGTCGGCCCGTACAGCTTATGACCAGAAAAGGTATAAAAGTCGCAATCGAGCGCCCGCACGTCAACCGGGTGATGCATGACCGCCTGCGCTCCATCCACCAGTACTTTCGCGCCGTGCTGGTGGGCCAGCGTAATCAACTCTTCCAGCGGATTTTCGGTACCCAGCACGTTCGAAACCTGCGTCACTGCCAGCAAACGCGTGCGTTCATCAAACAGCTTCGCGGCGGCTTCCAGCAGCAAGGTGCCATCGGCATTTAAGGGGATCACCCGCAGTTCGGCACCGTTTCGCGTGCAGAGCATCTGCCACGGGACAATATTAGCGTGATGCTCCATCTCCGTGATGACGATGTTATCGCCCGCTTCGACGTTGCGGGTCCCCCAACTGTTGGCCACCAGATTAATCGCTTCAGTGGTTCCACGTACAAAGACAATCTCTTCAGCGCTAGCGGCATTGAGGAAATGAGCGACCTTCTGGCGCACCTCCTCCATCCGCTGCGTCGCTTCGGCGCTGAGCGTATGGATCCCGCGATGAACCGCGGCGTAGCTGTGGCGATAAAAGGCAGCTTCCGCGTGGATCACCTGCTCCGGTTTTTGCGCGCTGGCGGCAGAATCAAGATAGGCCAGCGGCTGGCCGTTCACTTCACGCGCCAGTATCGGAAAATCGCTTCGCACCTGCTGTACGGAAAAGGTCATTGCTTACCTCCAGACAGACGCTGCCCAATCCGCGCCAGAACATACTGTTTTAGCGGTTCGAGGGGAATAGCGTCCGTGAGCCCGGCGGCAAACGCGTAGAGGATTATCTTTTTAGCTTCCTCCAGCGCCACCCCGCGCGAACGCAGATAAAAAAGTTGTTCATCATCGATGCGCCCCACGGTGGCACCGTGGCTGCACTTCACGTCATCAGCGTAGATCTCCAACTGCGGTTTGGTATCGACTTCGGACAGACGCCCCAATAGCAGGTTGTTATTGGTCATCTGCCCGTCGGTTTTAATCGCATGCGGCGCCACGGTAATGACCCCGTTAAACACGGCGCGACCTTTGTCACTGACGATAGTTTTATGCAGCTGGCGGCTATTACAGTAGCCTTTATTGTGCTCAAGCCAGGTACGAGTGTCGCACACTTCAGTGTTGACCGGCATCGACAGGCTGTTGACTCGTAGCATGCTGTTTTCGCCGTTCAGCTGCGTGCTGGTGTGGTGACGAGTGACCGCCGCCCCTAACAGGAAACTGTGGCTGAATGCCGAGGCATCGCGCCCTAAGCGCAGATCGTTATGGGCAAAATGGTAGCTCTGGGCGTTTTCAAACCCCAGCTTGAGGTGCTGAAGCTGGGCATTATCGGCGACCTCGACGGTCAAACGAGAACCCGTAAAGTGGCGCGTTTCGTTCAGGCTGACGTACTGCTCAATCACCGTGGCCTGCGCCCCGCTGTCGATTTGTAGGTGGTGGCGATAATGTGCGGTGTTCATCTCGTCGCTCGCCAGACCACGCGTGATATGCAGCAGCAAGAGCGGCTTCGCCGGATGCTGATGACGGCGTACTCTAATATGCGTCACGCTAGTCGCCAGACTTTCGGTCAGATGCAGGAAAATTTCGCCATGCACGGCTTCCGGCAACGATTGCCGCTGGTTATTCACCGTCACCTCAAAGCCGCTGTCCGTAAGGTCATCGCTTAGCCGCGCATCGAACTGTCCGTCGACAAACACCAGCCGCCAGGCATCCAGCGCCAGCGCGTGGGCATCACGGTCGGCGGCCGTCAGCGCAGGTAATGCGGGCGCCACGAATGTGCTGGTCAATAGTTTATCTAATGAGGTGTATTTCCAGTCTTCGTCTTTGCGCGACGGTAGCCCCAGCAGTTTTACCTGCTTGAGATGCTCCTGCGCCTGCGGTGAGGCCTGCCCGCCGCGCGCCTGAAACAGCGCATGCCATTGTTGCAGCGCGCTACTGCTGTTCGCTAAGCCAGCCATAGCCCTGCTCCTCCAGTTGTTTCACCAGCGTGAAGTCCCCGGATTTCACAATACGCCCCTGATACAGCACGTGGACGACATCCGGCTTGATATAGTCAAGGATCCGCTGATAGTGGGTGACGATGATAAAAGCGCGCTTACCATCGCGCAGGGAGTTCACCCCCTCGGAGACAATTTTCAAGGCATCGATATCCAGCCCGGAGTCCGTTTCATCCAGGATGCACAGCGATGGCTCCAGCACCGCCATCTGTAAAATATCGTTGCGTTTTTTCTCACCGCCGGAGAAGCCGACGTTCACCGAACGGGTCAGGAGATCCGCCGGCATCTTCAGTAGATCGATTTTCTCTTCCATCAGATCCTGAAAATCAAAGCGATCCAGCGGTTCCTGTCCGCGATGCGCGCGCACCGCGTTGAGCGCGGTTTGCAGGAAAAACTGATTGCTGACGCCAGGAATTTCCACCGGATATTGAAACGCCATAAAAATGCCTTCCCCGGCACGTTCTTCCGGCGACATCTCCAGCAGGTCTTGACCTTTGAAAGTCACTTCGCCGCCGGTCACGGTATAATCTTCACGCCCAGCAAGCGTGGCGGAGAGCGTGCTTTTCCCCGAGCCGTTCGGCCCCATGATGGCGTGAACTTCGCCCGGACGCACGTTCAGGCTCACTCCACGGAGGATTGCTTTATCATCAACCGAGACCTGTAAATCTTTGATACTCAACATATCGTTTCCCTTAATACTTAACCGACGCTGTGTTCAAGGCTGATAGCCAGTAGTTTTTGCGCTTCCACGGCGAACTCCAGCGGCAGTTCCGAGAAAACATCCTTACAAAAGCCATTCACGATCATCGAGATAGCATCATCTTCACTAATCCCGCGCTGCAGGCAGTAAAACAGCTGATCTTCGCCAATGCGCGAGGTGGTCGCCTCATGCTCCAGCTGTGCGCTGTTGTTGCGACACTCCACGTACGGGAAGGTGTGTGCGCCGCAGTCCGGGCCGATGAGCATTGAGTCGCACTGGGTGTAGTTACGCGCGTTGGTGGCGGTTGGCATGATTTTCACTAAGCCACGGTAGCTATTCTGGCTGTGTCCGGCAGAGATCCCTTTCGAGATAATGGTCGATTTGGTGTTCTTGCCGATGTGGATCATCTTGGTGCCGGTGTCGGCCTGCTGATGCCCGCTGGTTAACGCTACCGAGAAAAATTCGCCGACGGAGTTATCGCCGCGCAGAATACAGCTTGGATATTTCCAGGTGATCGCCGAGCCGGTTTCCGACTGGGTCCATGACATCTTGCTGTTTTCGCCTTCACACAGCGCGCGTTTGGTTACGAAGTTAAGGATCCCGCCGCTGTTGTTGTCACCGGGGAACCAGTTCTGCACGGTCGAGTATTTCACTTCCGCGTCTTTATGGATGATCACCTCAACCACTGCCGCATGCAGCTGGTAGCTTTCACGAACCGGCGCGGAGCAACCTTCAATGTAGCTGACGTAGCTCCCCTCATCGGCAATCAGAATCGTGCGTTCAAACTGGCCGGTCTTTTCCGCGTTAATGCGAAAATAGGTCGACAGTTCCATCGGGCAACGCACGCCTTTCGGGATATAGATGAAGGTACCGTCAGAGGCCACCGCTGCGTTTAGCGCGGCAAAGAAATTGTCGTTTTCCGGCACTACCGTACCGAGATAGCGTTTCACCAGCTCGGCGTGGTCATGAATCGCTTCACCAAAGGAGCAAAAAATAACCCCATGCTCAGCCAGTTTTTCTCGATAAGTCGTCGCGACCGAAACGGAATCAAAAATGGCGTCAACCGCCACCTCTTTGCCTTCACGTACCGGTACGCCTAGCTGATTAAAGGCGGCTTCAACTTCGTCGGTCAAAAAAATACTGGCCCCCGGCTGCTGTTGCGCACCGGGCTCCGAGGCGCAGCTATCATCGCAGTTGCCGCACGAAGGTGCTGAATAATAGCTGTAGTCCTGATAATTTAACCCGGTATAGTGCGCTTTTAACCAGTGTGGCTCTTCCATCTCCAGCCACGCATGGTAAGCCTTCAGGCGAAACTCCAGCATCCACTCCGGTTCATTGCGGCGCGCAGAGATCGCCCGCACCACCCCTTCGTTAATGCCAGTTGCCAGTTCGTCAGTTTGCAGATGGGTAAAGAACCCTTCTTTATAGTTCAGCGGGCCACCGGCCCAGGTCTGGACATCGTCAGTTGCGTCAGTATTACGCGTCATTATGTACCGCCTATACCCCGAAGCTTTCGCCGCAGCCACATTCGTTCTGCGCCTTCGGGTTATGATATTTAAACAGCTGGTTCAAGCCTTCGCGCACGTAATCCACTTCGGTGCCGTCAAGAAACGGCATGGCGCGTAAAGGGACCCACAGCTTTGCGCCGTCGAATTCAAACAGCAGATCGTCTTTATCCGGTTCACTTACCGCGTCGAGCACGTAACCAAACCCCGCACAGCCGGTTTGTTTCACCCCGAGCCGCACGCCTTGAATCCCCGACTGCTGCTCAGCCAGCGCACGAATATGCGCGGCGGCGGCAGGCGTCAGCGTTACGCCGCGCCAGGTTACGTCGTTAGGATCGAAGGTTCCTGAATGCAAATCCATAGGTCTACCTCATCAGTGAAGCCTCAAAAAGGATAACGCTATGTTAGTGATAATGATTATCACTTCAACCCGCGTCGGGTGGGGTTATTCCACGCCCGTCCCTGCAATGGGGCCTTTTTATAAGCATAGACCCTGCGCTCAGCGGTGAATGAGATAGATGTATTTTTACAATGCTTTGAAAAATAATGGATTTGTCAGGAGTGATAGGTATGTTCAGCGAGGAAGATAAAGATGCATAGCCAATGCCTATTTATTTAATTGATTTTGGCGTGTTCTGTGGTTCAAGGGGTTAGAGAGTTATCATAGGGTTAGGTCGGCACGGTATGGACGTATACGGCGTTCGTGATGCCCACAATCAGGAATGTCATTTTTCTGGTTGTCCATGGCATGAGGGCATTTGAGGACGACTATAAATAATGACTGCCCTACCTCCGCGTCTGCCACCGCCTAATCCATAAGCGCAATGACGATTAGCTGCATAATTAGCGCTACGACCAGTACCAGCACTACCATGACTACCGTTGTTGGTTCCACGTGCATTACCTCAATGTTCACCCGCAAACGGTGGATTTTTAGTGACTAAAAACATCATGCACGTTGTTAAGCACGCGCAATCCGCATCTTTTAATCCACCAGGGCCACATAAAATATCTGAGTACCAAAAGTAGTCACCGGCAGAACAATTGCAGAGAGAATAAATTTACACCTACCTTTAGCCCTCAGAAATTCCGACTTATTACA
Organism: Kluyvera intermedia; assembly: GCF_021440345.1. Lineage (GTDB taxonomy): Bacteria > Pseudomonadota > Gammaproteobacteria > Enterobacterales > Enterobacteriaceae > Kluyvera > Kluyvera intermedia_A. The sequence goes on from NZ_JAKCNS010000010.1 coordinate 49,488, forward strand.
AGCGAGCTAATACCTTCATCATTAAATGTTGAATATAAGTATTAAATTAATAATTCTTTAACGACTTAATAAGTAAAGTAACGCTATGGAAATCCGAGCCGAAATCTATACGGACATACAAAAACTTACAATAGATAAAATGAATAAATTTTATTATTGCTTTAGTTAGTGAGGTTAATTAATAACATTTTTTATTATATTAACAAATCACCCCTACTTTTATAACCACCCTAACCGCCTGATTTCTCTATTCATCAAAGATAGTTTTTAAATACTTGTTATTATTTCGCACCAGAATTTGTGTGGTGATTGTTTAATAAAACTTCATCTTCCACCCTTTTAGTCAATAAATACTGCACACAGTATCAAGCGCAACCGCATTCTACGGCTTTGATTACGAACGTCAGATGATCAACGTTGTCTTTTCATTATCGTTTTACCTTCAAATGAAGGCATGCGTAGTCGTTCTGCGGGTACCGCGATACCTGAATCCCTGTATGATCTAGCCAATAAAATCAGTATTGCTGCAAATTTCACATGAGATATATTAACCAGGATGATAAACTATATAGAATCATTGTAAACGGAACTGTGCCGAAGGCCTTACTGTTGTGTTACAAAAAAAACACCTATTTGCAATAAGCATTATCATTATTCTCACAACCACTATTTTTGTGTCTGTTTTTGTTAATCAAACACAACGGTTGCGTAACTACTTAGAGTACGTTGTCGAAAATGGAAAGTCGGCGCTTTTTTTTGAAGAGTTTATCAATCAAAAGATCGCCTTCCAGCTATCAAAAGACTTTGCTGCACCACGCTCACAGGATAAAGACGAAAATTCACAAAAAGTCTGTGCGAAAATTGAAAAAGTGGGTGATATCTTAGGATTCAATCTGACCCAAAAATCCACTCAGGATATTGATGGGACACTACAAACACGAAATACAGATTGCAAAACCTGGAGTCGTGATTTACCCGCATTGGCCGATATCAATAAAACCATTTTTAGAAATGAAGGCCAATATAGTTTTTCAAACTATAACGGCTATCTCTTTAATGACATTAGATATTACATAGACCTGTCTAATGATTACATTTATATCAACAAACTTGTTGATACCAACAACTACGCATTTAATAACTGGTTAGTCGCTAATGGTCACTCAATTAATATATCAAAGAGTGCACAAACACTAGAAATAGACGATTTCGCACTTGCCGACCTGTTTAATGGCGAGAGTATCACTTCGCATATTTATGAAGATGGATATACACAGCAAAACATAATCAGCATGATTACGCCTGTTTTTGATAGAGAAAACCTGAAAGGGGTTTTCATCACTGACATCAGCATCGAAAGTTTAGCTGCCTCATTTTTCACCGCTGACAGACCGCTTCTGTGGCGCTTCCTTAACCTCTACGTAACCGATAATAATACTGGTGCAGAAATTCTCTTTCACAAACCGCAGCACTCTGCTCTGCTTACGTTAGATCATGAAGAGGAAATAACCAAGTATTATACTCTGCACGTAAAACTTGACTATTTATACATTTTAATCACCAATGGCTGGTTGATAGTTTTATACATAGTCAGCACCATCATGCTCTGTAAATACGTAAAAAACCTGTTCGTTAAGCATAATTCCCAGTCGGGACGCAATGTTCCTCATTTAATTACCGGACTCTATAATAAAGAAATATTAACACCGGCCCTGCATGAAAAAATTCAGTCATTAATTGAGCAAAATATCGCCATTACCGTTATCGCTATAGACAGCGATGGTTTGAAAGAAATTAATGATACCAGAGGGCGTCATATCGGTGACAAAGTCATTCAAAATCTTGGTACGGCATTAGCGTTATCCATCCGTAAAAGTGATTATGGAATACGGCTTGGCGGAGATAAATTCCATCTAATCCTCATTGATAACACATTACTGACTTCTCACGAAATCATCTCACGGATTCATGAGAAACTCGCCATCATCGACAGAGATAAATTGGTCGATTTCTCATATGGTTGTTACCAATTATGTCGCAACGACACCCTACAGTCAGCCTTTCTGCGAGCCGACAATCTGTTGTACCAGCACAAGCGCGACAAATACGACTACCGTCATGTGAAGCGAGAAGACCGTACCTGAGATGCTCATTGTAAAGTTTGGGTTATCCCCGGACTTTACAATGACCCCGCCGTTGAATGACTTCGCTACATACTGATCATGTTCCCTGACAGACACCGCACCCGTGGATAGACGCTCTCATCAGCCGTATTGAACGAAACCGCTGCGCCTGCAAGAGAACATGGCATGAAAACCCGCATCGTTATATCTCATAGGAAAAACCTGACGCGCTCAAAAAACAGCCAGATAAAATAATTACTTTACGTAATTAATGATTATTGAATGTTACCATGATATCATAACCATACTATTTGTAATGTTTTTCTCATTGAGACGTCCAGGATGAAGATCTACACCGCAAACAAAACAATCGCCTGCATATTTTTCGTACTGCTCATCCCTTTCATCATTGTCTGCACATATACTTATTTCTATATTGATTTCAGCAGCCAAAAAGAATTTAAAAGTACGATGTCCCGATTTACGGCCAACGCCTCTAAGGCCAATATCGAAACACCTCTCAATGAAATAAAACTAATGTTCAGAAGTTTATCTTCTAATATTGATGAGATAGATATTGAAAGATACCTGGATGGTCAGCCAACAGATTTAAACACGGTTATTCCCGCAATTACTGATTCAACCGTATTTTTTAGTAATGTTATGATCTCAAACCCAAGAGATAAATATAAAATCTATCCAAATATTGAACTCACCAAATTCTCTCCACGTTCCAGGCCATGGTATCCACTCACCGCCACCAAAGACTTCATTAGTTATTCAGAACCCTATACCTCTATTATTGATGATGTAAGTGGAACATCCAAATCAAAGAGAAAATCCATTACCGCCAGCATGAACCTTTTTAATAAACACTCTTATTTTATCGGAAATATTGCCTTTGATTTAGATTTAAAATCGATAAGCTCAACCATAAATAACAAAATCGCTCCCTACAATGGCAAGTTTCTCATCACCTCAGCTTCCGGTGATGTTGTTCTTAGTGAAAATAAAATAGAGATTCTAAGAAAAAAGATCCCTCGCTCATGGATTGAACAGGCATCTAATGTTGAAGGTGAGTTTTATGATAGCAGCGAAAAGGTTTATGTTTTTTACAGAACGTACATGAATCCCGATTGGTTTGCCTTTACCATTGTGAATGAAAGCGACTACAAAGACATCACGAGCGTTGCCAAACAAACATTCTGGATCGTGACGCTATCTTGTCTGGTGTTCTATATGATTATGGTCATTCTCGCCAAGCTATATATGGAACAAATAATTTCAAAATTATACATGGGGATCAATGGCATAGATCCGAAAAAAGACCGAATTACGATAAGTTCGATTTATGAAAACATCGGTGATGCTGCCAACTT
>NZ_JAKCNS010000099.1 GCF_021440345.1 Kluyvera intermedia
AGTTGGAGTCATTACCCGTTTGGCGGCATCAATATGATCAAAAGCTCGTTTGAAGCTTATGGTCGCGAAATGGACGCTGATTTTGAATATCAGTATACCTCGCTGCGTAAAACCCATAACCAGGGCGTATTCGATGCTTACTCCCCGGATATGCTGCGCTGCCGTAAATCGGGCGTACTGACCGGTTTACCGGACGGCTACGGACGTGGACGCATCATCGGCGATTACCGCCGCGTAGCGCTGTACGGCATCCGTTATCTGGTGCGTGAGCGCGAACTGCAGTTTGCCGATCTGCAAACCAAAATGGAGTGGGGCCAGGATCTGGAAGCCACGCTGCGCCTGCGTGAAGAGCTGGCTGAGCACCGCCGCGCGCTGCTGCAAATGCAGGAGATGGCGGCCAAGTACGGCTGCGATATTTCCCGTCCGGCGCTCAATGCGCAGGAAGCGGTGCAGTGGCTCTATTTCGCCTATCTGGCAGCGGTGAAATCGCAAAACGGCGGCGCGATGTCGCTCGGGCGTACCGCCACCTTCCTCGACATCTACATTGAACGTGACATGCAGGAAGGGCGTCTCACCGAGGAACAGGCGCAGGAGCTTATCGACCACTTCATTATGAAGATCCGCATGGTGCGCTTCCTGCGTACGCCGGAATTCGACACGCTGTTCTCCGGCGACCCAATTTGGGCGACGGAGGTTATCGGCGGGATGGGGCTGGACGGGCGCACGCTGGTGAGCAAAAACGCGTTCCGCTATCTGCATACGCTGCACACCATGGGCCCGGCACCGGAGCCAAACCTGACCATCCTGTGGTCGGAAGCGCTGCCGCCGGCCTTTAAGCAGTACGCCGCGCAGGTCTCTATCGTCACTTCATCGCTGCAATATGAAAATGACGACCTGATGCGCGCTGATTTTAACAGCGATGATTACGCCATTGCCTGCTGCGTCAGCCCGATGGTCATCGGCAAGCAGATGCAGTTCTTCGGTGCCCGTGCCAACCTGGCAAAAACGCTGCTGTACGCGATCAACGGTGGGGTGGATGAGAAGCTGAAGATCCAGGTGGGGCCGAAAACCGCGCCGCTGATGGACGACGTGCTGGACTATGAATCGGTGATGGAAAGCCTCGACCACTTTATGGACTGGCTGGCGGTGCAGTACATCAGTGCGCTGAACGTCATTCACTACATGCACGATAAGTACAGCTATGAAGCCTCGCTGATGGCGCTGCATGACCGCGATGTCTATCGCACCATGGCCTGCGGTATCGCCGGGCTGTCGGTGGCGGCGGATTCTCTGTCGGCCATCAAACACGCCCGCGTGAAGCCGATTCGTGATGAAAATGGTCTGGCTATCGATTTCGAGATTGAGGGTGATTATCCGCAATATGGCAACAACGACGAGCGCGTGGACAGCATTGCCTGCGACCTGGTCGAACGCTTTATGAAGAAAATCAGAGTGCTGCCAACCTACCGTCACGCGGTACCGACTCAGTCGATCCTGACCATCACCTCCAACGTGGTGTATGGGCAAAAAACGGGCAACACGCCGGATGGTCGCCGCGCAGGAACGCCGTTTGCGCCGGGTGCAAACCCGATGCATGGCCGTGACCGTAAAGGGGCCGTGGCTTCGCTGACCTCGGTGGCGAAGCTACCGTTTACCTACGCGAAGGACGGGATTTCGTACACCTTCTCGATTGTCCCGGCGGCGCTGGGCAAAGAGGATGCCGTGCGTAAAACCAACCTTGTCGGGCTGCTGGATGGTTACTTCCACCATGAGGCGTCAATTGAAGGCGGGCAGCATCTTAATGTCAACGTGATGAACCGCGACATGCTGCTGGATGCGATTGCCCACCCGGAAAATTACCCGAACTTAACCATTCGTGTTTCGGGTTATGCGGTGCGTTTCAATGCATTAACCCGCGAGCAGCAGCAGGACGTTATTTCGCGCACCTTTACTCAGGCAATCTAACCCTCGACCTGCGTGCGCATTGCTACACCGGGCTGCCATCCGGCAGCCCGTCTCTGAAGCCGTATCGAGGTCACGGATATGATTAGCACATTCGATATGTTCAAAATTGGCGTTGGGCCGTCTAGTTCACACACCGTGGGGCCAATGAATGCCGGAAAATCCTTCATTGATGAACTGGCGGCCGGGGGCTTTTTACCCCAGACCACACGCCTGACGGTCGATCTTTACGGTTCGCTTTCCCTCACCGGGAAAGGACACGCGACCGATGTCGCGGTGATTATGGGGCTGGCGGGCAATCGCCCTGACAGCGTCGACATCGATGCCATGCAGCCGTTTATGCGCGCCGTCGAGCGTAGCGGGCTGCTCAGCGTGGCGCAGGGTGAAGCGGAAGTGCCGTTTTCCCTTAGCGACGATGTCATCTTCCATAATGAAGCTCTGCCGCGCCATGAAAACGGGATGCGCTTTACCGCCTGGGGTGAAGAGGGGATTTTGCTCAGCAAAACCTACTACTCCACCGGCGGCGGTTTTATTGTTGAAGAGTCGAAATTTGGCCAGGAGTTTGAGGTTGAACAACCTGTGCCGTATCCCTTCCATTCCGCCAGCGAACTGGTGCAGCAGTGCAAAGAGCACGGGCTTTCTATTTCTGGCCTGATGATGCAAAACGAGTTGGCGCTCAGAAGCCAGAGCGAGATTGATATCGGTCTGACCCGCATCTGGCACGTCATGCGTACCGGCATTGAACGCGGGATGAATACGGAAGGCGTGCTGCCGGGCCCGATGAGCGTTCCGCGCCGCGCCGTCGCGCTGCGGCGACAGCTGGTCTCCAGCGACAGTACCTCCAGCGATCCGATGAATGTGATCGACTGGATCAACATGTTTGCGCTGGCGGTGAGCGAGGAGAATGCGGCGGGTGGTCGGGTGGTGACCGCGCCAACCAACGGCGCGTGCGGCATCGTACCGGCGGTGCTGGCCTATTACGATAAGTTCAGGCGCACGGCGAACGGGAACTCCATCGCCCGTTATTTACTGGCCGCTGGCGCGATTGGTGGGCTGTATAAACGCAATGCTTCGATTTCCGGCGCAGAGGTCGGGTGTCAGGGCGAGGTCGGCGTAGCGGCATCGATGGCGGCCGCGGGATTGGCCGAGCTGCTTGGCGGCAGCCCGCAGCAGGTGTGCATGGCCGCGGAGATAGCCATGGAGCACAATCTGGGGCTCACCTGCGATCCGGTGGGTGGACAGGTGCAAATCCCTTGTATCGAACGCAACGCTATCAATGCGGTAAAAGCGGTTAACGCGGCGCGGATGGCGATTCAACGCACCAGCGAAGCGCGGGTTTCTCTCGATAAAATTATCGAGACCATGTATGAAACCGGTAAGGATATGAACGAGAAATACCGCGAAACGTCGCGCGGTGGCCTGGCGATTAAAGTGCTGTGTGATTAGTTGATTGTGCCAAAAACAATGACGTCGTAAGCGTGTGGATACGATCCGTTGCAACGCCCCTGGCCTGATGGCCCGGGGCGTTTTTTTTCGGCCGCGGGCTGCCACAGGCCAGATCATATAAGCAGTGTATTATTTTGTTTTCTTACATTTTTTCTACAAACATTGGAGTTATTGGCTAAATCAATCTGACACTGTGATAGCCATCATTTTTTGCTGGCGCTGACAGTTACAACCCATTAACTCGCCGGTTTGCGCTGTCTCACAAAATGGCCGCGCCATGCGGGCGTGCAGAAATCACCATAAACACACAATGTATTATAAAACAATGCGTTACATTGATTTTGTGTGGCGGTGAAATATATAAATCCTTTATGAATTGGTAAGGATAGAAATTAACTTACCCATATCTCGCTATATGGAGCATTTTTTTCTCCCTATGACGTTTCCCATGCCAGCAGTGGCAAGTTTTTTCTCCTTAACCCGCGCTATCATCTATCCACTATAAAAAATGTGGTTAATAACCATGCATTGCTAAAAATATGTGGAATATCAATCTGTATTAAAACAATAAACCCTACAAACCAAGAGTGAGACTTTGTTATGGAAACAATCTCAGTTGCACCGACACAAACCTCTAGCGCGGCGGCACGAGCGGGCATGTCGGAAAGTGAATGGCAAGCGGCAATAAAATTCGACAGTACCGATGTGGGCTGGGTCATCATGAGTATCGGCATGGCTATCGGTGCGGGGATTGTGTTTCTGCCCGTCCAGGTGGGATTAATGGGCCTGTGGGTGTTCCTGCTCTCTTCTATCGTCGGTTATCCGGCCATGTATTTGTTCCAGCGTCTGTTTATTAATACCCTGGCAGAATCACCGGAGTGTAAAGACTACCCGAGCGTGATCAGCGGCTACTTGGGTAAAAACTGGGGCATTTTACTGGGCGCGCTCTATTTCATCATGTTGGTGATTTGGATGTTCGTCTACTCCACTGCCATCACCAACGATAGCGCTTCCTACCTGCACACGTTCGGCGTCACCGACGGCCTGCTCTCCGAGAATCCATTCTATGGTTTGGGGCTTATCTGCGTGCTGGTGGCAATCTCTTCAAGGGGTGAAAAGCTGCTGTTTAAGGTCTCCAGCTTTATGGTGCTGACCAAGCTGCTGGTGGTCGCCGCGCTGGGCGCGTCGATGGTGGGGATGTGGCATCTGTATAACGCCGGCACGCTGCCGCCGATGGGGCTGCTGATTAAAAATGCCATCATCACGCTGCCGTTTACGCTGACCTCGATCCTGTTTATTCAGACCCTGAGCCCGATGGTTATCTCTTATCGTTCGAAGGAGAAGTCACGCGAAGTTGCCCGCCATAAGGCACTGCGTGCCATGAATATCGCCTTTGGCATTTTGTTTGTGGTGGTCTTCTTCTACGCCGTCTCATTCACCCTGGCGATGGGCCATGATGAAGCGGTCAAAGCCTATGAGCAGAATATCTCGGCGCTGGCGATTGCGGCACAGTTTATCAACGGGAGCGCAGGGGCATGGGTGACCGTGGTCAGCGTTATCCTCAATATCTTTGCGGTGATGACCGCTTTCTTCGGTGTTTATCTTGGCTTTCGCGAAGCGACTCAGGGGATTGTGATTAACCTGCTGCGCCGCAAAATGCCGGAAGAAAAAATCAACCAGAAGCTGGTGCAGCGCGGGATCATGTTGTTCGCCATCCTGCTGGCGTGGAGCGCGATTGTACTCAACGCGCCGGTGCTGAGCTTCACCTCTATCTGTAGTCCTATCTTTGGTATGGTCGGCTGTCTTATCCCGGCCTGGCTGGTTTACAAAGTGCCGGCGTTACACAAATACAAAGGTGTCTCCCTGGTGATCATTATCATCACCGGTCTGCTGCTGTGCGTGTCTCCGTTCCTGGCATTCTCTTGATTAATTGGTGGTAAAAATGGATGAAGTGAAAATGAATCCGCTGTGGGGCGTGCTGATTCAGGCGGTAAAACAGAACGTCAAACCTGCGATGGGCTGTACCGAGCCGGTATCGCTGGCGTTAGCCAGCGCCATCGCAGCCTCGCACCTCGCCGGTCGCGTGAGCCATATTGACGCTAAAGTTTCACCCAATCTGATGAAAAACGGTATGGGCGTCACCGTACCGGGCACGGGGATGGTGGGGCTGTCGATTGCCGCCGCCGTGGGGGCCCTGGGCGGCGATCCGCAGGCCGGGCTGGAAGTATTGAAAAGCGCGTCGGTTGACGCCATTGCGGCGGGAAAGGTGCTGCTTGCCAGCGGCAAGGTCTCGGTAACGATTCAGGAGCCGTGCGAGGAAGTGCTGTACGCCAGCGCGACCGTTTATACGGCGGATGAGTCTGCGACGGTGACCATTGCGGGAGGGCACACGCGGGTTGTTCGTATCGTGAAGAATGGCGTCGTGCTGTTGGATGCTGGCTGCTGTGGGGGGGCTGGAGAAGAGCCGGCGGTATCGCTGGAGAACGTAACGCTGGCGCAGGTAGTGGAGTTTGCCGAGCAGGTACCGTTTGAAAAAATCGGCTTTATTCTTGATGCGGCCCTGCTCAACGATGCGTTGTCCCATGAAGGGCTGCGCGCCCAATATGGCCTGCACATTGGCGCCACTTTGCAGCGTCAGCGTGAGCGCGGACTACTGGCGAAAGATTTGCTCAGCGACATTATGATCCGCACCTCGGCGGCATCCGATGCGCGCATGGGCGGGGCCTGTTTACCTGCCATGAGCAACTCCGGTTCGGGAAATCAGGGCATTGCTGCCACCATGCCGGTGGTGGTGGTGGCTGAACATCTGGAGTGTTCACAGGAGAAAATGGCGCGTGCGCTGATCCTGTCGCATATGACGGCTATCTACATTCACCATCAGCTGCCGATGCTGTCCGCACTATGCGCCGCGACGACCGCTTCAATGGGCGCCGCTGCCGGGATTTGTTGGTTGATTGATGGCAGCTACCGCTGTATCGCCATGGCTATCAGCAGCATGATTGGCGATGTGAGCGGCATCATTTGCGATGGCGCGTCCAACAGTTGTGCGATGAAGGTTTCTACCAGCGTGTCTTCGGCGTGGAAAGCAGTGCTGATGGCGCTGGATGAAACGGCCGTCACCGGCAATGAAGGCATCGTGGCAAACGATGTGGAACAGTCGATTAGCAACCTTTGCGCGTTGGCCTGCCGCTCTATGCAGCAAACCGACAAACAGGTGATTGAAATTATGGCGAGTAAAATCGCTTAGCCGAGCGCCCCGGCTTCTGACCGGGGCCCGCGTCTTTATGCCGCTTCGGCCTCTTCGGCCTGGCGGTTTTGCGCTTCTGTCACGATGGCTTCCAGCTCGCTGAGCATCTCTTCAAACCCAAACGCTACGGGGGTCGTGACCACGGGTGCCGATGTTACGACATCCGCCGTGCGCTGCTGCCTCTTGTTTCTCTTACTCATTTTCCCCGGCTCCCTGAAGATGCTATACCGGTAAATCTATCAGTAAAGCGCGCAGAGGGGTATCAGCCACCAGGGTGATATTGCTTTCATCACGAATAAATGCGCCGTCGCCACAGGTTAAGGCCTGTTTTTCGGCATCGTGAGCAACCGCGTGCACCGTACCGTGAATCGACTGCAGATAGGCGCGTGGCCCGTGCAGTTGCAGATTAACCTGCTCACCTTTATCCAGCTCAATATGATGCAGCCAGACCTGCTGGCGCAGCTGCAGACTGCCTTCGCTGCCGTCCGGAGATGCCAGCAATTGATGCGCGGCATCATGCAGTTTCATCTTCTGCACGCGCGAGTTCTCGCGTTCCGGGCAGGCGTCCAGCCAGATTTGTATCCGGGTTAACGATTTATCTTTGCTGAGATTATGTTCGCTGTAGCTGACGCCTGGCTGAGTGGCAATCAGCAGCGCTTCACCGGCCTTGACCTTAATGTGGTGGCCCTCGTTATCACGATACTCAGCCTCACCTTCCAGAATCAGATTCAGGATATCCACTTTTGGGTAAGTTCGCGGCTGGAAGGCGGCGCCGGGCGCAAGCACTTCCTGATTCAGCACGCGCAGAGAGGCGTAACCCAGCAGTTTCGGATCAAAATAATGCCCAAAAGAGAAGGTATAGCGGGCCTGCAGCCAACCGAAGTCAGCCTGTCCGCACTGTTTTGCTGTTCTTGTGGTAATCATTTTCTTGACCCTCCTTTACACTAAATCAATGGTAAAGGTATGGACGCTGCATTGTTAGCCAGATATTCTGCCCGGTATGTTCAAATTTCCTGAATGAGAACGCCATGGCTAAAGAGAGAGCACTGACGCTGGAAGCACTACGAGTAATGGACGCTATCGACAGACGTGGCAGCTTTGCCGCCGCGGCCGATGAGCTGGGCCGTGTGCCTTCGGCACTGAGCTACACCATGCAAAAGCTGGAAGAAGAGCTGGACGTGGTGTTATTTGACCGCTCAGGTCATCGAACAAAATTCACCAACGTTGGGCGCATGCTGCTGGAACGCGGGCGGGTGCTGCTGGAAGCGGCGGATAAGCTGACCACCGATGCAGAAGCCCTCGCGCGCGGCTGGGAGACGCATCTCACCATCGTTGCAGAGGCGCTGATCCCAACGCCGACGCTTTTCCCGCTGGTGGAGAAGCTGGCCACCAAATCCAACACCCAGTTGTCGATTATCACCGAAGTGCTGGCAGGTGCCTGGGAGCGTCTGGAGCAGGGGCGTGCAGACATCGTGATTGCGCCGGATATGCATTTCCGTTCATCGACGGAGATCAACTCACGCAAACTGTATTCGGTAATGAATGTGTATGTTGCTGCGCCGGATCATCCAATTCACCAGGAAGCGGAACCGCTTTCCGAAGTGACGCGCGTGAAGTATCGTGGCGTGGCGATTGCCGATACCGCACGCGAACGCCCGGTGCTGACGGTGCAATTACTCGATAAACAGCCGCGACTGACGGTGACGTCGATGGAAGAAAAACGCCAGGCGCTGTTGGCCGGGTTAGGGGTGGCGACCATGCCGTATCCGCTCGTCGAGGATGATATTGCGCAGGGGCGTTTGCGGGTGGTGAGCCCGGAGTATAGCAGTGAGATCGATATCATCATGGCCTGGCGACGCGACAGTATGGGCGAAGCCAAATCCTGGTGCCTGCGTGAAATCCAGAAACTGCTGACCGCCAGATAGAAGGTGGTTATCCGCGGGTGAGATTTCACCCGTAGTCGGTGCGACAGCACCGGCTACGGGCTACCTGATTGTGCAATACAATCAAGGAATGCGTTTCGGGTCTGGCCCAAAGCGGTTATCGCCCGGCGTCCCGTTCTGGCAGTTGAAGATAATAATCACTATCCAGCCCACGATCGGAATAAGCAGCAGCAATAGCCACCATGCCGAGCGGTCAGTGTCATGCAGACGCCGGAACTGCACGGCCCACCAGGGCAGAAAGATCAGAATGCCGTAAATGGTGGTGAGGATCCCCTCGCCACCGGCACGCTGCCAGCCCAGCATTTTATCCACCACGCTTAACACGGCCGTCAAAATGACGTTCACCAGGATGAACATCCAATACTCTTTGCGACGGGCGCGGCCGCCAAATCCAATATAGTTACGTAGAACGTTGAGATACCAATCCATTTTCATGCCTCTGTTGATCATTAATCACTTGTTTTTAAAGCGATCAAGCTAAGGATAGTCGCGAATGAAAAGGTGGTAAATATTGATGGGGTGAATTAATTAGGGCATCGATGAACGATGCCCTGTGCGCTTAGCGGAAACGTTCGTCACGCCCGTGCGGTTCATCCAGATCCTGCCACGGCCCGATGGAGATAATGCCGGTCGGGTTGATGGTTTTGTGGCTGCGGAAATAGTGCGTGCGGATATGGTCAAAGTTGACGGTGTCCGCGATGCCCGGCATCTGGTAGATATCGCGCAGGAAGCCGTGCAGATTCAGATAGTCGCTGATGCGGTGTTTGTCGCACTTAAAGTGGGTGACATAGACCGGATCGAAACGAATAAGCGTGGTCCACAGGCGGATATCGGCTTCGGTCAGCTGATTACCCGTCAGGTAGCGATGCTGTCCGAGGATCTTTTCTAGGCGGTCCAGCGAGCTAAAGACTTTCTCAACCGCTTCATCATAGGCGGCCTGGCTGGTGGCAAAACCGGCCTTGTAGACGCCGTTGTTCACGTTGTCGTAGATCCAGCCATTCAGCTCATCAATTTGTTCGCGCAGCGCAGGCGGGTAGTAGTCACCGGCTTTGGCCCCAAGTGAATCAAAGGCAGTGTTGAACATGCGAATGATTTCGGCTGATTCGTTGCTGACGATAGTCTGGTTCTTTTTATCCCACAGCACCGGCACCGTCACGCGACCGGAATAGCCTGGATCGGCGTGTTGATAGAGTTGATAGAGAAACTGGTGTTGATAGAGCGCATCGCCCGTCGCCGCCGGGAAGTCAGCATCGAAAGTCCAGCCGTTTTCCAGCATCAGCGGATTGACGACGGAAACGGAGATAAATGGCTCCAGTCCTTTGAGGGTTCTGAGAATTAGCGTGCGGTGCGCCCAAGGGCAGGCAAGAGAAACATATAGGTGATAGCGATCTTTCTCGGCGGCAAAGCCTGCGTTGCCGGTTGGACCGGGTTCGCCGTCGGCGGTCAGCCAGTTACGAAAGGCGGAGACTGAACGCTGGAAACGTCCACCGGTGGATTTGGTGTCATACCAGACGTCTTGCCAGACGCCATCGACTAATTGTCCCATGATGTTCTCCTTTTAATACTGGGCGCGCTGTCGCTTGAGCTACGCCGAGTATAGATAGCAAAAGCGAGGAGATATCTCCTCGCTTTTTAGTTAACTCAGTATAGTGCGCTTACCACTTTTTATTCAGTACACGGTCGATACTGAATGCGCCTGGACCGGTGATACCCAGCAGCAGGAAGCCGCCAGCGATGGTCAGGTTCTTCATGAACATCAGAGAGTTCATGCCTTCCGCAAAGTTGCTGTGGAAGATAAACGCGGTCAGCAGGGTGAAGCCTGCGGTGAACAGCGCAGTGGTACGGGTCAGGAAACCGAACAGAATCGCCAGACCGCCGCCGAACTCAAGCAGGATGGTCAGTGGCAGCAGGAACCCTGGGACGCCCATTGCTTCCATATACTGCTGTGTACCCGCATACCCGGTGATTTTGCCCCAGCCCGCTGTGATAAACAGAATAGGCATCAGAATACGAGCAACCAGGAAACCAACATCTTCTAATTTTTTCATCTTTCTCTCCAGAGAACCTTGCGGGTAGTTAAACCATATTATTGAGCGTTTACACGTCGATAGCGTGTATCTGCTGTCGATGGAGAGAAATATAACCGCGGTGTATCACAATTGTTAGCAAGGAAAACTATTGAACTTCTTCAAAGAATCTGAGCAACGATGTATGGCAGCGAGTGGATTGATGGGGAATATCGGTATGGGGTGTACTAGCAAGCGGGCAGGACTTAGCAAGGGTATTTAGTGAAATACCCTTGCTAAGATACCGGGGTAATTAACGCAACGGCTTAGCGCAGCAGGTTTTTGGCCATGCGCCAGGTGCTCCAGATGCCAAGGCCGCGACGGGCCCAGCGCACCAGAAACCGGGGATGACGCAGTGAAACCACGGCCATGGCGCTGCTGGCGACAATCGCCCACGAGCGCAAACTGACAAGTTTGCTCCAGCCACGGTCGTAGACCTCGGTGGCATCGAGCCAGTCGCGGCGGGTAGCGATTAAATCGAGCCGCTGCTGCTGAATTTCCCGCAGCAGAAAGGCTTTGCGTTCCTCTCGCGCCTGTCGTGGATTCATGGCTTATCATCCTCCAGCAGAGCACGATCGTTTGCCAGCTCATGGCGCGTGTGGCGCAGCAGCGTTGAACGACGGGCCTTACGTATTGTCCAGACTCCGCCAATCAATGCCAACAAGAGCAGCGTGCCGGTGGTTGCCATCATCACGTGTAAACGATACTGCGGATCAACCGCCCAGATGACCAACACCAGCAGGCTCATCAGGCCGAAAGCGGTAAACAGCAGGGTAAGCCCTGCCATTAACAGCAGTTGGATGAGGTTAGCTTTCTCCTCTTCCAGCTCGACGACCGCTAATCGCAGCCGCGTTTCCACCATCTGCACCGCAAGGGTGACGATACGCTGACCCATGCCCAGGATATTCTTTCCCGGGCCTTGTGCGTGGTGAGAATCGTTCATGCTTAACGACGGGTCAGCAGAACGCCCAGTACCAGGCCTACGGCTGCACCGATACCGACGCCGGTCCACGGATTTTCACGCACGTAGCCATCGGCTTTAGCCGCAGCTTCACGCGTTTGTTTTGCCAGCGCGTCGCTGGTTTCGCCCAGACGGTCGCGGCTCTCTTTCAGCGCGCTTTCCGCTTTGCTGCGCAGCTTGCTTAACTCTTCCTTGGATTTATCGGTGGAAGTATTCAGGACTTCTTCCAGGGTATCGGACAGGGCTTTGAGCTCTGCACGTAACTGTTCTGATGTCGAATCTTTAGCCATCGTATCTCTCCTGTAAGGGTTTTGACTCAATACGCGCGGGATTCCAGCGCGTTAAGTTCTTGCTGGGCTTCTTTAAGCTTACGCTCACGTTTAGCCACTTTGTCCGCACTTCCAGTCTGTTTCGCTTCCTTCAGATCCTGCTCGCGCTCGCGAATTTCATCTTTCTGGTCAGCGATTTTTTCCTGATGATCGGCGCGTAGTTTGCTGTCAGTACAGTGAGCTTTCACTTCACTCAGCGCTTTTTTCAGACCGTCGATACGGTGTTGATTGTTATGCTTCTCGGCATAGCCAATCTCGCGCTGGATGTCTTGCTCTTTTTCCTGACACAGTGATGTTGCTGCAGCGCTCGCGCTAAGCGAAGCGAGAGTGAGCGCAAGTACGATGCGGTATTTCATGTATGAGCCTTCCATTGTGCGAAGTACATCTATTATGTACTTTTCCCAGTTTGTGAGTAGCGGCGTTGCCACATTCACAACACTAAGCATAGTAAGTAAATTACAAAATCACCAAAGTCGGTGAAATTATTCAGAATCCTGGAAGTGGCTAACCAAATCGATGAGAGGTATCACGAAGAAGGGACAGCCAGCTTGCCGGATCGGTATCTTCATCCTGCAGGGCGATTACGTACACATGCGGCAGCGTGCTATCCAGAACGCGTTTTGCCGCCGCGCTTTGTTCGCTGGATTCAAAGGTAATGAGTAGCGCATTGTCCTGCGGGGTGATGCTTTTAAAACGAATGCCGTTGGCGTCCAGGTGGTGCGAGATGGAGAAGCCATCGGGCATGTTGGCCTGGTTCATTGGGCGGATCGCCAGCGTGGACTCTTCGCGCTGAAGCGCAGCCCACAGCCAGAGCATGATGCATAACATCAGCATCACGCTCAGGCTGAGTGCGAATCGGCGGATCAGAATGTGGTTAGACCCCATAATTACCCTCGATTACCGTATTTTTTCTTCCACACCACGGCCAGTGAGCCTATCAAGCCAAATACCAGCAGCACGACCGGCAGCAGCATCAGGCATGACATCAGCGCGTCTTCATACTTCTGGAAGACGGAGGTTTTACCAAGCAGATAGCCCAGAGTCGTCAGAATCAGAACCCACAGCAGGCCGCTCATCCAGTTGAAGAACTGGAAGCGAGCGTTATTCAGCCCGGAAAGACCAGCAATGGTCGGTAACAAGGTACGGACGAAGGCAATAAAGCGGCCCACCAACAGGGCGGAAAGGCCGTGTTTGTGGAACAGATGGTGCGCGCGTTGGTGGTAGTGGGCGGGAAGATGCGATAGCCAGTTTTGGACGATACGCGTATTGCCGAGCCATTTGCCCTGGATGTAACTCACCCAGCAGCCGAGGCTGGCGGCGACAGTCAGAAGGAAGACGGTTTGCGGGAAGCCCATTGCCCCTTTGGCAATCAGCACACCGACGAGCACCAGCAGGCTATCACCCGGCAGGAAGGCAGCCGGCAGTAGACCGTTCTCAAGGAACAGAATCATAAATAAGACAAAATAGAGCATACCAATCATGGATGGATTAGCGAGAGTCTCGAAATCCTGGCTCCATAAGGCATTTAAGAGTTGGGTTAGTAGTTCCATTCACGATTCCTGGTACATCGATTAACGTAATGCCTGAACGCGCTGCGATATCTTCGCTGTTTTTATTTTAATAGCATCGCGGTAAATGCGCGCTGAACAGTCCTTGTTTTGGCAAAAAATGTGCAAAACGACAAATTGCATTCAATTGTAACAAATGGTCTGGTTTCTCGTCACAGAAATTGCAATTTGTTGCAGACTGATTTTGCGGCTTAGCGCGGGGAGAGGCTAGGGGATTTACAAAGGCTTACCCACACTGAAAGTCGGGCAAGCCTTATAGAGATTTCAACGGTTTCGCGTAGCGCGGAAAGGGGGGGGTTATTTACCGCCGATGGCTACGGTATCAAGGTGGACAACCGGGTTTTCCGCAAACAGATAACGGTCGGCGTTGAACTCGAAATCATCGCTGGTTTCATTGAATAACATCAGCTTAGTGTTTTCGAGGTGCTGCCACATGGCGATTTTGGCCGCATGCGGATCTTTACGAATCAACGCTTTTAATATTTGGTCGTGATCGTCACACCAGTTATCGACGGTACGCGCATCGATATGGTCATGCAGTTTTTTCCAGTACGGGTTATGCACGCGCTGGGTCCACATTTTTTCGACAATCGCGGCGAGCGCGGTATTTTGCGTGGCTAGCGCGACCTGCACGTGGAACTGGAGATCCCACTCTGAATCGCGGAAGCACTTCTCTTTGCGCGCTTTTTCCTGGATCTCCATCAGTTTCATGATGTCCTGCTTGGTGACCTGGGTCGCGGCAAATTCGGCTATGTTGCTTTCAATCAGCTGGCGAGCCTGCAGCAGTTCAAACGGACCGTAGTTGGCAAACTCCAGGTTTTCATCTGGCGCCTGATGGTATTTGGCTTGATTGGAAATGACATGGATGCCTGAGCCCTTGCGGACTTCAACGTACCCTTCCACTTCCAGCATGATAATGGCTTCGCGGACCACCGTACGACTCACGCTCTTTTCATCGGCAATGAAGCGCTCAGCAGGCAGTTTATCGCCCACAAGGTAAACCCCTTGCTCAATGCGCTCTTTTAACTCAGCGGCAAGTTGCTGATACAAACGGCGGACATCGGTGATTTCCATATGCTCTCCAGGCAGGGTACGGCAGATTAAATTTGTTATACCACTTTTACGCACAGCTAACCACAATTAGCAATGAAAAAAGCCGCCTGAATCAAGGCGGCTTGAGAGAAAAAAGACATCAGGAATCGATTAGTTTTGCGTTGCCTGCTGCGTCGGGTGATGGCTATCCGATTCGCCATCGTCCGCCTGTTTGTTCTGCAGGACGGTCCAGATAACCAGCGCACCTAACAGGTCGAAGATAGCCAGTACGGCAAACAGCGGGCTGAAGCCAATGGTATCGGCCAGCGCACCGACCACCAGAGCAAACATGGTACTTGCCATCCATGCCGCCATCCCGGTTAAACCGTTGGCGGTAGCCACTTCGTTACGACCGAATACATCGGAAGAGAGCGTAATTAGCGCGCCGGACAGGGACTGGTGAGCAAAGCCACCAAGGCACAGCAGGGCGATAGCAATATAAGGACTGGTGAACAGGCCGATCATCCCAGGGCCAATCATCAGCAGTGCGCCCATGGTGACAACCATTTTACGCGAAACAATCAGGTTAACGCCGAACCAGCGCTGGAACAGCGGCGGCAAATAACCACCCAGTACGCAGCCTACGTCAGCAAACAGCATTGGCATCCATGCAAACATAGCGATTTCTTTCAGATCAAAGCCATACACTTTGAACATGAACAGTGGGATCCAGGCGTTGAAAGTACCCCAGGCTGGTTCTGCCAGGAAACGTGGCAGTGCGATACCCCAGAAGCGACGGGTCTGAATAATCTGCCACGGCGACATTTTCTTACCGTTGTTGGTCTGGTGCTGTGCTTCCTGACCACCAATGATGTAATCGCGTTCTTCGTCAGTTAATTTCTTCTGATCGCGTGGGTGTTTGTAGAAGATGAGCCAGGACATCGCCCAAATGAAGCTCAGTACGCCAGAGATGATGAACGCCATCTGCCAGCTGTGCATCACGATAGCCCAGACGACCAGCGGTGGAGCAATCATACCGCCGATAGAAGAACCGACGTTGAAGTAGCCCACTGCAATAGAACGCTCTTTCGCCGGGAACCACTCGGAGCTCGCTTTCAGACCCGCAGGGATCATCGCCGCTTCTGCGGCACCGACTGCACCACGGGCAATCGCCAGGCCACCCCAGCTGCCTGCCAGCGCGGTAGCGCCGCAGAATACAGCCCAGGCAACGGCGAAGAAGGCGTAGCCAATTTTGGTACCCAGAACGTCCAGCACATAGCCCGCAACGGGCTGCATGACGGTGTAAGCTGCGGAGTAAGCAGCGATGATGTACGAATATTGCTGTGTGGAAATATGCAGCTCAGCCATTAAGGTTGGCGCCGCTGCCGCCACGGTATTACGTGTCAGGTATCCTAGCACGGTGCCCATCGTCACCAGTGCAATCATGTACCAACGTAATCCTTTAATTTTACGCATGTAAACCTCATCGTTTTGTTATCTCTGCGGGGTTCGCAGCCATCACCCTGTGCCAGGAGATGATGTTTTTTCGAAGGGCTTACCGAGGACGTGAATCCCGGTACGGCCCGAACTTGCCATTAGTACGTGTGCTGAATTCGGTATCCGTACCGCTAAATCAGGTGTCTGTATCGACCACTGCTAATGCATTGTGTCTGTGTATGTATTCGACGGGGGGCAAGATAACTTGTCATACAACTTTAAAAGGTGAATACCGTCACAAAAGAGGTATTTTCCATAGTGTTTAAGGGGTAGATAAGGCAGGCCAGTACTGGCGCGGCTTGCAGCTCATTTTTGCCAGTTTTATTGTCATTTTTTGTCAGCGTTTATTGATCTAACTCACGAAAAAATCGTCGGTCCAATGAAATTGGTGTGATAACTTTGTCGGCATTACAGATAAACATCTGACCCACTCGTTGAGAGGAAGACGATAATGACCCCGTTTATGACTGAAGATTTCCTGTTAGATACCGAATTTGCCCGCCGTCTGTACCACGACTACGCAAAAGACCAGCCGATTTTCGACTACCACTGCCATTTACCGCCGCAGCAGGTTGCTGAAGACTATCGCTTTAAAAACCTGTATGACATCTGGCTGAAAGGCGACCACTACAAGTGGCGTGCGATGCGCACCAATGGTGTTGCTGAGCGCCTGTGTACCGGCGATGCGTCTGACCGTGAGAAATTTGACGCGTGGGCGGCGACCGTTCCACACACCATCGGCAACCCGTTATACCACTGGACCCATCTGGAGCTGCGCCGTCCGTTCGGCATTACCGGTAAACTGCTGTCTCCGGCCACCGCTGGCGAAATCTGGGATGAGTGCAACGAGCTGTTGGCGCAGGACAAGTTCTCCGCGCGCGGCATCATGAAGCAGATGAACGTGAAAATGGTCGGCACCACCGATGACCCTATCGATTCTCTGGAACACCACGCGGCTGTTGCTAAAGATGGCTCTTTCGACGTGAAAGTGCTGCCGAGCTGGCGCCCGGATAAAGCCTTCAATATCGAACAGGCGACTTTCAACGACTATATGGCGAAACTGAGCGAAGTGTCTGACACTGAAATCCGCCGTTTCGCCGATCTGCAGACCGCGCTGACCAAACGTCTGGATCACTTCGCCGCTCACGGTTGTAAAGTGTCCGACCACGCGCTGGACGTGGTGCTGTTCGCTGAGTCTAACGAAGCAGAACTCGATAGCATCCTGGCCCGTCGTCTGGCCGGTGAAACCCTGAGCGAGCACGAAGTGGCGCAGTTCAAAACCGCGGTACTGGTGTTCCTCGGTGCTGAATATGCACGTCGCGAGTGGGTACAGCAGTACCACATTGGTGCGCTGCGTAATAACAACCAACGTCAGTTCAAACTGCTGGGCGCGGATGTTGGTTTTGACTCTATCAACGACCGCCCGATGGCTGAAGAGCTGTCTAAGCTGCTGAGCAAGCAGAACGAACAGAACCTGCTGCCAAAAACCATCCTCTATTGTCTGAACCCGCGCGACAACGAAGTGCTGGGCACCATGATCGGTAACTTCCAGGGTGAAGGGATGCCGGGCAAAATGCAGTTCGGTTCCGGCTGGTGGTTCAACGACCAGAAAGACGGTATGGAACGTCAGATGACGCAGCTGGCGCAGCTGGGCCTGCTGAGCCGCTTTGTGGGCATGCTGACCGATAGCCGCAGCTTCCTGTCTTACACCCGTCATGAATACTTCCGCCGTATTCTGTGCCAGATGATTGGCCGTTGGGTTGCCGCGGGCGAAGCGCCTGCCGATATCCAGCTGCTGGGTGAGATGGTGAAAAATATTTGCTTTAACAATGCGCGTGACTATTTCGCCATTGAACTGAACTAAGGTCTGGGGTTGGTATGCAATACATCAAGATCCATGCGCTGGATAATGTCGCGGTAGCGCTCGCTGACTTAGCGGAAGGAACCGAAGTGACCGTTGATGGCCAGGTTATCACCCTACGCCAGCCGGTGACGCGCGGCCATAAATTCGCTCTGCGCGCCATTGCGAAAGGCGAAAACGTCATTAAATACGGTCTGCCAATCGGCCATACGCTGGTCGATGTGGCGGCGGGTGAGCACATTCATGCTCATAACACCCGTACCAATCTGAGCGATCTGGATACGTATAGCTACCAACCGGATTTCCAGGCTGAAGTGGCACAGCACGCCGATCGTGAGGTACAGATTTACCGCCGCGCGAACGGTGAAGTTGGGGTGCGTAACGAACTGTGGATCCTGCCGACCGTTGGCTGTGTCAACGCGATGGCACGTCAGATGCAAACGCGCTTCCTCAAAGAAAGCAATGATGCTGAAGGTATTGACGGCGTTCACCTCTTCAGCCACACCTACGGCTGTTCGCAGCTGGGTGATGACCACATTAATACCCGTACCATGCTGCAAAACATGGTGCGTCACCCGAATGCGGGTGCGGTGCTGGTGGTGGGTCTTGGCTGTGAAAATAACCAGGTTGATGCCTTCCGCGAAACGTTAGGAGAGTTCGATCCTGAACGCGTTCACTTTATGATCTGCCAACACCAGGAAGACGAAGTGGAAGCGGGGATCGAACACCTCCGCCAACTGTACGATGTGATGCGTAACGACCAGCGTGAGCCAGGTAAACTGAGCGAGCTGAAGTTTGGTCTGGAGTGCGGCGGGTCTGACGGTCTGTCCGGTATCACCGCTAACCCAATGCTGGGACGCTTCTCTGACTATGTGATTGCCAACGGCGGCACCACCGTGCTGACTGAAGTTCCGGAAATGTTCGGTGCCGAGCAGTTGCTGATGGATCACTGTCGCGATGAAGAGACCTTCGGCAAGCTGGTGACTATGGTCAATGACTTTAAGCAGTACTTCATTGCCCACAATCAGCCGATTTACGAGAACCCATCTCCGGGCAACAAAGCGGGCGGTATCACCACGCTGGAAGACAAGTCGTTGGGCTGCACGCAAAAAGCGGGCTCCAGCCAGGTGGTTGACGTACTGCGCTACGGCGAACGTTTGAAAACCCACGGGCTGAACCTGCTGAGCGCGCCGGGCAACGATGCGGTTGCTACCAGCGCACTGGCGGGTGCGGGCTGTCATATGGTGCTGTTCAGTACCGGTCGCGGTACGCCATACGGTGGTTTCGTGCCAACGGTGAAAATCGCCACCAACAGTGAGCTGGCAGCCAGGAAAAAACACTGGATCGACTTTGACGCCGGCCAGCTGATTCACGGTAAAGCGATGCCTCAGCTGCTTAATGAGTTTGTCGATACAATTGTGGACTTCGCCAACGGCAAGCAGACCTGCAACGAGCGCAATGATTTCCGCGAGCTGGCATTGTTTAAGAGCGGTGTCACGTTGTAGTCGCACGATATTCTGATACGATAAAACGGCGTTTCAAATCCTGAAGCGCCGTTTTTTTATGACTTCGTTTCTCAGGGACTCTTCATGACCGCGTATTGGCTCGCCCAGGGCGTAGGTATCATCGCTTTTCTGATCGGTATCACTACTTTCATCAACCGCGACGAGCGTCGTTTCAAGTTTCAGCTGGCTATCTACAGCGGCGTTATTGGGCTGCATTTCTTCTTGATGGGAGCTATCCCGGCCGGAGCGAGCGCCGAGCTTAACGTGATTCGAACGGTGATTTCGGTTTATACCCGGCGCCTGTGGGTGATGTTCTTGTTTATCGCCCTGACGCTGATTATCGGTATCGGCAAACTTCAGCATGCGATGGAAATTCTGCCGGTCATCGGCACGGTGGCCAGTACCTGGGCGCTGTTTCGCTGCAAAGGGCTGACGGTGCGCTGCGTGATGTGGTGCTCAACGGCCTGCTGGGTGATGCATAACTTCTGGCTCGGTTCTATTGGCGGCACGCTGATTGAAGGCAGCTTCCTCGTGATGAACGGCCTGAACATTATTCGCTTCTGGCGGATGCAGCGTAAAGGCATTGACCCGTTTAAGGTCGAGAAGAAAGTGCAGGAAGAAAACCCCTCCGCCTGATGGCGAAGGGGGAGAAGGACTAGCTGCGCAGCGCATCCTTTGCCAGACGCGCATCTTCCGCCTGGCAAACGGCGGCGGTGAACATCACATCGGTAGAGGAGTTGATGGCGGTTTCGCAGGAGTCCTGCAGCACGCCGATGATAAAGCCGACGGCAACCACCTGCATGGCAATCTCGTTGGGAATACCAAACATATTACAGGCCAGCGGGATCAGCAGTAATGAACCACCCGCCACGCCGGATGCGCCGCAGGCGCACAGCGATGCCACGACGCTCAACAGCAGCGCGGTTGGCAGATCGATAGCAATACCCAGTGTATGTACGGCTGCCAGCGTCAGCACGGTGATGGTAATCGCCGCCCCCGCCATATTGACCGTGGCCCCTAGTGGAATGGATACCGAGTAGGTATCACGATCCAGATTCAGCTTCTCACACAGCGACATGTTGACCGGAATGTTTGCCGCCGAGCTGCGGGTAAAGAAGGCGGTCACGCCGCTTTCGCGCAGGCACAGGAACACCAGTGGATATGGGTTGCGGCGAATCTGCAAAAATACCAGCAGCGGGTTTATCACCAGCGCGACCACCGCCATACAGCCAATCAGCACCAACAACAGCTGTGCATAGCCCCACAGCGCCGAGAAACCGGTGGTGGCAAGCGTAGAAGATACCAGGCCAAAGATCCCGATAGGCGCGAAGCGGATAACTACCTTCACGATAAAAGTCACCGCATTCGACATATCGTTGACCAGATTTTTGGTGCTCTCATTGCTATGGCGCAGAGCAAAACCCAGACCCACTGCCCAAACCAGAATACCGATGTAGTTGGCATTAATCAGCGCGTGAATCGGGTTGGCCACGATGCTCATCAATAGGCCGTGCATCACCTCAACGATACCGGTTGGCGGCGTGATGTCCGTTGCCCCGGTCGCCAGTTGCAGCGTGGAAGGGAAGATGAAGCTCACCACCACGGCGGTCAGCGCAGCCGCGAAGGTGCCGAACAGATAGAGCCATAAAATCGGGCGGATGTTCGTTTTCTGGCCCTGCTGATGGTTGGCGATAGAGGCCATCACCAGTGTTAATACCAGTACCGGCGCCACAGCTTTCAGCGCGCCAACGAACAGCGTGCCCAGCAGGCCGGTGGCGATAGCGGCGGGTTTTGAAACCAGCGCCAGCAAAATACCGAGGACAAGACCGAGAAGGATCTGTTTGACCAGACTGCCCTGGGTCACAAAGCGCATGAAGCCGGATGAAGCGGGTTGTTGTGTCATCATTGCATTCCTTAAGATGATGAGTTGTGTCGTTCCAGCGACGTATTATTTGTTACGTTTATGTCTGGATGTAAAAAAATGTTTGCACGATCGAGTATAAGGAATGTCTTCGGTTGGGGAAGTATAAAATGCTGGAATTTACGTTGCGTGTCATAATTCTTAACTAATTATTTACATTTTTGCGACGCAAATATGAACGAGAGCAAGGATTCGGACGAGCCACGAGAGGCTCGTCCGCAGAGGGGATTACATCATCTGTTTTTTCGCATCGTTACGGTGATTAACCCATGCGTTAATCAGCAGGGTAAGCAGCAGAATGCCGCCAACCACGGCCAACGAAATGGAGATCGGAATGTGGTAGAAATCGACGATCAGCATCTTGATACCGATAAACACCAGGATTATCGACAGACCGTACTTCAGCATTGAGAAGCGCTCTGCAACGCCCGCCAGCAGGAAGTACATCGCACGCAGGCCGAGGATCGCGAACAGGTTAGAGGTCAGCACGATAAACGGATCGGTCGTCACCGCGAAGATTGCCGGGATGCTATCTACCGCGAAAATCACGTCGCTCAGCTCAACCAGAATCAGCACCAGCAGCAGCGGGGTAGCAAACAGCACGCCGTTTTTGCGGGTAAAGAAATGCTCATTCTCGATTTTATCGGTCATCCGCAGATGGCTACGAAGCCAGCGTACCAGCGGCTTGTCGCCAATGCCGCCTTCATCTTCTTTGGCCAGCGCCATCTTGATACCGGTGAACAGCAAAAACGCGCCGAAGAGATACAGCAGCCATTCAAACTGGGAGATAAGCCAGCTGCCGGCGAAGATCATGATGGTACGCAGCACGATCGCGCCCAATACGCCGTAGACCAGCACCCGACGCTGCAACGCTGCCGGAACGGAGAAGTAGCTAAACAGCATCAGCCAGACGAAGACGTTGTCGACCGCCAGCGATTTTTCAATCAGGTAGCCGGTGAGGAAGGCCAGCGCCTGTGGATCGGCCACCGCACGCCCCTGGGTCTGTACCAGATACCACCAGAAGGCTGCGTTAAACAGCAAAGAGAGGGTTATCCAGACCAGCGACCAGCTAGCGGCCTGTTTCATCGACATCGTATGAGCGCCGCGACGGCCCTGTAAAAACAGGTCGATGGCGAGCATGATAACCACCACAACCGCGAATCCGCCCCACAGCAACGGTGTGCCGACTGTATTCATAACTATTTTCCTTACGCATAAAAAAACGGCTAACGTCAGAAGACGATAGCCGTTGCTTTTTATGCATAGACCTCGCCTTCCGGCAAGGTCTCACTTACAACAAGAAAGGAATACGCGTTCGTATTCCTTTTTCGTTGCCCGGCGACCGGATACGTTTTACACGTATCGTAATGACGATCCACCGACAAGGAAGTTACTCCCCTTTGCACGTAACAAAATATGTCAGGTCACTGGTTTCGTCAATGACCCGACCTCTCTCTTTTACGTTGTTTTACGAAGCCTGCGCATCCGCCGGGAAAACGACGCCGGTCTGGCGACGGATTTCGGTCTGAACTTTGGCGGTAATGCGGCTGACTTCAAGCCCTGGGTGATTCACTTCGTTGTTTTCGACCAAGCGTGCAAACTCTTCGGCTTCATACAGCATAGTATTGATGTGCTGAGGCTGGCTGAGATCTTGCGCTTTGCTGCCGCGCGGCACGAAGGAAAGCTTCTGGCACTCGGAGATTTTTTCGATAACCAACGCCCCGGCTTCGCCCTGAATTTCACTTGGCAGGCTGGAGTCGCTGACTTTGGAGTGCTGCAGCGTGACGCTGAAATCACCGTAGTCCATCACCACCACACCATGGGCGTCGACGCCGCTGTCCAGCAGGCTAGCGGAAGCCTGAACTTGTTTTGGCTCGCCCCAAAGTGCGACCGCTGAGGCCAGGCAGTAAAAACCGATATCCATAATCGAGCCGTTGGAGAAGGCTGGGTTAAAGGTATTTGGGTTTTCGCCGTCGAGATAACGCTGGTAGCGAGAAGAGTACTGGCAGTAGTTGATAAACGCTTTACGGAGCTGACCGAGCTTTGGCAGCGTTTGCTGCAGCAGCTGGAAGTTAGGCAGGCTGGCCGTTTTAAACG
The DNA here is from genome assembly GCF_021440345.1 of Kluyvera intermedia. GTDB lineage: Bacteria > Pseudomonadota > Gammaproteobacteria > Enterobacterales > Enterobacteriaceae > Kluyvera > Kluyvera intermedia_A. The sequence goes on from NZ_JAKCNS010000099.1 coordinate 23,436, forward strand.
CTTCGAACAGCACCACCTGGTTTTCGCGAGCGAGGGCAATCGCCTGCTCCACTTCACGCAGGTTAGACGCGAGTGGCTTCTCGCAGATCACATGCTTTTTATGGCGCAGGAACAGCTCGGTTTGCGGAAAGTGCAGCGAGTTCGGGCTGGCGATATACACCGCGTCGACGTCATCGCTTTGTGCCATGGCTTCCAGCGAGGTGAACAGATGCTCGACGGGATAATCGTTGGCGAAACTTTGCGCCTGCTCGAGGCTGCGGGAATAGACGGCGGTTAACTTGTACTTGCCGGTCTCATGAGCGGCATCGACAAACTGGCGGGTTATCCAGTTTGTCCCAATCACAGCGAAACGTATCATAAACGCCTTCAGGCTCCATAAAGGGATTCTTTCGTCAATGTATCACGCCTTTATGACAATGCCAGTGCTCGCCTACGCAGTTTCCTTTAACGAAAGATGCGTGAGCCACAAACGGGTATCAAACTCCAGCTGGTGGTACTGCGGCTCCATATAACAGCACAGCTGATAGAACGCTTTATCGTGTTCTTTCTCTTTCAGATGCGCCAATTCATGAACCACGATCATTTTCAAAAAAGCTTCAGGTGCGTTGCGGAACACGGTGGCGACGCGAATCTCCGCTTTGGCTTTGAGCTTGCCGCCCTGCACGCGTGATACCGCCGTGTGCAGCCCGAGCGCGTTTTTCAGCACGTGGATCTTATTGTCGTACATGACTTTATTGATTGGCGGCGCGTTGCGCAGAAACTGGCTTTTCAGATCCTGGGTATACTGCCAGAGCGCCTTGTCGGTAGCGAAATCGTGCGTACCGGGGTAGCGTTTCTCCAGCACCGCCCCCAGGCGCCGCTCGGTGATTAACGTGCGCACCTGAGTCAGTAAATGCTCCGGGTAGCCCTGGAGGTAAGTTAGTTGGTTCATCTTCACCCACGCAAATCATAAAAAGTGTATACTCACGCACCCTTTTCAGGGATACGCCGTAATTTTACCATTCAGGAGGGCCGATGAGCCACATAGACAACGGTTTCCGTTCGCTGACACTTAAACGTTTCCCGGAGACGGATGACGTTAACCCGCTGCTGGCGTGGGAAGCGGCGGATGAATATCTGCTGCAACAGCTGGACGATACCGAGATTAGCGGCCCGGTGATAATCCTGAATGATACCTTCGGCGCGCTGGGCTGTGCGCTGGCGGAACATACCCCGTACAGTATTGGCGATTCTTACTTAAGCGAGCTGGCGACGCGTGAAAACCTGCGCCACAACGACATTGCTGAATCCAGCGTCAAATTCCTCGACAGCACCGCCGAGTATCCGCAGGCGCCGGGCGTGGTGCTGATTAAGATCCCAAAAACCATGGCGCTGCTCGAACAGCAGCTGCGTGCGCTGCGCGAAGTGGTGACGCCACAGACGCGTATTATTGCCGGTGCGAAAGCCCGCGATATCCACACTTCGACGCTTGAACTGTTTGAAAAAGTGCTCGGCCCAACCACTACCACGCTGGCATGGAAAAAAGCGCGTCTGATTAACTGTACCTTCAGCAAGCCGGAATTAGCCGACACCTCGTTGACGCTGAGCTGGAAGCTGGAAGGCACCGACTGGACCATCCACAACCATGCCAACGTCTTCTCCCGCACCGGGCTGGATATTGGCGCACGTTTCTTTATGCAAAATCTGCCGGATAATCTGGAAGGCGAGATTGTTGACCTTGGCTGCGGCAACGGCGTTATCGGTATGACGCTGCTGGAGAAGAATCCGCAGGCGAACGTGGTGTTTGTCGATGAATCCCCAATGGCCGTTGCCTCCAGCCGTCTGAACGTGGAAAGCAACCTGCCAGAAGCGCTGGATCGCTGCGAGTTTATGATCAACAACGCGCTCTCCGGCGTGGAGCCGTTCCGCTTTAACGCGGTACTGTGCAACCCGCCGTTCCACCAGAAACACGCGCTGACCGATAACATTGCGTGGGAGATGTTCCACCACGCGCGCCGCTGCCTGAAAATCAACGGCGAGCTGTATATCGTCGCCAACCGTCATCTCGACTACTTCCACAAACTGAAGAAGATTTTCGGTAACTGCGAAACCATCGCGACGAACAACAAATTTGTGGTGCTGAAAGCGGTGAAACTCGGCCGTCGCCGTTAATCGCTGACGCCAGAGAGTAGTAAAAACGCCTATCCGGCCTGATAAACGTTAGGCCGGATAAATTCAACAGATAGTTAAATCTCCAGCGCCAGTCGGGTGCCCTGCGCGATAGCTCGTCGGGCGTCCAGCTCTCCCGCAACATCGCTGCCGCCGATAAGATGCACCGTTTTACCCGCAGCCTGCAGCGGTTCCGCGAGCAGACGATTGGGTTCCTGCCCGGCGCAGATAATCACATTATCAACCGCTAGCGTTTGCGCTTCGCCGTTGATCTCCACGTGTAATCCCGCATCGTCAATCTTTTGGTAGCTAACGCCTGGGATCATTTTCACTCCACGCGAAAGCAGGGTAGTACGGTGGATCCAGCCGGTAGTTTTGCCCAGCCCTTCGCCTGGCTTACTGGCCTTACGCTGTAGCATGACGATCTGCCGTGGACTACGCGCCAGGTGTGGCCCTTCCGGACGCAGGCCGCCGGCCTGTTGCAGACTGGTATCGATCCCCCATTCAACGCAGAACTCGGCAATATTCTGGCTGGTTGGACTGCCTGGCTGGCTGAGATACATCGCGGTATCAAAGCCGATGCCGCCGCAGCCGATAATGGCTACGCGCTTGCCTACCGGGGCTTTATCGCGCAGCACGTCAAGATAGGTCAGCACTTTCGGGTGATCGATACCGTCGATCGGCGGCGTGCGCGGGGTGATCCCGGTGGCGAGAATGGTCTCATCAAAGTGCAGAAGATCGTCGGCGCTAACACGCTGATTGAGCTTCAGCGTGACGCCGGTTATCTCGATCATTCTGCGGTAATAGCGCAGCGTTTCATAAAACTCTTCTTTGCCTGGGATCTGCTTGGCGATATTAAACTGCCCGCCGATCTCGGCGTTGGCATCAAACAGCGTTACCTGATGGCCGCGCGCGGCGGCGTTGATGGCAAAGGCCAGACCCGCCGGACCAGCGCCGACCACCGCTAGATTTTTGCTCCGCGCAGCGGGCACTATCGGCATTTTGGTTTCATGGCAGGCGCGCGGGTTCACCAGACAGGAAGTCACTTTGCCGACGAAGATCTGATCCAGACAGGCCTGATTACAACCGATGCAGGTGTTGATCTCGTCGGCTCGTCCAGACTGCGCTTTTGACAGCAGTTCGGCATCGGCCAGGAAGGGGCGCGCCATCGACACCATATCGGCGTCGCCGCGCGACAGAATGTCATCGGCCACCTGCGGATCGTTGATACGGTTAGTGGTGACCAGCGGGATCGTCACGTGGCCTTTTAGTTTACGCGTCACCCAGCTAAATGCGCCGCGTGGCACCGGCGTCGCAATGGTGGGGATCCGCGCTTCATGCCAGCCGATCCCGGTATTGATGATTGTCGCTCCGGCGGCCTCAATGGCTTTTGCCAGCAGCACGGTTTCATCGAAGGTGCCGCCGTTATCCACGAGATCGAGCATCGACAGGCGATAAACGATAATAAAATCTTTTCCTACGCGCTGGCGTACCGCGCGCACCACTTCCACGGCAAAACGCATGCGGTTGGCGTAGTCGCCGCCCCACTGGTCATCGCGCTGGTTGGTACGGGCGGCCAGAAATTCGTTGATCAAATATCCTTCTGAGCCCATCACTTCCACGCCATCGTAGCCCGCTTCGCGCGCCAGCTGGGCACAGTGGGCAAAGTCATCGATCAGGGCAAGGATTTCTTCATGGGTTAGCGCGTGTGGCGTAAAACGGTTTATCGGCGCCTGGAGCGCAGAGGGCGCAACCAGCTTTGGCTGATAGCTGTAGCGACCGGTATGCAGGATTTGCAGGGCAATTTTGCCGCCTTCCTGATGCACCGCATCGGTAATCACGCGGTGATGCGGTACCTGACTCGCGTCGTTCAGCATCGCGCCGCCCGCCATTCCAACGCCGGTGGCATCCGGTGCGATTCCGCCGCTGACAATCAGCGCCACGCCGTGACGCGCGCGTTCGGCATAGAATGCCGCCAGACGCTCCGCGCCGTCGGGATACTCCTCAAGCCCGGTGTGCATCGAACCCATCAGCACACGGTTTTTAAGCTGGGTAAAACCCAGATCGAGCGGGGCGAACAGCGACGGATAGCTCATAAGAATGTCCAGTATGTGAAATTATTGTTATGTGGTCGGATGAGTTACTAATTTAGCCGTCGGCGAGCAAAAGGGAAAAAGGGAATGTGATGATTGTGATGGGATTCAAAGAACGCCCCCGTTACCGGGGGCAGCGCTTAACGAAGCGTGACCCGCTTACCCAACGAATCAAACAGGTGGAGGTGGGCCTCTTGTACGCTCAAGCTGAGTGATTGCTGGTTTGGGAAGCTCAACTGCTGGAATGACTTCAGGCAGATTGATTCTCCGGCGGCCTCCAGCCAGACCAGCGTAGAGTCTCCCTGAAGTTCACACAGACGGGTGCGACCGGTGAGGGTAAAGTCACCGGGTTGCTGATACTGCATATGCTCCGGACGGATGGCGACAAACATTTTATCGCCTTCACGAATCCCTTCCGGCTGGCGAGAAAGCGGGAAGACGATGTCATCCGCAATCTGTAGCGCGCCCTGATACCAGACGGCAGGGAGAATATTGATTTTAGGCGTGCCGATAAACTTGGCAACGAACAGGTTTGCCGGTGTGTTGTAGAGCTCAAGCGGCGTGCCGACCTGTTCAATTTTTCCTTTGTAGAGCACCACGATACGGTCGGCGAGCGTCATGGCTTCGACCTGGTCGTGGGTGACATAAATCATGGTGTTTTTCAGCGTGTTATGTAGCTGCTGGATCTCCTGACGCATCTCCACGCGTAGCGCGGCATCGAGGTTGGAAAGCGGCTCATCAAACAAGAACAGCTCTGGTTCCTGAACAATCGAACGGCCAATCGCCACGCGCTGTCGCTGGCCACCGGAGAGATTTTGCGGCAGCCTGTCGAGCATCTCATCCAGCTTTAGCATGGTGGCTGCACGATGGATTCGCCGCGCGATTTCATCAGCCGGGGTTTTGATATTCCGTAAGCCAAACGAGAGGTTATCGCGTACGGTCATATGCGGATAGAGGGCGTAGGACTGAAACACCATCGACAAGCTACGTTTGCCCGCTGCAAGGTGGGTGACGTCTTTATCACCCATCATCAGTGTGCCGCTATCGGGCATCTCAAGCCCGGCAATCATTCGCAGCAGCGTCGACTTACCGCAGCCGGAAGGGCCGACCAGCACGATAAATTCACCGGAAGCTATCTCCAGAGACAAATTTTCAATGATGGTGGTCTTGTCGTATTTTTTATGGATATTGCTCAGGTTAAGGGCTGTCATAGCGCCTCCTTCGCGGCAATGAATGCCAGCACTTCGGCAGTTTTGGCGGAGAGCAGGCCGGTATCGCCGCGAGTTTCAACATTCAGACGCAGCAGCGGTTCGGTATTCGAGGCGCGCAAGTTAAAGCGCCAGTCGGCAAAGGCCAGGCTAACGCCATCGCAGTCGTCGTATTGTGGCGACTGGGGCTGATAGTACGCGGTAATGCTTTTGAGCATGTCGGCAGGACTGTCGACAACCCGATTGATCTCTCCTGATACCGGAAACTGCGCCTGCGCCCCGGCGATAAAGTCAGACAATGGCTGATGGCTACCGCCAATAATTTGCAGCATCAGCACCAGCGGGATCATCCCGCTATCGCAGTAGCCAAATTCGCGAAAGTAGTGATGTCCGCTCATTTCGCCGCCGTAGATGGCATCTTCCTGGCGCATCCGGGCTTTGATAAAGGCGTGTCCGGTTTTGCTGATAATCGGCTTCCCGCCGTTGTGGTTGATAACCTCGAGGGTATTCCAGATTAAGCGTGGATCGAGGATAACGCTGCTACCGGGCGAGTGCTGTAAAAAATGACGGGCAAACAGCCCCACCAGGTAATAGCTCTCGATAAATTCGCCGCGCTGATCGAAGAAAAAACAGCGATCGAAATCGCCATCCCAGGCGATACCAAAATCAGCATGATTATCAATAACCGCCTGCTGGGTGGCGAGCTGGTTTTCTGCCAGCATCGGATTGGGAACACCCGCCGGGAAACGGCCATCGGGTTGATGATGTAGACGGATAAATTCAACCGGCACGCCAGAGTGATTCAGTGCCTCAGCTAGCGCATCGAGCGCCGGGCCTGCTGTTCCATGCCCTGAGTTGGCGACAATCCGCAGCGGGCGTATCAACGGGTGCCTGAAGAAACGCAGCAGGCAGCGGATCCATGCGGGACGGTTATCATAGGTGGTGAGGACGCCGCGATGCACAGCGGGCGGAAACGCGTTTTTCTCTGCCAGCGCTTTAATTTCAAGTAGCCCGTTGTCGTTGCTTACCGGGCGTGCTTCTTCGCGCACCAGTTTCATGCCATTGTCATGGGCGGGATTATGGCTGGCGGTGACTTGAATTCCACCGTCTGCGCGTAGCTCACGCGTGGCAAAGTAAATCTCTTCCGTGCCCGTGAGGCCAATATCAATCACATTAACGCCGCTGGACATCAGTCCTTCCGCGAGCGCGGCTTTTAACGCCTCCGAGCTCAGACGAATATCCGCCCCGACCACAACGCGTCGGGGGTGTAACCAACTGGCGTAGGCGCGACCAATCCGATAGGCAATTCCGGGTGTGAGTTCGACATCGACTTCGCCACGAATGTCGTAGGCTTTAAAGCAGGTCAGTTCATCCATAATCCACTCTTCGGTTAAGCAATAGGTACTCAGGCGGTTTCCCGCACGATGAGCTGATACTCCAGCGCATAGTGGGTGACTGGCCCGTTTTTCAGGAGTAACTCAACGGCGATTTTACCTTTGCGTTCTGCATCCTGGGCGATGGTCGTAAGCCCAATGCCCTTCACTTCGGGCGTCACGTTGTCAAAGCCGATGATCGCCACGCGTTGGGGAATGGGCAGGCCATTGCGCTGGCAGTAATTGACTGCGCCAACCGCGAAACGATCCGACAGGCAGATAAGCGCGGTGATGGCGGGATGGGCCGTTAATAACGTCTCAGCGGCCAGTTCGCCATGCTGTTCATCGTGTTGAGTTTCATAGAGCCAGCTATCGCCCAGCGGTATTCCATGCTCATGAAATACGTCGCGGCAGGCATTTACGCGCGTCAGCATTAATGTGTTGTCGCCGGCGATAGCCTGCTTAAGATGATGCATCCCTTGGACGCCGGGGCTCGAGGAGAAGGCGATGATGCCAAAATGGCGATGCCCTTTCTGGAGCAGATAGGTCGCGATATCGCGCATCGCACAGGTGTTATCTATGGATACGCTGCTGTATTGCGGCAGTTGAAAATCAAGCGTCACGACCGGGAGATGGCGCGCGAGCGTTTGCTGGATGACTTCGGCATTGTTGTAGGTGGCATTGAGAATGTAACCATCAACCAGCGTGGTGGGGGATGGCGATTTACACGAGGCCCCTTTTTGCAGCGGAATAAGCACCAGATTTATATTCTGTTCTTCGCAACGTATGGCAATCCCGCGCATCAGCTTGATGTCATGGGGATCGATAAATACGTAACTCATTGAGTCGTTAAAAACCACGCCGATGGCATCTGATTTTCCGGTACGTAACGCCCGAGCCAGTTTATCGGGTCCCTGAAAACCGACCGACTTTGCATAAGACAAAATACGCTCCCGTAAATCAGCAGAGAGTTTTTCAGGGTTATTCCACGCATTTGAAATCGTCGTGTGTGAAATACCCATTTCACTGGCCAATGATTTTATTGTTATCCTGGTGTTTTTTATTTCTTTATATTCATCAGGTGTTTTATTTTCTTTTTTTATATTCATGGGGATTATATGTTTGCGTTTTTATTTATACGTTAATGGGCGCTAAGTTTAGCGTTAAACAAAAATTGTTTTGTGATTTGTTTAACGTTAAACATAAAAAAGGAGTGCTAGTTTACGCCTCATTCAAAGCAGGGTTGCGGTAAGCCAATAATACGTATTACGCGTTAGGGAGATAAATCGTGAAATATTCAACGGTTGCTAAATTGACGGCATCAATACTACTCAGTTTCTGTATTTCCGGTTGTGGCCCGGATGATAAAAGCGAGGCGCAAGATAGCGCTAAAACACCGATTAAAATGTGGGTCGCGCCGAATGAAAATGAAGAGGCGTTCTGGAATAAAATGGTGACGGAATGGAATAAAGACGCCACGCATACACCCGTTGAATTTACAACTATTCCTGCGGCTAATAGCTCGGAAGAAGCCATCATGAATGCGTTGGCCTCAGGAACTGAACCGGATATTTCCAGTAATATATTTATTGGTTTTGCCAGTCAGCTTGTTGATGTCGGGCAAATTGAAGATTTATCTAAAATGCCTGGATTTGAGGCACTGGTGAATTCGCGTCAAATGACGGCGATCCTTCCCGCCTGGAAACTCAACGGCCAGCAAAATGTCCTGCCGATTTATATCAATCCTATTGTCTGGTGGTGGCGCGGTGATTTGCTGAAAAAATACGGTTTTGACCATGTTCCGACACGTTACGACGAACTTTACCAATTGGCTGAGCGCCGGGCGGCAGATAACCACGGCTACGTAATGCAGCTGACGGCGGGCAAAAACTGGTGGGAGCGCTGGTTTGACTTTATCCCGTTGTATTACGCACAGAGCGGTGGCAAAGCCTATATCGCGGATAAAAAAGCTGAATTCAATAACCCTGCGGGTCAGGCCGTGCTGACATTTATGGGGAAAGTGTTTGAAAACAAGTGGAGCAGCTATGACTTCACCGCCGCTGACGACCCGCTGGCAACCGGGCTAGTACTGGCCTCGGCACGTGGCCCCTGGGATCTCGCACGCTACCGTAAACAGTACCCGGACATACTGAAAACCATTCAGATAGGCCCAATGCTAACCGAAGGTGGCGTCGCGCATCCGCATACGTTTGGTGACAGCAAAGGCATGGTGATGTTCAGCTCCAGCAAACACAAAACGCAAGCCTGGGCATTCATACAATGGGTTTTTGGCCATGCAGAGCATGACCGTAGCTGGCTGGAACTTACCGGTATGCCGCCAGCGCGCGCCGATCTGATGACTAACCCGCTGTTTACTCAGTATTTTGACCAGAACCCGCTGGAGAAAAGCATTGCGTCCTATGTTGATGTCGCGCTGCCGCCGGTGGCGACGACGCAAACCACGGAAGTGCAGCGTAGTATGACGCAGATGCTTGAACGGGTGATTTTTAACCAGGATGACCCGACCAAAGTATTAGCCCAGTCCCAGCAAGAAATTAACGCCCTATTATCCAAATAAGGGGGATCAATGGCCGGATATGATTCCCGTACCGGAGGCCTGCTGGCCTCCGTATGGATAGGTTATTCTTTGCTGTTCTGGTTTTACCCACTGGCCTGGCTGCTGGTGCTTAGCGTGACACACTGGCAATTTATTGGTACGCCCCGTTTTACGGGGCTACAGAATATTATTGGCGTGGTTAACGACCAGCTATTCTGGACATCAATGTGGAATATCTGTCGGTTCCTGATGTGGTATTTACCCATCGTCTTTATCACCTCGTTACTCTTTGCCGCCGGTCTGCGTAAAATTAAATATGGGAAGGGGTTTATTGCACTGAGTTTTTTGCTGGCTAATATATCATCGGGCGTGGCCTATTCCATTGTGTTTGCCAAACTCTTTAGTGAATATGGCCCAGTGAATCAGTTTTTACGTGAAGCTTTTAATGTTTCTGTTCCCTGGTTTACCAACCCGGACTGCGCAATGCTATCGATCGCCCTGATTGTAACCTGGAAATTTGTCGGCTATTACGGTCTGATTCTTTATTCCGGGATGCAATCTATTCCGCACGATATTTATAGTGCGGCAGTGCTGGATAAAACGGGGCGCCTTAAACAAAGCTGGGCCATTACCTTGCCTATGATGAATCCGCAAATTGTCATGGTGATGGTGCTGGTGATTACCGTCGCTTTCAGTATTTTCACCGAACCTTATTTAATTACCGGCGGTGGGCCGTTGAACAGTACAACTAGTCCAATGGTGGTGATGTATGAAGCCGCTTTCCAGAATATGAAACCGACCTGGGCCGCTGCAATGTCAATCATTGTGGCTGGGTGTAGCTTCCTGGCTATCTGGCTCTTCCGCAAACTGTTTGAAAAAAATATCGAGATTGTGTGAATGAAAAAACTCACTCCCTTGAGCCTGTTAATTCATGCGGTGATGTTTTTACTGGCGTTAAGCTGGCTCTACCCGTTTATCTGGATGGTTGTCTCCTCACTGAAGCCAACGGCGGAAATCTACACCAGCAGCCTGTTCTCCGGGCATTTAACGCTGGAAAACTACACCTTCCTTTTTGATAACAGCAACCGTGCAGATAAGCCGTTTTTGCGCACGTTGTGTAATTCGCTGTTTGTGTCCATCACCATCACCGCCTGTGTGACCGTCACCTCGATGCTGGTGGGATACGCGCTGGCGAAGACCGAATTTCACGGTAAAAACGCGTTTCGCAATTTACTGATTGTGCAGATGGTGTTCCCGGTATTCATGTTCATCATTCCGCAGTTTGTGCTGATGCGGGAGCTGGGGCTGATTAATGACTACAGCGCGATGATCCTGCCCTATGCGATGAGCGCGTGGGGGATCTTTATGGTGTCGCAGAGCTTCAAAGGGACGCCGAATGATTACCTGTACGCCGCGCGTCTCGATCACGCCAATCTGTGGGGCATTTTGCGTCATGTGATGATGCCGCTGAATAAATCCATTCTGGCGATTGTTGCGCTATTCACCTTCTCAAGCTCCTGGGACAACTTCCTGTGGCCGCTGATTGTGATGCGAGATGTCGAAAAAATGCCGTTCTCAGTCCTGTTAGCGACGTTCAGTAAATCTTACGGCGTGTATCTGGGGCCGGTAATGGCTGGGGCAGTGGTGCAGATGCTGCCTGTCGTCGTGCTATTTATCCTGTTCCGTAAATATTTCCTGCAGGGTATGTCGTTATCACTGAAATAAGGAACGTACCGGTGAGCAATCAACCCTGGTGGCAGGCGTGTACCTGCTATCAAATTTATCTGCCCTCTTTTTGCGACGGAAACGGCGACGGCATCGGGGATTTCACCGGGCTGTTGTCGAAGGTCGATTATCTGCAAACGCTGGGCGTCGGGGCTATCTGGATAACCCCTTTTTACCCGTCACCGATGGTGGATAACGGTTACGACATCAGTGACTACTGCACCGTTGATCCACGTTTTGGTACATCGGCGGATTTTCGTGAAGTGGTGGAACGCTGCCACGCCTGCGGGATCCGGGTGATCATCGATCTGGTGGTTAACCACGTTTCGACGGAACATCCCTGGTTTCGCGATGCATGGAATAATCCGGCCAGCCGCTACCGGGATTACTTTCTGTTTAGCAAACAGCCAAATAACTGGCAGTCGTTTTTCTCCGGCAGTGCATGGTGTGCGGAGCCGGATACCGGCGAGTATTACTACCATAAATTTTCGCCACAGCAGGTTGATTTGAACTGGCAGAATCCGCAGGTGGAGCAGGAGATCTATCGGGTCATCGATTTCTGGAAATCGCAGGGGGTTGATGGTTTTCGTTTTGATGTGATCAACTTTTTGACCACTGACGGCATAGGTCCTGATAACCCGATAGACAACGGTGAACAGCGGCATGAGTTTGATATAAACCAACCGGGGATCATCGACACCTTACGGCGCCTGTGTCGCTATGTGCGTCAGCAGGGGAACGCGTTTCTGATTGCCGAGATCGGCAGCGACGAGCTGGATATTCTGGCGCGCTATCAGAGTCCCGAACTGATGGACGTGGTGTTCAACTTCAATATCGGCAGCCAGAAGACCTTCGATATCTCGCGTTTATGCTCGGAAATTAACGCCACACAATCACAGCAATCAGGCCTGCCAACGCTCTTTTTCTCCAGCCACGATATGCCGCGCATGATTAGCCGTTTTGGTGAAGGCCTACGCGATATTGAACGCGCGCGAGCGGTGCTAGCGCTGCAGCTGACCGTGCGCGGCGTGCCGTTTGTCTTCCAGGGCGAAGAGCTGGGGATGACCGACTATCTCCCCGAGACGGTAGAACAGATTTTCGATATTCAGGGGAAAATCCATTATCAAACGGCGCTCCAGCAAGGCTTAACGCAGGCCGAAGCGCTGGTTCAGGCAATTGACCATTCACGCGATGCATCCCGTGCGCCGATGCTGTGGAGCGATGCGCCATTAGCTGGATTCTCTCCCATCACATCCTGGATGCCCATTAGCAACGACTACCGGCAAATCAACGCCATGCGCCAGCAGCAGACGCCCGGCTCGCTGTGGCGAGATTATCAGGAGCTGATTGCGCTGCGCAGACAAACGGCAGCTCTCTGCGAGGGGGATGGCGGACTGCTGGTGCAGACCGAGGAGTGCGTCTGGTTTATGCGCGCGACGGCAAGCGAACGAATCTGGGTGGCGATTAATTTTGGCGGTCCGGTACAAAATCCATGGCGGGCGATTGCCGCCGACGTGCTGTACGGGCAGGACACCCAATGGCTAGGTAAAAATCAAATTCTGATGAAAAGGAGAGTTCATGAACAGACACAGCAATAATCCGCTGATTACCCCGAAAGATGTGGTGCCTTCACTGCCGGGGCGGAAAGTAGAATGCGTTTTTAATACCGGCGTCACCGAATACAACGGTGAAATTATCCTGCTCCTGCGCGTTGCCGAGAGCGTGCTTAATGACGATCCGCAGCAGATCGTCGTGCCGCTGCTGGAATCACACGCGGGTGGCTGGCGGCAGACCACGAAGATGTTCCACCGCGGCGATGAGCGCTACGATTTTAGCGATCCCCGAACCATTGTCTTAAAGAGCGATCCATCGCAGCTGTGGCTGACCTCAATGTCCCATTTGCGCCTTGCGCGCAGCAAAGATGGCGTGCATTACGCGATCGATACCCAGCCTTTTATCATCGCGGACAGCCGCTATGAAGAGTTCGGTTGCGAGGATGCGCGTATTACGCAGATAGATGATCTTTGGTATATCAACTACTCGGCGGTTTCGTCATTGGGGATCACCACGGCGCTGGCGACCACCCGCGACTTTGTGCACGTTGAAAAACAGGGATTGATCCTTTGTCCGGATAACCGCGACGTCTGTTTCTTCCCGGAAAAAGTTAACGGTCGCTATATGGCGTTAACGCGCCCGGCACCGTGCCACTTTGGTCATCCAGAGATCTGGATCTGCGAATCTCCGGATATGCTGCACTGGGGAAACCACCGGCACCTGCTGGGACGTTCAGGGGATGAATGGGACTCGCGGAAATCAGGTGGCGGCGCGCCGTTAATTAAAACCCAACGTGGCTGGCTTGAGATCTATCACGGAGTCGATGCCGATCAACGCTACTGTCTGGGCGCGCTGTTATTGGATCTCAACGATCCCACCAAAATCCTCGCAAAATCGCCGGTACCGCTGCTGGAGCCAACGGCATCCTATGAACGAGAAGGTTTTTTCGGCAACGTCGTGTTCACCTGCGGGGCGCTTATTCGTGATGAGGTGCTGCATGTCTGGTACGGCGCCGCCGATGAGTGTACCGCGCTGGCGACGCTGCCAATGGATGCGTTATGGAAGCACTTAGGGTTGGCATGATGCGCGACGACGTGGCCGAACTTTATCGCCGCTATCGCTCCCACACCCGGCTACACAGCGGTGGCAAAATTACTTTTCACGGCGTGGACGGGCGGGATGTGTATAACCCGACGGCACCTTTTCGTCATGCTGGGGGATGGTGCATAGCCGCGCGGGTGGAAGTGCGCAACAGCGAACGCGCTCAGGTGTGCTTCTTCGCCTGGGACGGCGCGAATCATGCAACTGTGCTAGCCGATATGCCGAAGTTCGATTTGCAGGACCCCTTTATCAGCGAGATCGATGGGCAACTGGTGTTTGGCGGCGTAGAGGTCTCGTTTTCAACGCAAGGGGAGCCTTTACGCTGGCGCACGCAGTTTTTCATCGGGGAAAATATTGCCACATTGCGGCCGCTGGCGACCGGGCCGTGGGGCATGAAAGATATCCGCCTGCTTCAATTGCCCGATGGACGTATTCTGGTTTTTACCCGGCCACAAGGGGAGCCTGGCGGGCGTGGCACCATCGGCTGGACGATTATCCCCCGATTGCAGGCGCTCGATGCGCAGGTGATGGCCCGCGCCACGTTGATTTCACATGTGGATGAGCAGTGCTGGTGCGGCGTCAATGCGGCATACCTGCTGCCTACGGGCAACGTTGGCGTGCTGGCGCATGTTGCTGGTTTTGATGCGTTGGGCAACCGTCATTACTATGCGGCGCGTTTTCTCTTTGACCCTCAGTCCGGCGTGTCGTCTCCGATGGCAATCATCGCCTGCCGGGATGATTTTCTGAGTGGGGAGAGCAAGCGTGAGGATTTGCGGGATGTCGTTTTCCCCGCCGGGTTGCTAAAAGATGGTCAAGGCGGCGTCCGGCTTTTTTGCGGCACCAGCGATTGCGAAGTTCAGTGGCTGGATATCCCATCGCCATTTGGCGATAGGTGGCAATAAAAACGCCCCCCTACCGAAGTGGTAGGGGGCGTGAATTTACTGCTCGGTAGCTACCTGATGTTGACTGACCCGCAGAGCTGCCAGCGCGTTACGCGCCGCTTTCAGCACCTGGTCGCACTGTTCCATCGTCAGGGTCAACGGGGGTTCAACGCGAATGGTCTTGGCATTGTTGAGCGTTCCGGCAACCAGTACGCGCTGGCGGAACATCTCGCTGGCGAAGTTGTAGCCGATTTCGTTATCGACAAATTCAATCGCCATCAGCATTCCTTTACCACGGGTTTCACGCACTAGATCCGGGTATTCGCGTGCCATACTGCGGAAACCATCCAACAGCATATCGCCTTTCTGCTCGGCCTGAGCGGGCAGGTTTTCGGTCAGCAGTACGTTGATGGTTGCCAGCGCCGCCGCACAGGCCAGCGGGTTGCCGCCAAAGGTGGTGGTGTGCAGGAACGGGTTGTCGAACAGCACTGAGAACACCTCTTCCGTGGCAATAGTGGCACCGATAGGCATGACGCCGCCGCCGAGCGCTTTCGCCAGGCACAGGATATCCGGCTGCACGTTCTCATGCTCGCAGGCAAACATCTTGCCGGTACGACCCATCCCGGTTTGCACTTCATCAAAGATCAGCAACGCACCGAACTCATCGCACAGCTTGCGCACGGCCGGCAGATAGCCCTGAGGTGGCAAAATTACGCCGCCTTCGCCCTGAATTGGCTCAAGGATCACCGCCGCCACGTCATCACCGGTTTTCTGGCATTCGCTGAGCAGGGTGCGCATGGCCTCAATATTACCGAATGGCACATGGCGGAAACCCGGTAGCAGCGGCATAAACGGCTTGCGGAAGGTCGATTTGGCCGTAGCCGATAACGCCCCAAGCGATTTGCCATGGAACGCGCCGCTGGTGGCGATAAAGGTAAATTTACCGCGCGGCGATTGGTAGGCTTTGGCCAACTTCAGCGCCGCTTCCACCGATTCGGTGCCGCTGTTGCTAAAGAAGCTGTACTTCAGTTTGCCGGGCGCAAGGGCGGCCAGCGTTTTGGCCAGCATCGCGCGCAACGGGTCGAGCAGTTCCTGGCTGTGAAGCGGTTGTTTAGCGAGCTGATTCTGTACGGCGGAAACCACCACTGGATTACGGTGCCCCACATTGAAAATACCAAAACCGCCCAGGCAATCCAGAAACTCCTGGCCCTGGGTGTCGACAAGCGTATTTAACCCTCCCGCCTGCCACTCTACGGCTCCGTAATCCCCACCGGCTGTTACAGATTTTCGGTACTCTAAAAACCCCGGATTCACATGTTCTTTAAAGTATTCCCTGACCTCCTGGTTAAGAGCTTTCATCTCCTCATGTGAGAGCGTTTTCTTCTCAATGAGATTCAGTGCGTGTGCGCTGCAGGCCAGAGCCGATGCGCTGGAAGGTAACCTGTTCAAAATGTGCTCCCGGGGCTCACGTATCACATGATACTGAGTTAAGTATTGCAGGGATTACGCCACTTCAGCGGCTGCGGTGAAAATCGGGATAAATGCCTGGGAATAACGCGGATGTACAATATTTAATCGTCCAGCGGTGCGGGAAGACTGAAAAGGTTGGCGACGAGGTGCGACCTTTTTGTGCAGCGCGCTCTACAGCAGTGCGCGTTTTGCGCCAGGGTAGCGCGGCTTGTAAAAAGTAGGGCTTTTGTCGATTTTGCGATCTAACGCAAAATTAACAATTAAGGTTAATTAAATAACCTCCGATATAACAATTGTAATACATTTTCTTTCCGCACCTGAAAAGGATGTTCGTATGTCTACCCTGTCCGACCAAAACCAGCATGAATCCGTGCTGGACGATCACACCACCCTCATGTCGACCACCGACCTCAATAGCTGCATTACCCACGTTAACGATGCCTTTGTGAAGATAAGCGGCTATGGCCGTGAAGAGATGCACGGCCTGCCGCATAATCTGGTGCGTCATCCCGATATGCCGAAAGCGGCGTTTGCCGATATGTGGCATACGCTAAAGCAAGGTGAGCCGTGGACCGGTATCGTGAAAAATCGCCCAAAAAACGGCGGCCATTACTGGGTGCGTGCCAACGCCATTCCCCAGGTGCGTAATGGTAAAACTATCGGCTATATGTCTATCCGTACCAAGGCCAGCCCACAGGAAGTGGCTGCAGTTGAGCCGCTTTATCAGGCGTTACGGGAGAATCGCAGCAATAAACGCCTGCATAAGGGCCGCGTTATCAGCAAACGCTGGTGGGGCAAACTCTCGGCTATGCCGCTGCGCTGGCGGGTTCGAAGTGTGATGCTCGGGCTGTATCTGCTGCTGGCCGGATCGCTGTTTGCCCTGAATGCGCCGATTGCGGCGGTGCTGGCGTCGGCGATTCTACTGCTGCTGACCACCCTGGTATTTGAGTGGCAGATTGTTCGGCCAATTGAGAACGTGACACGACAGGCGCTCCGCGTGGCGACCGGCGAGCGTAACAGTGTGGAACATCTGGATCGTAGCGACGAGCTAGGGCTGATACTGCGCTCAGTGGGGCAGCTTGGGTTAATGTGCCGTTGGCTGATTAACGATGTCTCAAGCCAGGTTAACAGCGTTAGCGATGGTAGCGACGTACTGGCGCGTGGCAACGACTCTCTCAATCTGCGGACGCAGGAAACGGTGGAGAATGTGCAGCAAACGGTCACTACCATGAATCAGATGGCGGCATCGGTGCAGAACAATTCCCACACTGCGGCGCAGGCCGATAAGCTCTCTCTTGCCGCCAGCGGTGCGGCAACTCAGGGGGGACAGGCGATGCATCGGGTGGTGCAAACCATGGAGGATATCGCCGATAGCACCCAGCGTATTGGTTCGATTACCACGCTGATTAACGATATTGCTTTCCAGACCAATATTCTGGCGCTGAATGCCGCCGTTGAGGCCGCGCGTGCCGGTGAACAGGGAAGGGGCTTTGCGGTGGTTGCCGGTGAAGTTCGGCATCTGGCGAGCCGGAGCGCCACTGCCGCTAACGAAATTCGCCAGTTGATTGAAGCCAGCGCCAGTAAAGTACAGTCCGGGTCTGAGCAGGTACATGCGGCGGGGCGCACGATGGATGACATTGTTTCACAAGTGCAAAATGTCACCCAGCTGATTGCGCAGATTAGCCAGTCAACGTCAGAGCAGGCGACGGGTTTGTCAGACCTGACGCGCGCGGTGGCGAAACTTGATGAGATCACCCAGCAAAATGCCGGGCTGGTGGCGGAGAGCGCAAGCGTGTCGGCGATGGTCAAACGTCGCGCAAGCCGCCTGCAGGATGCAGTGACGGTCCTGCATTAATCTAACTGGGTGATATCCAGCGCCGCACGGTCGATAATGCCGATAATCTGTTTTAGCTGCGCGTCACTGATATCGCCCTGATTCACCTTCAGGTCCAGCACGGCTTTAAAGTTGTCCAGCGCCCGCTTCATCTGCGGGTTTTTACGCAGTTCATGCCCCACCATTCTGGCTTTCAGCCGGGTCTGGATTTGTGCCAACGGTTCCTGGCTTGCTTCGAGCATCTGACTGCCGTCGGCGGTAATCTCGATTTTCTTGCGCCCGCCGTCCTCTTCCTGCACGGTAATCAACCCCTGATCCTGCAATAAATCCAGCGTGGGATAGATAACGCCGGGGCTCGGGCTGTAATGGCCCTGGGTCAGGGATTCAATCGCTTTAATCAACTCATAGCCGTGGCTGGCGCTCTCTTTGAGGATGCTGAGAATGACCAGGCGCAGCTCACCGTGACCGAAGAAGCGCTGACGACGACCGCCGCCGCCGTGGCCTTCACCACGTCCACCGCGATGTTCGCACTCGCCGTGTTCGCCACGATGGCCGTGGCCGCGATGTTCGCTACCAGAGAAAGGTCTCATGGATGGTATTCCTTTTGCTATTTAGATATATCTAATTTATATCTTATTTTATATCTTTAGCAATATCTAAAAGTGAATGTTTTTCAATTTATTGATATATATAACATTAATTTTTATTTGGCGATGCTTGATATGATGTGGTTCATATATCATAAAAAGTGCTTGCATTCTTTTTAATTGGCAATCATTATCATTTGCAAAGTTTTTAGATATATCTATTTGTCAGAGAGACGCCAAATGAAAGAGAACAAATACCCACAGCGCGTACGCAATGAGCTTCGTTTTCGTGAACTGACCGTACTGCGCGTTGAACGCGTCGGTGCGGCTTTCCAGCGGATTGTGTTGGGCGGGGCAGCGCTTAACGGCTTTAGCTCACGCGGTTTTGACGACCACACTAAACTGTTTTTTCCGCAGGCCGGAACGACATTAACGCCGCCAACCGTGAGTGACGAAGGCATCGTTTGGGCAGACGGCGTTCGCCCACAGGCACGAGACTATACGCCGCTGTATAATGCGGAGCGCCATGAGTTGGCCTATGACTTCTTTATCCATGACGGCGGCGTGGCTAGCCAGTGGGCAATGGACGCGATAGCCGGCGATACGCTACTCATTGGCGGCCCGCGTGGTTCGCTGGTGGTGCCAGAGGATTACGCCTGGCAGCTGTATGTTTGTGACGAAACTGGAATGCCTGCGCTGCGCCGTCGGCTGGAGGCATTACGCGAGTTGCCGCAACATCCGCTGATCAACGCGCTGGTGATGGTTCGAGATGAGGCGGATAAAGATTATCTGGCCGGGTTTGAGAACTGCAATATTGAGTGGTTTACCCGCTATGATGCCGACGCTGTTGCGGCGCGTCTGGCGCAGTTAACGGTGCCTGAGTCCGACTACTTTATCTGGCTGACAGGTGAAGGGAAGGTGGTGAAAGGGCTGACCGACGGTTTTGTTACCGACGCTATCGATCCGCAGCTGGTGCGTTCGAGCGCATACTGGCACGCAAAATAAGCCAACGGCAGGCGCACCCCGCGCCTGCTTTTCCTGCTGACCTTCCGCCATGCATGGGTCACTCACCCTCAATCCATTCTGCGCTATTTATCGCGGCTTACTCACATAAGCCAGGCGAACGTCGTATTTTCCACACTTTTTATAGCCCTATCTTTGGACCTGTTTTCGGCCATTTATTGCGTTTGAAAATGGAATATATTATTGTTTTATATGAATAATTATCCATTTATTGTGTCTGGTGATGATGTCAATCACCTTTGCTTTGATGCCAATAAAAAATCTGTAAAAGTAGATGTTTATCGACTTTTCGTCTAAAAGT
>NZ_JAKCNS010000100.1 GCF_021440345.1 Kluyvera intermedia
GTAAGTTGGCAGCATCACCGCCAATGGACATAAAAAAACCGCAGTCTTGTTTAAAAATAAACGATACGTCACTGTCCAGGCCACCGGCACGGGCCAGAATCCGCAGTGCATTTAGTGAAGAGGTCGAATCGGCTTGGGTCACAGCAATAAGTCACCCAGGCCTGCCTCTCCCCATGATTTAAGGTCTGTCTGCGGTTGATTGTGTCGTTGCCGATGTTTTTTGGGCGTTAAGCCGACAATGCGGGAAAAGTCTTGTTGCTGAGAAAATGTACATAACCGCGGGTTCTATGACATAAATGCGACAAACACGGAGTATTCCTGTGTTCAATATCACAATTGCAGACAGAATGAAGTGACGGTTGGGGGTTACGAAAATATTCTACAAACGTTTTGATAAGGGAATAGTCAATAGCGACTGGGGGGTGTAACTTGTTGAAATTGGCGGAGAGAGGGGGATTTGAACCCCCGGTAGAGTTGCCCCTACTCTAGTTTTCGAGACTAGTCCGTTCAGCCGCTCCGGCATCTCTCCGTTTTGATGGTTGCCATCATGCCAGGTTATTTGGCATTTTAACAGTCCCAGTCTCTTCAATTGCGTTCAAGTGACGAGTTTGCGAGCAAAACGATGATTAAATGGCCCTGGAAAGCAAGCGATACCGCTGAGAAAACAGATATGCCGTGGGCGCACGCCCTGGCCATACCTCTGTTAGCCACGTTATCTAACGATGAACAGGTGAAGCTGGTTCAGCTTGCCGAGCGTTTTCTACAACAAAAACGGCTGGTGTTCTTGCAGGGATTGACCGTTGAACCCGTAACCGAAGCGCGCATTGCGCTCCTGTTCTGCCTCCCCATTATGGAACTTGGTCTCGAGTGGCTCGACGGTTTTCATGAAATACTGATCTACCCTGCCCCGTTTGTCGTCGATGACGAATGGGAAGATGATATCGGTCTGGTTCACAATCAGCGCGTCGTGCAGTCCGGGCAAAGCTGGCAGCAGGGCCCTATCGTTCTGAACTGGCTGGACATTCAGGATTCCTTCGATGCTTCCGGCTTCAACCTGATTATTCATGAAGTGGCGCATAAACTGGATACTCGCAACGGCGATCGCGCCAGCGGCGTTCCGTTTATTCCGCTGCGTGACGTTGCCGGATGGGAGCACGATCTGCACGCCGCCATGAATAATATTCAGGATGAGATTGATTTAGTGGGAGAAAATGCGGCCAGTATCGATGCTTATGCTGCAACTGACCCCGCAGAATGTTTTGCAGTGCTCTCTGAGTATTTTTTCAGCGCCCCCGAGCTTTTCGCCCCGCGCTTCCCGGCGCTGTGGCAGCGTTTCTGCGGCTTCTATCGCCAGGATCCGCTCCAGCGGTTACGCGATAATAGCCAACAGGATGAAAATCCATCGACAGTACACTAAAACAACAAGTTGGGTTAAATTCAGCCAATTGAATCAGCAAGTTAATTTTAGTGTTGACACAAATATCGAGGAACAGTAGTATCTGCCTCGTTCACACGATTCCTCTGTAGTTCAGTCGGTAGAACGGCGGACTGTTAATCCGTATGTCACTGGTTCGAGTCCAGTCAGAGGAGCCAAATTTGAAAAGCCTGCTTAGGAAACTAAGCGGGCTTTTTGCTTTTTTATCGCCCGTACTGCTCGAATTCAATCACATCCCGTACCGTGCGCAGCGCATTCTGCAGCTCGACCATCGACACTGACCCTAAAGCAATACGTATCGCCTGCGGCACATTAGCCGAAACGCAAAACGGCTCAGCCGTTGAAACCGAAATCTGCTTGTCCATTAACATGCTCGCCACGCGATCCGCCCGGGACTCATCTGCCAGCGGTAGCCAGAGAAAATAGGCGTCAGGATGCCCCACGTACGGCAAGCCGTGAAAAGCTTCACGCGCCACAGACTGGCGCAAGTGTGCATCTTGCCTCTTCAGCGTTTCAAACCGCGAGACGGTCCCGTCTTTGATCCAGCCACAGATCAACGCGCTAACCAGTGAAGATGTATTCCAGGTTGTGGCCCTGATTGCTCTTTCGAGGGCCGGTTTAAGCTCATCAGGACACACCACCACGCCGACTCGTAGCCCCGTCGCCACATTTTTTGAAAAACCGGTGATATAGACCGTTCGTTCGGGCGCGTAGCAGGTGAGCGGTGGCGGCGGCTGCCGAACCAGATAGGCATAAGCCGCATCTTCAATAATCAACAGGTCGTGCTGACGGGCTATTGCCGCCAACCGCTGACGTTGCGCCGGGGTTAACACCCATCCCAGGGGATTGTGTAACGTTGGCATGGTATACAGCGCACGCACATCCCGCTGCTCGCAAAGGCGGGCGAGAGCGTCCAGACAGGGACCATCAGAACGGCTGGGAATGGCAATCAACTCAAGGTGATAAAGCTCAGCCAGTGCCTTAAATCCTGAATAGGTCAATGCATCCACCGCCACAACATCTCCCGGCCGGAGTAATCCCATCACCGTCACCGTCAGGCCATGCTGTGCACCGTTCACAATCAGGACATGCTCAGCCTTCGGCGTAAAGCCATTACCTGCCAGATGACCCGCGATAATCTCACGTTCACTCAACCGTCCGGCATGGGGCTGATAACGTAGATGCGATTCAAGATCCCCGGCGGCAGAGAGTTCCCGCAGGGCGTCTCGCAGCTGTTCGCCCTGGCCGATAAGCGTGGGGTAATTGAAGTTAAGGTCGCGCACGTTGGCCGCTACCGCCTGCTGGTCTACCCCGTGCCCGGCGGGCAGGGCTGTTTCTCTGACAAATGTCCCTCGCCCGGTTTCCCCGCTCACCAACCCCATCGCTTCCAGTTCAGCATAGACGCGGGTCGCCGTGGCAAGAGAGATACCTTCATCCGCCGCCAGACGTCGATGGGTGGGTAATCGCCGCCCTGCCGCCAGCTCTCCGGAGCGGATGGTGCGGGCAAATTTGTCGACGATTGTTTTATAGCGAGCTTTCATGACATGTATCCATGACAATTTTTTGATTGTATTAGTTACCACAACTTAGCATTGCTTTTTTGATGACTCAACGATGGGGTTAACGTGGTGAATGCAGCGGTAGATAAGATAAAATCTGGCACCTACAGCGGATGGATAAATGGCCTGCTGGGGGTAGTAATTTTCAGCGGTTCACTGCCAGCGACCCGCATTGCGGTGCTGGAGATGAGCCCGTTTTTTCTCACTTTTTTACGCGCCTCGATAGCCGGCGTGCTAGCCATTTTACTGATCGTCAGTTTCCGCCAAAAGCGCCCGCAGCCCGCGCAATTGCGCCCATTAATCATTGTCTCACTCGGGGTGGTTATCGGTTTTCCACTGTTGACCGCGATTGCCTTACAGCACGTGACCTCCGCGCACTCCATTGTGTTTCTCGGCCTGCTGCCGCTGACGACGGCCATTTTTGGCGTCGTCCTCCACGGCGAGCGCCCGCACCCTGCATTCTGGATTTTTTCCGTGCTAGGCAGTCTTTTCGTGGTGGGATTTGCCCTGAAGCAAAATGTTTCAGTGTCGCTCACCGGTGATTTGCTAATGCTCGCCGCCGTGGTTGTCTGTGGCCTGGGTTACGCAGAAGGTGCCAGCCTGACGCGAACGCTCGGCGGCTGGCAGGTTATCAGTTGGGCGCTGATTATCTCGCTCCCCTTGATGCTGGTTGCCACATTCATCACGCGCCCAACGGCGTTGAGCACTCTCTCCGCCGCGGCCTGGCTCGCAGTGGGCTACGTTTCCCTGTTCAGTATGCTGATAGGATTTATCTTCTGGTATAAGGGACTCGCCGCAGGCGGCATTGCTGCCGTGGGTCAGTTGCAGTTGTTACAACCCTTTTTCGGTTTGGCGCTATCGGCCACAATTTTGCACGAAAGCGTGAGTCCACTGATGCTGGCGGTCACGCTGGGGGTCATTCTGTGCGTCGCGGGCTCAAGAAAATTTGGCCGTCGGGTATAACCGTTTTGCGATTATTCGGCGATCCCAGCCCTCTCAGGCTGGGGTGCACTGTGGTGCGCCGTTGAGTATGCCCCTTCTATCTCCGGGGCTCGACATCAAATCTGGTAATCCAGAACGTTCTCTTCCAGCTCCATCGCCTGGCGTTTAATCTCCTCCAGAGAGAGGCCGGCATTACACAATTCAATAAAACGCCACACATAATTTCGCTGGAGCTGACCGCGTTTTAACCCCAGCCAAACGGTGTTGGCATCAAACAGGTGGTGCGTATCGAGCCGTACCAGGCTGCTGGACTCCTGCGCATCGCCCGACTGTTCCGCCACCAGCCCAATCCCCAGCCCCAGCTCAACATAGGTTTTAATCACATCTGAGTCCTGCGCGCTCAGCACTATATCCGGTGTTAACCCCTTACGATTAAAGGCTTCATCAATACGCGACCGACCGGTTATCCCCTGTCGATAGGTAATCAGCGGCCAGCGGGCGATGTCCTCCAGGGTCAGCGGCGTAGTCTGGGTGAGCGGATGATCTTTTGGCACCAGCAGGCTGTGATGCCAGCGGAACCAGGGGAAAGCCACTAGCGTAGCATCGTTACTCAGACGCTCACTGGCAATGCCGATATCCGCGCCGCCGCTGTGCAGCAGCGCGTCAATCTCCTGCGGCGTCCCCTGAATCAACTCCAGGCGGACGTCCTCAAAAATCTCGCGGAACGCTTTGATAACCGGCGGCAGGCTGTAACGTGCCTGGGTGTGCGTGGTGGCGATGGTCAGTACGCCTGATGCATCGTTAGTAAAGAGATCGGCCAGACGGCGCACGTTGCTGGCCTCATTGAGAATACGCTCGGCTATCACCAGCAGCGCTTTACCCGGCTCGGTCATCCCTAATAAACGCTTTCCGCGTCGAATGAAGATCTCAATCCCCAGCTCTTCTTCGAGTTCGCGGATATGTCGGCTAACGCCGGACTGCGATGTGTAAAGCATATTGGCTACTTCGGTCAGGTTGTAATCCTGCCGCGCCGCTTCACGAATAATTTTCAGTTGCTGGAAGTTCACGCTTCCCTCCGGGTCAATCAGACATTGCACTATTGTTAAAGTCTGTTGCCTTCGCGAACAAATAATAAAAACCAGCAACTTATATCTGAATGGAATATAAGCTTAGCTAACCAGCAGTAATTCCCGGTTATCGAGCATCGGTCGGCTCACCAGCGACATCAGGATTTCCTTCACCGCTTGCGCCTGCGGGGTCAATTGCCCACGCGCTGAGACGTTCAGCGACAGCGGTAAACTCATCGATGGCGTAGTGATCCGCGCCATCCAGCCGTTGGCTGCGCTGCACAGCGATCGTGCCGCCGACTCCGGCAGAACCGTCACGCCCATACCGCTGGCAATGGCGGCGGTTAGCGTTGAGATTGACTCAATCTCACCGATGATTTTCGCCGTCAGGCGACGCAGCGAGAAGGCTTCATCCACCCGAGCGCGCACGGCGCTGTAGTCGCGAGGTAAAAAGAGGTTCATCTCGGCCACCGCAGTAAGATCAACGCTCTGCCCCGGACAGTTGCTGGTGCCCACCAGATAAAGGTCTTCTTTCAGCAACGGCTGACTAACAATACCGGCCAGCGGCGCACGATCGTAAAGCACAGCCATATCCAGCTGGTTATTGAGCAGTTTATCATTCAGCACGGTACCGCTATTTTCGTGCAGATAAACCAGCACATCCGGTAGTTCATTACGCACAGCCTGCAGCAGCGGCATGGTAATCGAAGACGCCGCCGTCCCCGGCGCCAGGCCGATGGACACGCTGCCACTCAGCGTCTGCCCGACGTTGTTGACCGCCAGCTGCGCCTGCTCACACTGGCGCAGAATCGTGCGAGCGTGGGTATACAGCACTTTGCCCGCCTCAGTCGGCGTGACGCCGCGTTTAGTGCGAATCAACAGCTGCTGATCGAGTTCCCCTTCCAGAGTCGCCACCTGCTGGCTCAGCGCTGGCTGCGCAATATGCAACACTTCTGCCGCCTGGGTCAGGCTGCCGATATCGACGATTTTCACAAAATATTTCAGTCGTCTGAAGTTCATTTTTGCCTCCGATTGAGATTCTTTGCCACGCTGGCGTTAAGTAATCGAAGTAGTTGCAAGATGCTTGCCAGTTTTCGAAATAGCGCTAAAACCGCGATAAACCTATCGTTGACGCGCTTTTTCACCCCAGTCAGAAGATTGCGATCTGCCCCATAAGGGGTAAATCTGCACTTTCACGGTGCAAATCAGCTAAAAAACCAGCAATTACGCACAGATTGCTGAAATTGTCAGCAAACGAACTTATTAGCGCTTTTCACCCTTTGACAAGCCAGGGTGACATCGTTAATATGCGCCTCGTTCACACGATTCCTCTGTAGTTCAGTCGGTAGAACGGCGGACTGTTAATCCGTATGTCACTGGTTCGAGTCCAGTCAGAGGAGCCAAATTTAAAAAGCCTGCTTTCGAGCGGGCTTTTTGCTTTTCTGCATTCGGATATTTTTTGCACTCAGCCAACCCTATTTTTATAAGCTGACCCTTACGCCAGAATTCGTTATGATCCGAACCCACTCCACTCTTCTGGCCGCCTGATGTCTACGATTGTCGATACTTTTATTGCTCCACCGTGCCATGACGAAATCGAGATCCTCTATCAGGACGAGCATCTGCTGCTGATCAATAAACCCGCTGGGCTTCTCAGCCTTTCGGGGAAAAATCCGCAAAATCTCGACTCAGTCCACTACCGGCTGGTACAGCAATTTCCCGGCTGCACGCTGGTGCATCGCCTTGATTTCGGGACATCCGGGCTGATGGTGATTGCCCGCAATAAAGCGATCAACGCCGCACTATGCCAGCAGTTCAGCCAGCGTACGGTCAAAAAAGGCTATAGCGCGCTGCTTTGTGGGCATCTTGACGATGATGAAGGGTTAATTGACGCGTCCATTGCTAAAGACCCGGCGCTGTTTCCACGTATGGCGATTTGCGCCATCAGCGGTAAACCCGCACGCTCTCGTTATCAGGTGCTGGAGCGCGTCTATCAGACGTTGGAAAATGGAGCAAAGCTGCCGTTAACGCGAGTTCAGCTGACTCCTGAAACCGGGCGCACTCATCAGCTCCGAATCCATTGTCAGTATCTCGGGCACCCGATTTTAGGCTGTGACCTTTACGGCGGTCTCTTGCTGCCGGGTACACAGCAAACGCCACGGTTGATGCTGCATGCCAATGCGCTTAATTTTGTCCATCCCGTGAGCGGAAACCCCGTCACAGCCCGCAATCCGAGCCCGTTCTGAAAGTAAAAAGCCTGCACTCGGCAGGCTTTCTTATGTTTCAGGGCATCACAACGCCGCGCGGATCATATCCAGCACCTGCATATTGCGGATGGTCTCTTCCAGTGGAATGAGTCTTGACGGCTGATTGAGCACCGCACTGGAGAAATGGCGAATCTCCGCCTGGTAACGATCGGACTCACTGACCGGCAGTTCGCGAACCCCATCCGGCATATGCAGATACAAGGTTCCGGCATCATCGAGGAAAGGCTTATCGATGCACAGCATGCCTTTGGTACCAATAATTTCCGCATAGTTACGGCCAAAAGCGTTAAAACCGCAGTGAATATTGGCAATCAGGCCATCAGCATATTGCAGCAGCGCCGAAAGGTTGGTATCCACTCCCTCTTGCGTTTCACACAGCGCTTTGCACTTCACCGGCAGACGTTCTGTTACCAGGCCAACAAAATTCACCGGATAACAACCGACGTCGTACAGCGCGCCGCCGCCCAGCGCGGGCTGCATTTTAATGGTGTTCGGGCGATCGAGAAGAAAGCGGAATGAAACGTTGATATGGCGAATCTCACCGAGCTCGCCGCTGTCGATAACCTGTTTTATTACCCGCACCCTGTCGGTGTACTGATACATAAAGGCTTCCATCAGTAACCGGTTCTGCCTGACGGCGACCTGCTGCATCTCCTGCGCCTCGATGGCCGTTAAACCGATTGGCTTCTCACAAAGCACATGTTTACCCGCTTCCAGCGCCCGAATAACCCACTCTTTATGCAATGAGTTCGGTAATGGAATATAAACCGCCTGAATGGCATCATCAGCCAGCAGCGCGGCGTAATCGTCATAGCTTTGCTCCCACTCTCCTGACGGCAGCTCGGCTTTGTTACGCGAGGCCACTCCATACACGCGAGCATTCCCGGCCCGGTTAATGGCAGGAATAATAGAGTTTTTCGCGATTCGCGCGTACCCCAGCACGCCCCAGTTCACCACTTCACTCATTTCACACTCCTTTATAACATCAGCAGCATCAGCAGACTGGTGCTCACCATAGCAAAAAGCCCGCTTCAGGCGGGCTTCAGGCTGCATGCTGTCACAAGATTACAATGCGTTATGCGACGTGCTGATATTCACCGGCATACCGGAGCGTCGCTCCAGCGTTGCCTTAGCACGATTCACATCAACCCCTGCCCCTTGGGTAAAACTACGCAGTGCGGAGGTAATAGGCAACGGAACTTTGTTATCCGATTCATATTCTGCGCGGTTACGCGACAACGGTTCATGTACCTCAACCCAGCGGCTACCGTCCGGCTCGGTAGTGTATTTCACCGATTGGTCGATAATCTGCACCCGGGTACCTACCGGGACATTATCAAACAGGTATTTAATATCGTCATTACGCAGGCGGATACACCCCTGGCTAACGCGCAGCCCGATACCAAAGTTGGCGTTAGTCCCATGAATGGCGTACAGCCGCCCAATATAGATGGCGTAAAGCCCCATCGGGTTATCCGGCCCTGCCGGTACAAAGGCAGGCAGGCTCTCACCACGTTTGGCGTATTCACGGCGGGTATTGGCCGTTGGCGTCCAGCTAGGTGCCTCTTGCTTGCGTTCAACGCTCGTCACCCAGTTACGCGGCGTCTCGCGTCCAGCCTGGCCAATACCGATAGGCAGCACTTCCACGGTACCGCTTCCCGGCGGATAGTAATAAAGGCGCATTTCAGCCACGTTGAGCACAATACCCTGGCGGACCGTGTTGGGTAAAATCAGCTGCTGCGGGATCACCAGGGTCGATCCTGATTTCGGCAGGAATACGTCAACGCCTGGGTTAGCCTCCAGCATGTTGCTCAATCCCTGCCCATACTGAGCCGCAAAGGCCTCCAGCGGCAGGTGGTTATCTTTCGGCACCGTGATGTTTAGCGTGCTGCCCACCAAACGACTCCCCTCAGGGGGAAGTGGATACGTCACGGCCAGCGCGCTCTGGCAGCCCAACGCCACGGCGAGCGCACACAATAGTTTTACACGAGGTCCCATGTCCCTTTCCTCATTCACGGCAGATATCGGTTAATTATAGCTTTTTTAGCCTGAGGCGCTGCATTTACCTGCTTTATTCATGAGACGGTCAAAGGTTAATCAGTTGTTATGCTGGAACCGGCAAACGCTTTTGTTTCATCATCCGCTGGCATACTATCGGGAAAAGCTGCAGATCTGACACAAGGAGCGAACGATGAGTAATACGGGCGTGAGTCTGACCCCTGAACAAGCGCTGGACCAGCTCCAGGCGCTATACGATCAATCGGTAAAAGCATTACGCGATGCCATTCGCCTGTTCATTGACGATCGTTCTCTGCCCAGCGTCGAGGCGCGAGCCAGCGGATTATTTGTCTATCCCCAGCTATCGGTTTCCTGGAGCGGCAGCGCCCACAAAGCACAAAAAACCCGTGCTTTTGGTCGTTTTACCCACTCCGGCTGCTACACCACCACCATTACGCAGCCGGGGCTCTTTCGCAGCTACCTGCTGGAGCAGCTAACGCTGCTGCATGAAGACTATGACGCACATATTGAAGTCGGCGCTTCACAACATGAAATCCCTTTCCCGTATGTGATTGATGGCCTGAATCTCGATCGCTCAATGAGCGCGGATCTGACCCGCTTCTTCCCAACCACCGAGCTGTCGCAAATTGGCGATGAAACGGCGGACGGTCTGACCCACCCGACGGAGTTTTATCCGCTGTCGCACTTCGATGCCCGCCGGGTCGATTTTTCGCTAGCGCGTTTACGTCACTACACCGGTACGCCGGTTGAACACTTCCAGCCGTTTGTCCTGTTCACCAACTACACCCGCTACGTGGATGAGTTTGTGCGCTGGGGCTGCAGCCAAATTCTCGACCCGGACAGCCCGTATGTCTCTCTCTCCTGCGCAGGCGGGATCTGGATCACCGCCGACACCGAAGCGCCGGAAGAAGCCATTTCCGATCTGGCGTGGAAGAAGCATCAGATGCCAGCCTGGCACCTGATAACCAAAGACGGCCAGGGGATCACCTTAATCAATATTGGCGTCGGTCCATCGAACGCCAAGAACATCTGCGACCACCTGGCGGTGCTGCGTCCGGATGTCTGGCTGATGATTGGCCACTGCGGCGGCCTGCGTGAGAGTCAGTCGATTGGTGATTACGTGCTGGCGCACGCTTACCTGCGCGACGACCACGTGCTTAACGCCGTGCTGCCGCCGGATATTCCTATTCCAAGCATCGCAGAAGTCCAGCGCGCGCTGTATGACGCAACCAAACAGGTCAGCGGTATGCCGGGAGAAGAGGTTAAACAGCGGCTACGTACCGGCACGGTTGTGACGACCGACGACCGTAACTGGGAGCTGCGCTATTCCGCTTCATCACTGCGCTTTAACTTAAGTCGCGCGGTGGCGATTGATATGGAAAGCGCGACCATTGCCGCACAGGGCTACCGTTTCCGCGTTCCCTACGGCACGCTGCTTTGCGTCTCGGATAAACCGCTACATGGTGAGATAAAACTGCCGGGACAAGCTAACCGTTTCTATGAAGGGGCAATTTCCGAGCACTTACAGATAGGCATCCGCGCGATTGACCTGCTGCGTGCCGAAGGCGACCGCCTGCATTCGCGTAAGCTGCGTACCTTCAACGAGCCGCCGTTCCGCTAACGAGATAAGATCCAGCCGGGCCAGTGCCCGGCTTTTTTATATAGGCACTGTCAGGCCGCGTACTCAAACGCAGAAAAGCAAAAAGCCTGCTCTAAACGGGGAAAAAACAGCTGATAGTAACGGGCCATTGTCATGGCATTCTTAGATACCGACTAAGAGAAAAGCATCAGTACGAGCAGAGTCCCGGATACAACAATAATCAGAGAAACAGTGTTATGCCGACCTTTAGTGACGCCACAAAACATCATCAGCGCCCCGCCCAGCAAAAGCATCCCAGCCGATATGTACAGTACATTACCAGTATGACTCCAGCCCCGCAGACACAGTAAACCCGGCGCAAGCATCGACCAACCGGTTCTGCACCAGGATAGGTGTGTACGCTCCGGTTGCAGGCCCGGATCTCTATTCATTATGATCTTCCCTGCCACAGTAACGTTCCCAGCAATATTGCGAGTAAAATCATAAGTGCAGCCAGAATGACCAGAGCGCGAGTGTAGGGTAAATTGCTATCAAGACGCATGGCATATTCATTCTGCCGCCAGCGTCGCCATGCCATAAACCCCATGGCCGAAGCCGCTAGCAGGAGTAGCGTTGAGATACTCGTACGCAGTTCGGCAGAGGATAACTGGGGGGAAAACTGCTCGATACCAACAGCGCCCGCCATCAATGCCAGAGCAGTACGGATCCAGGCCAGAAATGTGCGCTCATTGGCGAGCGTAAAACGGTAATCCGGGGTTTTCCCCGCAAGCCACCACTTTCCCCTTGGGTGTGTTGACTGAGTGTTATCCTGTAGACTCACGTTTAATCCTTTCTTTTATCAGCAATTCTTTAATCGAAAGTCCAGTCGATGAGCTGTCGCGCAGGTTGTGGCGGGTGATTTCCGTGCATAAAAACTCGATCATAAACAGCTGTGACATGCGGGTGGCGATTGAGTCGCCCTGGTAGGGGCCCGCACAGCCGCTGGTCAGCAGCCAGGTGTCAGCCAGCTCGGTCAGCGGTGACTGTGGACTGTGAGTAATGGCCAGACAATGCGCGTCCGCTTTTTTGGCCAGGCGGAAGGCATTGACCACTTCCGGTGTTTCACCGGAGTGTGAAAAGGCCACCACCAGATCTTCGGGCTTAAGGTTAGTGAGTTTCAGCGTCATGGTGAAACGGTCGGTGTAGGCTTCAGAGTCGATGCCCTGACGATTCATCTTGTCACGAGCTTCCATTGCCGAAAGACCAGAAGCGCCAAACCCGACAAACAGGACGCGGTTGGCCGTCAAAAACCTCTCGACCACCGGATTGACCACTTTCATGTCCAGCAGGCCAATAGTCTCATTCAGGGTAGTTTCCACCGTCATGGCAATCTTCTGCGCCACATCATTGCGGGTATCATCAAGGAAGATATCCGGTGACGTTGGCAGCAGTTGTTCGCGCTCATCCAACAGTTCACGTTTAAGGGCCGCTTTCAGCTCAAGCAGTCCGGTATAACCAATTTTTTTGCAAAAGCGTACAATCGTCGCTTCGCTGACTGACATCGCTTCCGCCAGTTTACGTACCGGCGTCTGCGCAACTGTCGCAGGTTGCTCCAGAATAAATCGGGCAATATGCTGGTCAGTTTCTCCGAGCCCGCCCAGTACATTACTGATATATACCCGCACATTTTCGCGATTCACGCTCATTGCTGCACCTGACCCTTTTGCATGAAAAATAACGGGTATTCTGTCAATCCCCCGCTCATGCGTCTACCGCAAAGCGCAGTCTTACGTTGAATTCCTGACTCTGGCCCGGCGCAAGCTGGCGTATTCCGCGTTTATTCTCTGCATAACCATCAAAATCGGGCGCATCGGTCGTCCCGGCAAGCGGCTCAATACAAAGCAGGTCAACGCCTGGAATACTCCAGAGCGCCAGCCAATCATGTTCAACCATTTCAAGCGTCATGACGGTTTTTCCAACAGGTGAGCAGACGCTGATTTGTTGCTGCCCGCAGTTACCAAAGTAAATGGCACCATCCCGGAATGATGCCTCTGTCAGTGGAAAGGAAGTCGTTGTCTGACTTTTACCTTCCGTAACCAGCGTTCGGTTATGGGTTGGAAATGGTCCTTTGACGGCATTATTACCAAACCGTAAATGCCAGCCTGATTCGCAGGCAACAGGCAATGCAAACCCGGGATGCCAACCGATGGAATACCAGAATGGCTGGCGGTCATCATTGAAGACTCGCTGTGACACACTGAGCCCGTCTTCATGCAGCATGAGCCGTAGCTGAACCCGCCAGCGCCACGGCCACACACTCAGGGTGTCAGGTTTAGCTCGCGCCTCCAGCAGCAACAGGCTTTCTCCCTGCTCAATACAATCAAATGTCTGTTGGCGTAGAAAGCCGTGTGCCGGCAGCGGCAGGAACTGACCGTCCACACAGATCCCTTGATGAACAAGCGCACCGACGACAGGAAACAGTTGGGTGGCCGAGTTGTTCCAGACACCAGGTACGGGTTGCCACAGCCATTCACGGCCACTAAGTTTGTCCCGAATTCGGGATAACTCACCACCAACTGCTTTCACCGTGACCCGATAGCGACCGTTTTCAAGTTGCCAATCGTTCATGGTTACTCTGTCCTCAGCAACAATCGAGTCTGATAAACCAGCGCTTTATGCTTATCTCCGGTAAAGCAGACGTCAATCAGTGTGAAGATATCCATTGCTGTCAATAAATGGCTGGCAGGAAAATGCTTCAGGAGTTCGTCCTGAGATAAACCCAGTTCCTTAGCTGCACTGATGACAAAACGTAACGCTTCATTCACACCATGATGCTCGCAGCGATACTCTTTCCCGACGCACATCGCCTGTCTGGTCCAACGCTCTGCGAAGGCCAGTTCCCGCTCGGGTGACAGGGGATCCAATTCGAAGCGGGCATACAGTTCCGGTGGTGCATCATGCAACTGCATCATTCCGATTATCGCCTGAGCATACTGAAACGCCCGCTCGCTGTCGTGAAGTGGACGCATCTGTTGCGGATCGGTTTTGAGGTCGAAGAGTTTATCCCCGAACCGCCATGGATTCAGGTAGCTGAAGGTGGCGGGGATTTGCATGATCTGCGCGCCCTGAGTGAAATCAAAGCCAGGATGGATACTTATGTTCTGCAGCTCACTCGCTTTGAACATGCTGTCAATTCGGGTCGGCATCAGGGTGTATTCATACAGATTTCCCTTCCCTTCCTCCCGCGGACAACGCATATAGACATAGCTGCCGTCGGTGATATTGATATGGCCGCCAAAGTAACCAAACATCGCATAGTCCCGTACCGAGGTATTATTTTCTACCGCCGGGCGTAGCGGTTTACCGGTCATGGAGGGTGGGCGTGGCACATCGAAATACTCCAGCAACGTCGCCGGAATATCGACTGTCTGCGCCAGCGCGCTACGGCGAACACCTTCGGCTTTACAACGTGGATCGCGGATAAAAAACGGCGTATTCGCGATTTCGTTGTACACCGGCATGATGTTCTTACCCCACCACTGATGCTCGCCGAGCAGGAAACCATGGTCGGTACAGACGATGAACAACGTGTCTTCCCACAGACCCAGCGCTTTCAGCTTGTCCATTACCTGGCCAAGGTAGTCATCGCACATGGTAATCAACGCCTGGTAGAATTTGCGGACTTTTTCATCATCACTGCCACCGGGGGCACCGCAGTAATATGGTACCCATCCGTCAAATTCATCAGGCATGCAGCCATACTGCGCAAGGTACTTCTCAGGAACAAAGAATGGCTCATGGGGATCGAAGCATTCGATCTGTAGGAACCAGTTATCCTGATCTTTGTTGGTTTCCAGAAAATCGAGACCGGCACTGATGGTACGGTGAGTAAAGTGCTCTTCCTGAGTCGGCATCGCTGCCCGATTGATCAGATCCTGGGTCATACGCCCGCTGCGACGACGGAGGGTTTCTTCATCTTCCATGCCCTGCCATTTGATCGCAGGTTTCTCAACCTGACCTTTCCAGCAATCACCTTCCTGACCGCGGATAAACTCAAAAGTGGAGTAACGGGTATGATAGGTTGCACCACCATCACGCCAGTAGTGTTTATGGTCAGTCACCATATGGGTGTGAACGCCAGCCTGATTCAGCGCCTGGAACGTGGAGAAATCGAACGGCTCCATTGGCCCCCAGCTGCGGTGCAGAAAATTGTAACGTCCGGTGTGCAGTTCACGCCGGGCCGGCATACAGGGCATGCTGCCGACATAGAAATTATCAAACTGCGCAGACTCGCGGGCCAGCCGGGTAAAGTTCGGGGTGATAGCATCGCCCCCATAAGGGGCGAGATGGTTACGCGTCAGCGTATCAAACATCAGCATTACAGCTTTCATAAGACGTCTCTTCTCTATGAACCGATAAATTCTTCGACTTCGTTTTTAATCAGAGTCACGTGCGGCCCGTAGACCACTTGAACCCCCTCTCCACGGATAAATGCCCCACGACTGCCGAGTTGTTTAAAGGCCTCCACAACTACGTTTTGCGGGTTTTTGACCGTGATACGAAGACGGGTAGCGCAGCAATCTACATCCACAATATTTTCCCGTCCGCCCAGCGCCTGCACGATCCCCGCAGCACGTTCATTACCACTGACAGATACAACCGGAGTTTCATCGTCAGCTTCATCTTCACGGCCAGGTGTTTTCAACTGACGCCATTTGATAAGGAAACGGAAAGAGAAGTAGTACAGGCAGAACATCACGGCACCGAGTGGCAGCATCAGCAGCCAGTTGGTTTTGGCATTACCCTGAAGGACACCAAACAGCAGGAAGTCGATAAGTCCGCCGGAGAATGTCTGTCCGACCGTGATCTGCAGGATGTGGGTGAACATAAACGCCACACCGGTCAGCACAATGTGCACGCCATAAAGCAGCGGTGCGCAGAACATGAAGGCAAATTCCAGCGGTTCCGTGATACCGGTGACAAACGCAGTCAGCGCGGCGGACAGCATCAGGCTGGCCACTTTTTTCTTGTTCTCAGGACGGGCTGAATGGTAGATAGCCAGTGCGGCACCCGGCAGACCAAACATGAAGTCCGCAAAGCGTCCGGCCATGAAGCGGGATACCCCAATGTAGTACTGAGTCACTGAGGGATCGGCTAGTTGAGCAAAGAAGATCTTCTGCGTGCCCTGTACCAGATGTCCATCAACCATTTGCTCACCGCCGACGCTGGTCAGCCAGAAAGGTAAATAGAACAGATGATGGAGGCCAAGAGGAATAAGGCATTTGAGGATCATGCCGTAGAACAGAGTTCCGATATAACCGGTCTTCTCAACCAGGCCACCCAGATGGGTAATGCCAGTCTGGATAGGAGGCCAAACCCAGAACAATGCCACACCAAGGAAGATAGCAAAGAAGGAACTGACGATAGGCACAAAACGGGAGCCGCTAAAAAAGGCCAACAGGTTTGGCAACTCCGTTTTACCGAACCTTTTCTGGACCCAAAAGGCCAGAAGGCCGCTCATTATCCCACCCATTACACCCGTTTGAAGGGTGGTTACCCCCATCACACTCGCCTGCCCGACTGCGGCCAGATTATCTGTTGCCAGCGTTCCGGACAACAGAAGTGATGCATTGATGGCTTTGTTCATCACGATATAGCACAGAACTGCCGCAAGGCCTGCCGTACCTTTATCACTACGGGCCATACCAACGGCAATGCCTACAGCAAACAGCAGTGAAAGGTTATCAAAGACCACGCTGCCACACAGCTTCATGACGGTAAAAATCGCCTGAATCACTTCACTGTTGAGGGCTGGATAGGTCGAGAGAGTAACCGGATTGGTGAACACGCCACCGAATCCCAATAGCAGGCCTGCCGCAGGCAGGACGGCAATCGGCAACATAAAGGACTTACCTAGGTTTTGTGCTCCGGCAAACAGGTTGCTCATAAAGACCTCTGATGTTTATTTTATGAAACTTATATTTCATAGTATAGTTATTTTGATGAAAGCTATATTTCGATCATTCAACGCCAATGTCAAAACGCATTGATAAAAAAGTGAGCAATGTCACTAAACTTCATGTGTGATTAATTCAGGAGCAACCATGAGCAAGCCTTTCCATTTGATGGCCAAGCCCGTCAGTTATCAGTGCAATATTGCCTGTGACTACTGTTTCTATCTGGAAAAAGAACAGGGGACGTTGAAACCTCGTAAGCCCGCTCGTCATATGGATGATGTCACCCTTGAAGCCTATGTTCGGCAGTACATTGAAGCCAACCCCGGTCTGGAAGTGGAATTCACCTGGCAAGGAGGCGAACCCACGCTTGCTGGTATTGCGTTTTATGAAAAAGCGCTACAGCTGCAGAGCAAATATGCAGGGAAAAAACGTATCACTAACAGCATACAGACCAACGGTGTACTGATTGATGAAGCATGGGCTGAATTTCTGGCGAAGAATAAGTTTCTAGTCGGGCTCTCTATTGATGGGCCAGCCTGGCTGCATGACCGCTACAGGAAAAACCGAAGTGAGCAGTCTGTTTTCAACAAAATACTGCGAGCCATGAATTTGCTGAAGAAACACTATGTTGATGTGAATATTCTGACCGTCGTCAACAATGTCACCGCTGAACACCCACAGGAAATTTACGAGTATCTGACCCAAGAGCTGAAGGCTGAATTTGTTCAGTTTATCCCTGCGGTCGAACAGCGGCCGGTTAACGAGAAATACGGCGAATTGCTCTACCCGCAGACACTTGTCGGCTCCGTCACAGAGTGGTCAGTCTCCGGGGAACAATGGGGACGATTTATGACAGGAGTTTTTGACCAGTGGGTGCAAAGAGATGTGGGTCGGGTGTATGTGCAGATGTTTGACAGCGCGCTGGCGGCCTGGCTGGGTGAAAAACCATCGCTGTGTGTAATGCAGCCTTCCTGTGGTTTTGGCCTGGTGGTAGAGCAGAACGGTGACGTCTACAGCTGCGACCATTACGTCTATCCTGAACACCGCCTGGGAAATCTGCGGCGTGAGAGCCTGGCAAAAATGGCTGTCAGCAAACAGCAACGTAAATTTGGGCTTGCCAAAACAGAGGTGAGCGCAGAGTGCATGCGTTGTGAGTGGCGGTTCACCTGTCATGGGGGATGCCCCAAGCACCGGATACACAGAATGGGTGAACGCTGGCATAACCACCTGTGTACAGGTTATAAAGCGATATTCAGTCATCTCAACCCATACATGAGTTATATGGCCGAACAAATAAAAAATCAGCGCCCACCGGCTAACGTTATGCAGGTAGCAGCGTCTATTGCAGCCCGGAACAATCCTGCTCCGGGCTCAGTGGCATGTAATCAACCATAAATGGCTGAAGGATACATCGTGGCTCTGATGGCCTTGAAGTTATAGAAAATGAAGTACGGGTAATCCTGCCAGGAGAATTCCATAGCCCAGATGACTTCGCGTGTTTCCTTCAGCACTTCATAGACGCAGACCGTCGGATTGATAGTGGCAACCGTGCCATCATTGTCCGGATCTCCCCAATGCGTTCCCACATTGATGCCAGCATCATCCAGACAGATTCCTCCGTGATTGACGAGATAGGTTGTGTCGTAATCACGAACGCTCCCGACATAAGAGCCATAACGCAGGCTTCCCATCTCATGACCAAATGTCCATGTACGTTGAATCGTCATTGCATTGGTATCAATGCGATAGCGCGAACATTCGGAGTAGTTTTCTGCAGCCGGTACCTGTAGAGCAGCAGCATAGCTACGATAGTTACCATTATTAAAAATGATAATATCCGTCAGCCCTGCTTCGGCAGGTTGATCAACTGGCAGTGTGACTGAGTGCTGACCCCAGTTCCAGAAATCAAGGTTTGCAGCCTTATCGCTGATGATGGATCCCTCGCTATCAAGCGGTGTCAGCAACTTCGACTGGTAAGTGTCTGCCCAATTATCATGTGGCCCCATGATCCAGTTAATATCATCAATTGCCAATTTATGATCAAGGGCACCAGCGCTAGAGACGACTGAGAGGATGGTATCTTGGTGGCGGCCAGAAATAATCACGCTGTCCGTTGACGGATCGTAAATCGATCGATTGTTATGGAACCAGTCCTTTTCGTCAGTTGCTCCCTGAGCATTAACGTTAGGAACAGCCGGACGCGACACATCGAGAACTTCACGGAGGCGAAATTCACTGACATTTTCGGCTGATTCAGGATAGTTGATTACTGCGGTGACATCCATCACATAGTTATTCGGATGTCCGGGATCTTCTGTCGTGATCAACAACTGGCCATTATCAAGCTCGTACCAGTCGTGGTGCATTCTGGAATTCAACATAGTTTGTCGTACACAGCAACCTAGAATATCAACTTCACGTAATTCGAAGAAACCAAAGCTGAGCAGAAAATTACCATTTGATAGACGTTCAATATCTGACCATTCTGTATTTACATAATCTCCGGTTAGTAACCAGCGAATATTGTTCGATGAATCAATCCCCACAGGATAAGCCGATTGTGGGGCAATAAAAGTAAATCCGTCAGCCATTGCTGAGATATTTTTTTGATAATTGAACTGATTCGGCTCATGTCGAGTAGGAAGAAGAACTGAAGAAACAGGAAGTGGTGATGTTGTAACAGTATATTCTAGCGTCTGAGTTGTCTGGTCAGTCCAAACAAGTATAACGTGTCGTCCACTCATGCAGTATCGTGCGTGATAATCTATGACTTTTCAGTGTGCCTTCACTCCAATCCAGACAGGCGTATCGAAAGCGTTTACGACAAACTACGCATGACAATCTGTAGGAACTCATCTCGCATATGGTTGTCGATTTTCGGATTCCATGCCACGCCAATGTTCCATAAGCTCTGCTTTCTCCAAAGTTTGATCAATTTAACTCCCGCAGGTAAAAAGTTTTCGACGCTAGCGGGCAGCAGCGCAAAACCATTCCCTCCGGCTATTAAAGCCAGTAGGGAATGAATGTCATTTGTGACTGAGACTGGTTCAGCGATAAGCTCATTATCTCGGAGGAATGCTGCCGTTTGCTCCGCCAGACAGGGACTGACTGCTGGGTCCATGCATAAGATCGGATTTACTACCAGCGTACGTTGAAGGTCTGCGGGATTAATTTCAGCGGTGACCGGGGCTGCCAACACCAGATATTCTTTATTTATCAAGCGAGAAGCCAATAGTTCTGTTACCGGCATACGCACAAATCCAGCATGAAGTTCGCCCTCCATCAACATCCTTACTTGTACGCTTGAGGCAAGCTGTCTGATAACAACATCACTGTCGGGAAATTTCTGGCGAAAAATATTTATCCACACGGGTGTGCTTTTAAACGAAGAAATACCAAAACCGAGCACTAATTTTCCCGCATTCCCCTTCTGGATATCCTGGGCATAGGTTAAAAAATCGCGGTGGGATTTCAGCAACTCATAAGCTTTAGTAAATAACTGCCTGCCAACTATTGTCAACATCGCCCCCTGGCGACCACGCAGGAAAAGCTGCCCTCCGATCTCTTGTTCGAGAATCTGGATCTGCTTTGAAAGCGCAGGTTGTGTCAGAAATAATTCTTCCGCAGCTTTATTATAATTCCCTTTTTCGGCCAGCATCACAAATGCGCGCAGAAGCCTTATATCTATTCCTGACATTTATCGAATCCTGAAAAAAATGGAATTATACAAATAGTCACAGCAGATGACATGATGCACTAAATTATTAAACCGAGATGCTGTCGATTTATCAATTCCAGAAACACCATATCTACTGCTAGCTTTCCTATTTAGCACTTACTAACGGCAAGCTATTTATAGCAAGCAACCTGATGGATTATTACAACATACATTCCATCAACAAATATATTTACATCGAATAATTTAAGGATTGAATGTTTATGCCAAATATAGCCGTTCTCCCTAATGACCTGCAGTACGAGTTTACTTACAAAATAACCCACTCGCCAAAAATTCTAGCGCGAAAGTTCACCCAATTTAACCAGTGTCTTGATGAAATCCGCTCTCTAGGGCAATCCGTCATCCGCCTCCAACTTATCAACGACCCAAATGACCCAAATGCCCCAAATGACCCAGCGGTACAGAAGCGCTACCGCGCAAACCCGCTCGATGTTCAATAAAAAACTGGAGATAGATAATGTATAGTTCTGCGAATCTTATTGCCGCTGTTTTATTCGATATGGATGGTGTTCTTATTGATTCCAATGCGGTAATTGAGCGTGGTTGGGCTGAAGGTGCACAGATGTTCGGCAAGACACTTACGGAAGAGGACATCATCAAGCATATCCACGGACAGCCGGGTCCGCATACCATCCGCGCCCTTTTCAACGATCTTTCCCTAGAAGATCAAAAGAAAGTTCAGGCACATATCATTCATGTTGAAAATACCGCTAATTACGACCCCATCCCCGGCGTTAGCGAATTTATCCGAAAGTTACATAAGGCTGACATTAGCGTCGGAATTGTCACTAGCGGCTGGCGGTCGAAAATCGATCGCGTCATGGAGATGTTGCAGATTACGCACTGTATTTCAGTGATTGTCGAGCGTGATGATGTCGCGCGTGGCAAACCCTATCCTGACCCTTATCTGCTTGCCGCTGAGCGGCTTCATCTTGCGCCCCCCAGGACACTCGTATTTGAGGATTCACGGAGCGGCGTAATGTCTGCTGTTACAGCTGGCGCAGTTTGTGTTGGCATCGGTACAGACGCTCTTAAAGAGTACGGTGCAGCACACGCGATCGCAGATTTTCGCGATGTGGTAGTCATCACGCAAACAGACGAAAAAGTAGTTATCGCATTTACCCCAGAGCACCAGATGGAGATTGAAACTCAGAATGCTCGTCAGCAAAAAACTGCGTCATAAGGGAAGAAAGGGAATTAATAATCACCGAACAGCCTGACCCAGTACCGCGTACTGTATGATCATATTACGAAAACGAAGATTGATAAAAAGCAAAAAGCCTGCTTAGTTTCCTAAGCAGGCTTTTTAAATTTGGCTCCTCTGACTGGACTCGAACCAGTGACATACGGATTAACAGTCCGCCGTTCTACCGACTGAACTACAGAGGAATCGTGTGAACGGGGCGAATATTAACGGCGCCCCTCCAACTTGTCAAAGCCTGTTTCGCACAAAATAAATCGTTTGCTGGTTTATTCTGCAATTCGCCTAAAAACCGGCTTCCACTGCCGATTTTTACCACAATCAGGCTGTTATCCCTCATCCGTTTTTTTGGCCGGCGCGTATTTCCACGCCCAGCGGCCGGTAATCAAACGGCGATAGAACATCACTGCGCGGGTAGCCCAGTCGAGGAACATCCCCATCCAGACGCCAACCACGCCCCATCCCAGAACGATACCCAGTACGTAACCGACCACCACGCGACAACCCCACATACTTAACATCGATACCCACATGGCGAATCGAACGTCGCGGGCACCTTTGAAGCCAGCCGGAAGCACCCAGGATGCGGCCCAGATAGGCATAAAGGCGGCATTCATCCACAGCAGTATTTTCACCACCTCTTTGACATCCTGTTCCTGGGTATAGAACGAGGCGAAAAGCCCGGCAAAAGGCGCGGTTCCCCAGGCGATAAGGGTCAGGACAATGGTCGACATCCAGAAGACGTGACGCAGCTGTCGTTCCGCCTGCGCCAGTTGACCGGTCCCCAGCCGTTTACCGGTGATAATGGTCGATGCGGCGCCAAGGGCGTTCCCCGGCAGGTTAATCAGCGCCGCCACCGAGAAGGCGATAAAGTTACCGGCAATCACATCGGTCCCCATCCCAGCAACGAACATCTGGGTTAACAGCTTACCGCCGTTAAACAGCACTGATTCGATACTGGCGGGAATACCGATCCCCATCACTTCCCAGATAATGGCGAAATTCAGCGGCTTGAAGTAGCTTTTCAGTGGAATACGCAACGCCGGGTTAAAGCCAACCATCAGTACAATGATGGTCACGACTGCGCCAATATAACGAGAAATGGTTAACCCAAGTCCAGCGCCAGCGAAGCCCATCCCGTCCCAGGAGAAAATGCCGTAAATCAGAATACTACTGATGATGATGTTGAGGATATTCATCCCGCCATTGATCATCAGTGGAATTTTGGTATTCCCTGCCCCGCGCAGCGCACCGCTACCGATGAGCGCAATCGCTGCCGCCGGGTAGCTCAGCACCGTCAGTTCAAGATAGGTTAGCGCCAGGGCTTTTACTTCTGCATTTGCATCCCCGGCCACAATATTGATGATCCCGGCGCCAAAATAGTGAATCACCGCCGCCAGTACGATGGCGAACAGGGTCATTATCACCAACGATTGTCGAGCTGCCGCGCGCGCCTTACGCCGGTCTCTCTTGCCGAGGCTAAAGGCGACCACAACCGTCGTCCCAAGGTCAACCGCCGCGAAAAAGGCCATGATCACCATGTTGAAGCTATCGGCTAAGCCCACGCCGGCCATAGCCTCCTTGCCCAACCAACTCACAAGGAAAGTACTTAATACCCCCATCAGCAGAACGCAGGTGTTTTCCAGAAAAATAGGTACTGCGAGGGGGGTAATTTCACGCCAGAAGAGCACTCGGTAGCTTTTGCGTTTTTTATACCAGGGCGTGCGTGAGACGGCCTGTCGTAGGGCGGCGGTGACGTTCAAAATGGGCCTTAGATCAGAAAGTTGAAACCACATTTCAAATGATGA
The DNA here is from genome assembly GCF_021440345.1 of Kluyvera intermedia. Taxonomy (GTDB): domain Bacteria; phylum Pseudomonadota; class Gammaproteobacteria; order Enterobacterales; family Enterobacteriaceae; genus Kluyvera; species Kluyvera intermedia_A. Next base: position 23,574 of record NZ_JAKCNS010000100.1, read on the forward strand.
TGGAGAAATGCTGATCCTGCAAAACATTTTTCCTTAATTTTTGTTGGGATTCGCGACAAATTGTTGATGGATTAGGCAAATGCATCACTTGTTGGCAATTGGTGTTTGACAAAATTTTTTTCGCCGCTAAGATACGACTCCACACCGATTCCTCTGTAGTTCAGTCGGTAGAACGGCGGACTGTTAATCCGTATGTCACTGGTTCGAGTCCAGTCAGAGGAGCCAAATTTAAAAAGCCTGCTTTCGAGCAGGCTTTTTGCTTTCTATGATTCCCACTTTCTGCAATACCAACAATCACCCCACCAGCTATCGCTCATCAGAATGGTTTAAATGCAAATGCAGTACCGTGCATGGATACTGAGTCGTTAAAGAAGAGCATCTACCACAGATAGCCGGAGGATAACTCCGGCGCATCCGCTTGCTTATACGGGCAAGATGATATTGCTGTCTGCTAACGAGCCCATACGGTTGTGCATCGCGCAGGCCGATTCGACGATGTGCATCGCCATTGCCGCCCCGCTGCCTTCGCCCAGGCGCATCTCCATGTTCAGATAAGGCACCAGTTGCAGATGTTCCAGCGCAATACGCGCCCCTTTCTCCGCCGAGAAGTGGGATGGAATAAGGTAGGGTTTGACGCCAGGGGCAATGCGGCAGGCCGCCAACGCTGAGGCGTAGGAGAGGAACCCATCGAGCACCACCGGCAGGCCGCAGGAAGCTGCACCCAGCATCACGCCGGTCATACCGAGCAGGTCAAAGCCGCCCACTTTTGCCAGCACATCGAGGCCGTTGTCTGCATCAGGCTGATTCAGCGCGATTGCTCGACGCACGACATCCACTTTGTGGTGCAGCTGCGAGTGCGGCAGGTTAGCGCCAATACCGACGACGGCTTCTGGATCAGAGTCTGTCAGCACGCTCACCACGGCAGCGGCAGGGGTGGTGTTCGCCATTCCCAGCTCACCCACGCCGAATAGCGTGACGCCCTGCTCCGCCAGGCTGCGGGTGTAGTTCATTGTTTTCAGTAGCAGCGATTGCGCCTGCTCTGCGCTCATCGCGGCGGTTTTGGCGATATTACCGCTACCGCGAGCCACCTTCATATCGATAAGGCCCGGAATCGGGTCTGCATCAATACCCACGTCGAGCACATGAACCTGCGCTCTCGCCTGCGCGGCTAGCACGCAAACACCGGTATTATGACGAGTCATATTGGCGGCCTGAATGGCAGTTACCACCTGGGGTGACACCGCAACACCTTCGTGCCAGACGCCGTGATCGGCGCACATCACCAGGATAGCCTTATTATCAACCTGCGGTACGCCATGCAGCCCTGGCATCCCCGCTAACTGGACCGCCAGCGACTCCAGTCGTCCAAGGCTGCCCGTAGGTTTAAGCAAGCCATCAATATGCTGCTGCGCGCGTGCCATCGCGGCACAGTCCATCTCAGGAATGGCCGCCAATAATGAATCCAGTGTTTGCATTATTCTTATCCGTTTCGTTTAACGCTGACTTACAGGAGCGCCAGCAAGAAAATCACTTCACCTAATTCGATGCCGGCACCGAGTGTATCGCCCGTTTGTCCGCCCAGCGTACGCTTAAGCAGTTGGCCAATAATGAAGACGCCGACAAACGCCACCAGCAGCGCGCGCAGGCCGTGCATACCGAGCAGAGCCGTCACCAGCGCACCGCCAATCACCAACGTTAGCCAGGTCTGGCGAAAGCTGACTTTGCCGATAAACAGATTGCCGAGTCCCTCTTCGCGGGCATAACGATGGCGGTACATCAGCAGTACCGAGGCCGACCGCCCGGCGATACAGGTCGCGGCAATCGCCGCCAGCATTGGCGTATCGCGCAGTGCCAGCTCGCTCATCGCCAGCACTTTAGCCAGCAGGACAAAAATCAGCGCCAGCCCGCCGTGGGTGCCAAGGCGACTGTCGCGCATAATTTCCAGCATTTTCTCGCGACGACGCGCCGAGAAAATCCCGTCACAGGTGTCCGCCAGACCATCGAGATGGAAGCCACCGGTCAGCAGCGCCAGTGCCAGTACGGCGAAGAACGCGGCCAGCGGAATACCGCACCAGGCCTGTACGACCATAAAGACCAGGCCGCTTAGCGCACCGAGCAGCAGCCCAACGACGGGAAACGTGATAACACCGCTGACGTAGCGGTCAAGATCCAGCCCCTGCGACCAGCGCTGCGGCACCGGCAGACGGCTCATAAATGAAAGCGTGGCAAAGAACAGTCGACTCATTTTATTTTGACTCCAATCCCTGATACCACCAGCCAGACGTCATCCGCCGCCTGCGCCAGTTTTTGATTCACTCGACCGGCAATATCACGAAAATGCCGGGCCAGACGATTCTCGGGCACAATGCCCATCCCCACCTCATTAGTCACTAGCACGATAGGCGACGGGCAACGCTTGCAGGCCGCAATCAGCGCATCGATTTCGCTATTCACCTGGTTTTCCAGCGCGGTAAAATCCCAGCGTTCAATCTCCTCTTCATTGCCAGAGGCGAACAGGATATTGGTGATAAGCGTGGTGATGCACTCCAGCAAAATCGCTTCCTGGGGATCGTTTTGCGGGGTGATAATATCGGCAAGGTTTTGCCAGCGTTCTTCGGTGTGCCAGTGTGTGGGACGGCTATCCCGATGGTGTTGGATGCGTTCGGCCATCTCGGCGTCAAAAATTTGCGAGGTGGCGATGTAACGAACCCGGAGAGAATGGCTGATTAAGGATTCTGCGTGACGGCTTTTTCCGCTGCGCGCGCCGCCTGTCACCAGTATCATAATTGCGTTTCCTGATGTTGCTGCATGGTTCGCAATGTCGCTTGATTGTGGGTAGTTTTGACTAGCGTTCTGGAAGGTCGGGTGGCGACCACGTCACCACCCGCTCATGACGGTTACTCGCCTTTCTGCTCGCCCATCGCTTTCAGTTTTTTGGAGATGTCGCGACGTTCTTTCGACAGCTCGGCATTTTTGATGATGTAGTCATCAACGCGATCTTCGTAGTCGCCCTTCATGCTAGCGATGATGCCCTGAATCGCTTCTACGCTCATGCCAGGTTTGATGTAGTCGCTGAGGTTGTCCAGCAGCAGAACACGTTTCTGGTTGTCACGGATCTTTTTCTCAACGTCCTGAATTTCACGTTGCAGTTTGTTCTTACGACGGAACAAACGTACGAATTCTAGTACGTCCTGAAACGACGGTTTCGTGGTTTCCATTTTTATACCCCTGATAGTTGATACTCGGATTCGTTAAAACAACGGCTACACGCTAAGGTACACATTACTGATCTACCCTTCAACCTGTATGAATTGGCGTAGCTGCGTTGTAGCAAACAATCATTTTTGCTTTAGCCTCATCATAACCCTAAATTTAGCTGAATCGAAACAACCCGTCATAAAAGTGCGTGTATCTGCTTTTTATTTGCGCAAAGCACGGCACATCAGGCTCGACAGTAATTCCAGCTGGCGCGCCAGCTCCATGCTTAACCAAACGTAGCCGTGGATAGGCGTTTCGGACAGATTCTCGCCTTTATACTCATTCACCAGTTGGCGGAGCTCTGCCGCGATATCATTGAGCTTTTCGCTGTTGGCTTTAATCGGCTGCGGATTCCCCTCGTATAGCGCGTGGGCGATAGCCAGCAGCGTTTGCTGCGTCATCATCTGGGTTTCGCGCAGCGTATGCGCGTTCAGCATCAGCAGGTGACTTGGACGAGTGGCCCAGTGGGCGTTGATCTGCAGTTCCAGCATACATACAAGGTTACGGCTCACCGTTTGAATTGCTTCGAAAATACCTTTGTGGATATGCGTTTCTTTACTGGCCGGTGTAATCAGGCCGCGCATTTTCACCACGTCGTTCAACACCTTTTGCAGATGTTTTTCCAGACGCGGACGTTCGATAAGGTTAGGTGAAAGACCGGCCTGGTAGATGCGGTTAAATTGGGTAACGAAGCTTGCCATCTGAATGCGCCAGTGGATAAACGCACGCTGCGGCCAAATGCCGGTAAACAGCATCGCCAACAGGCAGCCGAAGATCACGTCGCCGCTTCGCCACAGCGCGGTGGTCATATCCCCCGGCGGTGCGCCAACCACCACGCCCAGCGTGATACCAATAAGCAGTGCCTGATACGGTTTTTTACCCAGCGCCAGCCAGCCGCAGAGGAACATCGCCCCAGCGCACCAGATGAGCATCAGCGGCAGCGAGATAAGCTCCAGCTTCAGCGCCACCAACCCCAGCGCCGAGCCGAGGACGGTACCGCCAATACGCTGAAAGGCACGCGGCACCACGTTGCCCCAAAAAGAGATCGGCCCCATCACCACTACCAGCGTGATAAGTGGCCAGGAGCCTTCTGGAATATGCAGCAAGCGGACAATCAGAAAAGTCAGGACGAAGGCCAGCGCAATTCGCGCGCCGTGAACGGTACGGTAATTGCGATATAAGCGAATTTCAAAAGGGCTGAGTGACTTATCCGGGCGCACACTCATTCTCCGACAAAACGAAAGCGTGAATTGTACCTGCTCACACAGGCGACCACCACCGCAATAAAACGTCCCCTTGAGGGTAACACCGTGAGTTTAAGATTGAGATACCCGGGGCGACCGCCGGGTTTGGCGTCCCTCCGGGAACCAAATCCCGGCGTTTCCCCTAATCACCTTGCTTAAGTGAACGGTGTTACCCTTGATGGGGTCTTAATAATTATGCTTTATGATGCAAATAATCACTCAGTCGGGAGAACATCCCACCCTTGCCGACGCTCTCCAGCGTCACCAGCGGCCACTGGGCAACCACTTTGTTGCCATCAATCAGCTGAATCTCGCCAACCCGCTGATGGGCGGCAATCGGTGCATCCAGCTCTTTTTTATCCAGCACATATTTAGCTTTGATGTTCGGTACTTCCGCTTTCGGCAGCGCCAACCAGAAATCCTGATCGGGCCCGAGGGCAATTTCCTCTTTATCGCCGTACCAGATACGCTCGGTGCCGACTTTTTTGCCACTTTGCAGGATCTGCACGGTATCGAAGTTTTGTTGACCCCAATGCAGCAGTTTACGCGCCTGGTCTTCGCGGCCTTTCGCGCTATCCGCGCCCATGACCACCGCAATCAGACGACGCTGGCCATCTACAGCCGAGGCTATCAGGTTAAAACCGGCACCGGAGGTATGGCCGGTTTTCAGACCATCGATATTCATGCTTTTATCCCACAGCAGGCCGTTTCGGTTCTGCTGGGTAATCCCGTTCCACGTCAGGCTCTTTTCGCTGTACATGTGGTAGAACTCAGGCTCACCGTGGATGATAGCGCGTGAAAGCACCGCCAGGTCATACGCGGAGCTGTGCTGGCCCGGCGCATCCAGACCGTGAACCGTTTCAAAATGGGTATCGCGCAGATTCAGCGTTTCAACATAGTGGTTCATCATTTTGACGAACTGCGGCTGCCCGCCCGCGACATAATCCGCCAGCGCCACGCAGGCATCGTTACCAGAGTCGACAATCAGCCCGCGGCTGAGGTCTCGTACCGTCAGGCGGTCGCCGGCTTTCAGGAACATCAGCGATGAGCCGTCAAATACCGGGTTGCCAGCAGCCCAGGCGTCGCGTCCCACCGTGACCATATCGTCTGGCGTGATGTGATGGCTATCAATGGCGCGGTCAACGACGTAGCCGGTCATGAGCTTGGTCAGGCTGGCCGGGTTGCGCTGTTGGTGTTCGTTACCTGCGGTTAAAATCTGCCCGGTGGTGTAATCCATTAATACCCAGGCACCGGCCTGAATGGCTGGCGGGGTGACGGAAGGGATCGCGGATTCATCAGCAAATGCACACGAAACGCTCGAAGCGAGCAAAGAGACAGCAATAAGAAAACGGGCTTTCAACGGTAAATCCTCAACATTCACAAATTCGTCGTCCTTTTTACGGAAGTTCGTGCTTTCTGGCAGGCTTAAATTGCAAGAAAATATGACATGCATCTAATTGCACACGAAAAAACACTCTGCGCCATCGCTTCCAGATCCCATTACCGCCCTTCTGATGCTCGGCGAAATCGTTTACCATGGACATTAAACGCCATACACGGACACAGCTAACGCCATGCAAGAGACTTCCAGCGCGCCGGGATTTTTGTTTCACGACTATGAAACCTTCGGAACCAGCCCTTCCCTCGACAGACCCGCGCAGTTCGCCGCTATTCGAACCGATAACGACTTCAATATCATCGGCGAGCCAGAGGTCTTTTACTGCAAACCGGCGGATGACTATTTGCCCCAGCCGGAAGCGGTGTTAATAACCGGCATCACGCCGCAGGAGGCTCGCGCCAAAGGCGAAAACGAAGCCGCCTTCGCCAAACGCATCCACGATATTTTCACCGTGCCGGAAACCTGCGTGGTGGGCTATAACAACGTCCGCTTCGATGATGAAGTGACGCGCAACATCTTCTATCGTAACTTTTACGACCCGTATGCCTGGAGCTGGCAAAACCGCAATTCACGCTGGGATCTGCTGGACGTGATGCGCGCCTGCTATGCCCTGCGCCCAGAGGGAATTAACTGGCCGGAGAATGAAGACGGCCTGCCGAGCTTCCGTCTGGAGCACTTAACCCGTGCCAACGGTATTGAGCACAGCAATGCCCACGATGCGATGGCCGACGTCTACGCCACCATCGCGATGGTGAAACTGGTCAAAGCCCAGCAGCCAAAGCTGTTCGATTATCTCTATGCCTATCGCGGCAAGAATAAATTGATGACGCTGATTGATGTGCCGCAGATGAAACCCCTGGTACACGTTTCCGGCATGTTTGGCGCCTGGCGCGGCAACACCAGTTGGGTCGCGCCGCTGGCCTGGCATCCGGATAATCGCAACGCGGTTATCATGGTCGACCTGGCCGGTGATGTCGCCCCGCTGCTTGAGCTGGATGCCGACACGCTGCGCGAGCGGTTGTATACCCCGAAAGCCGAGCTTGGCGATAATTCGCCGGTACCCATTAAGCTGGTGCATCTCAATAAGTGCCCGGTGCTGGCGCAGGGGAATACGCTGCGTCCGGAGGATGCCGATCGTCTGGGCATCAACCGCCAACTGTGTCTGGACAATTTAAAACGGCTGCGTGAAAACCCGCAGATACGCGAGAAAGTGGTCACTATCTTCGCCGAAGCAGAGCCATTTGTGCCATCTGAAAATGTAGATTCCCAGCTCTATAACGGCTTCTTTAGCGATGCTGACCGTGCGGCGATGAAGATTGTGCTGGAGACCGAACCACGCAACCTGCCCGCGCTGGACATCACCTTTGCCGATAGCCGTATTGAGAAGCTGCTGTTTAACTATCGGGCGCGCAATTTCCCGGGGACGCTCGATGAAAATGAGCAACAACGTTGGCTGGAACATCGTCGGCAGATCTTTACGCCTGAGTTCTTGCAAGCCTTCGCCCTGGAACTAGAGATGCTTTACGGTCAGTACGAAGGGAATAACGAGAAGCTGTCGCTACTGAAAGCGCTGTATCAGTACGCGCAGGAGATTGTTTAAAACAGCAAAGCCTCGCACCGGCGTGCGAGGCTTATTACCGCTATTTCTGCACGGTTATGGTCCAGGCCGCATCGCCGGACTGCTGGTAGTCCGTCACGGTGAAGCCCTCTTCCGCAGCCCATTGGGGAATGGCTTCAGTCGCCTGGGTACAGTCAAATTCGATAACTAACTGGTCGCCGCTGGCGAGTTCCGCCATTGCAGCCTTTGCTTCGATTAAAGGGAATGGGCAAACCTGCGTCACCACATCCAGTTTTTTTACCACCATTTTTAGCTCCTTAAGCCGTTGCGGATTTCAGTTTGGCTTTCCGCTGCGGGCGAACATACAACATCCACGAAGCGCTCCACACGCCGAGGATCATAAATACCAGGCCAATCCAGCCCTGCCAGGTCATCATCGCCGTCATCACCAGACCGTTGCCGATAGAACAGCCGCCCGCAATGCTGGCACCAAAGCCCATCAGTACGCCGCCGCCGGCGCTGCGCAGCGTGGTGCTGGCATCCGCCGCACGAATGCGAAATTCACGACTGGCCTTCGCGGCAATGAACGAACCGATAAAGATACCCAGCACCAGGAACACGCCCCAGTTCAGGAATTTGCTGTCGCCGCCCACCAGGAACTGCAAGATGTTGGCGGTTGGCGAAGTAATGCCGAGGCCAAACATACGGCCGGTGGCTTCGCTTAGCGGCCATGCCAGCAAAGCAATCAGGCCAATCAGCACCGCCGTAACAAACGGGTGCCAACGTTTTTCAAACAGCAGGTGCGCTAGGCCGCTACGACGCGGCGGCAGAGTTGCCACCTTCAGCTTCGGTTTACTCAGCTCTTTGCGTACCAGCCAGACGGTGGCGAGTACGAGCAGGGCAATAATCGGCCAGACAGAAATATTCAACGTTTCGGCGATGCCGTTGTGCGCCGTACTGTGCTCGCCGAGGAATTTATTCAGACCGGCGGCATGCGGCGAGCGCATCACTGCGCTCATCACCATGTAAGTCACCAGCGCAATCCAGCTACCGATGAGACCTTCACCGGCACGATACCAGGTGCCGGTAGCGCAGCCGCCCGCGTAGACAATCCCGATACCAAAGACAAAACCGCCCACCACGGTGCCCAGCCATGGGAACACGCCCGCGTCATACTGCACCACACCAAGCTGAATCAGGGCGAAGACCCCGACGCTCTGAATACAGATAGCAATCAGCAGCGCGTAAAACATGCGGTTATTTTTGGTTATGTACATATCGCGAAAACCGCCCGTCAGGCAGAAACGGCCGCGCTGCATAACGAATCCCAGTAAAGCCCCGCAGACCACGCCGCTTATTATCATGTGCAACATAAGAATCAATTAACCCAGAATTATTAGTCTTAAAATTATTCCTGAGCAGCCCTGCTGGCTCCAATAACCAAAAGCTCTATATTATTCCTGATAGTTATCAAAGATGGTTTTTTAAGCACCTGTGAATTTAAGGCAAAAAAAGCGGAGGCCTGAGCCTCCGCTTTTCAATCGCTATCGCAATACGTTACGCGATATCTTCGTACTGTGGAACCGGGTTGCGGAAACGCTTAGTCACGCATGCCAGGTACACCAGACCAATGGTGCCCCAGATCAGACCCAGAACCATGGAGCTCTGCTCCAGGTTGACCCACAGTGCGCCTACGGTCAGCGCGCCACAGCTTGGCAGCACCAGGTAGTTGATGTGGTCTTTCAGCGTCTTGTTACGCTTCTCACGGATCCAGAACTGCGAGATAACCGAGAGGTTAACGAAGGTGAACGCAACCAGCGCACCGAAGTTAATCAGCGCAGTCGCCGTCACCAGGTCGAATTTAATCGCCAGCAGTGCAATCGCACCTACCAACAGCACGTTGAACGCCGGGGTACGCCATTTCGGATGAATATAGCCGAAGAAGCTAGTTGGGAACACGCCATCACGACCCATCACGTACATCAGACGAGAAACGCCCGCATGTGCCGCCATACCGGAAGCCAGTACCGTTACGCTGGAGAAGATCAGCACGCCCCACTGGAAGGTTTTACCCGCCACGTACAGCATGATTTCAGGCTGAGAAGCGTCTGGATCTTTAAAGCGGGTGATGTCCGGGAAGTACAGCTGCAGGAAGTAAGATGCACCAATGAACACCATACCGCCGATCAGCGCCGTGAGGAAAATCGCACGCGGGATCACGCGTTCTGCGTCTTTGGTCTCTTCAGACAAAGAAGAGATACCGTCAAAGCCGAGGAACGAGAAGCACAGAATCGTCGCACCGGTAATCATCGGCACTACATGCGCGCCTTCAGACCAGAACGGACGAGTACTTGTCAGCGTACCAGCGCCTTCACCGTGCATAATGCCATAGATGATAAGGCCAACGATTACCGCCACAATACCCATCTGCAAAATTACAATCAGGGTATTGAAGTTCGCTACCGCCTTGATGCTGCGCAGGTTTGACACGGTCATAAAACCAACCAGTGCGACCACGAAGATCCACGACGGAACGGAAGGCATCAGCGCTTCAAAGTAAATTTTCGCCAGCAGAATGTTGATCATCGGCATGAACAGGTAGTCCAGCAGTGATGACCAGCCCACCATAAAGCCAACGACCGGGCTAATGGATTTCTGAGCGTAGGTGTATGCAGAGCCTGCAGACGGGAAACGGCGAACCAGTTTACCGTAGCTCAGCGCTGTAAAAAGAATAGCGATCAACGCAAAGGCATAAGCCGTTGCGACGTGACCGTCAGTGAGGCCTGATACGATACCGAACGTATCGAACAGCGTCATTGGCTGCATATAGGCTAAGCCCATCATAACAACCGGAATCAACGTAAGCGTTTTACGCAATTCCACGCGAGAGGTGTTTGGAGTAACGTTATTTGACACGGTCAGTCTCCATTACGGCGATGGCCGGCGCAAAAAAGAAAAATTGCCCCATTTTTTTTCTGTTTCCTCAGCGACAACAACTGTCGTTTTTTAAGTAAATATCTATCCGGTACGAAGCCCGGCCTCTTTTATTGGATGGTTGTTTTGATGTAAAAAAAATAACCGACGTGGCAAGCACGTCGGTTAATCTCAATTTTTTACATTCGACATATTTTGCACCAAACTAAAGCAAAAACACAAGCGAATGCGAACACTATCGAAGCCATTGTTCATCTAACTGGCTGATAAACAGGCAATCGCTGAAACGTAAACGTCAACAATAGCACTATTTGCTAAAACAGAAGCCTGTTACTCCATCGGCATACGCAGTGGGTCAGGATATTGATACTCAAATCCCAGCTCGCGACAGATACGATTGCCATCAATAATCTTGCCCTGCCCTTTGCCGCTATCGCTAAACAGCGGTACCGCCAAACCAAGCTCCCGCGCCATTTGCGGGTAAAAAATACGCCGCGCTGGATGCTCTGGCGCGCAGATGTTATAGATGTGCCCGCCCTTAGGGGCCTGAAGCAGCAGCGTAATAGCAGAAATCACATCTTCAAGGTGCACCAGATTGACGCCGTGCTGACCATCCGGCGCCGACTTGCCGGCGAAGAAGCGCCCTGGATGGCGCCCCGGCCCAACAAGCCCAGCCAGACGCAGAATATCCACCGAAGTTCCCGGCAACTGATGCAGCCAATCTTCCAACTCTTTGAGTACTAAGCCGCTGGCAGTAACCGGTGCACGTGGCGTGGTCTCTTTAACCGTACCTTCTTCTTTACCGTAGACCGAGGTTGAACTGGTAAAGATAATGCGCGGGATATGGTGTGCCAGCGCGGAATCAACAATCTCCTGCACCGCCTGATGATAAAAATCTTCACCTTCGCCGCTGCGGCGCGCCGGTAGCGTTATCACCAGCGCGTCAACATTCATCAAGGCATCAAGATCGTCCGCCTCGCATACCAACTGCGGATCCAGCCGTAGCGGATAGCTTTCAATACCGCACATTCGCGCAGCCTCTACGCCATCTTCCGTCGTTTTACTGCCGGTAACATGCCAGCCACGCGCCATCAATGACAGCGCCAGCGGCATACCCAGCCACCCTAAACCGACAATTGCCACTTTCTTCATTGCGCTATCTCCTGATTGTTGCCGCACTCCTCTTACTAAGGCTACGCCACCACGCCAAAACTGACAATTTATAGTGGCAACATGAATAGATTTAATGAATGAAAAAAGCGCTTGCCTTCAACGACAAAAGTGGTTTAGGTTAAAAGACATCAAGTGAATAGTCATTCAACGAGAATTTTATGAGCCGCGTTCAATTTAAACACCACCATCATCACCATCACCCTGACTAGTCTTTCAGGCGATGTGTGCTGGGAGACATTCAGATCTTCCAGTGGTGCAAGAACGCAAGAGAGCCCCCGGAAGATCATCTTCCGGGGGCTTTTTTTTGAACCAAATTCAGCAGGGTAATGAGGAAAACAGAATGTTAGATAACAGCCGTTTACGCATAGCTATTCAGAAATCAGGTCGCCTGAGCGATGATTCACGCGAATTACTCGCCCGTTGTGGTATTAAAATCAATCTCCACACCCAGCGTCTGATTGCGATGGCGGAGAACATGCCTATCGATATCCTGCGCGTTCGCGATGACGATATCCCGGGCCTGATTATGGACGGCGTAGTTGATCTCGGCATCATCGGCGAAAACGTTCTGGAAGAAGAGCTGCTGAGCCGCCGCGCTCAGGGCGAAGACCCGCGCTATTTCACCCTGCGCCGTCTGGATTTCGGCGGCTGCCGCCTGTCCTTAGCCACCCCGGCGGATGAAGCGTGGAATGGCCCGGCCGCGCTCGACGGTAAACGTATCGCTACCTCTTACCCACACCTGCTCAAACGTTATCTCGACCAGAAAGGCATCACCTTTAAGTCCTGCCTGCTGAACGGTTCTGTGGAAGTCGCCCCGCGCGCCGGTCTGGCGGACGCCATCTGCGATCTGGTTTCTACCGGCGCAACCCTCGAAGCCAACGGCCTGCGTGAAGTGGAAGTCATGTTCCGCTCCAAAGCCTGCCTGATTCAGCGCGATGGCGAGATGAGCGATGCGAAACAGCAGCTGGTCGATCGCCTGCTGACCCGTATTCAGGGCGTGATTCAGGCTCGCGAGTCAAAATACATCATGATGCACGCGCCGACCGAACGTCTGGATGAAGTGATTGCCCTGCTGCCGGGCGCTGAACGCCCAACTATTCTGCCGCTGGCTGGCGATCAGCAGCGCGTAGCGATGCACATGGTGAGCAGCGAAACCCTGTTCTGGGAAACCATGGAAAAACTCAAAGCCCTGGGTGCCAGCTCTATTCTGGTGCTGCCAATTGAGAAGATGATGGAGTAATTGCCATGAGCTTCAATACCCTGATTGACTGGAATAGCTGTAGCCCCGAAGAGCAGCAGGCGCTGTTAATGCGCCCGGCGATCTCCGCATCCGACAGCATCACCCGCACGGTGGCTGAGATCCTCGATAACGTCAAAAACAACGGCGATACCGCCCTGCGCGAATACAGCGCCAAATTTGATAAGACTAAAGTCGGTGCATTACGCGTCACCGCCGAAGAGATCCAGCAGGCCAGCGACCGTCTGAGCGATGAGCTTAAACAGGCGATGCAAGCGGCGGTACGTAATATCGATACCTTCCACCAGGCACAGATCCTGCCACCGGTGGATATCGAAACTCAGCCGGGCATCCGCTGCCAGCAGGTGACTCGCCCGATTGCGTCCGTTGGCCTCTATATTCCCGGCGGTTCCGCGCCGCTGTTTTCTACCGTATTGATGCTCGCGACTCCAGCTCGGATTGCCGGCTGCAAAAAAGTGGTGCTGTGCTCGCCGCCGCCCATTGCCGATGAGATCCTCTATGCCGCGCAGCTGTGCGGCGTGAAAGAGGTGTTTAACGTCGGCGGCGCGCAGGCGATTGCCGCGCTGGCGCTGGGCACCGAGTCTATTGCCAAGGTCGATAAAATCTTCGGGCCGGGCAACGCCTATGTCACCGAAGCCAAACGCCAGGTCAGCCAGCGCCTTGACGGCGCGGCGATTGATATGCCGGCAGGGCCGTCAGAAGTGCTGGTGATCGCCGACAGCGGCGCGACGCCGGACTTTGTTGCCTCCGATCTGCTCTCACAGGCCGAACACGGCCCGGATTCGCAGGTCATTCTGCTGACCCCGGACGCGCAGATTGCCGCTGGCGTTGCCGAAGCCGTTGAACGTCAGCTCGCCGAGCTGTCCCGCGCCGAAACCGCCCGCCAGGCGCTTTCCGCCAGCCGTTTAATCGTGGCCAAAGATCTGGCGCAGTGTATTGAAATCTCCAACGCCTATGGCCCGGAGCACCTGATTATTCAGACCCGCAATGCCCGCGAGCTGGTTGACGATATTACCAGCGCTGGCTCCGTGTTCCTCGGCGACTGGTCGCCGGAGTCTGCGGGCGACTACGCTTCCGGCACCAACCACGTTCTGCCGACCTATGGCTATACGGCGACCTGTTCCAGCCTCGGGCTGGCGGACTTCCAGAAACGGATGACCGTTCAGGAATTATCCCGCGAAGGCTTCTCCGCTATCGCCGCTACCATTGAAACGCTGGCCGCCGCCGAGCTGCTAACCGCCCACAAAAATGCCGTTACCCTGCGCGTTAACGCCCTCAAGGAGCAAGCATGAGCATTGAACAGTTAGCCCGCGATAACGTTCGCGCCCTGACCCCGTATCAGTCTGCGCGCCGTCTGGGCGGCAAAGGTGACGTCTGGCTGAATGCCAACGAATTCCCCACGGCGATCCCGTTTGAGCTAAGCCAGCAGACGCTGAACCGCTATCCGGAATGTCAGCCAAAAGCAGTGATTGAAAACTACGCCGCCTATGCGGGCGTGAAGCCAGAGCAGGTGCTGGTCAGCCGCGGCGCGGATGAAGGCATTGAGCTGCTGGTTCGCGCCTTCTGCGAGCCGGGCCGCGATGCGGTGCTGTTCTGCCCACCGACCTACGGCATGTACAGCGTCAGCGCCGAAACCATTGGCGTTGAATGCCGCACGGTGCCCGCCAAAGCCGACTGGCAGTTGGATCTGCCGGCCATTGCCGATAGCCTCGCGAACGTCAAAGTGGTGTACGTCTGCAGCCCGAACAACCCCACCGGGCAGATTATCAATCCGCAGGATTTCCGTGCCCTGCTGGAGATGACCCGTGATAGCGCGCTGGTTGTGGCTGACGAGGCCTATATCGAGTTCTGCCCGCAGGCAACGCTGGCAGGCTGGCTGGCCGAATACCCTCATCTGGTGATTCTGCGCACGCTGTCCAAAGCCTTCGCGCTGGCAGGGCTGCGCTGCGGCTTTACCCTGGCGAACGAAGAGGTGATCGCGCTATTAATGAAGGTGATTGCCCCTTACCCGCTCTCTACGCCGGTTGCCGATATCGCCGCCCAGGCGCTTAGCGCGCAGGGAATTGCCGCGATGCGCCAGCGCGTGGACCAAATTCTTGATGAACGTCAGTACCTGGTGGAGGCGCTGCGCACTATCGACTGCGTCGAACAGGTATTTGATTCCGAGACCAACTACGTACTGGCTCGTATCAAAGCCTCCAGCAGCGTATTTAAATCTTTATGGGATCAAGGCATTATCTTACGTGACCAGAATAAACAACCATCTTTAAGCGGCTGTTTGCGCATCACTATCGGCACTCGTGAAGAGAGCCAGCGCGTGATTGACGCTTTGAAAGCGGAGACCGTATGACCCAGAAGTTTCTCTTTATCGATCGTGATGGCACCCTGATTTCCGAGCCACCAAGCGACTATCAGGTAGACCGTTTTGACAAGCTGGCCTTCGAGCCGGACGCCATTCCCGTTCTGCTGAAGCTGCAAAAAGCCGGTTACAAACTGGTGATGATCACCAATCAGGACGGCCTAGGTACCGACAGTTTCCCGCAGGCCGATTTTGACGGCCCGCACAACCTGATGATGCAGATCTTCACCTCGCAGGGCGTTGCCTTTGACGATGTGCTGATTTGCCCGCACCTGCCGGCGGACAACTGCGCATGCCGTAAACCGAAAACTCAGCTGGTCACCGCCTGGCTGGCTAATGAAGTGATGGATACCGCCAACAGCTATGTGATTGGCGATCGCCTCACCGATGTCGAGCTGGCGACCAACATGGGCATCACCGGCCTGCAATATAATCGCGAGACCCTGAACTGGGCAGCGATTGGCGAGCAGCTGACCCGCCGCGACCGCTATGCGCGTATCGAACGCAATACGCGTGAAACGCAGATTGACGTCCAGGTGTGGCTCGACCGCGAAGGCGGCAGCAAAATCAACACCGGCGTCGGCTTCTTCGACCATATGCTCGACCAGATTGCCACCCACGGCGGCTTCCGTATGAACATTACCGTGAAGGGCGATCTCTATATTGACGATCACCACACGGTAGAAGATACCGGTCTGGCGCTGGGCGAGGCGTTAAAAGTGGCGCTGGGTGACAAACGCGGCATCAACCGTTTTGGCTTCGTCCTGCCAATGGACGAGTGTTTGGCGCGCTGCGCGCTGGATATTTCCGGCCGCCCGCACCTGGAATATAAAGCCGAGTTTACCTATCAGCGCGTCGGCGATCTGAGCACCGAGATGATCGAGCACTTCTTCCGCTCGCTCTCCTACACCATGGGCGTAACGCTGCACCTGAAAACCAAAGGCAAAAACGATCACCACCGCGTGGAAAGCCTGTTTAAAGTCTTTGGCCGCACGCTGCGCCAGGCGATTCGCGTGGACGGCGATACCCTACCCTCCTCAAAAGGAGTGCTGTGATGAACGTGGTTGTCCTCGATACCGGCTGCGCCAACCTCAACTCGGTAAAGTCGGCGATTATTCGCCATGGCTATGAGCCGGTGGTCAGCCGAGAGCCAGAAGTGGTGCTGCGCGCCGACAAACTGTTTTTGCCAGGCGTAGGGACCGCGCAAGCCGCTATGGACCAGCTGCGCGAACGTGAGTTGGTTGAGTTGATTAAAGCCTGTACTCAACCGGTACTGGGCATTTGCCTTGGTATGCAGCTGCTTGGCCGCCGTAGCGAAGAGACGCATGGCGTTGACCTGCTGGGGATCATCGACCAGGACGTACCGAAGATGGCCGATTTTGGTCTACCGTTGCCGCACATGGGCTGGAATCGCGTCCACCCAAAGGCCGGCGATCGCCTGTTCCGCGGCATTGAAGACGGCGCGTACTTCTACTTTGTTCACAGCTACGCCATGCCGGTTAACGAGTACACCATCGCCCAGTGTCACTACGGCGAACCGTTTACTGCCGCCGTGCAGAAAGATAATTTTTACGGCGTGCAGTTCCACCCAGAGCGCTCAGGTGCGGCGGGTGCACAGCTGCTGAAAAACTTCCTGGAGATGTAATGATCATTCCTGCTTTAGATTTGATTAACGGCACCGTCGTGCGTCTCCATCAGGGAGACTACGGCCAGCAACGCGACTACGGCACCGATCCGCTACCGCGCCTGCAGGATTACGCGGCACAAGGTGCCGAAGTGCTGCACCTGGTGGATTTAACCGGGGCAAAAGATCCGGCCCAACGCCAGATCCCGCTGCTGAAAACGCTGGTTGCTGGGGTGAACGTCCCGGTACAGGTTGGCGGCGGCGTCCGTACGGAAGAAGACGTGGCGGCATTGCTTGAGGCTGGCGTCGCGCGCGTGGTCGTCGGTTCGACGGCGGTGAAATCATCTGACGTGGTCAAGGGCTGGTTCAAGCGCTTTGGCGCAGAACACCTGGTGCTGGCGCTGGACGTGCGTATTGACGATAACGGCACCAAGCAGGTCGCCGTCAGCGGCTGGCAGGAAAACTCCGGCGTCACGCTGGAGGAGCTGGTTGAGACCTATCTGCCGGTTGGCCTGCAACACGTACTGTGCACCGATATTTCCCGTGACGGAACGCTGGCTGGCTCCAACGTGTCGCTGTATGAAGAAGTCTGCGCGCGCTATCCGCAGGTGGCGTTTCAGTCCTCCGGCGGCATTGGAGACCTTAACGATATTGCCGCCCTGCGCGGCACCGGCGTACGCGGTGTGATTGTCGGACGCGCGCTGCTGGAAGGTAAATTTAACGTAACGGAGGCCATCCAATGCTGGCAAAACGGATAATTCCTTGTCTCGATGTGCGTGATGGTCAGGTCGTTAAAGGGGTGCAGTTCCGCAACCACGAAATTATTGGCGATATCGTTCCGCTGGCAAAACGCTACGCCGATGAAGGCGCGGATGAACTGGTGTTCTACGATATCACTGCCTCCAGCGATGGCCGAGTGGTTGATAAAAGCTGGGTCTCCCGCGTAGCCGAAGTTATCGACATTCCATTCTGCGTCGCCGGTGGCATTAAATCCATTGACGATGCAGCGCGTATTCTCTCTTTCGGCGCTGATAAAATTTCTATCAACTCCCCGGCGCTGGCCGACCCAGAGCTGATCACCCGTCTGGCGGATCGTTTTGGCGTGCAGTGCATTGTGGTGGGGATTGATACCTGGTTTGATGCCGATACGGGTAAGTATCACGTCAACCAATACACCGGCGATGAAAGCCGCACCCGCGTCACTCAATGGGAAACCCTCGACTGGGTGCAGGAAGTGCAGAAGCGCGGCGCGGGCGAAATCGTCCTCAACATGATGAACCAGGACGGCGTGCGTAACGGCTACGACCTGGCGCAGTTAAAGAAAGTGCGCGACGTGTGCCGCGTGCCGCTTATCGCCTCCGGCGGCGCGGGAACGATGGAACACTTCCTCGAAGCCTTCCGCGATGCCAACGTTGACGGCGCGCTGGCGGCATCGGTATTCCACAAGCAGATTATCAATATTGGCGAACTAAAAGCGTACCTGGCAGCACAGGGCGTGGAGATACGGGTATGTTAACTGAACAACTGGACTGGGAAAAAACCGACGGACTGATGCCCGCCATCATCCAACATGCGGTTTCCGGCGAAGTTTTAATGCTGGGTTATATGAATCAGGACGCGCTGGCTAAAACCCAGGAGTCCGGCAAAGTCACCTTTTACTCGCGCACTAAACAGCGTCTGTGGACCAAAGGTGAAACCTCCGGCAACTTCCTGAACGTGGTCAGCATCGCGCCGGACTGCGACAACGATACCCTGCTGGTGCTGGTGAATCCCATTGGCCCAACCTGCCATAAAGGCACCTCAAGCTGCTTTGGCGATACCAGCCACCAGTGGCTGTTCCTGTATCAGTTAGAGCAACTGCTGGCCGAGCGCAAAACCGCCGACCCGGAAAGTTCCTATACCGCCAAACTGTATGCCAGCGGCACCAAGCGCATTGCGCAGAAAGTGGGGGAAGAAGGCGTGGAAACCGCGCTGGCGGCAACGGTTCACGATAAGTTTGAGCTGAAGAACGAAGCTTCGGATCTGATGTATCACCTGCTGGTACTGCTGCAGGATCAGGAGCTGGATTTGACGACGGTGATTGAGAATTTGCGCGCACGTCATCAGTAAGTCCTTTCTTCAAGCCCGGCCACTGTGCCGGGTTTTTCGCTTTATGCCCTCCCCCGATAACCTTAATGACCGATAACGATTATATTTTTTTGTCGACAGACGGTATGATCGCGCCTAAAAGCGATAATCGCATCAGAATTGGGTTTGAGGAATGCTATGAAATATTTGGTCACCGGCGCCGCGGGCTTTATTGGTTTTCATGTCAGCCAGCGCCTGCTCGCTGCCGGACATCAGGTTGTCGGGATTGATAATCTGAATGATTATTACGACATCAGCCTGAAGCAGGCGCGCCTCGACCAGCTGCCATCAGCAGATTTCCATTTTGTGAAAATGGATCTGGCGGACACGCCGGCCATGGCGGCTTTATTTGCCGAGCAGAAGTTTGACCGCGTCATCCACCTCGCCGCTCAGGCCGGTGTGCGCTATTCGCTGGAAAATCCGCATGCTTACGCCCAGGCCAATCTCGTCGGTCATCTCAACGTACTAGAAGGCTGCCGTCATAATAAGGTGCAGCACCTGTTGTACGCTTCATCCAGCTCGGTCTACGGTCTGAACCGCAAAATGCCGTTCTCCACCGATGACAGCGTGGACCACCCGGTCTCACTGTACGCGGCCACCAAGAAAGCCAATGAGCTGATGTCGCATACCTATTCGCATCTGTATGGCCTTCCGACCACCGGGCTGCGTTTTTTCACCGTTTATGGCCCTTGGGGTCGTCCGGATATGGCGCTGTTCAAGTTCACCAAAGCCATGCTGGAAGGCAAAAGCATTGATGTCTACAACTACGGCAAGATGAAGCGCGACTTCACCTACATTGATGATATCGTCGAAGCCATTATCCGCCTGCAGGATGTTATCCCGGAGCCAAACAGCGAATGGACGGTTGAAACCGGCTCTCCGGCGACCAGCTCCGCGCCGTATCACGTCTACAACATCGGTAACAGCTCCCCGGTTGAGCTGATGGATTACATTACCGCTCTGGAAGAAGCGATTGGCGTAAAAGCTGAGAAAAACATGATGCCCATGCAGCCGGGCGACGTACTGGAGACCAGCGCCGAGACGCAGCCTCTTTACGATCTGGTAGGGTTCAGACCGCAAACCTCGGTGAAAGATGGGGTGAAGAACTTCGTCGATTGGTATCGCGCGTTTTATAAAGTGTGAATAGCAAAAAGCCCTCATCAAGAGGGCTTTTTGATTCAGTTCGCCAGCAAAGTCGCGGCGATCGTTTAGCAATCAATCATTACCAAACAGGTCGCGGGTATACACCTTCTCTTCCACATCCGCCAGCTCTTCGGCCATACGGTTGGAGATGATGACGTCAGCTTCCTGCTTAAAGGCATTGAGATCGCGCACTACGCGTGAATTGAAGAATTCATCTTCCTTCATCACCGGTTCATAGATTATTACCGGAATACCTTTGGCCTTAATACGCTTCATAATCCCCTGAATGGAGGAGGCGCGGAAGTTATCAGAGCCGGACTTCATAATCAGCCGGTAAACGCCCACCACCTTCGGCTTACGCGCGAGGATAGAGTCAGCAATAAAATCTTTGCGCGTGCGGTTAGCATCAACAATAGCCCCGATGATGTTATTCGGCACGGCTTCATAGTTGGCCAATAGCTGTTTGGTATCTTTTGGCAGGCAGTAGCCACCGTAACCAAACGACGGGTTGTTGTAGTGATTGCCGATACGCGGGTCGAGACACACCCCTTCGATAATCTGACGCGAGTTCAGACCCAGGCTTTCGGCATAGCTGTCCAGCTCATTAAAGTAGGCCACGCGCAGCGCCAGATAGGTATTGGCAAACAGCTTGATGGCTTCGGCTTCAGTGGAGTCAGTAAACAGCGTCGGAATATCTTGTTTGACCGCACCTTCCTGTAACAGCGAGGCAAACCGCTCGGCACGTTCGGAGCGTTCGCCAATGACGATACGCGACGGGTGCAGGTTGTCGTACAGCGCGCGGCCTTCGCGCAGGAATTCCGGCGAGAAGAAGATATTGTCGATGCCCAGTTCTTCTTTAATCGATTTGGTAAAACCAACCGGAATGGTGGATTTGATAATCATCACCGCCTGCGGGTTGATTTCGATAACGTCGCGGATAACCGACTCTACGCTCGACGTGTTGAAATAGTTGGTTTTCGGATCGTAGTCCGTTGGGGTCGCGATGATAACGTAGTCCGCATCGCGGTAGGCATCATGCTTATCGGTCGTCGCCCGGAAATTCAGTGGTTTCGTCGCCAGATACTCTTCAATCTCTTTATCCACGATGGGCGATTTTTTCTGATTCAGCATGTCGACTTTGGACTGGATGATATCCAACGCGACGACTTCGTGATGCTGGGCGATCAAAATGCCGTTCGACAGGCCAACGTACCCTGTTCCTGAGATAGTTATCTTCATCGGTTCTGTAACTTCTTCCGGTTAAACATTTGAAGGTGAACACGTCACCGCCGTGGGACCCAACGCAGTGGTATCGGGTAAGCGTGGGGTCAGTATATCGCGATTTACTGCAACGGCGGCTATCAGACCTGACTGAATGCTGTTTTCTGGGCATAAAAAAGCCCGGAGGAGCGCTCCGGGCCTGCATTTGCGGTTGGCTTAAATCAGATTAATCCAGCCATTCGGTGTGGAACACACCTTCTTTATCGGTGCGTTTATAAGTATGCGCCCCGAAGTAGTCACGCTGAGCCTGAATCAGGTTAGCTGGCAGTACTGCTGCACGGTAGCTGTCGTAGTACGCCACAGCCGCAGAGAAGGTTGGTACCGGAATACCGTTCTGTACCGCGTAGGCAACAACATCACGCAGCGCCTGCTGGTAATCGTCAGCGATGTTTTTGAAGTACGGTGCCAACAGCAGGTTTGCGATGCCCGCATTTTCAGCGTAGGCGTCGGTGATTTTCTGCAGGAACTGCGCACGAATGATACAGCCCGCGCGGAAGATCTTCGCGATTTCACCGTAGTTCAGATCCCAGTTGTATTCGTCAGAAGCGGCACGCAGCTGAGAGAAGCCCTGTGCGTAGGAGACGATTTTACCCAGGTACAGTGCGCGACGTACTTTCTCGATAAATTCAGCTTTATCACCAGCCAGTTTCGCCTGCGGGCCAGTCAGCACTTTAGATGCTGCAACGCGCTGCTCTTTCAGGGAGGAGATGTAACGAGCGAATACGGATTCGGTGATCAGCGACAGAGGCTCGCCCAGATCCAGAGAGCTCTGGCTGGTCCATTTACCGGTGCCTTTGTTGGCCGCTTCATCCAGGATCACATCAACCAGGTACTTACCTTCTTCGTCTTTCTTAGTGAAGATATCTTTGGTGATGTCGATCAGGTAGCTGCTCAGCTCGCCTTCGTTCCATTCTGTGAAGGTGGTGGCCAGCTCGTCGTTAGACAGGTTCAGACCGCCTTTCAGCAGAGAATAAGCTTCAGCAATCAGCTGCATGTCGCCGTATTCAATACCGTTGTGAACCATTTTCACGTAGTGGCCTGCACCATCAGCACCGATATAAGTCACACACGGTTCGCCGTCTTCGGCAACCGCAGCAATCTTAGTCAGGATCGGAGCAACCAGTTCGTACGCTTCTTTCTGACCGCCAGGCATGATGGATGGGCCTTTCAGTGCGCCCTCTTCACCACCGGATACACCGGTACCGATGAAGTTAAAGCCTTCAGCAGACAGCTCACGGTTACGACGAATGGTGTCCTGGAAGAAGGTATTGCCACCATCAATGATGATGTCGCCTTTATCAAGGTACGGCTTCAGGGAATCGATGGCAGCATCGGTGCCAGCGCCCGCTTTCACCATTAACAGGATACGACGTGGGGTTTCAAGAGACTCGACGAACTCCTTCACCGTGTAGTGCGGAACCAGTTTCTTACCCGGGTTCTCGGCAACAACTTCTTCGGTTTTTTCGCGGGAGCGGTTGAAGATGGAGACGGTATAACCGCGGCTTTCGATGTTGAGCGCCAGGTTGCGCCCCATCACTGCCATACCGACAACGCCGATCTGTTGCTTGGACATTACATACTCCTGTCAGGGGATGGTACTGCGAAACATAACGCAGCTTGATTGCTTCTTATGTTAACTCAGGATGCTAAAAATCAATAACATTTGATGGTGACGGAAAGTGCTGTCAAACAGCCCTATAAAATGCAACCGTCGAAAATTTCGATATATCTTATTTAAATTATATAGATGAAAGGTCACACACTATCACTTTCCTTCGATCCAAACACCAACCCAAAATTGATTGCAATGAAGGTAGCACTATAAAATCGATTCAATTAATAACTTAAATTCAAAACAAAAAGCAATATCGAATAAAGTAACATCAAACTAATCCTGACCGAAGAAGT
>NZ_JAKCNS010000101.1 GCF_021440345.1 Kluyvera intermedia
TTAATGAGATGGTCACTCCCTCCTTCCCGGTACTATGCTGAGGACAGGCTTTCATTCGGAGAACTATCATGGAAAACATTGCGCTCATTGGTATCGATCTGGGTAAAAACTCTTTCCATATTCATTGCCAGGATCGTCGCGGGAAGGCTGTTTACCGTAAAAAATTTACCCGGCCAAAGTTGATCGAATTTTTGGCGACATGCCCCGCTACAACCATCGCAATGGAAGCCTGTGGCGGTTCTCACTTTATGGCACGCAAGTTGGAAGAGTTGGGGCATTCCCCAAAGCTGATATCACCACAATTTGTCCGCCCGTTCGTTAAAAGCAATAAAAACGACTTTGTCGACGCCGAAGCTATTTGTGAAGCTGCATCGCGTCCGTCTATGCGTTTTGTGCAGCCCAGAACGGAATCTCAGCAGGCAATGCGGGCTCTGCATCGTGTCCGTGAATCCCTGGTTCAGGATAAGGTAAAAACAACCAATCAAATGCATGCTTTTCTGCTGGAATTTGGCATTAGCGTTCCCCGAGGAGCTGCCGTTATTAGCCGACTGAGTACCATTCTTGAGGATAATAGTTTGCCTCTTTACCTCAGCCAGTTATTGCTGAAATTACAACAGCATTATCACTATCTTGTTGAGCAGATTAAAGATTTGGAATCCCAGTTGAAACGAAAGTTGGACGAAGATGAGGTTGGACAGCGCTTGCTGAGCATTCCCTGCGTCGGAACACTGACAGCGAGTACTATTTCAACTGAGATTGGCGACGGGAAGCAGTACGCCAGCAGCCGTGACTTTGCGGCGGCAACAGGGCTTGTACCTCGGCAGTACAGCACGGGAGGTAGGACGACATTGCTGGGAATTAGTAAGCGAGGTAATAAAAAGATCCGAACTTTGTTGGTTCAATGTGCCAGGGTATTCATACAAAAACTGGAACACCAGTCTGGCAAATTGGCCGATTGGGTCAGGGATTTACTGTGCCGGAAAAGCAACTTTGTCGTCACTTGTGCTCTGGCAAACAAGCTGGCCAGAATAGCCTGGGCCCTAACGGCACGACAGCAAACTTATGTAGCATAACGGCAGAAATACACCGGTTTAAAGAATTACTGATCTGGTTTTGCGAATACTGATATTGATGATACTAACGGCCCACCGGCCTGTTGAGGAACCTGTAAAACGGAAAGGCTCATTGAAGCCGTATATTTTCTGGAGGTTCATCAGGCGCGGAACTCATCAAGGCGCGGGAATAAAATCCCATTCAGACGCCGGATAGATTCAAGCAAGCCAACTTGTCGTCAAAATCGGTGTTGCAAAAACGGGAGTGACCATAGATTCCGTTTTC
>NZ_JAKCNS010000102.1 GCF_021440345.1 Kluyvera intermedia
AGTTGGCAGCATCACCCAATGCGCTTACTTGTAGTAAAAAGAATGCCGGTAAATATCCCATTGCCTGGCATTCATTCGTTTACCTGAGATTATTCTCAGGTTCGCTGATACCTGAAGGCAGGGAAATCATCATGGCAGCAGTTTGCGTGAGGGTAGTGAGATCGTGTTAACTACCATATCACTACTGCAGATGCTGTGAGTTGAGTATGTTTGTTACTGTTCATAAAAAAATTTTAATGCACGCGTAAACAAAGTGTTAATGCAATTGTCTCATTGATGCACTACATTTTTTTGAGGGGCACCGCATCAGGAGATGCTTATGTTTCTTGCACTGCTAATAATCGGCATCATTATCATATTTATCCTGCTAGTTGTGCTGATTGTCCGATCAAGAATGAAAGATATGGATGATGATTATTGATCACGTTTTGTAAAAGCAAACGGAGATCTTTAGCGAAGCGCTTATATAATGCGCAGGGTGCGAACACACCATAATGGCTGGTCATAAATCACAATAATAAACCAACAGATATCATGGTTATTGAGGCAGAATTAAGTCGGAGCAAGTGCTAAGTCGGGGCAACTCACGTTAATTGGGGGAAATTTGCGCACTACCGTAAAAAACGGGAACCCGTCGGTTCCCGTTGATGACATCCCAAACGTGGGATGAAATTGCAGGCTCTGCTACCCATACAGCTACACTATTATCTCAGCAATACTGGTTAGACTGCGTCATCAGGGCAACGAATCGGCCTTGTGAGACCCACCCTATGCTTCCAGTACCGACGAACCGCGAGCGTCGGCAGAACCGTTAATATAAAAATGTAGCAGTATCTCAACACCAGAGAACACTAATTCTCTGAGGGCTCCAGGGGGGGACTGATAATAACCTTATTTCTACCCGACCTTTTAGCTTCATACAGTGCCAGGTCCGCTTTACGCAGGACGGCATAAACATCATTATCGTTATCGCTGAATCCGGCCACCCCAAGGGAGATAGTCACCTTATCCGTATATGGGAAGTCAGCATGTTCAACACCATCCCTGATATGCTCAGCTATCGCAGCCGCATCTGACAATCCGGTATAAGGTAATAAAACGACGAACTCCTCGCCACCGAATCGACAAACGACGTGACCACTCAAGCAAAGATCGCGGAGTTTATCACTGAATGCAACGAGTACCGCATCCCCACCATCGTGACCATATTTGTCATTTATTTTTTTGAAGTGGTCGATATCAATGGCAATAACGCAATGCTCATCAGAGTGACGATACTGTTTAAGCGAGGTACTGAACCCTTTACGATTATACAACTTCGTCAACGGGTCTTTCATCGCTTCATCACTGAGCGCACTCACCCGGCGAGCCATAATTTGCAGATGCAAACTAAGTGCATCCTTAAGGCGTTCTGCTTCTTTATACCAGACTTTGATATTTGCCAGCTTCTTCAGCGTCGACTCACCATCTTCGGCACGCGTACATTCGGCAAGTTTCTCCAGAGGAGTCGAAATCCTGGTGGCAAAAATGGTAACAACCGTGATTGTTAATACGATGATGGCCAGCGTAAACCAGAATGCGTTAATCACTGTTTCTAATAGAATTCTGGAAACACCCTCAGATGTGCCAGAAATAATAATTTTCCAGTCCGCCTGCTTTAAGCTGGCATAACCGACAAGACGGCCACCGCTCTTGCTATCACCAAAGAAATGCCCGCTCTGTTCTTTGATAATTTTCTCAAGATAATCAGGAATTGAGTTAAAGTTAGCGCCAATCAAGGCTGGTTCTCGGTTGAAAATAACCTTACCATCATCGTTGATAACACTCACATCGGTGCCCTTCTCATAGAAGTGCATACTGAGTATATCACTCAGCATACTTTCTTTTTGAAGATAGATAGTCCCACCGATATAGCCGATATACTCCCCGGAATTGCCGAATAATGGTTGAGAAATAAAAACAACATAATTACCCGCTGCCGAAACAAACGGTTCTGAGATGAAACTTTTCTTCTCGTCAATGGCCTGAATACTGGCATCAGAATGCAGTTTCACGCCAACAAGATTTAGGCTCTCAGGAGATGCCGCAGCAATAATGGCATCTGAATTTACAATAACCACTGAGTTAAAAAAGCCTGACTGGAGCCGGAGGCGTTCCGCTTCATTCTTCAAGTGCTCAATATTAGTGAGTGTTTTTATTTGAGCAGCACTATAGGCAAGTTCTCGTTGCGCGGTCACAAGATATCGGTCCGTCGTATCGGCCAATTTGCGGGCATAGGCAAGATTGTTATCCAGCAGCCGGTCTTCGATATTTCCCTTTTGAAAAAGAGTCAATGCGCTCAGCAGCAGCATTGATGTAAACAGGATCCCGCCGACCGACAACATCAACATCAGAGTGCGCAGATGCAATTTATTCCTGAGCATAAATCCCCACGCTCGCGATAAAATACTTCATTTCAACCATTCCTGGAGTCAGGCCACAAGCAGCTTAAGTATACCAGCCAACGACATAGCATATTAAAGCTGCATAATCCCCTTCTTACCACAGAAAAGTATGACCGTGATAATGAAAAGCTATTGGTATTCGTACTTCTGGCAAGTTTCTGCCAATCTATTTCGATAACCGTTCGAATTCTAATAATAAAAAACGGGAACCATCAGGCTCCCGTTTATCAATAACCCAAATTATGGATTACATGTTTGCGATGATCGCGTCACCAAACTCTGAACATTTCAGCAGTTTAGCGCCTTCCATCAGACGTTCGAAGTCATAGGTCACGGTCTTAGCGGCGATGGCGCCTTCGGTGCCTTTAACAATCAGGTCTGCGGCTTCGAACCACTGCATATGGCGCAGCATCATCTCAGCGGACAGGATGATAGAACCTGGGTTCACTTTATCCTGACCTGCGTACTTCGGTGCAGTACCGTGGGTTGCTTCGAACAGCGCGCACTCGTCACCAATGTTGGCACCTGGTGCGATACCGATACCACCAACCTGAGCGGCCAGCGCATCGGAAATGTAGTCACCGTTCAGGTTCATACAAGCGATAACGTCATATTCGGCTGGACGCAGCAGGATCTGCTGCAGGAACGCATCGGCGATCACATCTTTAATGATGATCTCTTTGCCGGTATTTGGGTTCTTGATTTTCTGCCATGGGCCGCCATCAATCAGCTCGCCGCCGAATTCGTCGCGAATCAACTGGTAGCCCCAGTCTTTGAACGCGCCTTCGGTGAACTTCATGATGTTGCCTTTGTGAACCAGAGTCAGAGAGTCACGGTCGTTGGTGATAGCGTATTCGATTGCCGCACGCACCAGACGTTTAGTCCCTTCTTCAGAACACGGTTTGATACCGATACCACAATGTTCAGGGAAGCGAATTTTCTTCACGCCCATCTCATCGCGCAGGAATTTGATCACTTTCTCAGCGTCAGCGGAGTCAGCTTTCCATTCGATGCCTGCGTAGATGTCTTCAGAGTTTTCGCGGAAGATAACCATATCGGTCAGTTCTGGGTGTTTCACCGGGCTTGGGGTGCCCTGGTAGTAACGAACCGGACGCAGACAAACATATAGATCCAGCTCCTGACGCAGCGCAACGTTCAGAGAACGAATGCCGCCGCCAACTGGCGTAGTCAGAGGGCCTTTGATCGCAACGCGGTAGTCACGGATGAGATCCAGCGTTTCGGTTGGCAGCCAAACGTCCTGGCCATAAACTTGAGTGGATTTTTCCCCGGTGTAAATTTCCATCCAGGAAATTTTACGCTCGCCTTTGTAGGCTTTCTCAACAGCGGCATCAACCACTTTAAGCATTGCCGGAGTCACGTCAACGCCGATACCGTCGCCTTCAATAAATGGGATAATCGGATTGTGTGGCACATTCAGCTTGCCGTCTTTCAGGGTGATTTTTTGACCTTCCGCCGGAACAACTACTTTGCTTTCCATTCACCTCTCCTTCGAGCGCTACTGGTGTGCTCGTCATCCTTTACGCCACAGGTCTTGCCGCTACTACGCCCACTCCACTTAGCCTGGAGATGCACTGTCTTACCGTCTTCCTGTAACACAAAGAGTTAGAGCATTTTTGTTAATGTTTTGTAATAAGCCTGTCAATACTACCTGATTGTTTGACGCCATGAAAGACTCTCGTTATTAGGCTATAATGCGCGAATCTATAAAGCCTGAAAATACTATGATTAAGACTTCATTTAGAAAAAACCAGCTTGAGCGATTCAGCTCACGACAAGCAACCAAACAACGTAAAGATAACCACGTAAAACGCGTTATCTTATTTAATAAACCCTATGATGTTTTGCCGCAATTTACCGATGAAGCGGGCCGCAGTACTTTGAAAGATTTTATTTCCGTGCAAAATGTGTACGCTGCAGGGCGTCTTGACCGGGATAGTGAAGGTCTGTTGGTGTTAACCAATGATGGCACACTGCAGGCAAGACTGACGCAGCCGGGCAAACGGACGGGGAAAATCTACTACGTTCAGGTCGAGGGCGAACCTAGCGCCGAAGCGATGGATGCCCTGCGTAACGGCGTCACGTTAAACGACGGCCCGACTCTGCCAGCCGGGATTGAGCGCGTAGAGGAGCCGGAATGGCTGTGGCCGCGCAATCCACCAATTCGTGAGCGCAAATCTATTCCCACCGCGTGGCTGAAAGTGACCTTGTACGAAGGACGCAACCGTCAAGTCCGACGTATGACCGCCCATGTCGGCTACCCTACTCTGCGCTTGATTCGTTACGCGATGGGTGACTACACGTTGGATAATCTGAAAAATGGCGAATGGCGTGATGCGGATTAATGAGCGCGGGTAACATCTACCCACGCTCATCGCGCATTAAGAGATGTCTGGCACAATGATACTCTTATATTTTTCCAGGATCGGCGAGTTCGCATCCGATGGGTTCTGCAATTGCCACAGGTTGCGGCTGAGCCCATCGTTAACCAGATAGATAACACCGGTTTCGATAGCTGACATCAAACAGAGCATGACCGGCTCGTTTACCGTGTAACCAACCTCGCCTTCCAGTAAACGCTGGTAGTCGATATAGCGGAATACCCCTGCCTGGAATTCATAGGAAAGGATCGTTTTGCTGGTGTTAACGGATGAAAGCACCTCGCCGGTACTGACGTTGACCACGCGCAGGTTCACCGCAATTTGATCGAGCTGGTACTGCGTGCTGGCCCCGATACCAAAGTAACGCGCGCCTGCCCCACCTGATTTAACGTTACTTTCGTAACCAATAATCGAACCTTCAATCAGAATATTCGCCGCCACCAGTGATGGGAGCTGCCCTCTATTGTTATCCGAAACCGTGCCATTTTCCTGGGCCGCTCGGATAATTTTTCGTTCATTCAGCAGGTTTTGCAGCCCCTGGCGCTCCAGCGGCGTAAACCAGTTTGAATCTTTTAATGCTGAAACTAACATCGCCGTGGCGCTTTGCGGGACTGAGGTTGAAAAGTTACTGGCAGGATAGGGCTTAAACTGCCCAGTCTCATCCTGAATGTTATAGACCGAAACGAACAGTTTCCCCTTCGGTGACGGGAGATGCGTTAAGTCCTGATAGCTCTGCGACCGAGGTAATAGCGTCGGTTTTGCTGCCTGTTTAGGGGGAGAGGTAATGCAGCCCGTGAGCATAAACAGGCTAACGAAAATGACCACTACGCCAGTTATATTTTTCATGTCCGCTTCTCGCCACTGATTAATTTGATGAAATACTGCTCAGGCCGCTGACCTGAATGGTGGACGATTTCCCTGTCGCTCGGTCAAGAATGTTCATCATCAATTGACCATCGGTATTGGTGATATCGACGATAAAATCTTTAGTCACCAGACGGCCGGGTTTACCGGTGGAAATGTTGCCCATTAAACTGCCCAGAAGCTGGGACTGGATAGCTGAGGTAAAGTTGTCCAGCGCTGAGGTTGTCGAGGATCCGCTCCCCCAGTCATAGGCGTCGGGGTCTTTATATGAGTTTTGCGCGTTAGCTTCCGAAAGCAGAAATGCACCGTTATTCGGGTTGCCGCCAAAATTCGGGTTAATAAACTGGAAAGTCATATTCCCAGCCTGAGCTGCGGTAGATAAAAAACCGATGCCAAGAATCAAAGAAAGCACTTTCATCGTACACTCCTAGAACTCATCGCTGGTTAAGTCGCCGGTATTTAATAACGCTTTGTTAATCGCACGTTTTTGTAGCCCCTCGTATACGGACGCTAACGCGATATTAACCTGTTTATTAAAATCATTTTTACTGGGGAATAAGAACGTTTGATACAACAAGTCCTGGTCGACTTTGATCGTTATCCAGCTCCCCCATCTTGCGCTGGGCCGTTCATTAATCGTAATTGAGCCAGGGTATTCCTCCTCCCAGTGAGCGGTAAACTCTCGATAGAAATCATGGCCAACGCGGGTAATGGTGTTATCCGTCACAAGCCCTGGCACTTCTATTTCAGCTGAATTACTGGCGTGCGACGCCAGTAGCATCATTAATGATGCTATTACTACCTTCAGATATTTCATGATTATCGTCTAAGGTTATCGTTCGCCCAGGTCACCGCTTGGGTCCTGTTTTTTACTGCAATTTTACGAAACAGATTATAGAGATGGGTCTTTACTGTATTTTCACTAATAAATAGCAAGCGAGCTATTTCAATGTTTGATGCACCCATTCTGAGTTTATTGAGAATATCTTTTTCTCGTTGCGTCAGGCCGCTGGTATCATCGTGGTAACGATAACTACCGGACTGATTAATAAGGTAACTGGTGAGATCGTGTGGGAAATGACAACCGCCTACCCGGACGTTGCGGATACCTTCGATTAAGGTGTGTTCATCGACCGAAAGGTAAAATACTGCGCTAATGCCGGGCCAGGATTCAACTTCATGAAATTGATAGTCTTCCGGCATATTGATCAACAGAACTTTGACCCTATCGCGCAATCGCCTCAGCTCGGTTTGCCATAACAGGGTTCTTTTTTTATCAGCTTCACTTAAATCAAAAAGCACCAAAATACGTTCTGCATTAACGTTATCCAGCGTTTTTTGAATATTTTGTACTTTTGTATTAATCGTCAAAGATGTTTTGAGTTGATGTACCAGCGCCGTCGCCTGCAATGACGGTCTGGATATTAACATCAGAATATCACTATTCACCGCTTCTATTTCTTTCGGCATTATGAAACTCCATCCCGCTTGCTGCCTGGAACGCGGCCTCTTTCTGATATGCACAAAATAGGCATATCAAGAAAGAGCCGCTATCCTGTGTAGTTGCTGATTAATAAGTATGACAATAAAGGTATGAAGGGCACGAGTTGTGCGCTTGTTTCCTAAGTGCTGCAATACTGTTCAATCTAGACATTGCCATTTTTATCGCAAGGGTTATTTGTGTTTCAAAATGTAACAAGAAAGTATCAGTATGTTTCAGGCCATTCTTTATTAGCCGCTGTTTTTTATGGAAAATATCTTAAAAAGACTTTACGCAAAATTAGATATTAACTACGTATTTACTCCTAATTCTAATCAGAGTATGTCAACCACAGACAATAAGCTTCAGCTGTGTAAATTCTTTGTGCCAGAATTTTGCTTATGTCATACAAGTTTAACTTATGCTGTAAAGTTTCCGGTACTGACCATCTGAACTGCTTAGTTGCCTACTGAAGATCCTGCTAGCCCTGCATGCCGCCCACGCTCTCAACCCTGAACTCTCATACTTTTTGTTGAGAGGATATTTAAAAATACGCCATCCAGGCGAAAAACACCTTTACGCCCCTCAGACATACTCAATCCATAAATCAGATTCATGCCATGACCGACTAATTGGTTATAGCCTGGCTGATTTAACTCCTGACTTTAACCATCGGTTAAATCTAGGTGCGACCATGAAACAATGTTTTTTTATATTATCCATATTGGGATACTCGTGTTTTGCTAGCGCGGGTGGGGATTTAGCCGGTTCTGAATTTTCAGGTCTGGATAAATTCAACAAGAGCTACGATATGATTGCTATTACTGGTCAACGGGGCAATGGTAATACTGCGTCCATTAATCAGTCTGGTGCCCATATTTACGGTTCAATATCTCAAGTTGGCGGGCATAACTATGCGGCATTAAGCCAAAGTGGTTTTAATAATCGCGCAGATATCGCTCAGTACGGTGATGGTAATAGTGCAACGGTTAACCAAACGGGGATGAATAACTCCGCCACATTAGTACAGGTGGGTACGGGTAACCAATCTGATATTAACCAAACCGGTTTTGAAAACTATGCGGAAATTGTGAATAAGGGTAAAGGCAATCTCACGCAGATTAATCAAACAGGCACAAACCGCGGTGCGGCTGTTGTGCAAAACTCGGCAGGAATGGCAATTCGTATTACCCAAAATTAGTGTTTTAACTGATTACCAATCTCTAAACCTATGGGGTACCTCATGAAAACGTGGAAAATTGTTATTTTGTCTACAAT
>NZ_JAKCNS010000103.1 GCF_021440345.1 Kluyvera intermedia
CATTATCATTATCATTATCAATAGCGGGTTTTATGTTAAAAAAATCATCACTCATGCTGGCGTTCTTGTTCATCGCCAAAGCCAGTTTCGCTACTGCACTGCCGGAATCACAGCAAAATAAAGAAAATGTACTGAAGTTTTATGACTACGCGTTAAATGATAAAGATTTTGCTGCTGCAAAGCCATTTCTTGGCGAGCAATACAAACAACACAACCCTACTGCGAAGGATGGCATTGACGGTTTCAGGGATTTCATCGAATTCCTGAAAAAGAAATACCCGGACTCCAGAAGCGAAATTAAACGCGTGCTGGTTGATGGCGATTATGTCGTTCTGCATGTCGCTGTTACTGGGCGTCAGCCGAACGTGACGCAGGCAATCATCGACATCTTCCGTCTCAATAAACAACATAAGATCGTTGAACATTGGGATGTTATCCAGACCGTGCCGGATACATCTGCTAACAGCAACGGTATGTTCTAACGACAAGTGTATTCATGTGTATTAGCGTAGACCTGATCTGACAGAGGTTTGTGCATACGAGTCGGTGTGAAGAGCTCTGAGGGAAAACTTAACCTCCTCCACCTTGCTGAAGATATTCTGCATGCTAAAGGGACTGAACCACATAACAATCGCTGTAAGTGACGTTGCAAGAAGTTTTGATTTTTACGTTAATACTCTTGGTTTTTACCTAAGGCCAGATGGACCCGTGGAGCTTACCTTTGTCTGGGAGATCTGTGGTTATGTCTTTCTGCTGATGCAGTGACCACCCGGGAGGATTACACTCATTACGCATTCAGCATCCGAAGCGAAGATTTCGATGTATATGCCAACTACCTAAAATCATCGGGTGTTACGGAGTGGAAAACAAACAAGAGCGAAGGAAAATCTATCTACTTTTTGGATTCGGATGGACACAAACTGGAAGTTCATGACGGCGATTTGGCAAGCCGTCTCAGCGCCTGTCTAAGTCAACCGTATGAAAAGATGGAGTTCTTCTAGCCCTTTAAAAAGGTGCTCAACGCTGATATTTGGATTAGTTTAAACGCTAACGACACGTTTCTAATCCCGGTACATTTAAAAGTCAACATCCGCTCATCGCTCAGAGCCGTCCTTGTAGGGTGTCAGTGAGGCAGCTCAGTGCCAGGAGCGGAGCTTTCTAAAGCAATTATGTGTCAATAAAGTGGATCCATGTCAGGGGCTTAGTTCATTGCAGAGATGTTATGGTAGATTGCTTGTCAGTCAGAAAACAACCTAACCAAACAACCAGGGAAAGGAGAGTAATCGGTATGACGATCTTAGTGACGATACAGGCTCAGCTCATTACTGGAGAAGCACAGGTGATAAAAAGCTTGGCTCCTGAGGGGATGCTTGCCGCCGTATTTGAAGACGACGGCCGGACCGGGTATTTTTACGCGCTCGATGAGTCCGTTGAAGGAAACCCGATTCAGGATGCTGTACATATCTACAATGTCGAGGATATTTCAGACGGCCACATTCCTTCTGACGTTAAAATTGGTTGGTCAGAAGACAGTCAGAAGTGCGTGCTCCTTATCAACGGATATCCGCATGGAGCGTTCGATTTCGTGGGGAAAAATGGGTACTGCAGAAGCGGATTTCCTCCCCCGATAAACAAGGTATGGTCTGTGTCCGGCCATGAGTGGAGCGATTCGGTTGATGACTTTTTCCGGTGAGTTATGGTGGGCTTAACGGCTGCCGCTATTCTCTACCCATATTAATAATGTCACTCTGAAGAGGGCGGACGATGTCCGGGATTCAAAGGTGATAAACTATGTATTCCGAATGTCCGCTCTTCGCTCATTGCAGACCTCCAGCCAATTTTGTTTATCCGTTCCATATCAGAATCAAATGTGAACGTTCTATATAAAAGGTCAAGGTGGCCTTCATCATAAATACCACGTAATCGGACAACCGACAGGGTTTGACTCAGACAGTTGTTTACATCATGCCAAGTCCAGCAATATCGATAGCTATTTAGCGAATGCACTCGCGAAAGCCTTTTATATCACCTGTCCATCTTTTCGTATTTTCCCTAACATAGTCCACGTGTTGTTCTTCTTCTCTTATATGTGTTTTTGTTGTAGTTCAATATTGAGAATCAAAAGCAAAAGAATCATAAGAGTGTTTTAGAATGTTTTATCCATAATGTTAACCATTAATGAATTTAAAGTAACATTCCGTAATGTTTCACTTTTTTATTTCTCATAGACGAGAATTTGCATGTCATGATATAATGTGACAGAAAAACGTGTCGCTTTATTAAGCTGCCGTTAATGTAAATACATTTTTGAGGAGACTGTTCCAGTGGGACGTAAATGGGCCAATATCGTTGCTAAAAAAACGGCTAAAGACGGTGCAACGTCTAACGTATATGCAAAATTCGGTGTAGAAATCTATGCCGCTGCTAAACAAGGTGAACCAGACCCAGAATCAAACTCAGCGTTAAAATTCGTTATTGAACGCGCAAAACAAGCCCAGGTTCCAAAGCACGTTATTGATAAAGCCATTGATAAAGCCAAAGGCGGCGGAGACGAAACGTTTGTGCCAGGCCGTTATGAAGGCTTTGGGCCAAATGGTTCAATGGTCATCGCTGAAACATTGACTTCAAATGTTAACCGCACGATTGCCAATGTCCGCAACATCTTCAATAAAAAAGGCGGCAATATCGGCGCGGCTGGTTCTGTCAGCTATATGTTTGACAATACCGGCGTGATTGTATTTGCAGGTACTGACCCTGACCGTATTTTTGAAATTTTGCTGGATGCTGAAGTAGAAGTTCGTGATGTTACCGAAGAAGAAGGGAACATCATTATTTATACTGAATCTACCGATCTTCACAAAGGCATTGCAGCGTTAAAAGCAGCGGGCATTACTGAATTCTCAACAACAGAATTAGAATTGATTGCTCAAGCAGAAATTGAACTTTCAGAAGAAGATTTAGCAATCTTTGAAGGTCTCGTTGATGCGCTTGAAGCTGATGATGACGTTCAAAAAGTCTATCATAACGTTGCTAATCTCTAATTAAAGCGACTGTCATTATGGCAGCTTTTTAAATGATAAAGCTGCTATAAACAGTATATCTGACCAGATATACTGTTTATAAAAATAGATGAAAATACCGTCTGCCAAAAGAAGTTATATTAATTGAAGTCCCTGGTCCTAACTATCCGGTGATAGAGGATAAAGGAGCACCTGCAAGTTCAGCCTCTCGAAATACGTTTCAAAAAAAGAAGTCACGGCTATTTATGCAAGAGGGCAGTCCAGTAATTAACTGCCAGCTACTCCCCGTCCATATCCCCAAGACAAGAAATATACTTCTCCCCCGAAACACGCACGATTTCATCGGCATTCTGTGTAATATCTTTCCCTTCAAACGCGCCGTAGAGTTGCTTAAATTTCACCGTACTCAGTCGTTGGATGATGTCGCGAACCGTCGCGGCTGGCAGCGGCAGCAGATTAGGGTAACTCCACATAAACGAGACGGCACGTGCGCCGGGAGTGACCTGCACGATGTCGCCGGAAAGTACCACGCCTTCATCTCGCGCCCAGTGCAGAACGCAGCCGCCCGCAAAATGTCCGCCGAGGCGGATAACCTGGACATCGCGGGTCAGCTCAAGGGCGTCGCCTTGCCAAAAACGTATCCACGGGCTGTCGCGCATGACCCACCGGCGGTCATTGGCATGAAGGTAAATGGGGGCGTTAAATTCCGCGGCCCAATCCTGCATGGTGCTGTAGTAATGAGGGTGCGATATGGCGATGGCCTTAAGCCCCCCGAGAGAGTGAATGAGCGTTTTGGTGGCGTCATCGAGCGTGGGAATACAGTCCCACAAAATATTGCCCTCTGGCGTGCGGAGAATAAACGTGCGTTGGTCGATGGCAAAATCAGGCACGGTGCGGATGCTGAGGAGAGAATCGTCGTGCTGTTGCCACGTATTGGTGTGCGAAGCGCAATGGGCGTCAAAATCGACCCATTGCTGCCCGCTTGCGGGAATATACTGGCGTTCATCTTCACAGATAGGGCAATGCGTAGGATGGGAATCGGTTATCTCATAGGATGTCCCACAGGCTTTGCATAATGTAATCATTCCGTTCCCCTCAATTTGCCATTTCGCCAACGTCGCACTCGGTAGGTGCTGTTTCATAACGATTTAAACACAGTCAGCCTGGCACACCCGGATATCGCGATGTGCTTGTTCGTGCGGTCGTTGCTGAGATATGGCCCGCAATCTCTGATGACGATTTCCCAAACGCGACGGAAAATCCCCGCCATTGCCTAACCCGGTATCAATCCAGTACTGTTATTGGAAATAAAATAATCATAAAGCGGGCATATGCATCTGGATTTTCGCCAACTACGCAACTTCGTCGCGCTGGTTGAATACGGCAGTTTTAATCGTGCGGCGGAAGCGGTCTGCCTGTCGCAGTCAGCGTTCAGCCGCAGCATTCAGGCGCTGGAGCAGAGCGTCGGCCATCCGTTATTCGACCGACAAAGCAAGCTCCCGACGCTGACATTGCATGGGCAAAAGCTGCTGCCCTATGCGCGGCGCTTTCAGGAACTCAATGTTGAACTCAGCAGCCAGCTGCGTGAAGCGGACGATGCGCAAAACGGTGAGGTGGCCTTTGGCTGCGGCCCGGCACCCGGCGCGCGGTTGATTCCAGCGGCCGTCGGCGAGTTTCACCGACAGCTCCCGCAGGCGCGGGTGCGCTTTCATATCGATAACTGGTTTGCCCTGCATCACGCGCTCACGACTCAGCAGTATCCGTTTGTCGTTGCCGATAGCTGGCAGGCCGAACTGGACCCGCAGCTGCGCGTTCAGCCGCTCAGTCCGCAGCGCTGCTTTTTTGTCTGCCACGCCGAGCATCCACTGGCGCAGCAGGGGCCGGTTTCCATTCAGACCATGCTGCGTTATCCCTTCGCCGCGCCGTATTTACCGCCGGGCGTGCGCAAGGTACTGGCCACGCTCAGCCAGCAGCAGGACTTTACCCCGGCGATCCAGTGCGATCATATCTACGCGCTGCTTTCGACGTTAGCCCATACCGATGCGATAAGTTTTGCCAGCGAAGATGGCTTCGCACTGTGCCAGCACAGTCATCGACTGGTGAAGCTGGAGCTGAGCGATTTGCCGGATGAGTGGCGGCTGATGCAGACCCGGTTTGCGATTATCTCCCCGGTTCATGCGGTACAGCCGCCGCTGGTGGAAAAGCTGATTGAGATTATCCTCCTGCTTGACCGCCAGCATCACAGTTTGAGGCTGGCGCAGGGGGAAGGGGCTTAACCGGCGTTGGCGGGTTGGCCTTTGCTATCGTACTGCGGCCACTGTTTTTCCAGTTGCTGGGTTTTCAGCGCCTGCTCAACAAACTGGCCGTCGGCCCACTGGCTGGCGTCAAATGCGCTGCGGATTAGACGGCCCGCTTTCGCCTGTTCCACGCTGCTGCTAAAACTGTCGGCCAGGAACGGGTCGATACGCGGGGAGGTGCTAAAGTTAAGTTCCTGCGGTTTTAACTCTTCGAGGAACAGCGCCTGCGGGATCTGGCTCTGTTTGGCCATCTAGGCGGACCAGGCTTGAGTATTGGCTGGGTCGCTGATCTCAGCCGCATTTTTTACCAGCACGTTAATAATCTGCTGGGTTGCCTGCGGCCAGCTTTCGATAAAGGTTTGGGTGCCGAGGAACGCCGCTTGCGTGGTGTTCTGGCGGCCCGAATCACCGCTTTTCACTACCACATCAATCTTATCGCCGCGCAGCGCCAGCAGGGAGACGCCGCCCCACACTGCATCCACGCGCCCGGCCGCCAGCGCCGCTTTACCGGCGGTCCAGTCGAGATTAATCACCTGCAGGCTGCGCTCATTGAGGCCAACGGTCGCCAGCGCGCGGTCAAAAGCCAGCTGATCCGCCGTGCCGCGATACACCGCCACCCGTTTGCCTTTCAGGTCCGCCAGCGTTTTAATCCCCGAGGCTTTGGTCGCTGCCAGATACGATTCGGAACCACGGCTGCCCAGCAGCAGGCGCGTCGGCAGGCCGTTAGCTTTGCCAATAATCGCCGCCAGATCGCCAAGATAAACGAAATCCAGCTGTCGGTTGGCTAAGGCTTCATTCACAGCCGGGCCCGCGCCTTTGAAAAATTGCCACTTCACTTCCACGCCCTGCGGCTTAAACACCTCTTCCAGTTGATGGCGAATATAGGCCATCCCGACCGGCCCCTCGATAAACGGCTGGCTACCGGCGCTTTGATCCGGCACGCCGATGCGAATGGTGCGCAGCTCCTCGGCCTGGGCGCTGGCCAGCAGGCCAAACACGGCAACCAGCGCCAGCGAGGTACGGCTCAAAAATGCTTTCATCATAAGTTATTGCTCCAGTGAGTTTTTTCCTCACCCTAATAAGCCAATGGGCAAACTGTTAAATGCTTTTATTCGCAAAGAATGGGTGAAAAAAAGCTAAATCAGAGGCGGCGTGCCCGGCAGGCTGAAATGCATTCGTTGCATCGGGATTATTCGCTTAACGCAATGGCGGCGCGGCGCAAGGCACGTTTTTATAGCGACATAACTTGCCGATAAGTGGACCAATATGTCGCAGATGATTTTAAGAACAGGCATGGCCGGTAGGCCGAGCATCAGGCTTAACGGCTGGCCGTGGCTGCTGCCGGTATTGGTGCTGCTGCTGTGGTTCGTCGCCGCGCAGCTGCGCTGGATGCCGGAGCAAATCCTGCCCGCGCCGTCGGTGGTCGCCGAGACCGCGTGGTCGCTGTTAAGCGGCGATCTGCTGGCGCAGTGGGGATTTAGCCTACAGCATCTGGCCCTTGGCCTGCTGCTGGGGGCGATAGCCGGCACGCTGCTTGGCGCGCTGTTTGGTCTGGTCCCGGCTGCCGCCCAGCGGATCGAACCGCTGTTTTATGCGTTGGCGCAGATCCCAACGCTTGGGTGGATCCCGCTGTTTATGGTGCTGTTCGGTATCGATAACGGCCTCAAGCTGGCGGTGATTGTGAAAACCACCGTGGTGCCGATGACCATCAACACTCAGCAGGCGGTTTCCAGCGTGCCGCTGGCGCTCAGTGAAGCGGGCAGGGTGATGAATTTTTCCCGCTGGCAGCGGCTGCGCTGGCTGGTGCTCCCGGCGAGCCTGCCGGGCTGGTTTACCGGCCTGCGGCTGGCGCTGTCACAGGCGTGGGTTTCGCTTATCGTGGTTGAACTGCTGGCCTCCTCGGAAGGGATTGGCTACCTGATGGTCTGGGGACGTCAGCTGTTTCAGCTGGATATTGTCTTCGTCACCATCGCGGTCGTTGGCTTCAGCGGCATGCTGATGGAATGGGCGGCAAACCGCGCCTATTCGCGGCTGGTGTTCTGGCCGCAGCCTGCTGCCGGTCGTCTGGCGTGGAAACCGCAGGCCAGCTGGCGTGCGCTGCAATTACCCCTAGTTCTGCTGGTGCTGTGGCAGCTCGCGAACCAGTGGGGCTGGATTGATGGGGCGCTCTTCTCGTCGCCGCTGGCGGTGGGCGAGCGTTTCGTGCAAGGCGTGGTCAACGGCGAGCTTAGCGCGGCGATGCTGGCTAGCCTCGGTAGGGCGTTGGTTGGTGGCGCTATCGGCATTGCCAGCGGCCTGCTGTGCGGGCTGCTGCTGGCGCTGCGTCCACGCGCCGGGCAGATTTTCACGCCCACCCTTAACGTCCTGCGCCATATCGCGCTGTTTGCCTGGCTGCCGTTGCTGACCGCCTGGGTCGGCAACGATAACGGCGGCAAAATCGTCTTTATCGCGCTGGCATCGTTCTTCCCGATGTTCTTTAGCACGCTTCAGGCGGTGCTCCAGCGTAACCCGCAGCTCGATGAAGTGGCCCAGGTATTGCGTTTAAGCGGCCTGACGCGCCTGCGTCGGCTGATCCTTCCCGGCGCCGCGCCGGGGATTTTTGCCGGGCTGCGGCTGGCGCTGATTTACGCCTGGCTTGGCAACATCGGTGCCGAATACTTCATGTCCTCCGGCATCGGTATCGGCAGCCTGATGATCAATGCCCAACAGCTGCTGGATATGCCTACCATTCTTTGCGGCATGGTGCTTATCGGTATTACCGGTGCGGCGCTGGATAAAGCCGGACGTTTACTGGAATTTCGCGCCACCCGCTGGCGTCAACAGGAGCAACTATGACCGCATCGACTTTGGTCTCTTTTCAGCACGTGCGTAAATCCTGGCAACAGGTGACGGCCGTGCACAATTTCAGTCTCGACATTGCCGCCGGTGAACTGGTGGCGCTGGTGGGCAGCAGCGGCTGCGGGAAATCGACCCTCCTGCGAATGTTGGTTGGCCTGGAATCCGTTACCCAGGGCGATATTCGTATTAACGGCGAACCGGTGACCGGCGTCGGTAAAGAGCGCGGCATCGTGTTTCAGGAACCGCGCTTGTTTCCATGGCTGAACGTGGTCGACAACGTGATGCTGGGGCTGGCGGATGAAAAACTGAGCCGTGGGGCGAAGCGCCAGCGGGCGCTGGAAATGCTCGACCGCGTGCAGCTCACCGAGTTTGCCAGCGCCTTGCCCGCGCAGCTTTCCGGCGGTATGGCCCAGCGGGTGGCCATTGCGCGAGGTCTGGTCGCCCGGCCGCAAATTCTGATGCTGGATGAACCTTTCGGCGCGCTGGACGCCCTGACGCGCCATACCCTGCAACAGGAACTTTTACACATTCATCAAAGCGCGGGAACCACTACGCTGCTGGTGACCCACGACGTGGAAGAGGCGGTGGCGCTTGCCGACCGGGTGGTGGTGCTGTCGCCGCGGCCGGGGCGCATCAAAGAGATCGTCAGCCTCGCTCTGCCGCATCCACGCCAGCGTGATGACGCTTCGTATACCGCCGCCTGCCGGCATATCCGCAATCTGATTACTTCTGCCTGATTTTATCTTTAAGGAGCAACAACATGGGATTTCCTTCCGTTTATCCGACCGGCGCGACCCTTTACGATCCAAAGCGTGCCTGGAGCGGCTACACCCTTTTTCAGGCCACCGAACACGGCGCGGTGCTGGTGGATATGAACGGCCAGGTGGTGCGTGAATGGCCCGAGCTGCACGGTTTTCCGAATAAAATTCTGCCCGGTGGTGCGATCCTTGGCCACAGCGGCGAGCGCGATCCGCGCTACGGCATGCAGGATATGCTCGACCTTATCCAGGTCGATTGGGAAGGTAACGTCACCTGGTCATTCGATCGCTACGAGAAAGTGAGCGATCCGGGCAATGAAACGCGTTGGATGGCGCGAGCGCATCACGACTATCAGCGTGCGGGCAACCCGGTGGGTTACTATGCGCCGGGGCTGGAACCGCAGGTGGAAGGGGGGAATACCTTGATTCTCGCCCATACCAACCTGGTGAACGAAGACATCTCTGACAAGCAACTGCTCGATGACACCATTATCGAGGTCGACTGGCAGGGGAACGTGGTGTGGGAGTGGCGCTGCAGCGACCATTTCCACGAGCTGGGCTTTGACGATGCGGCGCGGACTGCGTTGTACAACAACCCCAACATGCGTGCCAGCGGCGGTGGGATGGGCGACTGGATGCACATTAACTCGATGTCAGCGCTGGGGCCGAATAAATGGTATGACGCGGGGGATGAGCGTTTCCATCCCGATAACATCATCTGGGACGCCCGCGAGTCTAATATTATCGCCATCATCGATAAGCCCAGCGGCAAAATCGTCTGGCAGCTGGGCCCGGATTACAGCAAGCCGGAGCTCAAGCACATCGGCTGGATTATCGGCCAGCACCACGCGCATATGATCCCGCAGGGACTGCCGGGCGCGGGCAATATCCTGATTTTCGATAACGGCGGCTGGGCCGGGTATGGCGCACCGAACCCGGCTTCAGCGGATGGGGTGAAAAACGCCTGGCGCGACTATTCTCGCATCCTCGAGATCAACCCGCTGACGCTGGACATTGAATGGCGCTACTCGCCTTACGAGGCGGATCTGCCGCAGCCGAC
The DNA here is from genome assembly GCF_021440345.1 of Kluyvera intermedia. GTDB lineage: Bacteria > Pseudomonadota > Gammaproteobacteria > Enterobacterales > Enterobacteriaceae > Kluyvera > Kluyvera intermedia_A. The sequence continues at coordinate 9,974 of NZ_JAKCNS010000103.1, forward strand.
CGATTCTTACCGTTTCTACAGCCCGTATATCAGCAATATGCAGCGTCTGGAAAACGGCAACACGCTGATTAACGAAGGCTCTAACGGGCGTATCTTTGAAGTCACGCATGACCACGAAATTGTCTGGGAATATATTTCGCCTTACTGGGGCAAGACCTTGAACAACAATATGGTCTATCGCGCCTATCGTATTCCGTACGCGTGGATCCCGCAGCTCACACAGCCGCAGGAAACACCAATCGTACCGGTGGATGTACGCACGCTGCGCCAGCCGGGTGCCGCGGCGGGGACCGCGCAAAGCGTGGTGCGCGTAGCGGGTGTGCAACCGTACAGCAAAAGCGCCGATGCGCTGTGCGTGGCGACCGACAACGACACCCTACGCCGCAGCCCTAAGCTGTTCCGCGTGGCGGAAAGTGCCTTTACGCCGGTAAGCTCGGCGGATGATTTGGTGAGCGAAAGCACGATATTGCTGTTTGTCGGTGCCGAGCGCTGCGTGCATTGCCGCAAGCTCTGGCAACTGCTGGCGCATGAGAAACTCGCGCGCCAGATTGCGCCGCTGGAAACCCGCTATCTGGATGCCGACCTGCATCAGGAACTGGCCACCCGCCTGGGCGTACGCGGGTTGCCGACGCTGCTGGTCATCAAACAGGGGCAGCCAATCGACCGCGCCCCGGCGCAGCTGTCGGTGGAAAACCTGCACCAGTGGCTGAACGGCGTCATTGGCTGATGAGAACTGCCCGGCCCTGGGAGAGAGACTCAGGGCAGGGCGGTGTGTTTTATGCCCGCCCAGCGATAGCAGACTCAGTCTGCCGCAGATTATCGATAATAAACTCAATGAATACCCGAATTCTGTGTGGCATATGCTGGGCTTGCGGGTAAACCAGATAGAAGGGGCGTGTTGCGCGATTCATTTCAGGCAATACTTCTTGTAATTCATTACGGTCCAGCGCGTCAGCGACGACAAAACGATATATCTGATAAATTCCAGCGCCATGTTTCGCCAGCGAAACTCCCGCCAGATAATCCTCCGAACAGAGCAAATTGCCCTTTAGGGTTATTTCTGTCTGTTTTTTGCCCATACGTACCAACCATCCCGCCTGTCGCCCGCTGCCGGGTAGCACAAACTGAATACACTGATGCGAGGAGAGACAGTCAAGGCTCTTCAGCGGTGGATGCTGCCCGAGATAGCCGGGAGAGGCTACCATCAGCAGTTCGGCATCCTCTAGTTTACGGGCAATCAGGCTGGAGTCGTCCAGTTCGTTGCCGCGGATAGCTAAATCGTAATCATCACGCGAGAAGTTGACGCAGCGGTTGCTGACGTGAAATTCCAGTTTAACCAGAGGGTATCGTTGCTGAAACAGGGGGATCAGGGGAAATAGCCGCCAGTGCGCGTAGGCGGCAGGCAAGCTGATACGCACGGTACCGGAAGGGGCTTCCTGCTTCCCGGTCGCCTGTAGCTCTGCGTTGTGCAGTAAGGTCATCGCTGCGTGGCACTGTTCTGCATATTGCCGACCGGCATCGGTCAGCCTGACCTACCGGGTGGAGCGGATAAACAGCGGAATACCCAGACGCTCTTCCAGTCGCATGATGGTTTTGCTGACGGCCGCAGGGGAAATGCCTGCGGCCTGTGCGGCGACGGTGAAGCTCTGGTGTTCTGCGGCAAGGCAAAACAGCTCGATACTGCTGATCATGATGTCGTTCAAACGCTGCGTCATAGTTGTTCGGTGTCCTTAACGACGGGCGGGGCGCATGCCATGATATACGACGAGCGACGAGAGTCACGCCTGGGCTGATGGTGACCCCGCTTTAAGGCGCAGCGCGGTGACGGTCTCGCCGCCCACGCCCCAGTTGTCGGTATTGATCTCATCGATGACCACATACGTCGTAGACCGCGGCTTATTCAACACCTGCTCAAGCAATAGCGTAGCCCCTTCAATCAACTGCTGTTTTTGCCGCGCAGTGACCTTTTCATCGGTGATTTTAATATTGATGTAAGGCATATTTCCCCCGGATTACCACTTGCCCGCCGTTGAACCGCCGTCCACTGCCATAATGGTGCCGGTGACGAACTGCGAGTCGGCCAGATACATCACGGCATTGACGATATCCTGCACGTTACCGACCTGATGCGTCGGTGCCATGTTTTTTAGCGCTTCCAGAGTTTGTGGGTCCTGAGAGTGCATCGGGGTAGCGATAATCCCGGGTGCAATGGCGTTGACCATGATCCCCGCATCGGCCAGTTCCAGCGCCAGGCCCTTCACCGCATGATTAAGCCCACCTTTCACCATGACAGGAAGTAGTGCGGGGACATCGATATTAGGCTGCATGGCAATGGCCGCGGTAATCGCCATGATATGACCGCCGCCATGGGCGCGCATATGCTCTGCCGCCTTTTGAGCGGGATAGAAAAATCCCTTCATATTGACGGCCAGCATGGTTTCGACATCGTGCTCGGTATAGTCGGCGACCGGTCTGGAAATGAATACCCCGGCGTTATTGACCAGAATATCGACTTGTCCAAAACGCGCCTCGGCCTCGGTGAACAGGGTTTCTGCGGTGTCGGGCAGCGCAATATCACCGGCGACCAGCAGCAAATTTTCCGGCGAATCCCATTCTTCTGCCGCTTTTTCCAGATCCAAACGACTCCGGGCATTGGCCACCACGTTGTCACCCCGGCTCAGAAAGGCCTGAGCGATGGCAAACCCAATACCGCTTGAAGCGCCGGTGACGATGACAGATTTCGTTTTCATGATTGTTTCCTTCAGTGGTTATGACTTGAGGGAAACTATATGGCAGTGAGGAAGGGGAATGAACGACGCTGGGATTGTATCTATTGTTCCTTGAGGGAATAACTGGACGCTGCAATGTGAAACGCGGTGGATTTCGCCACCGCGTTAATGCGGAAACTTATTCGGCTGCAGCCTGTGCGATATCGCTCTGCACCTGCTTACGCTGTTCTGGCGTCAGCACCTGGCTCAGATCAAAGTAGTACTTCACTTTGTAATAACGGACCTGCTGGTCAACGTTACTGAATGCGGAAAGCTGTTTCTTAACGCCGCTCTCATCCCATTTACCGGACTGGATCATGTCGATGATCATCCCGTCTTTAACATCTTTCAGCGAGATACCTTTGACGTTTTTGACCATCTGATCGTGCAGGCTGTTGATTTTGGAAACCTGAGCATCGCTCAGCTTCAGGTGCTGAACAATCGGGTCTTGTGATGGTGCTGGAGTGGTCGTGGTAGCTGCTTGAGAAGCGAAGGTTGCGCCAGCCAGCGTAGCAACCAATAAAGCGGTGCGGGTAAATTTAAGCATTTTGATCATCCATAACGTTCAAGTAACAGGGGGAATCCCACTTTTTTGCCGGGTTCATCATAGGTTGCTTGTCGTTGATGACGCTTGCTGATTATTGTTTCCGCTGGTAACGATGAGAAACAATCACTTCGTGAAATCATACTTGGTTACTTACATCAGCCCTCTCTATTTCAGCAGTAAATCCATTGTTTTTGCAAATGCGAAATCGGTCGAAGCAATGGCGATTTTTGCGCATAGGTTATCGGCTGTGGCGAGATTTTACCGTTAAATAACAATTGCTTTGGCGATAACCTTTTTTGTTATAAGGAATAACGAATCGTTATTTGTTCCGTTCAAGACAGTGTGGGAGCGTAAAAAGACAATACAAAAACAGGGTATCGAGAACATTATGGCAAAGACAAAACAGACTCTCACACAACTCGCACTGCTGGTGGGCCTGACGGCAACCGGGCTCGCCACATTCACCGCACAGGCAGACCAACTGGCGGATATCAAAGCCAAAGGCGTGGTGAAGGTCGCCACCTTTGACGCCAACCCGCCGTTTGGTTCCGTGGATGCCAAAACCCACGAACTGGTGGGCTATGACGTCGATTTCGCCAAAGCGCTGGCTAAATCGCTGGGCGTGAAGCTGGAACTGGTGGCAACCAACCCGGCAAACCGTATCCCGCTGTTACAGTCCGGTAAGGCTGACCTGATTGTCGCCGACATCACCATCACTCCGGAGCGCGCGCAGGTTATTGATTTCTCCACCCCGTACTTTGTTACCGGGCAGCAGTTCCTGGTGCCTGCCAGCGGCGGCGACAAACTGGATGATTACAGCAAAGCGCGTATTGGCGCGGTGAAAGGCACCACCGGCGAGCAGACGCTGCATCAGCGTTTCCCGCAGGCGCGCGTGCTCTCCTATGACGATATTCCGCTGGCATTGACCGCGCTGCGCAACGGCAACGTGCAGGCCATCACTCAGGACAGTACTATCCTGGCCGGCCTGCTCGGCGAAGCGCCGGACAAAGCCAAATTCAAGATCTTGCCGGAATTGCTGAGTAAAGAAGAGATTGGCGTTGGCGTGAAAAAAGGCGAACCGGCGCTGCTGAAAGCGGTGAATGACGAGCTGGTGGCGCTGGAGAAATCCGGTGACGCGGCAAAAATCTATGATGTCTGGTTTGGCCCATCGACCAAAGCCCCGCAGCCGCGTTCCTTTACCATAGAAGCAAAATAATATGTTGTCGGCTTTACTCTCTCACTCCGCGGCCAGGGCCGCGGATTTTTCACATCTGCACAATGCCAGCGTGGTATTCCGGCAGGCGGTGAAACAATATGGCAGTCATCGGGTGCTAAATGGCATCGATTTGACAATTAATTCCGGCGAAGTGGTAGCGATCCTCGGGCCTTCCGGATCCGGGAAATCGACGCTGATTCGTCTTATCAATCAGCTGGAAACCCTCAGCGGCGGCGAAATTCTGGTCGATGATAAACCGACCCGCCAGTTGAGCGGAAAAGCACTGCGCCAGCTGCGCAGCCGGATTGGCTTCGTCTTCCAGCAGTTCAACCTTTATGCCCACCTGACGGCGGCGCAGAATATTGCGCTGGCGCTGGAGTCGGTACACGGCTGGAAGCGGAACGAGGCGCAAAAACGGGCGCGGGAGCTGCTTGAGCGCGTGGGGCTGGCTGAAAAAGCCGACGCTATGCCGTCCCAGCTTTCGGGCGGCCAACAGCAGCGCGTGGCCATTGCCCGGGCGCTGGCCTCGTCGCCGCAGATCATTCTCTTTGACGAGCCTACCTCGGCGCTGGATCCGGAGATGATCGGCGAAGTGCTGCAGGTCATGAAATCGCTGGCGCACAGCGGGATAACTATGATCGTGGTAACGCATGAAATGCAGTTTGCCCGTGAAATTGCCGACCGGGTGGTGTTTATCGACGGTGGCGATGTGCTGGAAGTGGCGCCGCCCGCCGAATTCTTCGCCCGCCCGCAGCATCCGCGCGCGGTCCGTTTTCTGCAAAAGGTGCTCGACCCGCTGCATCAGAATCGGAGCGAGTGATGATGCATTTTGACTGGCAGGGGGTGCTCAGCGGGCAGCCTCTGCAATGGATTATTTCCGGCTTTCTCACCACGCTGTGGGTGACGCTTGCCGGAATGGTGCTGGCCAGCGTGCTGGCGACGCTGTTCTTGCTGCTGCGTCTGGCAGGGGGGCGGCTGGGACAGGGGATCACCGCCTGCTGGGTGTCGGTATTCCGCAATACCCCGCTGCTGGTGCAGCTGCTTTTTTGGTATTTCGCCGCCTGGAATTTTCTGCCACAGGGGCTGCGTGATTTCGTCAATGACCCGCACGACTGGTCAATTCTTCCGGGCAACGTGTGGTGGCTGACGCCGGAGTTTCTGTGCTCGGCTTGGGGGCTGGGGGTGTTTACCTCGGCGTTTTTGATTGAAGAGGTGGCCGCCGGGCTGCAGAGCGTGCCAAACGGCCAACGCGAGGCCGCGCTGGCGCAGGGCTTTACCACCGCGGGATTACTGCGTCACGTTTTGCTGCCACAGGGTCTGGCCAACGCCTGGCAACCGGTAGTCGGGCAGTATCTCAACCTGATGAAACTCTCTTCTCTTGCCAGCGGCATCGGTTTTGCCGAATTGACCTATCAGGTGCGGCAGATTGAGAGCTATAACGCCCATGCGCTGGAGGCGTTTGCCGTGGGGACCGTGCTGTATCTGTTCACCGGGGTAGCGCTGGGGCTGCTGCTGACACGCCTGGGGCCAAAGCCGGTCGGTCAGGCGAAACGGGTGAGCGACGCGGTGGGCGCACAGGGAGGTATTCAACATGAACGCTAATCTGGCGGTTATTTACGATAACCTCGATTACCTGCTGTGGGGACGGCTGGCGGCGGGCGAACCCGGCGGCGTGGCGCTGACGCTGATGATGGCAATCGGTGCCGGTGCACTGGCATTGCCGCTAGGGATTTTGCTGGCCTGCATGGCGTGGCGTTTTCCCGGTACCGTGCGGCGTCTGCTGTATCTGTGGGCCGAAATTATTCGCGGTATTCCGCTGATATTTGTCATCTTCTGGCTATGGTATTTGCTGCCGATGCTGACCGGTAGCGACATGCCGGGGGCGGTCACGGTGACGCTGGCCTTAGCCTGGTTTACCGCCGCGATGGTGATGCACTCGGTGCTGGCAGGATTACAGGCCTTGCCGAAGGGGCAATTTGAAGCCGCCTTAACGCAGGGATTCAGCGCCGGGCAGAGCCTGCGCTTAATTTTGCTGCCGCAGACGCTGCGCAACGTGCTGCCGTCGCTGGTGGGGATTTTCATTGGGCTTTTGAAGGATACGTCACTGGCGTTTATTGTGAACGTACCGGAGTTAACCACGGTGGCGGGGCAGGTGAATAACCGGGTGCAAATCTACCCGACGGCGATCTTTATCTTTATCGGCGTGGTCTATTACCTGCTGTGCTTTGGGCTGGAGCGGGTGGCAAAACGCTGGCAGCGGCGGGTGGCGACGTAGCATTTATCGTGCCTGTGCGTGAGGTATAAAAAACGCCGACGCCGGAATATCCGTGCGTCGGCGCATTGGGCGCTATCAATCAGACGTTTTTACGTTCAATGGTTTGCTCGCCCCAGAACAGCGCGTCTTTGTCCGTTTTGCTGAAGGCCAGCTCAAGAACCGCATCGCTGCCTTCTTCCCAGATTTGTTCCGCGACTTTCTCATCGTATTTTGCCAGCTCAAAAATCGCCTCGGCGATTTCCGGTGAAGTGTTACGTAAGCTGGCCCATTCACCTACACGATGTGCTTTAGCTTCTTGTGTGGGCATATTCGGCTCCCTAACTTATTTGCTTTTCATTTTGACGGCCAGCCCCGCCACGTATTCGCCCTGATAGCGAGCGATCGCCAGTTCTTCAGGGCTTGGCTGACGTGAACCGTCCGCGCCGGCAATGGTTGTCGCGCCATACGGTGTACCACCGCGAACCTGCGAAACATCAAACAGTTCTTGCGCTGCATAGCCGATAGGCACAATCACCATCCCGTGGTGGGCAAGGGTGGTCCAGGTGGAGGTAATGGTCTGTTCCTGGCCGCCGCCGGTGCCGGTTGAGCTAAAGACGCTGGCCAGTTTGCCGTATAGTGCACCGGACGCCCACAGGCCACCGGTTTGGTCGAGGAAGGTCCGCATCTGTCCGGACATGTTGCCGAAACGGGTTGGCGTACCAAAAATAATCGCATCGTAATCTGCCAGTTCCTGCGGGGTCGCAACGGGAATGGCTTGTGCTTTACCGCCTGCTTTTGCAAAGGCTTCTGCGTGCATGGTTTCTGGTACGCGTTTGATGACAACATCGACGCCATCGACCTTGTTCGCGCCCTCGGCAACGGCCTTAGCCATCGTCTCAATGTGTCCATACATCGAATAATAGAGCACCAGAACACTTGCATTTCCACTCATCTTAACTCTCCTGTGTCAAATTGGTTGGTCATTTAACAAGCCCTATTAAGCATAGTCGCAAATAGGGGGAGTGCTGCATTGCACCGGCAATAAATCAGTGAAAAAGAGGCTCTTTAGGTAGGAAATTAGTGATATGTATATTATTTGAGCGAAATGAGTTTGTGTTTCGAGTGAAAATTACGGCGATATTGATAATTTTTATAAATAGTACGGACCATTAACTATTTATTAGATTGATTGTTATCAACAACCCCGATGGGTGAGTACGCGAGAATTAACTTGAGCACAGGGTCATAACGAAGGTCGGTGGATGAGTAAATTGATGGTGGCGGTAGTCGTGGCGGGTGCGAGCCTGGTCGTGGGGGCTCTGACGCCCGTGCAGGCCGTCGAACAGCATGCGCAGATAGCGAGACCGCGCGTTTATAAGGGCTTTGATGTGACGGTGACTCGGGTCGGTGAGCGGGTGACGGTGAATGGCGAAGCGGCGCGCAAACAGGAGTCGAATGTGGATGCAGATGTGTTTATTCGCGGCCCGTACCGGATTGTTTTTCATCGCCGCACGGGGAAAGTGAGGCTGATGAAAGATGGCCAATATCTGGGAATTCTGAAGTAAGTCTGCGCGCTTGCCACTGACGCAGAATGACACATTTTTTTGCGTCGTTTTTTCCCCAGCATAATAATCGATTAGGTCGCCAGTTACGCCTCCCGGGCTAAAATCTGGCGACAGATATGACAAAGTATGACCAATCCCCGCCGTACCTCTTTGTGGCGACTACCCTTATTAGTACCTGCGCAACCGTGCGGGTGATTACGCTTTTCATCTACGTAATGCACTGTATCGTTCTCTCAACTGGAGGTCAGTAATGGCAAACCATCGTGGCGGTTCAGGCAACTTCGCCGAAGACCGTGAAAGAGCATCAGAAGCAGGTCGTAAGGGGGGCCAGCATAGCGGGGGGAACTTTAAAAACGATCCTCAACGCGCCTCAGAAGCGGGCAAAAAAGGAGGGAAGAATAGCCATGGCAGTCATCGCGGCAGCTAGCGATGAATGGCAGGTTAACGTTTCTCCACGCCGCCGGTTAATCCCGGCGGTTTCTTTTTTTGGCCGTAGCCCGCAAAATAGGTATTGATGTCGTCAATAAAAAGGAGAGGGCGCATGGCTCAGGATGCAGTAAAGAAGAGTGGCAAACGTTCACTGGCGGTGAGCGCCAAGAAACAGGCCATTCTTACCGCCGCGCTGAATACCTTTTCGCAGTATGGGATCCACGGCACGCGCCTCGAGCAGGTGGCGGAACAGGCCGGCGTCTCCAAAACCAATCTGCTGTACTACTTCCCGTCTAAAGAGGCGCTTTACGTCGCCGTGATGCAGCAAATCCTCGATATCTGGCTGGCGCCGCTGAAGGCGTTTCGCGAAGACTTAGCGCCGCTGGTAGCAATCAAAGAGTATATCCGTCTGAAGCTTGAAGTTTCACGCGACTACCCGCAGGCCTCAAAGCTGTTCTGCCTCGAAATGCTGCAGGGTGCGCCGCTGGTAATGGATGAACTGACCGGGGATTTGAAAGCGCTGGTGGCGGATAAATCGGCGATTATCGCCGCGTGGGTTCACGCGGGCAAACTTGCGCCCATCGACCCGCACCATCTGATCTTTATGATCTGGGCAACCACGCAGCACTACGCTGACTTTGCCACCCAGGTGGAGGCGGTGACCGGTAAAACGCTGCGCGATGAAACCTTCTTCCAGCAGACCGTCGAAAACGTCCAGCGAATCATCATCGACGGTATTCGCGTGCGTTAGTTCGCCGGTGGCAGTGGGCAGCTCAGGTCACCTTCCTCGCACTGTAGCAGCGAAGCCAGGTACGCTTCGCGCTCCTCGGTCTTATCTGCCAGGCACTGGCTGTGAATCATCGGCTGAATGCTGCCGCCTTCGGTACCAGAACTGATAAAGGCGCAGTCCGCATCGCGAAGGGTAATCCACGCGGTTTGCGCTTTTTTCAGTAATTCACGCTGTGCGGGCTGGGCACGCTTGAGCACATCCTGCCAGGTCTGGTTCAGTTTTTTGTCGGCAGCCTGATACTGGTTGGCCGCGCAGGCGTTGATATCTGCCTGAGTGCTGGCGCTGGCGCAATCGTCCGCCAGCGCGGAGCCGCTTGCCAGCAGCAGGGCAAGAGCCGGTAATGCACGTTTCATTGATTTACTCCCCAAAGATATTCAGTCAAACCCGATAGGCTCAGGATATAACACGATTTTACCGCGGAATCTCCTCCAACCACCGTGCGTTTTTCTGAAAATGAAAGCTAACGCAACGATCGGATAGACGCATCAGGGGGAGAAGGTTGATTATTCCCCGTTGGACGCGGCGTTGGGTGAATAAAGGGAGATTATCATTAATGTCAGGCGCGGAGATTCCGGTGAAGTTAGGGCTTTATAACCTGGCATGGCCGATATTTGTAGAACAGCTGCTACGGCTGATGCTGGGCTATGTCAGCGTGTTTATGTTGGGACACTATTCCGACGAAGCCGTTGCCGCCACCGGCGTTGCCAACCAAATTTTAGCCATCTCGGTTATTTTCTACGGTTTTCTCACCGTCGGCGTGCAGATTGTGGTGGCGCAGCTGCTTGGTGCAAAGCGCTTTAAGCGGGTGGAGCGGGTCATTACCAACGGACTGGTGGTGGCGTTCTTCCTCGGCGTGGCGATGAGCCTGATTTTTATCTTGCTCGGCGACACCTTCCTGCGGCTGCTTGGTCTGAGTGAAGCGCTGGTCAGGGTGGGATCGCCGTTTATCCGTATCATTGGCGGTATTTCGGTGGTGATCGCCCTCTATTCTTCCATTCTCCCCATTCTTCGTACCCACGGTTACGTACGCCAGGCGATGGTGGTGCCGATTACGGTCAGCGTGATTAACGTCGTGCTTAACTACCAGTTCCTCTACGGCAAGCTGAGCTATCTCGGGCTTGGCGTTACCGGTGTGGGCATTGCCGTCTGTGTCGCCAACGTGGTCGGGATGATTATCTCGGCGTGGATGTTGCGAAAGTATATTGGCTATACCTTTCACTGGCAGAAGCTGCGGCAGTGCTCGCGCAAAATACTGGGGGCGATTTTACGCTATGGGCTGCCGTCGGCGGGAGAAAACCTCTCTTACGCCGGGTCGCAGCTGGTGGTGACCGTGATTATTGCCCTGCTGGGAACGGAGGCGCTCACCACCAAAGTTTACGCCTCGACAATCAGCCAGTTCGTGGCGCTGTTTGCTATTTCTATTGGTCAGGCTTCGCAGATTATTATTGGCCGCGCGGTGGGGGCAGGGGAAATTGACGCCGCCTATCAGCAGGGGTTAAGAAGCTGGCGCTTGGGGCTGATGGTGGCGCTGACGATAAGCGTCGCCATTTACCTGTGCGCCGAGCCGATTATGCGGCTGTTTACCGCTAACCTTGAGGTCATTGCCCTAACCAAGCGGCTGTTTATGTTTTCTATTTTGCTCGAGCTTGGACGGGCGACCAATATCATTGTCATTAGCAGTCTGAACGCGACCGGTGACGTTCGTTTTCCGTTTATCTGCGGGATTATCGTGATGTGGATTGTTAGCCTGCCGTTCTCGTGGCTGCTGGGGCTACATTTGGGGCTTGGGCTGGTGGGGGTATGGCTGGCATACATCATTGATGAAGGGCTGCGGGCAATGCTGATGTATCGGCGCTGGCGCAGCCGGGTGTGGACGACCAAGTCGATGTTTTAAAAAGTAATAGCAGATATTCCGTTCACTTTATGTTTGCAGAAGATGCAACAACAGTACCCGTGAACGGGCGAAGGGGGGCGCCGCGCCCCC
>NZ_JAKCNS010000104.1 GCF_021440345.1 Kluyvera intermedia
GGTTCACTGACGCCGTGGTCGGTTCCCCCGCAAGCGTACGGTGATTTTCTGATAGCGGTGTTTGACCGCTGGATCCAGCGCGACGTAGGGCGCGTGTTTGTGATGAATATTGAGTGGGCCTTCGCCAGCTTTGTCGGCGCGTCGGGGACGGTCTGTCATCATCAACCTACCTGTGGGCGTTCGCTGGTTGTGGAGCATAACGGTGATGTTTATGCCTGCGATCACTTCGTCTATCCCGAATACCGACTGGGCAACCTGCATCATGATACGTTCGCGAGCATGGTCGACTCTCCAGCGCAGGAGCAGTTTGGCAAAGATAAATATGCTCGTTTGCCCACTCAGTGTCGCGAATGCAAGGTCCTGAAGGCCTGTTGGGGCGGTTGCCCGAAACACCGCTTTTCACTGACGGCAGCAGGTGAGCCTGGATTGAACTACCTGTGTGCTGGTTATCAGCGCTATTTTCGCCATTTACCGCCGTACCTGAAAGCGATGGCCGAGTTACTGGCAAACGGTCGACCCGCCAGCGATATCATGCGAGCGAATCTGATTAAAGTGGGTCAATAAAAGAGGCCCACCTCCGGTAAGGCGGTGGGCCTATGATTTACGACTTAATTTGCGTTCTCGGTGGGTATTTCTGCAGGATTTTCTTATATTCTTCGATTTCAACGGTTAGCGGCACGCCCATCGGGGTGTGACGGATACCAACAGAATCGGTTTCCTGTGGATCAGCATACAGGTTAAAGAGCATCGCTCCCGCTGCTGGCATTACCGTCCCGGTGAAGCCGCCCTGATACCCACTCTGAGTAAAGGCGAATGGCTGTTGAAGTAATGTATAGAATTTGAACTCATCAATACGTACGGCAGAAAGCTGTCCGTTCAGGAAGTAGTGCTCCGCTTTACGGTTCGATTGACCGTCGGTACCGATGAAGAATGAGGACTGATCAATGCCATCGATAAAGGTGGTACTTGGCACCAGCTTGGAAACCTCTGCACCTGGCTTACCGGCCAGCGCCAGCGCTGTTGGGAACAGATCCGCCAGATCGACGATACCTTCTGATTTACGCGGTTGGACCATGCCTTTCCAGTAAACAAATGTCGGGACACGTACGCCACCTTCCCAGGTGGATCCTTTCGCGCCGCGGAACGGCGTACGGCCATGCGGCGGAAGCTCAGCTTCTGGGCCGTTATCGGAAGTAAAGACAATAAGCGTATTATCAAGCTGACCATTTTTCTCCAGCGTTTTATAGAGATTGGCGAAGATATCGTTCATCTCCACAATACAGTCGCTGTAGGTTGTGCGTGCCGGTGAGCTGCCCGCATATTTCGCATTAGGATAGTTATCGAAATGGCAGCCGCGAGTCCCGTAGTAGAGGAAGAATGGCTTATCGCTTTTGGTCATTTTATTGAGGAAGTCGACGCCGTACTGCATCCAGCGCTGATCGAGGTCCTCCATATATTTTGGCGTAATATCGGCAATGGCTTCTTCCTTACCACCGCGTACCGCGTGCACGTCATCTTTGCTGAACGGCATATTTTTCATGAACTCGGTGCGAGATGGGCTGAGGGCCACTTCCGGGTTCATATGAACATCACGCCATTCGGTATACATATCGGAAACCGAGTTGAAGCCACGGAAGTCATCAAAACCCACGTTCTGCGGCTGTGAGCCTTCGTTATCCCCCATATGCCATTTGCCGATTGCCTGAGTCACATAGCCCTGATCGTGCAACAGTTCTGGCAACGTCGTTAACCCTTCCAGGCCACCGGGCTGACCATACATTGGTGGGATCAGAATGCCATGGTGGACGGAGTACTGTCCGGTCATGATCGTGGCGCGGGTAGGGGAGGAGCTTGGCTGGGAATAGGCGGAGGTGAGGATTAAACCCTGATTAGCAATGGCGTCAATATCTGGGGTTGGGTTACCGACTGCAATGCCACCGCCGTTGAAGCCGACGTCCATCCAGCCCACATCATCCAGCAGGAAGATAACTATGTTGGGTTTCTTGCCGGTTTTTTTCATAATCTCAGCCAGTTTAGCCTGAGTCTCTTTATTCTGTTCCGGGTGCATCATCACCGGCATCATATTGTCGGCGATCGTGGTGGCTGTTTTGCCTAAATACTGGTTAGGGTGATCGTACCCTGGTGCACCTTGCTTCGCCGCCGCTGCTGCGGGGGTATCTGTGGCATGGGTAAGCACGGGCAGTGCGGCAATCACCGTAATGGCGAGTAGCTTCTTAGGAAATGATAAATCCATTATAGAGTCTCCATAATCAATATATAT
>NZ_JAKCNS010000105.1 GCF_021440345.1 Kluyvera intermedia
CGAGAGTAGGGAACTGCCAGGCATCAAATAAAGCGAAGAGCCCAGTCGGAAGACTGGGCTTTTTGTTTATGTATTTTCTTTTTAAAGAAAGGCTCATTCATCGGGATGAGCCTTTTTTATATCTGCAATATGCGGCTGTGAAGAGATTTCCCCTGCTATTTTACTCAGAAAGCCATTAATTTGGTGGGTGTGTCATCGTATATCTCATCGATGATTATTGTGAATTTGAATATAAGATGGTTAGCTATTTGAATAATCTAAAAGAATGGGAATATGTGGGAAGAGAACTTTATCATTCCGCGCTTATGCCATTTAGATAAATGCCGATAAGCGCGGAAGAAGAGCGACAAATGTATTATCCAGCCGCTGTGTTATTTGGTCAGAGCCACGATACCTAACGTTAAACCCGCTAACGCAGCTGCGCCGCCAGCGATGGCACCTGCCGTTTCCCAGTTGTCCTGCGTCGTGCCTTTCATACAGGTATTGGTATGCACCAGACGGCCCTGATCGTCGTATACCGGTACGCAAGGAGACTCATGTGCACAGCCAGCAAGTAATGTTGCCAGAACCGTCACCAGAATAAATTTTTTCATGATAGTGCCTCTAAAGAGCCCGTTTCAATACGACATGAAGATGTCGTATTACGGAATGGCTTATTTTACCACCTCAGCTATATCGTCTTGATATGGGAAATAATCTCAATTTATGTGCTATGTAAAAATCATGGAGAACGGGTATTGGAATCAACACGATCGTGAGGAAATAATGGAGGGATAAATAACGAATATACGCGTTATGCAGCGTAATAAAGGGAGAGTTACGCTAACGTATTGAGATCTGAGTTGTTATCTTTCAAGCAAAAAGAAAGCGCCCGAAGGCGCTATCTCTGGTGTTGAACACCGATTATCAGGTTTGTTTGCTGAACCGGCGTCTGACCATGACGAAGAACACTGGTACAAAGAAGATAGCCAACAACGTGGCCGTCAGCATTCCCCCCATAACGCCGGTACCCACTGCGTTCTGTGCGCCGCTGCCCGCACCATGGCTGATAACCAGTGGCATTACTCCAAGGATAAAGGCCAGAGAGGTCATAAGGATAGGTCGCAGGCGCATGCGTGATGCCTCAAGCGTGGCTTCAATAACCCCTTTCCCCTCTTTATCCATAAGATCTTTAGCAAACTCGACGATCAAAATGGCGTTTTTCGCCGACAGGCCGATCGTGGTTAGCAGACCGACCTGGAAGTAAACATCATTATTCATACCACGTAGCGATGCAGCTAACAGCGCTCCGACTACGCCTAGTGGGACAACCAGCATGACGGAGAACGGGATTGACCAGCTCTCATACAGTGCTGCCAGGCACAGGAAGACAACGATCAATGAAATTGCGTACAGCGCCGGTGCTTGATTACCGGATAAGCGTTCCTGATAAGACATACCCGTCCAGTCAAAGCCGATGCCTGTAGGTAGCTTAGTGGCCAGTTGTTCCATTAACGCCATCGCCTCACCGGTACTTTTACCCGGAGCTGCTTCTCCGAGGATCTCCATAGAAGGCAGGCCGTTGTAACGCTCCAGACGTGGAGAGCCATATACCCAATGAGAGGTTACAAAGGCAGAGAACGGTACCATTTCACCGTTGGCGCTACGGACATACATATTATTGACGTCGCTCGGTAGCATACGGAACTTCGCATCGGCCTGAACGTATACTTTCTTCACACGCCCATGATCGATAAAGTCGTTAACGTAGTAACCCCCGAGTGCAGCAGAGATAGTCTCGTTGACGTCTGATAGCGACACGCCCAGCGCCTGTGCTTTTTCCTGGTCGACATCAAGTTTGAACTGAGCCGTGTCTTCCAGACCATTCGGACGTACGCGAACTAGCTGGTCAGGGTGCTGCTGCACCATGCCCAAAAGTTGATTACGCGCTTTGGTTAGCTCCGTGTGGCCAAGACTGGCCTGATCGATGAGCTCAAAGTCGAAACCTGTCGCTGTACCCAGTTCGATAATGGCGGGCATGTTGAATGGGAAGACCATCGCGTCTTTAATCTGGCTGAATGCCATGGTGGCACGCTTGATTATCGATTGGGCACCGTTCTCTTCACCGCTCCGATCATCCCAGGGCTTCAAGCTGACAAACGCCATGCCGGAGTTCTGGCCCTGGCCACTAAAGCTGAAGCCGTTAACGGTAAAGACGCTTTGCACATTCGCCTTCTCGTTATTCAGATAATAGTCTGTGACCGTATCCAGTACTTTCTGTGTGCGCTCTTGTGTCGCGCCGGCAGGTAGCTGAATCATAGTCATGAACACCCCCTGATCCTCTTCTGGCAGGAAAGAGGTAGGTAGGCGCATAAACAGCACCGCCATACCCGCCACAATCAGCAGATAAATGATCAGATAACGTCCGGTACCACGGAGAATGCCGCTCACGCTGTTGGTGTAGTGGTTCACGCTGTACTCGAATTTCGCGTTAAACCAGCCAAAGAAACCTTTCTTCTCATGGTGTTCGGCGGAGGCCGGTTTCAGCAGTGTGGCGCACAGTGCGGGCGTGAGAATTAAGGCCACCAGAACCGACAGCGCCATTGCTGAAACAATAGTGATGGAGAACTGGCGATAAATGGCGCCGGTTGAGCCACCAAAGAAGGCCATTGGAACAAAGACCGCTGAGAGCACCATCGCAATGCCGACCAGCGCACCCTGAATCTGCGACATGGATTTCTCCGTCGCTTCGATGGGGGAGAGTTTCTCTTCGACCATCACGCGCTCGACGTTTTCGACCACCACGATGGCATCATCCACAAGCAAGCCTATCGCGAGCACCATCCCAAACATGGTTAGCGTATTTATCGAGTAGCCAAATACCGACAGCACCGCGAAGGTACCCAGCAATACAACTGGAACTGCGATTGTCGGAATAAGCGTCGCGCGGATGTTCTGCAAGAACAGATACATCACAAGGAAGACGAGAATAATCGCTTCGAACAGCGTTTTGATAACTTCATGGATGGATAAGGTAACAAACGGCGTGGTGTCGTAGGGGTACACCACTTTCATCCCCTGTGGGAAAAACGGTTCCAGCTCTTTTAGTTTGGTTTTAATGGCATTTGCGGTATCCAGCGCATTGGCACCGGTTGCTAGTTTGATCCCAAGACCAGAGGCTGGTTTTCCATTAATACGTGCGACAACGTTATAGTTTTCGCCACCGAGTTCTATACGCGCGACGTCGCTCAGGTGCACCACAGAACCGTCAGCGTTGACGCGCAGGGTGACTTTGCCAAATTCTGCCGGATCTTTCAGTCGTGTCTGGGCAATAATTGACGCATTAAGCTGCTGTCCTTTCACCGATGGCGTCCCGCCCAACTGGCCGGCGGCGATCTGATTGTTCTGCACTTTCAACTGGTTGATAACATCGACCGGCGTCAGGTTGTATTTATTCAGTAGGTTACCATCAAGCCAGATGCGCATTGCGTATTGGGCACCGAACAGCTGCACATCACCAACGCCGTTAAGGCGGCTGATAGGATCTTTCACATTGGATGCGATGTAATCAGCGATATCGTCCTGTACCGTATTCGGGTTCTCGGAAATAAACCCGGCGACCATCAGGAAGTTACTGCTCGATTTCTCTACGCTAATCCCTTGTTGCTGAACTTCTTGCGGCAGCAGCGGTGTTGCCAGTTGTAGCTTATTCTGTACCTGAACCTGGGCGATATCCGGGTCGGTCCCGGACTCAAAGGTCAGCGTAATAGTCACAGACCCAGAAGAGTCGCTCGTCGAGGACATATACATCAGGTTATCGATACCGTTCATGTTCTGTTCGATAACCTGGGTAACGGTGTCCTGTACGGTTTGCGCATCAGCGCCAGGGTACGTTGCGGAGATGGCGACGGCAGGTGGCGCGATGGTCGGATACTGGGCGATAGGCAAATGCAAAATAGCTAAGCCGCCGGCCATCATCATAATGATGGCTAACACCCACGCAAACACCGGTCGATGGATAAAAAACTTTGACATAGGGTCGGTACCTTATTGTGCAGCTGGGGCTGCGGTCTCTTCTTCTGGCTGCACGGTTATGCCTGGATGTGCTTTCTGCAGGCCGCTAATGATCACTTTATCGCCGGCTTTCAGACCACTGCTAATCAACCACTGGTCGCCAATGGCCTGTGCGGTAACGACATTGCGTGCTTCTACCTGGTTTTTATCGTTAACCAGCATGACCGTTGCATCGCCGCGTGGTGTGCGGTTCACCCCTTGCTGAGGGACTAGCATTGCGCTCGGGTTTACGCCTTCATCGATACGCGCGCGGACAAACATGCCCGGGAGCAGCGTGTGTTGTGGATTTGGGAAGATGGCTCGTAAAGTAATCGAGCCGGTGCTTTCATCGACGGTGACGTCAGAGAACTGCAGTGAGCCTTTCAGCGAATACGCCTGACCATTTTCCATGATTAACTGAACGCTTTTGGCCTCGCCACCCTGTTGCAGGCTCTCTTGTTTCAGATGCATAAAATCGCTACTGGATTGGGTGACATCGACGTAAATAGGATCAAGCTGCTGCACGGTAGCCATGGCATTAGATTGGCCATTAGTGACCAGCGCCCCTTCCGTCACGCTGGATTTACCAATGCGCCCCGTAATTGGCGACGTTACCTTGGTATAGGCCAGGTTAATACGTGCACTCTCAACGGCCGCTTTGGCCGCCATTACATCAGCATCGGCCTGGCGGGCAGTCGCGACAGCCTGATCGTAATCCTGCCGACTGATGTATTGCGTACCCAGCAGTGGAACGTAGCGTTTTACCGTCAGGTGCGCGATAACCGCGGCGGCCTGTGCTTTTGACTCATCGCTCTTTGCGCTGTCATAGGCTGCCTGGTAGGTCGCCGGATCGATTTGATACAGCGACTGCCCGGCCAGTATGTCGGCGCCTTCGGTGAAGTTGCGTTTAAGGATAATCCCACTCACCTGCGGACGGACTTCTGCAACGCGAAATGCGGAGGTACGACCCGGCAGTTCGGTGGTAATAGACAGTGGCGCGTTGTTCACAACATGAACAGTAACCTGAGGCGTTGGCGCGTGCGCTTGTTGCTCCCCTGAATTATCACAACTGCTCAGTAGGGCCGCGGAGATAATTAAGCTCGATAAAAGTGTAACCCTAGCGTAACTCGTCATTGCAGTTCCTTGTAGACTGATAACCCACGTCGGCTAAAAATCCGTGAAAAAAAAGTGTGAATAAAAAATAGTTTGTTATCCTACAAATAAACACCGGTGGATGTAAGAGCTAGTTATTTTTCGGGCATCAACAAAGGCACGAATACATAAAATAAAAGGCTTCACACATTTAATTCAGGAAGTGATGAATACCATGCATTCATTTTGTGAATATAAATCAAATTACTATATATATTTTGAATTAATTAATTCCTGATGGTGTCGGTATTTTTTATAAATACTCCGTGTAATCTAAATGGTAAATTTAATTAAATGGAATATTCTAAACACCTCGCATTTAGTGGGTAAGCGAAATATTTTATGGCAAGAAGAACGAAAGAAGAGGCACTCCAGACGCGACAGATGCTGCTTAACGCGGCTATCGAGCAGTTTGCATGGCGCGGTTTCAGTAGTACGACATTGACGGACATTGCCGACGCTGCAGGGGTTACGCGCGGAGCGGTTTATTGGCATTTTTCCAGTAAAAGTGAATTATTTAATGCGATGTGGCAAGAACAGTCACCGTTGCGCGAGTTAACGCATGATAAATTGATACAGCTTGACGATAGTAATCCATTAGAAAAACTAAGAAATAAATTTATCATCGGTTTGCAATATATTGCTGAAAATCCCAAACAACGCGCATTGATGCAAATTCTGTATCATAAATGTGAATTCAGTAGTGAAATGATGTCAGAAACTGAAATCAGGAGGAAGATCGGCTTTAATTATGACTTTATGCGCAGTGAATTACAGATGTGTATCCGTAACAAAATATTGCCTGTTGATACAAATATCGAAATCACATTGATTATATTACACAGTGCTTTCAGCGGTATTATCAAAAACTGGTTAATGGATCCGCAGCAATTCGATCTCTACCAACAGGCGCCCCTGCTGGTCGATAACATCATGGCCATCTTGTGCTCGCAACGCCACTGGGAGACTCAACCTGCGCTAGAGGTCAATCAGTAACCATCAGTCTTACCGGCTGTAATACCTGAAAATAATTCATTCAATCGTTCTTACGCTGTCCTCCGAATTCGGTATCTGTCATCTTGTTTATTACCGATCCTGCTCATAATGAGGTTTTTATGCATGATGTTTTCCGTCAGGTGGGTGATTTTCAGGTCACGGCACTGAGTGACGGCAATATGGCGGCTAGCCTGGAACTGCTTTCGGGGATTGATGTAGCGGAGGCGGGAGAGATACAGCGCAATGCTGGAATTGTTGAACCCAACAACCTCCACATCTATGGCTATCTGATTCGCGGGCGCGGGCGTACCATGCTGGTGGATTCAGGGACGGGTGGTGTTAACAAGATAGGGGGCCAGTTAAAGTCTAATCTGCTGGCGGCTGGGGTCATGCCTGATGAGGTGGATACTATCTTACTGACGCATGCGCATCCCGATCACATTGGTGGGCTATTGGATGGCAACGGTGAAGCCGTTTATCCTCGCGCACAGCTGTACCTGCATCCACTTGAAGTGGCGTACTGGCAGAATGATGAAAATCTGGCGCAGGCAAACGAGCGGAGGCAGTTGAACTTTGTACGTGTGCGTCAAACGTTGGCTGTTTATGGCCCACGAGTCCATTTCCTGGATGATAAGCCTATTGTTGAGGGGATTTCCGCCGTCCCATTGCCAGGCCATACGCCGGGGCATACTGGCTTTAGAATTGATGCGGCTGGTATGAGCTTGCTTATCTGGGGGGATATTGTCCATTTCCCGCATATTCAGACGGCGCGGCCGGAGGTGATGGTGGCCTTTGATATCGACCCGATACAGGCGCAAGCATCGCGTAAAGAGATAATGGCGCGGGTGGCGGAGGAAGAGCTGCTGGTGGCTGGGATGCATTTTGCCGGCAGTGGATTCGCGCAGCTTGTCCAGGCTGAAAGCGGGTATCGGATCGTTTATTCTGCGGCGTAAAAAGAGCAATAAAAAAGGCGCGTCCCCATGCCGAGTAGCGCCTTCTTAAACAGCAACTTAACTGACTAGTATCAGTTCATGCCGTATTTTTTGAGTTTCTTACGCAGAGTACCACGGTTGATGCCCATCATCAGGGCCGCGCGGGTCTGGTTACCACGGGTGTATTGCATCACCATGTCCAACAGGGGCTGTTCTACTTCAGCCAGTACCAGCTCATACAGATCATTAACATCCTGACCATTCAGTTGAGCAAAATAGTTCTTCAGTGCCTGTTTAACCGAGTCACGCAGGGGCTTTTGAGTTACCTGATCCTGAGAGTTAACGGTAGAAACGGTCAGTACGTCAGAATTTACGCGTTGTTCGAACATAGTTCTGTCAGCTCTTTATTTCTAATTACGCAAAATTTTCGAAGTATGCCTCCAACGCCGCCAGCTGTTCGCCGGCATCTTCAATGGCGTTGAATGTGCGCCGAAACTGGTCATTTGGAGCGTGTTCCTGGAGATACCAGGATACGTGTTTCCGCGCAATTCGGTACCCTTTCGCCTGACCATAAAAGTCATGCAGTTCCCGAATATGCGAACAGAGCAAGCGCTTCACCTCTGCCAGAGGCAGTGGAGGCAGCAGCTCCCCAGTGTCCAGATAATGCTGGATTTCCCGAAAGATCCAGGGTCTTCCCTGAGCCGCACGTCCTATCATCAGGGCATCAGCCCCCGTATAGTCGAGTACAGCTCTGGCTTTAAGCGGGTCAGTAATGTCACCATTCGCGATAATCGGAATGGAAACGTTCTGCTTAACTGCCCGAATGCTGTCGTACTCAGCTTCTCCGTTAAACAAACAGGCGCGTGTGCGTCCGTGAATAGTCAGAGCTTGAATGCCACAGTCTTCAGCCAGTTTGGCAATTTCTACACAGTTACGGTGCTCTGGAGCCCAGCCAGTGCGAATCTTGAGCGTGACAGGAACGTCCACTGCCTTAACAACCGTTTCCAGGATAGCCTTCACCTGATCCGGGTATTGCAGTAGGGCTGAACCTGCGAGCTTGCGATTCACCTTTTTTGCCGGACAGCCCATATTGATATCAATAATCTGAGCGCCGCTTTCCACATTAATGCGGGCGGCTCCGGCCATCTCTTCAGGATCGTTTCCGGCAATTTGCACGGTACGAATACCTGGTTCATCAATGTGCACCATTCGTAGACGAGATTTGTCGCTCTCCCAAACCTGCGGGTTTGAGGACATCATCTCGGATACCGTTAAACCGGCTCCCATCTCGTAGCACAGCGTCCTGAATGGTCTGTCAGTGATGCCAGCCATAGGTGCTGCGATCAGGCGATTTCTGAGCTGATATTGTCCGATGCGCATGAGTTAAGAAATGACCATACTGTGACTGCAAGGCGGCGTATATTACGCATTTTTTGCACGAGATGAAAGGCCAAACTTTGAGCAATCAGATGTTGTAGATCAATGAATCTCAGCTCCGGGAGCGAATGGTTAATAAATATCTATATTAATCATTATATTAAATAAAACTGGATGATTTGTGCGCATCAATAAAATCGTAAAACTTCTCGCGCTTTCTTACGTAATGCATACGACTTAGTGAATAAAGAGATGATTTTATGAACGAAAATGGAGCAATAAATGAGATCTGCTTCTCATTTATGAGGTAGGAGGGGGAAATAACAGGGGAAAATGCGGCCCGCAGGCCGCATTGAAAAACGATTATTTTTTGCGCCCGGTAATCCGGCACCACTCTTCTTTCTCCACCACCGGGTCGAGGTCAAAGAGATCGACGTAAGCTTCACAAACGCTTTCCGCCTGGCTTGCCAGAATACCGGAAAGGCCCAGCAGGCCGCCTGTAACCGGCAGCACGCTGATTAATGGGGCCAGTTCACGTAAAGGACCCGCCAGGATGTTAGCGACCACCACATCGGCTTTCATGGCCTCTGGCTGGTCCTGCGGCAGATACAGCTCCAGACGTTCAGAAACGCCGTTACGCTGCGCATTATCACGGCTGGCCTGGATGGCCTGCGGATCGATATCGATCCCGATAGCCTTTGCTGCACCCAGCTTCAGCGCCGCGATCGCAAGGATCCCGGATCCGCAGCCGAAATCGATAACCGTTTTACCCTCTAAATCCAGCCCGTCCAGCCACTGCAGACACAGGGAGGTTGTTGGATGGGTGCCGGTACCGAACGCCAGGCCCGGATCGAGCATCACGTTGACCGCATTGACATCCGGCACGTCGCGCCAGCTTGGGCAGATCCACAGACGTTCGCCGAAACGCATTGGGTGGAAGTTGTCCATCCATTCACGTTCCCAATCTTTATCTTCCAGCTGTTCGATTTTGTGTGCAAAGCCCGCACCTAACAGAGGATGCTGCTCGAGGATGGCTACGACCTCTTTCATGTCGGTTTCTGCATCGAACAGGCCGATAACGTCGGTATCGCCCCACAGGCGAGTTTCACCCGGCAGCGGCTCAAATACCGGCGTGTCATGCGTATCCTGGAAGGTGATGGAGACCGAACCGGCTTCCATCAGCGCATCGCTAAGGTCTTCGGCGTTTGCGCCGGTTGTGTTCAGTTTTAATTGGATCCACGGCATGGCAAAACTCTTTATTTATCAGTAGAAATTACGGCGTTCTGCGAGACGGGTTGACCGAAACGGTTCCCCACCACAAACGCCAGCAAACTTAGCAGTAACGAAGGCACAATCGGATGGAAGCCCAGATACTGAATTTTAAAGGTGGCCAGCACGGCATACAGGACGCCACCGACGATCATTGCGCTCAGCGCTCCGGCCGCGTTAGCACGCTCCCAGTACAGGCCCAGCACCAGCGGCCACAGGAATACAGCTTCCAGCCCACCAAACGCTAAAAGGTTTAGCCAGATAATCATCTCTGGCGGACGCCAGGCGGCCAGCATCATCAAAATACCCAGTACCAGCGTGGTCCAGGTCGAGATGCGCTTCAGGCGACGCTCATTATGCATTTTAGTCGGGCTCGCGCTGAGCCACAGATCTTTCACGATGGTCGCGGAGGCCTGTAGCAGGTGAGCGTTCACGTTCGACATGATAGCGGCCATCGGCGCGGCAAGAAACAGGCCCGCCGCCCACGGCGGTAAGACCTGTACCATTAGCGTCGGGATCACCAGATCCGGTACGGTCAGGTGCGGCAGCACTGCGCGACCCAGCGCACCGGCCAGGTGCATCCCCAGCATCAGCAGCGCCACCACGATGGTACCGATGATAATGCCGCGATGGACTGCCTTGCTGTCTTTATAAGAGATACAGCGTACGGCGGTGTGCGGCAGGCCGATGACCCCGAAGCAGACCAGCACCCAGAACGAGGTCATAAAGGTCGGCGTCAGGATATCGTCGGCCCCCTGCGGCGACACCAGCTTAGGATCAATCTGCTCCAGCGTTTCGACCGCGTTATGCAGCCCGCCCGCGGCGTGAACCACCCCTACCAGCAGGACAATGGTGCCAACCAGCATCACCATGCCCTGCATCGTGTCGTTAAGTACGCTGGCACGGAAACCGCCGAATGCGGTATACAGCGCAATGGTGATACCGAAAATCAGCAAGCCATTTTCGTATTTAATGCCCGCCGCGGTTTCCAGCAGACGTGCACCGCCGATGAACTGCACCGCAATGGCACCGACAAAAGCGACCAACAGGCTGATACTGGCAATCCACACCACTGCGCGATTCTGGTAGCGCGCTTGCAGCATGTCATTGAGGGTAATGGCGTTGTAGCGGCGGGCCAGAATAGCGAACTTCTTGCCAAGCACCCCAAGCGACAACCAGATAGTCGGCACCTGAATCATCGCCAGCAGCACCCAGCCAAGGCCATATTTATAGGCGGCTCCTGGGCCACCTATAAACGAGCTGGCGCTGATATAGGTAGTGGTCAGCGTCATGGCTAACACTAAGCCACCCATTGAGCGGCTGCCAAGGAAGTACTCGCTGAGGAACGATCCGGTACTGCGTTTACGCATGGCGTACAGCGACAGGCCGAATACGACCAGCAGGTAAAGCACCAGCACGACGATAATTTCAGTTTGCATCGTTATCCTCCAGCGGGATATCACGGAAGATAAAACGCACCATCACCCAGCACAGCAGGATGAAAATCAGCGGCATCAGCAGGCAGGCCATCTCAAACCAGTGCGGCAGGCCGGTAAAGCCCTGCATTGAATCTGGTAGGTAAGCACTCGCTAACCATGCAGCAAGATAGAGAAGGGTTAGCCACAGCGCCCAGCGCGCCTCTTTATGGGCCTGAACAAAACGCTTGTCCATTTTTTGTCCCTTGTGGATGAAGAAAGCGGGGATTGTACCGCAAGGAAAAGATGAGGGGAGAGAAAAAGAAAAAAGGCCGGAAATTCCGGCCTTTTGCTGCGATAACAGGATTATTTTTCCTGTAATCCGAGTTTTTTCTCCAGATAGTGGATGTTAGTCCCACCATGCTGGAAGTGCTCGTCGCTCATAATACGCATCTGCAAATCGACGTTGGTTTTGATGCCATCGATGATCAGTTCCTGCAGCGCATTCTTCATGCGAGAAATCGCCACGTCACGGGTCTCACCGTAGCAGATGAGTTTGCCGATCATTGAGTCATAGTACGGTGGTACGGTGTAGCCAGCGTAGATATGAGACTCCCAACGAACGCCAAAACCGCCAGGCGCGTGGAAACGAGTGATTTTACCCGGGCTCGGCAGGAAGGTGTTCGGATCTTCGGCGTTGATACGACATTCTACGGCATGGCCGCGAACCTGCACTTCTTCTTGCTTGATGGACAGCGGCTGACCGGCAGCGATACGCAGCTGCTCTTTGATAAGGTCAACGCCGGTGATCATCTCGGTAACCGGGTGCTCTACCTGAATACGGGTGTTCATCTCAATGAAGTAGAACTCGCCGTTTTCGAACAGGAACTCGAAAGTACCCGCACCGCGGTAGCCGATATCCACACAGGCTTTGGAGCAACGTTCGCCGATGTAGCGACGCAGTTCCGGAGTAATGCCCGGTGCTGGTGCTTCTTCGACAACTTTCTGGTGGCGGCGCTGCATGGAGCAGTCACGTTCTGCCAGATAGATAGCGTTACCCTGACCATCAGCCAGTACCTGGATCTCGACGTGGCGAGGGTTTTCCAGGTATTTCTCCATGTAAACCATGTCGTTGTTGAAAGCCGCTTTGGCTTCAGCTTTGGTCATGGCAATGGACTGCGCCAGGTCGGTGTCGCTGCGCACAACGCGCATACCACGACCGCCGCCGCCGCCGGAGGCTTTGATGATAACCGGATAGCCGATGCGTTTTGCATGAGCGCGGTTAGCGTCCATGTCGTCGCCCAGCGGGCCGTCAGAGCCCGGAACGGTCGGTACGCCGGCTTTCTTCATGGCGGTGATTGCAGACACTTTGTCGCCCATCAGGCGGATGGTGTCAGCTTTCGGGCCGATGAAGATAAAGCCAGAACGTTCAACCTGCTCGGCAAAGTTGGCGTTCTCGGAGAGGAAGCCGTAGCCTGGGTGAATCGCAACAGCGCCGGTGATCTCAGCTGCGCTGATGATAGCCGGGATGTTCAGGTAGCTTTTCACGGATGGAGCCGGGCCAATACAAACCGTCTCATCCGCCAGTAATACGTGTTTTAAATCGCGATCCGCAGTGGAGTGCACGGCGACGGTCTTGATGCCCAGTTCTTTACAGGCACGAAGAATACGCAGTGCGATCTCGCCGCGGTTAGCGATAACAATTTTATCCAGCATCTTCGCCTCGTTACTCGATGACGACCAGAGGCTCGTCAAATTCAACCGGTTGACCGCTTTCTACCAGGATTGCTTTCACAGTACCTGATTTATCAGCTTCGATCTGGTTCATCATTTTCATCGCTTCAACGATGCACAGGGTGTCGCCCACGTTAACTTTCTGACCAACTTCCACGAATGCTTTAGCATCCGGGCCTGGAGTGCGATAGAAAGTACCAACCATCGGGGAACGTACGATGTGACCACTGATTTCAGCTTTGGCCGGAGCTTCTGCAGCAGCCGGTGCGGCGGCAGCAACTGGTGCCTGCGGTTGAGCGACAGGTGCTGCATAAGCCTGCTGCATCACTGGATAGCCGGTGTTCGGTGCTGAGCGGCTGATACGTACAGACTCTTCGCCTTCAGAAATTTCCAGTTCGTTGATGCCAGACTCTTCGACCAGCTCGATCAGTTTTTTAATCTTACGAATATCCATGAGTGGGTTCCGTACTCTTTGTTTAGTGTGATTGTGACAGGCGTTTGACCGCCGTCTGTAAAGCGTATGAATAGCCGTCAGCCCCAAGCCCGCAGATAACGCCAGAAGCGATATCAGACAGATATGAGTGATGGCGGAATGGTTCGCGCGCATGCACGTTGCTCAGGTGAATCTCGATAAACGGAATACTCACCGCTAGCAGCGCATCGCGAATGGCAACGCTCGTGTGCGTGAACGCGGCCGGATTAATCAGGATATAGTCAATGTTGTCTTTAGCCTGATGAATACGGTCGATGATGACGTACTCGGCGTTAGATTGCAGACTGTCGAGCGTGACGTTCAGCGTTTCGGCTTCCGCGTTTAAGCGGCTAACGATCTGGGAAAGCGTCAGCGTGCCGTACTTCTCTGGCTCACGGGTGCCTAACATATTCAGGTTCGGACCGTTCAAAAGCAAAATGCGAAACTTGTCAGTCATAGTGCTGCTATCTCCTGCAATTCTCGGGTAAAAAACAAAATATACCTTCGATGCGCGATTGTCACCTTTTCAGAGGTCTAAAACCCCTGCCAGGTAAACCAAGGTCGCACATTATAACTATTTCGTAGCATTTGGCAGCTAAATACTGGTCTTATCAGGGAAGATTATCAACCGCTATTGTAGAAAGAACACCGAACGATAAAAGAAATGCGGGAAAACGCACACATCGTGACGCTAACGCCACCATTGGCGAAACTTCTTGTATCGGCACGCCAGCAGTGCGATGGCGCACCCGGCGTAAATCACCGGTTGGGGTGAGATAATCTTCACCGACCAGAGAAAATGTATCGGTGCGAGGATCGCGGCAAGATAGACGAAGTTATGTAAAAGTTGCCAGCGTCGCCCCAATTTACGCTGCATCGCCTGCGTGGATGTCACTGCCAACGCCAACAAAATTAACCAGCAGGCGAATCCTAATAGCAGGTAAGGACGCGTAACGATCTCTTGTCCCAGCAGCGATAGATTCCGAATCCCTAATTCCAGCAAACTGTAGCTGGTGAGATGAATTGTCGCCCATACAAAACACCATAGCCCGAGTAATCGGCGGGTGCGAATTAACAACGGTTGTTTAGCGTAGCGCGCCAGCGGGGCGACTAACAAGGTCGCCAGCAGCAATTTCAGAGCCATCCTACCGGTAAAGTGCTGGATATCTTTCACCGGATCGGCACTCAGTTGTCCCTGTGAGACGGCCCAGAACAGCCAGACGAACGGCAAAAATGCCGCAAGATGCAGTAAAACTTTCAGCCAGGTGACTTGTTTTAACGTCAAACGCATTAAAAATTCTCCCGCAGATTCATACCGCGATACAGTGAAGCAACTTCGTCAGCATAGCCGTTAAACAGCAGCGTCGGCTGGCGCTGAACATCAAGAATACCGCCAGAGCCAATAAAACGCTCCGTTGCCTGCGACCAGCGCGGGTGATCGACGTGCGGGTTAACGTTGGCGAAAAAACCATATTCGTTCGGTGCGGCGAGATTCCAGGTAGAGTCGGGACGCTCTCGGGTGAGCATAATGCTGACAATCGATTTAATGCCTTTAAAGCCATACTTCCACGGTACGGTCAGGCGAATCGGGGCACCGTTTTGCGGTGGCAGCGCTTTGCCATACACGCCAACGGTCAGCAACGTGAGCGGATTCATGGCCTCGTCCAGGCGCAATCCTTCTATATAAGGATAGGCAAGACCGCCGCCGATAAATCTGTCCTTCTGGCCAGGCATGTTCTCCGGTGAGTAGAGCGTTTTAAAAGCTACGTATTTGGCGTTGCTGGTGGGCTCCACGGCGGCTAACAGCTTGTGCAGCGGGAAACCAATCCACGGGACCACCATCGACCACGCCTCAACGCAGCGCATGCGGTAAATACGTTCCTCTAGCGGGAAGCGTTTGGTCAGGTCGTCATGATCGAGCGTCAGGGGTTTCGCCACTTCGCCGCCGATGGTCAGCGTCCACGGATTGGTGGGCAAGCTTCCGGCGTTGGCTGCGGGGTCGGCTTTATCGAGACCAAACTCATAAAAGTTGTTGTAACCGGTGACTTTATTTTCCGGCGTGAGCGTTAGCTTGCTTTGCCATTGAGCAGGTTTATCGAAGGTCAGCGCTGGCCCGGAAGGGGCGGGTGGGCGGTCATTACCTTTAAACCAATCGGTGAGGCTGGAGGCGTGAAGTGGAAGGGAGGCGGCCGCCGTACCAATGCCCAGCATTTTCAAGACCTGGCGGCGTTTTAGCATAAATACAGACTCGGCGGTGACGTCCGATTCGGTTAATTTTTTAGGGCTCATCGTGCTCTCCGTCATGCTTTTTTCTAAGCATGACGGAGGCACTGTGTTATTGCGAATTTATCACGAAAAATTGCAGATTAGCCGATTTTGACCAGCGTACGGCCCTGAATCTGGTTGTTGATGATCTTGTCGGCAAATTCCGGAGCCTGCGCCAAAGCAATCTCCGTCGCGCTCTGGGCAAAGAACGATTCTGGTAAATCGCGAACCAGACGTTCCCAGGCTGTAGCGCGACGCGCTGCTGGCGTCATTACCGAGTCAACGCCCTGCAGACGAACATTGCGCAGAATAAACGGCATGACGGTTGTTGGCAGCGCAAAACCACCGGCCAGACCGCAGGCGGCAACGCAGCCACCGTAGTTCATTTGTGCCAGCACTTTCGCCAGCACTTTGTCGCCAACGGTATCAATGGCACCGGCCCAAATCTGTTTTTCCAGCGGACGGGTTTCTGCAAACTCAGCGCGATCAAGAATACGCTTTGCACCTAAGGCGCGCAGGTAATTATGGGTACTTTCGCGACCGGAAACCGCCGCCACCTGATAACCCAACTTGTGCAGCAATGCGATAGCGGTGCTACCTACGCCGCCGCTGGCGCCGGTAACAACAATTTCGCCGTCTTCAGGACGAACGCCTGCGTCTTCCAGCGCCATCACGCACAGCATCGCGGTAAAACCGGCGGTACCGATAATCATCGCTTTACGTCCATCCAGACCCGCAGGTTGGGGCACCAGCCAATCGGCGTTAACGCGGGCACGATTGGACAGCCCCCCCCAAAGGTTTTACCCCACCCCCCCACCCGGCAACACTAACAGCTGGGCCGGGGGAAAAAGAGAATCGGGGCAGC
>NZ_JAKCNS010000106.1 GCF_021440345.1 Kluyvera intermedia
CGTGCTATAAAAATATTACAACAAATCAATTATAAATTTAATGTTTCAAATTTATGTCTTAGAAAATATTATCCGCATTAAGAATTTTCTTAAAAATGATCTGCACTCGGTTTCTATGATTAGCTTCAACGGGTTGGTTAGGTAAACGATGCTTTGATGCCGTGGGAAAGAGCCTTAGATATGATATTTACGATTAATGGACAAATTGTTTTTGATTCTGATACAGGGATGATCGGACTGATTGATGCGCTGGAGGAAAGGGTGCAGATATCCAATCCGACTAAACGACTTTTATTACTGCTCATTCAACATCAAGGAGAGGCGGTTAAAAGGGAGGTTATTTTTAAAAAAGTCTGGGATGACTTTGGCATGATTTCCAGCAATAACAACTTAAACCAGTGCGTGAGTAAGCTTCGACGGCTAATTAAAAATTTTGGGCTTGATGATGAAGCTATCGTCACGATACCAAAGATAGGTTTTATGCTGCATCCGCAGATAGAGCTTGAACGCAGTGCCGATATGATATTAACACCGCATGAAAGCGACCCGAGTATGGAGTCTGACTTCGAGGAACCCGCCGAGAGCAGCCGTACAGAGGGTGTGAGGAAAGAGGCGAAGCCGCGTTGGCTGCTACGCTCTCATCTCTCGCTGTTGATACTGCTGATTGCCGTCATTGCGTTAGGGGCCGCGTTTGGTATTTGGTTTGCGACCAAACCTTTAGAGCGCCGGGAAGTCTTTGTTGGGCAAGCTGGAACCTGCAAGCTATTGATGTCAGAAACGCTACTGCAAAATGATAATAGTATGAGACTAAAATCCGGCGTATTGAGCTATGCCCAAAGGCTGAAACCACAGTGTTCCAGCGATGAGTACGTTCTGGTTATCAAAAGTCGTACGCTGCGCACGTGGAGCCAGGATTTATCGCGCCTGTATTTTATGCGCTGTGGCTCTCTGCGCGATAGCAAAGCTGAAGTTTGCTGGAGTATTACCGAGCCCGCGCCGGCACCGTAAGGACTCTGCTGTTTGTTTATTATTCAGTAATAAAGAAAATACGAAAAATAGTCGCTTCGATGTACTGAAGCGACTATTTTTTCGCCTGCCAATCCTCGGTCATAAGCTGAGCGATATTTATTATTTATCCCATCCTCCCGCTGCGGGAAAAAAATTACCGTACTCACGATGATTGCCGTTGTGGCTAAAAAAAGTGACAACTTTCTGCCGCTGACTTTGGTTGCGGGCATCAATTCATCGTTGGATGCGTTATGTGCGTAACAGATTCTGGAGAGAATAAAAAAGGAATTGAAGCTAATTTTCATTAAGCAAGATGGTTACCCTCTAATTACATTAATTTAATGTATTTAACAAATGAATAACTAACAAAAACATTACAAAAATAACGGTTTCTTATCAGCGCTTATATCTTAATAAACATTATTTTTTTGTTAAAACTAGCATAAAAATCTATTGAATTGACATTCAATGGTTAATTGTTGCGTGGTTATGTGAAATGTATATGATTTGTATCAATGGCAGCGGCAACCTTGCGGTGTTTCTGATACCCATGAAACGGTGGCCTGGCCATGAAAACAAACAACAACCAGCGTGTCTTATAAATTACAGGAAACAGAACCATGAATAATAAATATACCATCGCCACGTTTGTAAGCATCATGATGGCATCAGGCAGTGCAATGGCTATTTCAGACAACACCATTACTTTCCAGGGGGAAGTTACTGATGAAACTTGTTCAGTAGCGATAAATGGGAATGGCGCGACTCCGGTTGTTTTATTACCGACGGTCAGTACCAAAGATCTGGCAAAAAGTGGTGATACTGCTGGGGACATTACATTTGATATTGGGTTATCGGGCTGTACGGGGAACCCTTCTACTGAAACCAATATTTCAACCGTATTTGTGGGGAACCAGGTAACCACTAGCGGTAATCTGGGAAATACCGGCAGCGCAGGCAACGTTGAAATTCAGCTGCTTGATACTTCAGATGCCGTGATTAACTTGACCAGCGGCTACACCGGGGTGGGTGATTTAAAACTGGCCGCTGGCGCTTCTGAAGCGTCTGCTTCTTATACTGCGCAATATTATGCTACCGACGCAGCAACAGCCGGTACCGTAGAAGCAACCTTGCAGTACGCCGTTTCTTATCAGTAATAGTCATTTGCCTGGCGCTAATTTTAGCGCCAGGCCCCTAATTCGATAAAGGATGGAATCGATGAAGTCTGCTGCTTTATATGCTCGCCATGTACGGTATGTTATCGGGTTTATTATCGGATTAATATGTGTTACTCCAGCTTATGCCAGCGTGACAATGCTGGGCAGCCGAATTATTTATCCGTCAACGGCCGGTTCCGTTGATGTTCAGCTTAAAAACAATGACGATTTTCCCTATATCGTTCAGACCTGGTTTGATGACGGTGATATTGATGCCGCCCCGAATCAGTCGCGTGGTATTCCTTTCGTGGCGACGCCACCGGTTTTTCGTATTCAAGGTAAAAATGGCCAGATAGTGCGGATTGCGGCAACAGGCAATCAGAATCTGCCACAGGATCGGGAATCAGTGTATTGGTTCAATATTTTGCAGACCCCACCTTCGAATCTGGAGGGAACGGAAAATAAAAACCGAATGCTCATTATGCTGCGAACCCGGGTAAAACTTTTTTATCGCCCGGCAGCATTATCGCAACCCACGGAACAATTAAAAAACTTAAAGGTCAAGCTGCTTTGGAATAACCGTCAGGGCGTTGGCGTCGAAATAGCTAACCCGCAGCCGTGGTTTGTCTCCATTACGGATATTACGGTCACGGCGGGTGGTCAAAAGCGAACCATTCATGCGGATATGGTTAATCCGTTTTCGCAGCGTACTTTCTGGCTCTCGACCATGAAAAACAATCCCAAGGGCAGCGGTACGGTTTTACTCACGGTGGTAAACGATCAGGGGAGCCGAATAAATGAACAATATGATGTCGCGTTACCCTGAATTTAGCGTAAGCCTGCTCGGTTCGCTGGT
The DNA here is from genome assembly GCF_021440345.1 of Kluyvera intermedia. GTDB lineage: Bacteria > Pseudomonadota > Gammaproteobacteria > Enterobacterales > Enterobacteriaceae > Kluyvera > Kluyvera intermedia_A. The sequence continues at coordinate 3,022 of NZ_JAKCNS010000106.1, forward strand.
GGCAATCGGCTGGAGCGGAATGGCTACTGGTAAAGAGTATCAGTTTGATCCGTCGTTATTTCAGGGGTCTCCCTATGACGTCAATTTAGTACAGTTTGAGGGCGAAAATATCATCCCCGGCCATTATCGCGTTGATGTGTATGTCAATAATACGCTAGTGGTTAGCGGGAGTGATGTTGAATTCCGCAACATGGCCCCTGACAATACGGTGCAACCGTGCCTCACACGCGAGTTAATGATGGCCGCTCAGCTTAAATCCCTCGCGGGGGAAAAGCGCGACGATGGGGGCGAGTGCCGTCCATTACAGGCGTGGGCGGCGGGTGGGAACTGGCAATTTGATCAATCGACATTGCGTTTGCAGCTGTCGATACCGTCAACGGAACTGCTACGTACGACGCGCGGATATATCCCACCATCAGAATGGGATGAAGGGATGCCGGCGCTTTTTTTGCGCCACAACACCAGCTATACCACCACGGAAAATACCGAGAACCATTATCGCTACCAGTATTTATGGAGCGGGATTAATAGTGGGTTTAATTATGGCCTGTGGCAACTCCGTCACCAGGGGAATTTACGCTACGTTGATAGCAATACGGGCAACCGCGCCTATCACTACAACGCGGTTCGTACCTGGATTCAACGTCCGATTGAAGCGCTTAACAGTATTGTTTCGCTGGGTGATGGTTATACGGATAGCAGCCTGTTTGGCAGCCTGTCGTTTAATGGCCTCAAACTTGCCACGGATGAACGCATGCGGCCGCAGGGCAAGCGTGGCTATGCGCCGGAAATTCGCGGGGTAGCGTCAAGTTCTGCGCGGGTGGTGGTGAAACAATTAGGGAAAGTGATTTATGAAACCCATGTCGCGCCGGGTCCTTTCCTGATTGACGATCTTTATAACACCCGTAACCAGGGTGACATTGATGTTGATGTGATTGAAGCGAATGGCAAAACCTCGACATTTACGGTGCCTTATTCATCCGTGCCCGACTCAGTGCGCCCGGGGAACTGGCATTATGCTTTTGCCGCGGGGAGAGTCCGCGATTATTACAGCGTCGATAACGATTTTATTGAAGGCGTTATTCAACAAGGGGTCAGCAATCAGTTGACCGTTAACCTGGGAACGCGACAGGCGAAAGATTATCAGGCATGGCTGGCGGGTGGCGTCTGGGCGACCTGGCTTGGGGCGATGGGGGTTAATGCAACCTGGTCTACTGCGCGCGTGCTCAATAATCAGCGGGAGCAGGGTTGGCGAGCAGAGACCAGCTACAGCAAAACATTTTCATCGGGAACCAACCTGGTGCTGGCAGCCTATCGCTACTCTACCGAAGGGTTTCGCGATTTACAGGATGTGTTAGGCGTCCGGCGGCAAGCAAAAAACGGCATCACTTATTATTCCGATACCCTCCAACAGCGTAATCGACTGTCTGCGGCGGTTAGCCAGACGATGGGTGACTGGGGAATGGTGAATATTAATGCCAGTACCGCGGATTATTATAATAATCGGTCGCGAGTGACCCAAATTCAAGCGAGCTACAGCAACCAATGGCGGCGTATTAGCTATGGCATTAATATCGCGCGCCAGCGTACCACGTGGGATTACGGTCGTTTTTATAATAATGTCCGCGATATGCCGTCGGACAGCCGTCAGCAAAAATATACGGAAACTACGCTGTCGTTGAATTTTTCGCTGCCACTTGATTGGGGACGCAGCATGTCGACGGTGGCTTATAACTATAACCAGTCGAAACAGAGCCGGTCGTCTACCGTTTCAGTTACCGGGTCGTCGGGAGAATATCGCGATCTGACCTGGTCGGCCTACGGCGGATATGAACAATATCGTCAGGATGGTAATGGCAATGCGACGGCCTGGGGCGGTAACGTGCAGAACAATACCCGCATCGGCGCTTTACGAGCAAGCTATGACCAGGGTGAAAACTATCGACAGGCCGGACTCGGTGCGTCCGGCACCCTGGTCGTTCACCCCGGTGGCGTGACGCTGGGGCCGTGGACGAGTGAAACCTTTGCATTAATTCATGCGGAAGGGGCGCAGGGGGCGATTGTGCAAAACGGGCAGGGCGCGGTGATCGACAGTTTTGGCTACGCTATTTTGCCCGCGCTATCGCCGTATCGTAACAATAACGTCAGCCTCGAAACCCGCCAGATGAGCCGTGATGCGGAGTTAACGGGGGGAAGTCAGCGGGTCGTGCCCTATGCCGGGGCGATTGCTCGGGTGAAGTTCCACACCCTGAAAGGGAAAGCGGTGCTGATTAACCTGTCATCCTCGCAGGGGATGGTTCCGCCGATGGGCGCGGAGGTGCGTACCGCCGAAGGTACGGTCATCGGTATGGTTGGACAGGGTGGGCAAATCTATGCCTGCGTGCCGAATGTGTCGGGGGTGCTGCGCGTATTGTGGGGCGAAAGTACCCGCCAGACTTGCGTGGTGCGCTATCAAATTACCGGGAAAAACGACACCGATTTGATTCATCTGAATCAAACTTGCGATATGGAGTAATACGATGGCGCTATTATTTAAAATCCTCATAGCAATGGGGACGTTATTCTGCATCCTGCCGTTGCAGGCGGCATGTACTAAAGTGATATCTTCGTCAGCGTTATCTGCCGCGGCCATTCAGGCCGGGTATACGGCGGCGAGCTGGAATGGTGCCTGCGATACCTGCAGTGGAAATATCGGGCTACCGTCAGTGATTAGTATTAACAGCGGTAATAATTTCCAGCCGGTGGGGACGCTGTTGGCCAGCGCGGTCGGTAATTTTGTGACGGGTGGCAATAATGTTGCTTATTCCAGTAATCAGGTCTTATTCCGCTGTCAGTCCAGTGATGCCGGTAGCTTATTCGAAATGTACGCCACCAATGGCGATAACGCCTACACCGGCATGTATACCGTCTCCGAGGTGAATGGCGCGTATTATGATGTGGCGAAAAACGTGGCTGTGCGCATGACGAACTTAAGCACCGGTGAGTTTTACAGCCGCTATTGGAAAGAGCGCAAATTAACGTCTGACAGTTGGTATGACGACGGTCAGTATATTTATATTCCGGCTAGCGCATTCAGTAATGTTCTGTATGAAATGTATAAAATCAGTGAGACGGCCCATTATTATTCGTCCGCTAATATGTATAAAGATGCCTATAGTCAACCTCGCGGGTATATTGCGTTTAAAGGCCCGGGGTTAGATAGCAATAGCCTGAAGGTCGGTACGGATAGCGCCAGCAATTATTATGGCTGGCATCATAACTGGCCCGGTGGATGGAACACTTACGGCAAAGTCACCTATGTGCGCGGCGCGTTATGCCAGGTACAGGATTATCCTTCGACGGTTTTACTGCCCAAGGTGAGTCGCTCCGAGTTGAAAGCGGGCATGAGCAGTCAGGCCCCTTTTTCCGTCAGTATCGAATGCGAGTCAGGGGCGGTGTCATCCACCAATGCCTCGACCACCTCATCGGCCAACGTCGCGATGGGTTTTTTAGTCAACCAACCGACGGCGGTCAACAGCGCGCAGCAGCTGGGCTTAGTCACCAGCGGCGGGGGGCTGACATGGCTACTTGATAGCCGTTATGGCACCCCCGGCGTAGCGTCGGGCGTCGGGATCCGTATTTACAATAGCAATGGCGGAACGGTGAATCTGTTGCCCAACCGGGGCACTACCGGGGGCGGTAATTTGCGTGGTTGGTATGCGTTTAGAGATCTCACTTCTCTGGCCAGCTCAGGGATAACAAATAGCTACCGGGGCGACTTTACGGCGTCGCTTGAGGCAATCAGTGGTCAAACGATTACGGCGGGGACAGTCAATGCGCAGCTCCAGGTGGTGGTCAGTTTTCAATAATATCTTCTGCGGCCTGCTCTGGCTGGCGGCGATGCAGAGCATCGCCGCAGTCAATGTGGACAGCACGCGGGTGATTTTTGCGGCGCAAGAGCAACAGCAAACGCTCAATTTGTCCAACGATGGCAGCACGCCAATGCTGCTTCAGGTGTGGACGGATTTTGGCGACCCGCAGGTGACGCCGGATCGGGTGGTCACGCCGGTGGTGGTGCTGCCCCCACTGTTTAAAATGTTACCCGGTGAGCTGCGCGG
>NZ_JAKCNS010000107.1 GCF_021440345.1 Kluyvera intermedia
TAAGTTGGAGTCATTACCGGTGTTGATTGTGTAGATAAGCTTACTCTGGCCAAATTGTGATGCTTCAATTCGGTGTTCGACACTGACCAACGTTTCTCCCACCCAGGTTTTATCGATGAAGTATTTTTCTGTAGAAACCTCGCTAAGCTGACTACGGATAATGTCACCCTCAGGTAGCGCCATCGCAAACCATGTTCCTGCGAGAAACGGTCCTTCGATCTGAATGGATTTTACGCCTGGGTTCCATTGCTTCCAGTTAGCGGTATCGATGAATGCCTGCCATATTTTTTCTGGCGTGCAACTCACATTCAGTTCGAAAGATTTACTCCAGACGCGGCTTTCGTTCATCAGAGACTCCGGTGATTAAATGTAAGTGAACAGATGCACATACATTGTCACCATCAGCCAATATGTCAATTAGCCAAATCTCTCTAAAACACTCATCCATTTTCCCTTCGTTTCAACGCAAAATTTAGTAGGTAAATGCGAATGGATCTTAATTGCAAATGATAGTAGTTACCATTAACATCTTGCTTTGTAAAAATTTGCAAAGGAAACTTACATGTCTACAAAAAATGTAAAGAAGACGGTTTTTCGTGCCCTCGCCCTCTCCTTTTCCATCCACGCCAGCCTTGTTAACGCCGCTGATTTTACTGAGAAAGACTTTCAATCGCAGTCTCTTGGTCATGGTGTCTATGAGCTTGCCTATGATAAAGGACAAAACGCGCTTTATGCAGCGTCTGCTCCTTCGTTTGAGAAAGATAAAACGGCTGGGCTGGTCTTTCAACTTGATGCAAACTCACTGAAAATTAACGATAAAATTGCTACCAATCGCCGTACGTTTGCCGTTGCTTTAGATGAAGCTAATCACACCCTTTATCTGGGCAACGCCATGGAAGGTTCAATTGCACTTCTGGATACGCGTACGAATAACGTTATCAACACCATCCAGTTGAGCGACGAGAGCAACCCGAAAAAAACCGCCCATGTTCGTGAAGTGGTTCTCGATAAGAAGCATCACCGCCTCTATGTCTCCGGGATTGGTGGCAAAGATAGCGGCCTGCTTTGGGTCGTTGATACCCAAAAACAGCAGTTGATTAATACCATTGAGAAGTTCGATCCGGTTGGTTTCGCGGTAGATGAAACCGGCGATAAAGTGTACGCCGTCACCGGTAAAGGCGAGCTGCTGACCCTGGATGGCAAAACTTCAAAAGTGCTTTCCCGCGTCGCGGTTGATCCTAAAGAACCGAAACACTACTTCCTCAATATCGCGCTGAACACCGCCAAAAATGAAGGCTACATCGCCGATACCAACACTCGCGATGTTCTTGTTGTCGCCCTTGATTCCGGCAAACTCCTTCAGCGGATCCCAACGCCTAACTCCATTGCTGTGGTGTATAACGCAGCCCGTCATGAAATTTATGTCACTCACCGTAACGACCAGCAGATTAGCGTTATCGATGCAAAAACCTACCGCGTGAAGCACACCATCAAAACCGCGGCGATGCCCAACAGCCTGGTGCTATCTCCTGATGCAAACACGCTGTATGTCAGCGTCAAGCAAGACGAAAAAAGCGATCAGTCTGACTACGTCGTAAAAATCGATCTCACTAAATTCTGAGGAAGTATCCGTGATTACCCAAACACGTATTGCCGTGGCCATTTCACTCGCTTTTGCTAACCTGCCAACGGCTGTATATGCCGCCAATAACGAAGATCAGATGGTGGTCACTGCCACCGGTTTTAGCCAGGAACGTCGGGAAGCACCGGCTACGATATCGGTTGTTGATGAAAAAGAATTAAACACGCGCTCGAACCAAAACGTCACTGAAGCGTTACATGAAATGCCGGGTGTTCTGGTGGGCAACGGCCACGGCACTCTTGCCAGCGGCGATGTACAGATGCGCGGGATGGATTCATCCTATACATCGTATATGGTTAACGGCATCAAACAAGCAACCCGAGAGTCACGCCCCTACGGCCATCATATTGGTACCGAGGCTTCCTTTCTGCCACCCATGGCCGCCATCGAACGCGTTGAGGTTATCCGCGGGCCGATGTCCTCTCTTTATGGTTCCGATTCCATAGGTGGCGTGGTGAACGTTATCACCAAAAAAGGCTACAACCTGGAAAACTGGACCGGGGTGCTGGAAGACAATTATTTCCTGCAGGAACAAAGTAAATACGGCAATACCAACCAAACCAATGCCTTCCTGATGGGCCCGGTTATCCCCGGCAAACTCGGCGTCAGCGTGGCAGCCGACTACCTGGATCGTCGCGATGATGATAGTCCAAAGAAACCGCGCTTTGTGAAACATGAAGCGGGGAACCTGGACGCCACTGTCTCAATGTCGCCGACCGATACCCAGCTGTGGGATCTGAATGCTTCTCGCGGCCATCAGGAAAAAAGTCATAACCCGGGCAGTCCGTGGTATTGGGGCTTCGACCGTGATGCGGCGTCACTTTCGCAGCACGCCTGGTACGGCGATGACCTGCTGGAAGTGAAGAACTTCATCAGCTATGAAAAAGCACGCACTGAATATCGCGTCGAGGAAATGGCGCCGCAGTTTATTGAACAGCGCAACTTTGAAGCCAACAGCGCCAACACCTTCACTCTTGGCGATCATAAACTGACGCTGGGTGCGAACTACACGCGCAATGAGCTGAATGATACCTTCGATATAGAGGATAAAGCCGTTGCCGGCGTTACGCCGGTCAGCAAAATCACCCGCTACGGCTGGGCCGTATTTGCGGAAGATGCGTGGATGATTGTGCCGGACTTTACGCTGACCACTTCGGCTCGTCTGGATCATGATAGCTACTTCGGTTATCACGTGACGCCAAAACTGTACGGTAACTGGACCATCGACCAGAATTGGGCGCTGAAAGGCGGCGTATCGACCGGTTATAAAAAACCCGACTTACGTGAAAACAACTCCGGCTTTACCAGCGTTTACGGCGCCTACCCTTATTCCTATATTGGGATTGGTAACGACGACCTGAAACCAGAAGAAAGCATCAACACCGAGTTAGGGCTTTACTGGCAACAAGATAAGCTGGCATTGGATGCAACTGTATTCCACACCCGGTTTAAGAACAAAATCAGCGACTATACAATTTGTACTGAAACGTCGACGCAGAAGTGTGTTTATAACGGCTACACCGCCGAAAGCGTCTCCCAGTATTTCAACGTCAGCGATGCGGAAGTTTACGGCCTGGAGCTGAATGGAGACTGGCAGGTAACGCCTTCCCTGAAAGCAAACGTCAACTACACCTATACCCATAGCGAGCAGAAAAGCGGTGAGTATAAAGGCTACGCGTTGAGCGATTTCCCAACCAGTATGGCCAACGTCTCTCTGACCTGGAATGCTACCAACGATCTGGATCTGTGGACTAAAGCAAGCTGGCGCAGCAACTCACCGGATATTGGTAAATCAACCGCAACGGAGGCTTATGCATTGGTTGATTTAGGTGCCCGCTATCGTGCGACCAAAAACATCACCTTGATGGCCGGGGTTTATAACGTATTTGACGTGAACCCAATCTACACCACGACCTATAACGAAACATCCATGCTTGAAGGACGTCGCTATAACATTGGCGCACGTTACGAGTTCTAAAATATGTCGCCGGAGCGGGTACGCTCCGGCATTTATTAGGGAAGGTGCGAACAAG
>NZ_JAKCNS010000108.1 GCF_021440345.1 Kluyvera intermedia
TTATTCGCACCTTCCTTAGGGCTGTGTCCACTTTATGCGGGGAAGATCAATTCGTAGATTGCCGAATAGAATATTCACCATCTTTCATTACTGTGACACCCAAAATTTGTGCTATTGGAAAAACAAAAGCCGTCAATGTCAGGGAATAATGTAAACCTCCGGATATCAAAAGTGTTCTCTAATATTTTTAAACATTTAGCTTTCATTTCTGGTGTTATTGCGATCATGTTCACGATATTCTCACCGCATCTGAAACTCAGACTTCCTGTTCTATCGTTGCTGACCCGGCTATAAAGAAATTGTGCACTTTGGGCGGCAATCCTTTTTGTCACAACAGGAGGCTGCCATAATGTTGGAGTATTATCGAAATCATCTTCATTTGTCGCTATATCAGTCTTTCTATCAAACACCTGATTATAAGAGCGTTTATCAGGACGCCCTTCAAATCCATTGATTGCCGAATAATGCAATCCAAATAAAAGGCCTGTTTTATCACGCATTGAATCACATGCAAACCACAATGCAACCAGGATATTTCTTGATACATCGATCATCCTGGTGGCTGCACCATGATGCTGAAGCTTTGCCAGCAACTCAAAATCACTTAATTCCCTACCATTTTCGAAATGATACCCTTGATGCTGAGCATTTAGTAATAACTCTCGCTCATAATCTCGCATAACATGCTCTCCTAATGGATAGTCTCTATCCTTCATGAGGCGTCTGTATGCCGAGCTATGTATTGGCCATGCAATATCACCTTGTCCTCGCCACATGTAAATATTCCGTTCATTATGTATATCAAGAGTAGCCAGGGTTAGTATTTCACTAAAATCCTCTGGTGCTATAACGGTTCCGAATAATTCTGAATCGGCAAGTTTCATCCAGTCTTCCATATCTTAATGTATTGTTGAATCGTTTATTACAGTGCCTTATGTTGGCTGATTAGATGACCAACAGCCCATACAGTGCCGAGATATCTGATTTAGGGCTTGTTGACCAGCTTTCGAGCGTATAAAACAAATCATCGGGCGATTTTATATCGCAAATACGAATATACTTTTCTACCATAGGAAGTAAGTATTCAGTCAAATCAGCATTACTGTTAAACCGTCCTAAATATTGGCCTGAGCTAATTTCTTCTCTCAGTAATCGGATGACTTCTGCACGGATCTTTGACCATTTGTTCTCACCTCCTTTACCTGATATTTTTTTATGCAGTTCCTTGTTTTTCTCTTGCAGGTACGCATCATGCTTGCTTGTGAACTCTTTTAAGCTATTGATAGCCTCAAACATTGCTCTAAAAAACTGAATCTCTTTATTATCAAAATTTTCGTCGGCAAAAATTCGTGTAGCAATGATGTAAAAATAGCATGAAACTTCAAAAAGATAGGGATACGGTATTTTATCATCGACAAGAAGTGCATCCAGACGTTCTGAGACATCTTCCCGCTTGATATCCATTTCATAGATAAAACGGAAGAAGATATCGTACACCAGCGTTTCATCTATTATCATCAAACTTGACATAGGTTCATCAAGGAACCTCTTCTGAAAGGCTGTAGGTTCTGAGGGGGGGTTGGCATGAAGCACATCAAACCATATCTCAAAAGCATTTTTTAATTCGCCTATATACACCTGCTCAAGCGGTTCAAGGGAACTGAATCTACTGTAAGCATACTTACCCAATGTTGATGGATGTTCTACATAGTACAGTGACATAAACCGATGCCAGTAATGATTCCCCGGTGTATCGCCATGCTCATCCACAAAAAGTTTTGCCTTCCTTGCTCTTCCCACCAAATACCCTCCTCATTGTCATAGTTAAACTTACCAGCCTAACCAGTATTCTGTTGAAATCATCATACGTTTCTATGTGATTGATCACATTAAGACAGGCTTGAAAAAATTGAAACGTAACACTTTGCCCCTGCACTTTAAAAGTGACAAATAGAAAAAGTCAAGACATCAAGTAAAATTTAAATAATTTTTTTGCTGATGGTGTCGTGGTGCATTCAGACAGTCTGTAGATTTCTCTTTCGTAGGGAGCAGCGAGCTCCGGTAATCAATCAAGAGGAACCCACAATGACAAACCCGCCACAAACAGAATATCCGGTTTACGCAAACTGGCATAACAACGAACAGACCGGGCAACGACTTTCACCAGATGTTGAAAAACGTACCCGCTTTGCAATGGGTGATGACATTCTGCTCAGTATGAAAGACATCACCGCTCACAGTGGTCTTAGCGACAAGCATTATTATTCCCTCATTAATCGAGGATTATTCCCTCGCCCCCTGAAAATAGGTCGATCCAGTCGCTGGCGGAGAAGTGATTATGAAGCATGGTTAAATGAGCGTGCTGCTGCCAGATAATACCCAAGCAGCAATAGCGAAAATAACGAAAATAGAAAACATAATAAAATAACCAACAAACAGGAAATGCATTGATGTCTTTAAATAAAAAAACAGAAAAAGAACACAGGACAACCTTCCCTTTGCACTGTTTACCTGAGCAACTAAAAGATACAGTTGAGCGTGTGAATATGTTTACAGGAATGTCAATGGAACTTACGATAAACATTATTTTTACCATGCTTTCAATTATCTGCCAGTACCTTGTTGGTGTTGTATCACCTTACTCGGGTATACCTGGCCCATGCTCTTTATACCTACTTACGCTTGCCGAGTCTGGTGAAGGTAAGACGTTTCTGTCACGACTGTTAATGAGGCCCTTTTACAGCCAGATTGAGAAAATGCAGCTTGAATACAGAGATCGGCTTACCATCTATAAAAGACAACATCGTATCTGGAAAACTAGCTTACAGGGATTCGATGCCAATCAACGTCAGGCTATAAAAAATGGAAAGGGTGTCGAGGATGCTCAGGTTCAGCTGGATGAACATTATAAAGGTGAACCAAAACGTCCTGTTGAGCCAAAATTCAGCTATCAGGATGTGACATTTAAAGCTCTTATCCAGGGCTTAAGCCTACATGCTGAAGCTGGCATCATTATGGATGAAGCGATCTCTTTTTTCAGAAGCGGGTTGAAAAATCATCTCGGACTGTTGAATAAAGGCTGGGATGGAGGGAAATATTCATTTGACAGAACAGATGGTGAGAACTACGAACTCCCATTATGTCTGATGCTTTCACTAATGATTCAGCCTGGCGTATTTAGTAATTATTTAGAAAAACATGGAGAGATGGCTAAAAGCAGTGGTTTACTTGCCCGATTCCTTGTTATGAAGGTAAAAAGCTCAATAGGGCAACGTAATAGCCGTATTGATGAAGAAGGGCTGAATGCAGTATTAGCTCCGTTTTATGACCACATTCAGGGGCTGTTAAGCCTTCTTGAAGCCCGGTTTTATGATGACAGTATACCGAAAGATCAACTGAGACTGTCAGATGATGCAAAAATGTTTCTTCAGGAAAAACAGAGAGAAATTGAGCAGGCTATTTTACCAGGCGGGAAGTATTCACATATCCGGGATTTTGCGTCAAAAGCTATAGAGCAGGCACTGCGACTGGCTACAATAATGACTTTTTATTTAACTAAACCTACAGGAGGCAGTTCGGCCGCTGACCTTATTTATACTAAGATTATCGATGCTCGTCAGATAAGAAATGCCATGACAATAGTGGATTGGTATTTGCAGCAGGCGAGCGACTTATTTTATCCACTGTCAGAGCGATACCAGTTTGAATGCGAAGTTCGAAGCCTCTGGAGCTTTATTGTTAAAAGACTGAACAAAAGTCAAGGTATACCATTTCCTAAATGTGAATTGCTTCAGTCTGGTCCGGGTCGTCTCAGGCACATAGATAAATTAACGCCTGCGTTAAATCAACTTATCAATCAGAGATTGTGTTGCATTATACGATACAACGGTTCCAGCATGTTACATATTGCAGGTTATTATTCAAACGGCTCTATATGTACAGGCGGTTTTCCCCACAACTACAGCATCGTACAAATGCAAAACCTGAAGGATGAAGGTTTCTGGCATGTTGATTTGTAAGATATTTACGACCATACAGGCAATTGTCAAACAAAACAGTATTTATTACTTTCGAATGCCAGTGTTGTTTCATTTGAAATGAAGGCAATCATCGCAGCGATCATGCTGAGGTTGATGAATAAATGACCAGATATGCACTTGCTCGTCTTAAAACAGTTGCTAGTATTGCTAATTTAGCAGATATATCAGCTTTTCAGAGCGTGATGGTGACGGGTGTTTGTTCAAAATTCGCTCATGATGTCTGGAGTGCATGATGCCCGGAACACCCCATGAAGCAGATCGTCACTTTCGATTTGGTAGTGGAAAATAGTGCTGTATGACTGTATTCACGTACCAGGTGTTCGTAACGCAATAAGGTAATTATACGTAATATATACTAACTAAATATCACATCACTA
>NZ_JAKCNS010000011.1 GCF_021440345.1 Kluyvera intermedia
GGAACATTCTTTTTTACTGGATGAAAAACCTGAAAAAACTAGTAATTATGGTTAATTTAACTGTTAAACAATAAATTAACAATAGATATAGCAATGATATTCGCAACCAACCAGTAAAAAAGAATGTTCCAACAGCATGAAATCCACGAAATCTTCTCCTGTTGACCCTTCAAAACCCCCGGGATGCGGAGTACATTATTCCGTGCTGACTTCCACGGCAGGGAGTGGCAATCACAGCTAAAAAGGTCAAAGATTCATGTCACCCATCGAAAAATCCAGCAAGTTAGACAACGTTTGTTACGACATTCGCGGCCCGGTTCTTAAAGAGGCCAAACGCCTTGAAGAAGAAGGCAATAAAGTTCTCAAACTCAATATCGGCAACCCGGCACCTTTCGGGTTTGACGCGCCGGATGAGATTCTGGTTGATGTGATCCGTAACCTGCCAACCGCGCAGGGCTACTGCGACTCTAAAGGCCTGTACTCTGCCCGTAAGGCTATCATGCAGCACTACCAGGCACGCGGCATGCGCGACGTGACGGTAGAAGATATCTATATCGGTAACGGCGTTTCCGAACTCATCGTCCAGGCCATGCAAGCGCTGCTCAACAGCGGCGATGAAATGCTGGTTCCGGCCCCAGATTACCCGCTGTGGACTGCAGCGGTATCGTTATCCAGCGGTAAAGCGGTGCATTATCTGTGCGATGAATCGGCCGATTGGTTCCCTGATCTCGATGATATCCGCGCCAAAATCACCCCGCGCACCCGAGGCATTGTGATTATCAACCCTAACAACCCAACCGGTGCGGTGTATTCCAAAGAGCTGCTGCAGGAGATCGTTGAGATTGCCCGCGAGCACAACCTGATAATCTTCGCCGATGAAATCTACGACAAGATTCTGTATGACGAAGCCCAGCACCATTCGATTGCCGCGATGGCGCCGGATCTGCTGACGGTAACGTTTAACGGGCTGTCTAAAACCTACCGTGTTGCCGGTTTCCGTCAAGGCTGGATGGTACTGAACGGGCCGAAGAAACACGCGAAAGGTTATATTGAAGGGCTGGAGATGCTGGCGTCGATGCGCCTTTGTGCCAACGTTCCTGCGCAGCACGCCATTCAGACCGCGCTCGGCGGCTATCAGAGCATCAGCGAATTTATTACACCTGGCGGCCGTCTGTATGAACAGCGCAACCGTGCCTGGGAGCTGATTAACGAGATCCCCGGCGTTTCCTGCGTGAAGCCAAAGGGTGCGCTGTATATGTTCCCGAAAATCGATGCCAAGCGCTTTAACATTCACGATGACCAGCGCATGGTACTGGATTTCCTGCTGCAGGAAAAAGTCTTGCTGGTTCAGGGCACCGCCTTTAACTGGCCGTGGCCGGATCACGTGCGTATTGTTACCCTGCCGCGCGAAGACGATCTGGAGATGGCTATCAGCCGTTTCGGTCGTTTCCTGTCAGGCTACCACCAGCTGTAATATTGCTCATGGCCGCCGGCATTTGCATCCGGCGGCCATCTCTGCGCACAATGCCTTTACTGAAGTTACTGAGTAAGGGTTGTTATGAGTCAGAGTCATTTTTTTGCCCACCTCTCCCGCCTGAAGTTAATCAATCGCTGGCCGCTGATGCGCAATGTGCGCACCGAAAACGTCTCTGAACACAGTTTGCAGGTCGCCATGGTCGCCCATGCCCTCGCCGCCATTAAAAATCGCAAATTTAACGGGCAGGTGAACGCCGAGCGCATCGCACTGCTGGCGATGTATCACGACGCTTCCGAAGTATTAACCGGCGATCTCCCTACCCCGGTGAAATATTTCAATTCGCAAATTGCTCAGGAATACAAAGCGATTGAGAAAATCGCGCAACAGAAACTGATTGATATGGTGCCTGAGGAACTGCGCGATATTTTCGCACCGCTTATCGACGAGCATCAGAGTAGCGACGAAGAGAAAGCCATCGTCAAACAGGCCGATGCGCTGTGCGCCTATCTGAAATGTCTGGAAGAGTTATCGGCGGGTAATAACGAATTTTTGTTGGCCAAGGGGCGCCTTGAGAAGACGCTGGCCTCCAGGCGCAGCGAAGAGATGGACTATTTTATGTCGGTGTTTGTGCCGAGCTTCCATCTTTCACTAGACGAAATAAGCCAGGACTCACCGCTCTGACTTTTCCCCGCATCACCATGTTCGGCCGGGCTACGCTTTATCGCTAGCCCGGCGTCACGTCTTTTCGTGGAACCCGATCAGAACGGGAACAAAATCGGAATCAGCAGTACGCAGACAATCATCACCAGCACCGTAAACGGCACGCCGATTTTGATGAAGTCGCTAAAGCTGTACTTGCCAGGCCCCAGCACCAGGGTGTTTACCGGTGATGATACCGGGGTCATAAACGCCGCGGAAGCCGCCATCGCCACGACCATCGCGAACGGGTACGGCGACACGCCCATGGATTTCGCTGCCGCCAGGGCAATCGGCGCCATCAGCACCGCCGTGGCGGTATTGGAGATAAACAGTCCGATTGCCGCACACATCACAAACAGGCAACCCAGCATCAGATAAGGCCCCTGCCCGCCGCCAATATCCATCAGCGCTTTCACGATAAGATCGACGCCGCCGGTTTTTTGCAGCGCCAACGCGAACGGCATCATCCCGACAATCAAAATAATGCTTGGCCAGTGAATAGACTTATAGGCGCTCTGGGCGTCAATACAGCGGAATTTACCCATCAGCAGGCAGGCAATAATCGCGGCTATCGGGTTGGGAATTTCATCGGTGAGCATCAGCGCGACCATCAACACCAGACAGAAAATCGCGTGCGGCGCCTGGCTGTGGGCCGGCGAGGCATCGCTGACTTCAATCGGCAGATTGAGCACCACAAAGTCGCGCCCGTTTTGCGCCAGCTGGCTAATCAGCTTCCAGTTGCCGACCACCAGCATAATGTCGCCAAGCTGCAAAGGCTCATCGACCACCGAACCGTCCAGCGCCTGACCATCGCGCTTCATACCCACAATATTCAGGCCATAGCGGGTACGAAAGCCCATTTCACGCACGGTTTTACCCAGCAGTTCAGACTCCGGGATCAGCGAAACTTCAGCCATCCCCACGTCCAGGGCCTGGTCGGAGAAATACTCGCCGCGCAGCACCATCGGCTCCAGCATTTGCTCGCTGATAAACTGGCGCAGATCAATATCGGCCGCCGACATATCGATAAGCAGAACATCGCGCGCACGGAATTCCGACACCCCGTTGACGTTCACAATGACCCGGCGGAATCGACGCCAGCGCTCAACGCCGATGATATTTGCGCCATAGCGCTCGCGCAGCTTCAGGTCATCCAGACGCTGGCCAATCATCGGCGAACCCGGACGAATAGCCAATCGGCGCGCACGGCCGGTCAGACGGTATTCTTTAATCAGATCGCGGAAAGTGCTCCGCTTGCGCCCTTCGCGCGCCGCATGCCCTTCATCACCTTTCAACATGAATCGCATGACCAGCATGTAGAAAATGCCGAGTACCAGCACCACCAGCCCAATTGGCGTCACGCTGAAGAAACCAAAGCCCTCCAGCCCTTCGCGCAGCAGCTCACTGTTGATAACCAGGTTTGGCGGCGTCGCCACCAACGTCATCATACCGCTGATAAGCCCGGCAAAGCTTAGCGGCATCATCAGACGCGAGGGGGAGATATTCATGCGCATGGAAACGCTGAGCACCACGGGAATAAAGATGGCGACCACGCCGGTTGAGCTCATAAAAGCGCCGAGCCCCGCCACGGTCAGCATCAGGTAAACCAACATTTTGGTTTCACTGCTGCCCGCAACCTGCACCAGCCAGGAACCCATTTTGGTCGCCACCCCGGTGCGTACCAGACCGTCGCCGATAATAAACAGCGCGGCAATCAGAATCACGTTGGGATCGCTGAAGCCAGAGAAAGCTTCGCTCAACGTCAGCGTGCCGCTCAGTACGAAGGCGACAATAATGCCTAGCGCGATAGCATCCATGCGTACCTTGCCGCTGGCAAACAGCACCACGGCAATGGCTAACAGACTGAGCACCCAAATCAATTCACCGTTCACAGCACATCCTTGTCATCAAATAAGCGGTAAGGTTTTCAACTTAATGGCGTTAACTATAGTGGCAGAAAAAAGCCCCAACGGTGTGGGGCTAAATCATAAGATCATGCATTCTGCGTGACGTTTACCTGTCCATCCGGCAGCTTTTCAATGCGCAGCGTTGTCAGCGTAGAAAGGACAAAATCAACCTCCAGCAGCTCAGGGGTTTCCGCTGGCACATTCACTGCCGCAACATAGCAGCCTGCCGCCAGTCCGGACTGTACGCCTGCTGGCGCATCTTCCACCACCAGACATTCCTGCGGCGACAGCCCCAGAAGTTTGGCACCTAGCAGATAAGCATCCGGCTGTGGTTTGCCGTGCTGCACCTGTTCTGCAGTGACAAACACCGCAGGCGTCGGTAATCCTGCGGCGCGATGACGAGCATGGGCCACCGGAATCGAGCCAGAGGTAACAATAGCCCACGGAATGGCGTTGGCTTCCAGGTGCTCCAGCAGTTCCAGCGCCCCCGGCAGCGCACGGATCCCGTTAAGATCGGTCGCTTCGATATGCTCCAGACGCAGAAACTCAGCCTGAATCTCCGCCTCTGACTTACCCGGCATAAAGTGCCGTAACGTGGTGATGGCCTGTTTGCCGTGGATATACGCCAGCACCGCATCCGGGTCAACGCCATAGCTTTCAGCCCAGAAATGCCAGGAGCGTTCCACCACCGCCAGTGAGTCTACGAGGGTACCGTCTAAGTCAAAAAGAAAACCTTTACACTGCACGGGAGCCCCCATCAGGCGTTGATAATCTGATTAATTTCGTTGCTGCTCAGATGATACTGACGCGGGCAGCCGTGCCACACGTTCAGCATGCGCTGATATTTATCCCACATCGGGGTTTGCGCATTAAAACCGTGGGTACCGGCATCAAAATGGGTATAACGGCCTTCGATATTCACCATAAAGCGGACGTAACCCAGGAAGCGCGCTTCGGTCGCTGCGTCAAAACCAAGGAAGGTGACGCGGCGCTCATCAATGGTGGCGGCATCTTTCAGGTTGGTCCACGACACGTGCAGCGCGTGATACATCTCCATGATGTCGATGACGATACGGCAGGTCTCTTCTTTGAGTTCGCCAAACTCTCTGTCCAGCTCGCGCATCTGTAAACCATAACCACGTTCAATAATGGTTTGCAGGCGGCGGTAGCGCTCAGCGTTGTCGGGATCAAGCATAGTCATCATTTTGTACTGATTGGACAAAATCAGACGTTGAGCGTGGGTCATTTCCATTTTTCGACTCCTGTTGCGCTTGGCAGCAAAAAAAAAGACACAAATATTGTGTCTTCTTTTATATGCGTTTTTCGCATGTAATTACAAATCATCAAGGAAAGTTTTATCCAGTTGTTTGAAGGCGCGCTTAAGCGTGTCAGCTAACGCCTGATAATCAGGCTTGCCTTCTACCGGTGCCAGCGCTTGTCCGGCTTCCTGCAATTTACCGCGTACCTCATAAAACCACTGTAATGTGGACGGCGGCAACGGGGTAACGGAGCGCTTACCTAACCACCATAATCCCTGCATCGGCAGGCTCAGCGCAAACAGCGCCGTGGCAACGGCTGGGCCAAGTTGCCCACCGAGGGCAATTTGCCAGCACAGCGTAAAGATGGCGAGCGGCGGCATAAAGCGTATGGCGTGGCGAGTCGCGCGAATCACGCGGTTCTCAACAAACACCGACGCAAGTCGCTTCTCCAACGGCCACGTCTTTGAATAGTGCTGCCCCCGGCTGAACAAACTGAAGAAACTGACCGGGCGTTGCTCGGGTGTCGACATGGCTTACCTCAACTTCACGTATAAAAATTAAAATATTTTTGAAAAACAACAACTGGGTATGACATCGTTCAAAAAATTTTGGCATAGCCCCTGCAATCGGGTATCCTGTGCCAGCCTGATATAGCCAGATTCTATACCCGTCGCCTTTCAAGTTGTAGATGCGTAGTCTGCGTCCGTTAACCCCAGTCACATAGTCATCTATGCTTAAGGGGTATCGCGGGCCCGTCGCTTTTCTATCACTCGAAATCCAGAGGGTAAATGCTCTCCGGCAAATCAAATTATTGCATATTCTGCCATTGGCTGAAAATTATGCAAAATGACTTAGAATCAATATGTATTTCTTAGATCATGCCTGAAAAACGTTTCGGGCATGATGTTAATCATAAATGTCGGGGTCATCCTGCGCTACGCTTAATGACTCATTGACGTTTTTTTAGCCACGTATCATAAATAGGTACTTCCATGTCGAGTAAGTTAGTACTGGTTCTGAACTGCGGTAGCTCCTCCCTGAAATTCGCTGTAATCGATGCAGTTAATGGTGAAGAGCACCTCTCTGGTTTAGCCGAATGTTTCCATCTCCCTGAAGCACGTATCAAGTGGAAAATGGACGGCGGTAAACAAGAAGCGGCTTTAGGTGCAGGCGCCGCTCACAGTGAAGCGCTGAACTTCATCGTTAATACTATTCTGGCACAAAAACCAGAACTGTCCGCGCAGCTGACCGCTATCGGCCACCGTATCGTACACGGCGGCGAGAAGTACACCAGCTCCGTTGTGATCGACGAATCCGTGATCCAGGGCATTAAAGATTCTTCTTCTTTTGCTCCGCTGCATAACCCGGCTCACCTGATCGGTATTGCTGAAGCGCTGAAATCCTTCCCGCAGTTGAAAGATAAGAACGTTGCCGTATTCGATACCGCGTTCCACCAGACCATGCCGGAAGAGTCTTACCTGTATGCTCTGCCGTACAGCCTGTACAAAGAACACGGCGTTCGTCGCTACGGCGCACACGGTACCAGCCACTTCTACGTTACTCAGGAAGCAGCAAAAGTACTGAACAAACCGGTTGAAGAACTGAACATCATCACTTGCCACCTGGGCAACGGTGGTTCCGTTTCTGCTATCCGTAACGGTAAATGCGTTGACACCTCTATGGGTCTGACCCCGCTGGAAGGTCTGGTAATGGGTACTCGCTCTGGCGATATCGATCCAGCAATCATTTTCCACCTGCATGACACCCTGGGCATGAACATCGACCAGATCAACAAGATGCTGACCAAAGAGTCTGGCCTCCTGGGTCTGACCGAAGTCACCAGCGACTGTCGTTATGTAGAAGATAACTACAAAGAAAAAGCAGACGCTAAACGTGCAATGGACGTTTACTGCCACCGTCTGGCGAAATACATCGGTTCCTACACCGCGCTGATGGATGGTCGTCTGGACGCTGTTATCTTCACCGGTGGTATCGGTGAAAACGCTGCAATGGTTCGCGAACTGTCCCTGGGCAAACTGGGCGTTCTGGGCTTCGAAGTTGATCACGAACGTAACCTGGCTGCCCGTTTCGGCAAATCCGGTTTCATCAACAAAGAAGGCACCCGCCCTGCCATCGTTATCCCGACCAACGAAGAGCTGGTCATTGCACAAGACGCCAACCGTCTGACTGCCTGATATCACACCGCCAGCCTAGCTGGCGGTGCTGTTTTGTATCCCGCCTGAAACTGGCGGTAACGAAAGAGGATAAACCGTGTCCCGTACTATTATGCTGATCCCTACCGGAACCAGCGTCGGCTTGACCAGCGTCAGCCTTGGCGTAATCCGTGCTATGGAACGCAAAGGCGTTCGTCTGAGCGTCTTTAAACCTATCGCACAACCGCGTAGCGGTGGCGATGCGCCAGACCAGACTACCACCATCGTTCGCGCGAGCTCTTCAACGACGACCGCCGCTGAACCGATGAAGATGAGCCACGTAGAAGCCCTGCTCTCCAGCAATCAGAAAGATGTGCTGATGGAAGAGATCATCGCTAACTACCACACGAACACTAAAGATGCAGAAGTTGTACTGGTTGAAGGCCTGGTCCCAACCCGTAAGCATCAGTTCGCTCAGTCTCTGAACTACGAAATCGCTAAAACGCTGAACGCAGAAATCGTGTTCGTGATGTCTCAGGGTACCGACACTCCGGAACAGCTGAACGAGCGTATCGAACTGACTCGCAACAGCTTCGGCGGCGCGAAAAACACCAACATTACCGGTGTTATCGTCAACAAACTGAATGCACCGGTTGACGAACAGGGCCGTACTCGCCCAGACCTGTCTGAGATCTTCGATGATTCTTCCACCGCGAAAGTTATCAAAATCGATCCTGCTAAGCTGAACAGCACCAGCGCCCTGCCAGTTCTTGGCGCGGTACCATGGAGCTTCGATCTGATTGCAACTCGTGCAATCGACATGGCGCGTCACCTGAATGCCACCGTCATCAACGAAGGCGACATCAACACCCGCCGCGTGAAGTCTGTGACCTTCTGCGCACGTAGCATTCCGCACATGCTGGAACACTTCCGTGCCGGTTCTCTGCTGGTGACTTCTGCAGACCGTCCAGACGTTCTGGTTGCCGCTTGCCTGGCAGCAATGAACGGCGTGGAAATCGGTGCTCTGCTGCTGACCGGCGGCTACGACATGGATCCACGTATCAGCAAACTGTGCGAACGCGCATTTGCGACCGGCCTGCCGGTATTCATGGTGAATACCAACACCTGGCAGACCTCTCTGAGCCTGCAGAGCTTCAACCTGGAAGTTCCGGTTGACGATCACGAGCGCATCGAGAAAGTCCAGGAATACGTTGCTAACTACATCAACGCTGACTGGATTGAATCTCTGACCGCGACTTCTGAGCGCAGCCGTCGTCTGTCTCCGCCAGCATTCCGTTACCAGCTGACCGAGCTGGCGCGTAAAGCGGGCAAACGTGTTGTTCTGCCAGAAGGCGACGAACCACGTACCGTTAAAGCTGCCGCTATCTGTGCTGAACGTGGTATCGCAACTTGCGTACTGCTGGGCAACCCGGACGAAATCACCCGTGTTGCAGCGTCTCAGGGCGTTGAACTGGGCGCAGGCGTAGAAATCGTTGATCCAGAAGTGGTTCGCGAAAGCTACGTTGCTCGCCTGGTCGAACTGCGTAAAAACAAAGGCATGACCGAAACCGTTGCCCGCGAACAGCTGGAAGACAACGTAGTTCTCGGCACCCTGATGCTGGAACAAGATGACGTAGACGGCCTGGTTTCTGGCGCGGTTCACACCACCGCCAACACCATTCGTCCACCGCTGCAGCTGATTAAAACTGCACCGGGCAGCTCTCTGGTTTCTTCCGTGTTCTTCATGCTGCTGCCTGAGCAGGTTTATGTTTACGGCGACTGCGCGATCAACCCGGATCCGACTGCAGAACAGCT
Organism: Kluyvera intermedia; assembly: GCF_021440345.1. Lineage (GTDB taxonomy): Bacteria > Pseudomonadota > Gammaproteobacteria > Enterobacterales > Enterobacteriaceae > Kluyvera > Kluyvera intermedia_A. Next base: position 9,311 of record NZ_JAKCNS010000011.1, read on the forward strand.
GGCTGAAATCGCTATCCAGTCCGCAGACTCCGCAATTGCCTTCGGCATCGAACCTCGCGTTGCAATGCTCTCCTACTCCACCGGTACTTCTGGTGCAGGTAGCGATGTAGAGAAAGTCCGCGAAGCGACTCGTCTGGCCCAGGAAAAACGTCCTGACCTGATGATCGATGGCCCGCTGCAGTACGACGCCGCTGTTATGGCTGACGTTGCGAAATCCAAAGCGCCGAACTCTCCGGTTGCAGGTCGCGCTACCGTGTTTATCTTCCCAGATCTGAACACCGGTAACACCACCTACAAAGCGGTACAGCGTTCTGCCGACCTGATCTCCATCGGGCCGATGCTGCAGGGTATGCGCAAGCCGGTGAACGACCTGTCTCGTGGCGCGCTGGTAGACGATATCGTCTACACCATCGCACTGACCGCGATCCAGTCTTCACAGCAGCAGTAATCCTTTCACCACCCGTTCGCGGGTGGTTTTAAGGCAAAAAAAATCCGGAAGCGGGAAACCGTTCCGGATTTTTTTATGCCTGCGATAGCGTGAATTTACTCGGCTTCTTCCTCAACATGCGCTTCATTATTCGCGTTGCGGGTCATCCACAGCGCCAGCGCTTTCAGTGAGTCATCGGTGAAATCGTCGCAGCGAGCGGTGATCTCTTCCGGCGTCATCCAGCGAACCTCGCTGACCTCTTCTTCCTGCAGGGCAAACGGCCCGTGGGAAACACAGCTAAACAGGCTTCCCCACACGCGACAGTTCTTATCTTCAAAATAGAACTGACCGTGATCGGCAAACGGTACACCAGCAATCCCTAACTCTTCTTCCGCCTCACGGCGAGCAGAGTCCAGTAATGGCTCATCAGCCTGGACGACACCCCCAGCGGTGGCATCCAGCATACCCGGCTGGTAGTCTTTCGTCTCAGTGCGACGCTGCACCAGAATTTTCCCCATGCCGTCATGGACGACGATGTAGGTTGCCCGGTGACGCAGGCACTGCGCGCGCATTTGTTCACGGCTCGCTTGCGCGATGACCTCATTGTCTTCGTTGACAATATCGACCCATTCCGTGCTTGCCAAATGATTCTGCTCGACCATCAGAAAACCTTAAATTGAAAGCGCTCTTACGGCGCGTTTTATGATTGATGGGTAACTTACGGGTTAATAACAACCTCTGCAATAACCCGCTGATCATTGAGTGCTAAAACCTGCAGATTTCTTCCGTCCATCAGCCCATAGCTAGCAGCAAAGCCGCCTTTAGGAATGCTAACCGAACCGGGATTAAATAAGAATATCTCGCCGCGTTTTTCTGCCACCGGCAGGTGCGTATGGCCAAAAATCAGCACATCGCCTGACGCCAGCGGTGGAAGATTATCAGGGCCGTAAAGATGACCGTGGGTCAGAAACAGCCGCTGCGTGTCGGTTAACACCTGCTGCCATGGCGCGGTAATAGGAAAGTGCAGCAGCATCTGGTCAACTTCGCTATCGCAGTTACCGCGAACCGCAATAATTCGCGCGGCTACGCTGTTCAGGCACTCGGCGACCTCGGCTGGCGCGTAGCCTTCCGGAAGCGCATTGCGCGGCCCGTGGTTAAGCACATCGCCTAGAATCACCAACCAGTTCGCGCCGCTGTCGGCAAACAGCGACACCACACGCTCGGCGGCGGGCAACGAGCCATGAATATCCGATGCAAACATCAGCTTCATTAATCAAATCCCTACAGTGATAATCCTTACTATCATAATGGATTATCTCTTCTTTTTCAGCCTGCACGTTTAGCCGATAACGCGGCATAGCGCTGAACAGAGGCACGTTGCCACTGAAAAGCCGCGTACTCGGCGAGTACTTCCGGAACATCATCCCCGTTTAGCACCAGCCGGTTAAGCATCAGCGCCAGGTCACTGTCGGCGATACACCATTCGCCGAACAGATTGGGCCTACCATGCGCCAGAAGCACGCTGGCGGTGTCAAAAAGTTTAGCCGCGCTTTGGCGTCCTGCTTCACTTAATGGTGCTTTTTTCTCACCGGCAAAAACCACCGCGGTAGAGCGCTCTTCACGGATAGGCATGAGATCGCTGCGCAGCCACGCCTGCACTTGCCTTGCGCGGGCGCGTTTTTGTATATCGTGAGGATACAAACGCTCCCACTCCGGCGGCGCAAAACGTTCGTCGAGATATTCGGTAATGGCGGAGGATTCGCTGAGTTCAAAACCATCCACGTCAAGAAGCGGTACCCGGCGGGTAGCGGTGTAGCCCTTCCAGCCGGGTTTCAGATGTTCACCCAGGTTCAGATTGACGGTTTTGAGCGTGAAAGGCAGCCCTTTTTCCTTCAGGGCAACGTACACGGACATCACATAGGGGGAGAAAAAATCGGAGTCTGACCAAAGGGTTATTACAGGCTGGCTCATGGCGCGTCCTCAATCACAGACAACAGATGCACGAACGATGGGCGCAAAAAATCGCTGCCCATCTAACATAATAGCCAAAATAGCCTGTCTACCGGGCGATGTCACTTGCCCACAACATGAGGATTTTGCAATTAGCCAACCACCAGCGTTTTGGGCTCCAGGTAGGCCTGCAATCCCCATTTGCCCATTTCACGCCCCAGACCAGACTGTTTAAAGCCGCCAAACGGCGCCAGATGCTCGTGTTCAAGCGTATTGACCAGCACGCGGCCGGATTCAATCTGCAATGCCATTGTTTCGCCACGCTGGCGGGAACCGCTCAGCACCAGCGCGCTCAAACCGTAATCCGTGTCGTTGGCTATCGCCAGCGCTTCGGCATCATCGGCATAAGGAATGACCACCAGCACCGGTCCGAAGATCTCCTCTCTGGCAATACGCATCTGATTGTGAACGTCGGTAAAGATTGTCGGTTTCACGCTCCAGCCCTTTGTCATACCGCCGACACGCCCTTCACCGCCGACCAGCAAACGAGCCCCTTCTTGTTGCCCAAGACGAATATAGTCCTGAACCCGCTGCCACTGCTTGCGGCTCACCATTGGGCCGATAACCGTCTGCGCATCGCGCGGAGAGCCTGCGGGGAACTGCGCTATCGCCGCAACCAATTCCTGCTCAAACTCCGTTTTACGCGACGCCGGAACCAGAATACGCGTACCGGCAATGCACGCCTGACCGCTATTCATCAAGCCCGCCTCCAGCGCCAGGTGCACTGCAGATTTCAAGTCAGCATCATCGAGGATAACGGTAGGTGATTTACCGCCCAGCTCCAGCGTTACGCGCTTCAAAGTGCGAGCCCCGCTTTCCACAATATGTTTCCCCACCGCCGTCGACCCGGTAAAGGAAATTTTAGCGATATCCGGGTGATGGTTAATCACATCGCCCACCACGTCACCACGACCGGTGACGATGTTAAATACGCCAGCCGGGATCTGCGCCGCGTGCAGCGCCTCGGTGATAATCTGAGTCTGCCAGGCACTCATTTCGCTTGGCTTAATGACGGCAGTACAGCCCGCCGCCATCGCCGTCGCCAGCTTATTACAGATAAAACCCGCATCGCTGTTCCACGGCGTAATCAATCCCGCGACCCCGACCGGGGTCATAACAACTTTGGCCCGTCCAACCGACTCTTCAAAAGCAAAGGTCTTCAGCGCGTCAATTGCACAGCGGATAGTCTGCGCAGGCCAGGCCGCCATCCAGCTAGCGCGTGATGACGGCGCACCATATTCGGTGATAATGGCCTCCAGCAGGTCGGACTCACGTGCCACCACAGCCTGATGCATGCGTTCCAGTACCGCAATACGTTCTTCCCGGGAGGTCCGGGACCAGGCCGGGAATGCCGCTTTTGCTGCCGCAATCGCCCGCTGAGCATCCTCGGCATCCGCCAGGCGAACCTGGCCAATCACCGCTTCCGTTGCCGGATTAAACAAGTCAAATAGCTCGCTGCCGTGTGGGGTCACAAATTCGCCGTTGATATAAATTTTGTCGATGTGCTGCATTATTCTGTCCTCTCATCATGGGATGTCACACAGTATAAGAAACGGCTATCATCGCGATAAGAGGGTATAATGAGGACAAGCTGTCACGAAAATCGGGACAATCATGCACCGTAGCGGTCTGACCGAACTGGAAGTAGTCCTTGCCGTCGCCCGGCAACAGAGTTTTCGCGCGGCTGCACGCGAGCTTGGGCTGTCGGCCACCGCCGTCAGCAACGCCGTCGCGGGACTGGAGGCACGTCTTAACGTGCGCCTGTTTAACCGTACTACCCGCAGCGTAGCCCTGACCGAGCAAGGGCGGCGGTATATTGCACGTATTGCCCCTGCGCTGGCGGAAATTCAGCGCGCGGCGGAAGAAATTACCGCCGAACCCGGAATACCGACGGGCACACTGCGAATCAATGCTCCGCGCGAAAGCGTGTCGTTGCTGTTTAATCTGTTTGATACCTACCTGCAACGTTATCCGCAGATGCGGCTGGATATCACCACCGAGTCGAGGATGATCGATATTGTCGCTGAAGGCTACGATGCCGGGATCAGGCTCGCTGAATCAGTGCCGCAGGATATGATTGCTAGCGCACTCACGCCGGACGCCAGAATGGTTATCGTCGGCTCGCCAGACTACTTTGCCCGCCATGGGATCCCACAAACGCCAGATTCACTCGCAGATCACCACAGCATTGGTATGCGCATGTCACATGGTGGGGTTTATCACTGGGAACTGGAGCGCCATCAGCATAAATTCACCGTCAACGTCCCACCGCGGATGATCGTCAGCGAAATGCAGGTTATCCACCGAGCGGCCCTGGCCGGGCTGGGGCTGGCGTTTATATCAGAGTGGTTTATCCAGGACGATCTCGCTAATGGCAGGCTCATCAGCGTGCTGGATGAATGGTGCCCTGTCTTCGGCGGTTTACGTCTTTACTATCCGGGCCACCGCCACATTCTGCCCGCGTTACGCGCATTTATTGAACTGGCGCACGAACTGAATACCCGCCAGACGCTGCCGCGATAAAGATGCTTTCGTGTATTATGCTCAAGACAACAATAAATAAGGAGAATACCTGCAATGTCCGAGTCCAACGCCATTATTCGCATTAAGAATCTACGCCTGCGCACGTTTATCGGCATTAAAGAAGAAGAGATTGCCAACCGCCAGGACGTGGTCATCAACATTGAAATTCGCTATCCGGCGGAGCAAGCGCGCAACAGTGAAGACATTAACGATGCGTTGAATTACCGCACCATCACCAAGAGCATTATTCGCCACGTGGAGAATAACCGTTTCTCTTTGCTGGAAAAATTAACTCAGGATGTGCTCGATATCGCACGCGAACATCACTGGGTCACTTATGCTGAAGTGGAAATCGATAAAGTTCACGCGCTGCGCTATGCCGACTCGGTCTCTATCACCTTGAGCTGGCAACGCTAGGCGCTCCTTCCCAGGGAGGTCGCATGAAGATTCTGATTACCGGTGGTACCGGCCTCATAGGCCGCCACCTGATTCCGCGCTTATTAACGCTTGGCCACACGGTCTGCGTAGTGACCCGTTCCCCGGAAAAAGCGCGCCAGGTGCTTGATGCGCGCGTTGAACTCTGGCCCGGGCTACAGAATATTTCATCGCTCGACGGCATAGATGCCGTGATTAATCTTGCTGGTGAAGCTATTGCCGACAAGCGCTGGACCGATGCGCAAAAGCAGAAACTTTGCGACAGTCGTTGGACCATAACTCAGCGTATCAGCGAGCTGATTCAGGCCAGCGCCATCCCACCAGCGGTGCTGATTTCTGGCTCCGCCACCGGCTATTACGGCGATCTCGGCGAAGTGGTCGTGACGGAAGAAGAGCCGCCGCATAATGAATTCACCCACAAACTGTGCGCACGCTGGGAGCAAATTGCCAGCAGTGCAGAAAGCGACCGCACCCGGGTCTGCCTGCTGCGTACTGGAGTTGTTCTCGCCGCACAAGGCGGCATTCTCGCTAAAATGCTGCCGCCGTTTAAACTCGGTCTTGGCGGCCCTATCGGCAATGGCCGCCAGTATCTGGCGTGGATACATATTGACGATATGGTCAACGGTATTCTCTGGCTGCTTGATAACAATCTGAGCGGGCCATTTAATATGGTTTCACCCTACCCCGTTCGCAACGAACGGTTTGCTCATGCGCTGGGGCATGCGTTAGATCGTCCCGCGATTTTGCGCGTTCCCGCCACCGTGATACGCCTGCTGATGGGAGAGTCTTCGGTGCTGGTACTCGGCGGCCAGCGTGCGTTGCCCAAACGGATAGAAGCCGCTGGTTTTGTCTTCCGCTGGTACGATCTGGATGAAGCGCTGGGCGATATTCTCGTCAAACGACACTGACAGCACGGTGATAGCGACCCGCTATCACCGCCTTCCCCTGGAATACGCCTCGCATTTCAACTATCTGGTCGATTCACCATAAATACAAACGTGAAGCCGGTTCCAACACGCAGCAAATCCTCCTGTCATAACTGCCTGAGCTATCACTTACCGAACAATTACCGTTGACATTCGTCAACACTCATTTGATACTCAACAGGACAGATAGATGAAGGAACATCCAGACAAACATATCCGGGCAGCAATTGAGTATGCGCTAGCGCGTGGATGGTTATTGAGTCCCGCCGGTCATAGCGCTCACTGTTTCGGCCGTTTGAAATGCGGCCTCGCGGAACACCGAGACCATATGATGAGTATCTGGTCGACACCGGCGGTTCCCCTTCATCATGCGCGGCAGATAATGCGGATGGTTGACCGCTGCCAGCGAAAACATTCATAGCTATGGAGGAAGGAACAATGTCGTTATTCAACTTCACGCTGACGCTTTCCGGCGTCACCCGCAGTACGCCTCACCTGGAAGACGCATTGTATAAAGCGCACTGCGACGATGCCCTAATCTGTTTTTATGGTACAGCGGTGTACCTCGATTTTGACCGTGAAAGCGACACGCTTGAGCATGCCATTTTGTCTGCTATCAAGGATATTGAATCCGCCCCAACGCTTAATGCCCGTGTCGAATCCGTCGATGCGGTACTGGTTGGCTTGAGTGATATCGCCGAACTTACCGGCGTATCCCGGCAGGCTATTTCGCTGCTAAAAGAGGGTTCCCGTGGTGCAGGTCAGTTTCCCGGCCCGATACAGCGCGTGAAGGGCAGTTCGCCGCTATGGCGCTGGCAAACGGTGGTTAAGTGGCTGGTTGACGAGGGGCGCTTGCCCGCACAATCGCCGATGGTAGCCCACGCCCGCACGCTGGACAGCCTGAATCTGGCGCTACAGCTACGCGCGTCACAGGAGAGCCAAACGGTGCTGAATTATTTCCAGGGGTTGAATTGCCCCGTACCGCTTAACCATTAACACCCTGTTATTGCTGTCTTTCAGGTGCTAAGGTAGCCCTTTAACTTCGCGTACTGGCACTCTGATGGCAACCCTCACCACCGCACGTTTACAGCTTTCGCCCTTTCATGAACACGACTGGCCTTTTTTCCTGTCGCTTCGACAAAACAGTGAAGTGATGCGCTTTATGGGAGAAATTCTGGACGAGGCGGCGATACGCGGGGTGTTTGAACAGCGCTGTAAGGAGCCGGGGATTTTCGTCATCCGCGATGAAAACGGCACTGCGCTCGGTGATATTGGCCTGCGGCTCAGCCACAAAAACCCGCATGAGGCTGACATAGGCTACGCGCTATTACCGCAGGCTCAGGGCCACGGCTATGCCATTGAGGCGCTCAATGCTATCTGCGACTATGGTTTTAACCAGCTTTCACTGTGGGCCATTAATGCGTGGGTATTAGGCGATAATCGCGGCTCAGCGCGACTTCTGGAAAAACGTGGATTTACCCGCACTCAGGTGCTGGAAAAAGCCTATCAGTTGGACGGCGAGTACTACGACGACTGGGTTTACCGGCTGGAAAACGCCCCCACCGCCAGGTGAGGGCGAAAAACATTTATTTGAGCGCTCCGCTCAGGAACTGCTGTAAACGGGCGCTTTTCGGATTGCCGAAAACCTCATCCGGCGCCCCCTCTTCCTCGATTTTTCCCTGATGAAGGAAAATCACATGCGAGGACACATGACGAGCGAAGCCCATTTCGTGAGTCACCACCACCATGGTTTTCCCCTCTTCCGCCAGTTGCTGCATGATGCGCAGCACTTCCCCAACCAGCTCAGGATCGAGCGCGGAAGTCGGTTCATCGAACAGCAGTACTTCCGGTTCCATCGCCAGCGCACGGGCGATAGAAACGCGCTGCTGCTGGCCACCGGACAAATGCACCGGATACTTATTCTGCTGGCGTTCGTCAATGCCCACTTTCGCCAGGTATTTCACCGCCCGCTCGCTCGCTTCAAGCTTACTAAGCCCCAGCACCTGAATAGGCGCTTCCATCACGTTCTCCAGCACCGTCATATGGCTCCAGAGGTTAAAGTGCTGGAAGACCATCGTCAGACGGGTACGCAACAGACGCAGCTGGTTCTTATCCGCCACCTTTAGCTGTCCGTCGGTATCACGCACCAGGCCAATATTCTGTCCGTTGACGATAATGGAACCTTCACTCGGTTTTTCGAGGAAGTTGATGCAGCGCAGGAAGGTACTTTTGCCCGAGCCGGATGAGCCGATGATGCTTATCACATCACCCGCATCAGCCTTAAGCGACACGCCCTTCAGCACTTCCTGCTCGCCGTAGCGTTTGTGCAGGTCGATTACGTTAAGTTTTTTATCAGACATCATATTCTCAGTGCGTAGAAGACGGTTTCATATGCTGCAACCAGCGTTTTTCCGCTTTACGGAACAGGCTTATCAGCACATACGAGATGATTAAGTACAGCACGGCCGCGATCCCGAAAGCGGTAAAGGGCTGGTAGGTTGCGGAGTTAATATCACGCGCAATTTTCAGCAAATCGGGCACAGTGGCGGTAAACGCCAGCGCCGTCGAGTGCAGCATCAGGATCACTTCATTGCTGTAGGCCGGCAGCGCAATACGCAGTGCCGATGGCAAAATAATGCAGCGGTAGAGCTTAAATGACGAGAAACCGTAGGCCCGCGCGGCCTCTATTTCCCCTGCGGGTACCGAACGAATAGCACCGGCAAAAATCTCGGTAGTGTAGGCACAAGTGTTGAGCGTTAAAGCCAGCACAGTACAGTTGAGGCCACTGCGGAAAAAGGCATTGAGCATCTCGGTGCCCTTGACGATTTCCAGCGTGTACATCCCGGAGTAGAACACCAGCAGTTGCACATACAGCGGCGTACCGCGAAAAATATAGGTGAACAGCCACACCGGGAATTTGATGTATTTGTTGCTGGAGACGCGCGCAATCGCCAGAAACAGGGCCATAAAGCCGCCCATCACCACCGACAGCACCAGCAGCCAAAGAGTGATTGCCACGCCGGTAAAACGATAACCGTCGCTCCACAGCAGCGCTTTCCAGTACTCCTGAATAATTTCAATCACAGGTCAGCCCTCTTCACACCCACGGAGTAGCGGCGTTCGAGCAGCAGCAACACGCCATTGGAAACGGTAGTAAATAACAGATAAATCAATCCGCAGACGATGGCGAAGTAGAACGGCTCCCAGGTGCTTTTGCCCGCAAGCTGAGTCGCTTTGACCACATCTTCCAACCCAAGCAGCGATACCAGCGCAGTGGCTTTTAAAATCACCTGCCAGTTGTTGCCAATCCCCGGCAGCGCATAGCGCATCATCGCCGGGAACAAAATGCGACGGAAGGTTTGTGCGCCGGTAAAACCGAAGGCCGTTGCCGCTTCAATATGCCCTTTCGGCACCGCCATAAAGGCGCCACGGAAGGTTTCGGTAAAATAAGCCCCGTAGATAAAACCGAGGGTGATGATCCCCGCGATCATCGGGTCGATATCAAACTGCGATAACCCGAGCGCGTCAGTCACCAGATTAAGCGCCATCTGCAAGCCGTAAAAAATCAGCAGCATCAGAACTAAGTCGGGCACCCCGCGAATCAGCGTGGTGTAGCCCTCAAAAATTAACGCCAGTACGCGATTTTGGGAGAGCTTGGCTCCCGCGCCGACCAGACCAATAAGCACGGCCAAAACCACTGAGCTGAGAGCCAGCTCGAGGGTAACAACGGCGCCCTGAAAAATAACCTGTGAAAACCCGTACAGCATGCTGCCAGTCCTGTCTTGACGCCCATCGTCCGGTAAAGCCGGGACGATGGGTTACTGGTGATGATTACTCGCCGTAAACGTTAAAATCGAAGTATTTTTTCGCCAGCTTGTCGTAAGTGCCGTCAGCGCGCATCTCAGCAAATGCCTTGTTGAGCGCGTTCAGCAGTTCGGTATCGTCTTTGCGCAGACCCATACCGGTACCCACCCCAAACAGCTTCTCGTCTTTAATCGACGGGCCGCCGAACTGGTAGTCTTTACCGATAGGCTGTTTCAGGAAACCTTCACTCGCCGCCACTTCGTCCTGGAATGCCGCGTCAATACGACCGGCGGTCAGGTCGGAGTAGATATTGTCCTGTCCCTGGTAGGAGACGATTTCAATACCTTTCGGTGCCCAGTGCTCGTTACCGTAGGTTTCCTGAGTGGTGCCCTGCAGCACGCCAACGCGCTTGCCTTTCAGCGTAGCGAGATCCGGCGTCACCGGGGAACCCTTTTTCACCACCAGACGGGAATCGGCGGCGTACAGTTTGTCGGTAAAGGCAATTTCCTGCTGACGTTTTTCAGTGATCGACAGCGACGACATAATGGCATCGATTTTCTTTGCTTTCAGCGAGGGGATCAGGGCATCCAGCGGGTTCTCCACGAAGGTACATTGTGCCTGGATGCGCTTACACAGCTCTTTTGCCAGATCAATGTCAAAACCCACTAATTCACCCTGTGCATTTTTTGACTCGAACGGTGCATACGTTGGGTCAGTACCAATACGCACTTTTTGCGGGATTGCTGCAAATGCGCTTGAAGCAGACGCAAGCGCTAAGACTAAAGAAAAAGATAACGCCAGTTTTTTCATATTATCCTCAACAGACAGTAATTCTTGTGGGTTTTTTAGAAATAATCTGAGCAGTTATCGTGCCATCTTTCGGCCCATCAAGGCAAAGCATTCTGCCCTGACTGATGGCTTTTTTCTCATTAAAAATGCTTAATTATGCAACCGCGCGCGATTTTCGAGCAAAAACCGCACCACCGTGGTGCATCGCAAAATCAATGCACCACGATGATACATTTGCTGCAGTTAGTCGCCGTAGACGTTGAAGTTGAAATATTTCTTCGCCATCTTGTCGTAGGTACCGTCAGCACGTAGCTCCGCCAGTGCTTTATCAAACGCCGCTTTCAGCTCAACGTCGTCTTTACGCAGCCCGACGCCAGTGCCATCACCAAAGAATTTCTTGTCTTTGACGGACGGACCCGCGAAATCAAAATCTTTACCCGCTGGTTGCTTGAGGAAACCTTCGCTGGCGGCAACTTCATCCTGGAATGCCGCGTCAAGACGACCGGCTGCCATATCGGAGTAGATCAGATCCTGGTTTTGATACGCCACAACATCAATGCCTTTGCTACGCCAGTTTTCGTTGGCATAAGCTTCCTGTGTGGAACCCTGCAGAACGCCGATATGCTTGCCTTTCAGCGCATCAAGGGTAGGCAAAATCGCCGAGCCTTTCGCCGCAATCAGGCGTGAATCCGCTGCATACAGCTTGTTGGAGAAGGCGATTTCCTGCTGGCGTTTTTCGGTTATCGACAGCGAAGAGATGATGGCGTCGATTTTCTTCGCTTTCATCGACGGGATCAGCGCGTCAAAGTCGCTGCCCACCCAGGTACATTTGATGCTGGCGCGTTTACACATTTCATTACCCAGATCGATATCAAAGCCGATGAAATCGCCTTTGGCATCTTTCGAGGAGAACGGTGCGTAGGTAGTATCGGTGCCGATACGAATGCTTTGTGGCAGTGCGGCAAATACGCTGGATGCGCTGCTGAGACCCAGCAGCAAAGAGAGAGCCAGAACCGTCTTCTTCATACGTTCCCCTATTAAATCGTGATGTCGTTAACTACTCATAATTATGTTGTGTGCGTCTGCAAAATCTTATTTGCATCTTCTGTGCCATCTTTAACACTAAAAAACACATTGTTAAAAATGTTAATAAAAAGATAACAAAAGGTGATCATAAAGAAAGATATCAGCCGCAGCGCATAAATCGAGCACAAATAGACAATCGGGATGATTAAATATCGAGGATTTGATCGGCGTTACAAAATCGCCCTGAAACAGGGCAAAGAATACATCATGCGCCCTGGTTGGGCGCGGCTACGCGCCGGTCCAGCGCGTAAAGAGATCCTGCGGCAGGTCGATATCGAAAAGATCGAGTACGCGATTTACCGTCTGGTTAATCACGTCGTCCAGCGATTGTGGGCGGTGATAAAATGCAGGTACTGGCGGCATGATAATTGCGCCAATCTCAGCTGCCTGGGTCATCAAACGCAGGTGCCCCAGGTGCAGCGGCGTTTCTCGTACGCACAGCACCAGCGGGCGGCGCTCTTTGAGCACCACGTCAGCGGCGCGCGTCAACAGGCCATCGGTATAGCTATTGACGATACCAGAGAGAGTTTTGATTGAGCACGGCAGAATAATCATCCCGGCCGTTTTAAACGAGCCTGATGAGATACTGGCACCGATATCGCGCGCGTCGTGCACCACATCGGCCAGCGCCTGAACCTCACGCAGCGAAAAGTCGGTTTCCAGCGCCAGCGTCTGGCGTGCCGCCTGGCTCATCACCAGATGCGTTTCCACATCCGGCAGGCTGCGCAGCACCTGCAATAAGCGAACACCGTAGATGGCGCCGCTGGCGCCGGAGATTCCAATGATGAGTCGTTTCACACAAACCGCCCTGTTTCCATAGTGGAGCAAACTTTGCCGGATTACGGCGCCAGACGCAACCGCGAGGCATGATTATCGGTGAGCGAACTTTCGCGTACCACTAGCCGTACCGGTAACAGCAAGCTTCTTTCACTCTCATCGTTCATCAGTAACTGGAAAGCATCGCTCCCCAGTTCACTTTATCGACTGCGCCGCCGACAGCACTGGAATAGCAACCGCTGTATAGTTTTGATAATCACCAGACGGCGGTGGAAAAACAGACCTTAACCTTTATTCCATGGTTTTGCTGGGCCAACCCTGGCGAAGGCAAAATGCAGATTTGGGTCGATGAAGCCCGATAAGGCGCTCTCGCGATGCGAGAACGCCCATCTTTATTTCAACGTTGGTCGAAAAATAAACCACGAGGCCACAATACAGGCCATCAAGAATAACTCAATCAGCATAATCAATAGCCCGGGTGCGCTAAACCAGGTGCCGATAATAATCGCAATATTAGTGATAATAACAAATCCAGCCACCCATGGAAAAAGCGGAGACCGATAGCGCAATAGGTTACGTGGATATTCACCATGGTTCACCGCACGTCGGAAGCGATACTGACACCAGCCAATGACAATCCACGCCAGACATCCCACCTGTCCGGTACTGGCTATCAGATAGAGGTAGAACTGCTGGGCGGAAATATAGCGCGTTAGCATCGACACCAGCGCAAAAATCACTGTCAGTAAAATGGCATTAACCGGAACGCCATGTTGACTAACCCGGCTAAAACAGGCAGGTGCAAATCGGTCCCCTGCCATTGACCACAGCATCCGCGAACTGGCGTAGATCGCCGAGTTGGCGGCAGACACTGCCGCGGAAAAGATAACCAACGTCATCAGGGTATCGGCGCCGGGGATCCCAACATGAGAAAATACCCAGACAAAAGGGCTTTGCCCGTTCGGGACCTGTGCACGTGGATAGACAAGAGCCAGGATAGCAATCGCCAGGCCATAAAATAAGATAATCCGCACGCCAATACCGAGGATCACTTTAGGTAAAATCGTCTGTGGCGACTCGGTTTCACCCGCCGCATTTCCCACCAGCTCCACACCTTGAAAAGAGTAAATAACGATCGTCATGCAAACCAGAATTTGCCACTCACCATGCGGTAACCAAACGCCATCCGTTTTCAGCGTCGGATGCCAACCTGTTTGCCCTATTAATGAATAGATCATGACGCCACCCGCTGCAATAAACAGCACGATGGCAAAGACTTTAAGAGCTGAAAGCCAGTATTCACACTCGCCAAAGCTTTTCGCCGAACAGAGATTAATGATTGTTAATGCCACGAGAATAATTGGACAGAAATAATAAACGGGAATAGTAGGTAAATAGTGGTGGGCGATAAAACTGGCGGCAGTTAAGTCGGCAGCAAGGGAGAAAACCCAGCTAAACCAGTACAACCAGCCGATGGTATAGCTCAATATGGGATGTGGAATAAACATCAACGCATAATGCTGAAACGAACCCGAGTGAGGAAATGCGCACGATAATTCGCCGAGACACATCATCGTCGCCAGCATGATGGCTCCGGCCAGTAAATAAGCCAGCAGCGTGCCCGCTGGGCCAACACTGTATAGCGGTTCGGCAATCCCGATAAACAATCCTGTTCCTATTGTCCCACCAAGCGACATCATTAATAGATGTCGCTTTTTTAAGTTACGACGCAACTCACCGGTTTGCGCTACTACAGGAGATTCTTGTAGGGTACTCATCATTACTCCCTATCTTTATGTAGGGGTCAGAGTGACGCTGCAGGCACGAACCCGCAGCGTTTTCTTTAGCGAGTGAATCGCATGGCAACGCCTTTGGTCTGACAAGCCATCAGCAGCCCGGTGTAATCAAGCTCGAAGCGGATCGCATCGCCAACCTGTAACGGCAAAGAGCAGGACTCAATATCGGCGAGAGTATGGTCGCTAGTCTGTCCAAGAATGGTTATTCCGTCATCACATGGTACGCAGTTATCCGCCGGTACATCCTGGCGGCCAAATGCCAGCAATGCGCGCTTACGTACACCGCTATCAATAAAGGTTTTGGTTTGCAAAAAAGCATCTACGCCCAGTTCGCCGACGGGGAACGTCGGTTTACTATTAAGCTCAATAATCTCCGCCTCCAGAACGTACATATCCGAACAAGCTTTCTCCACCGGCTTAACTGAATGATGAAATTCATCCAGATATTTCATATCAACGTATTCGATACCAAATTCATGCAACCCGCCAATACGCAGATGATTCAACCCGTGTGGCCAGACGCCCTTATCCAGTAGATGATAGCTCGTGCAGTTGCCCGCGGATAAACGGCGTATTTTCACGCCGCTGTCTTGCTCCAGTCGTGCTGCCAGAGCCAGAAAATCATCACCATTTTTGACCGTGGGTAGAACGGTGCCGTAGCAGTTGAAATTAGTGCCAAGCCCATACAACGCGAGGCAAGGCAATGCGGTGATAAGATTGATTGTTTCGAGGATTTTCGCATATTCGCTAAACCAGATACCTTCGCGCAAATCGCCCATATCAATCATCAGTAGAATCTGATGCGTTTTCCCCTGGCGGCAAGCTTCCTCCGATAATGCACGCAGGATCAGCGGTTCGCTGTTTAAACTAATATCGGCATAGCGAATAACATCCTCAATCTCACTCAGGCAAGGACTGCGCAGCAAACAGGTTGTGCAGCCAATATTACGGAGCTTTTTCAGGTTGTAGGTACGTGATTCGGCAATAACCTGAATCCCGCCATCAAAAACCGCCTGAGCCGTTTCCACGCAGCCATCAAAGACTTTATTTACTGCCATAACCTCAATACCGCTGCTGGCTAATAACGTTTTTTCAGTTCGCGCGTTTTCTTCCAGTTTACGTAAATTGATTTCCAGAGTAGGCATATACATTTTATTTACCCCCGGCCATATTCAGTCGTGCATTACGCTTTATTGCGCGATGGTAGATGCATTCGGCGACAATTACTGCCAACAGGGCACCAGCGACAATCTTGCCGGCGTACTGGAAATATCCACCCATATCGATTTGTGACGGCGGGATAAACAGCAATCCAACGGCAAAGGCGATGGAAATAAAGCCTAATGCAGGCAAAACGGCAGGCAAGATTTTGCCCGGAATTTTGAAACTTCTTGGTGTGTCAGGTTGCGTCTGACGCAGCCGCCAGAACGCCGGGAACATCACCAGATAAGGGATAAAATAGGTAATTGTCGTTAACGCAGTTAGCATCCAGTATGCCGCAGCGACGCTGGGTGAAATGAAGGTGGAGAAGCACAGTACCGTCACAATAATTGCTTGTACGATCAACGCAAAGACCGGCGTTTTCCATACCGGATGCAGCTGCGCGATTTTATCACCTAACAGATTATCTTCGCGGGAAGCCTCCTGAAGCATATAGATAGGCCCGACCAGCCACGAATTAATCTGCCCCAGCGCACCGAAGAACATGCAGAAGGCCATTACCGGAATCAGCCACGGCATATGCAACGTATCTGCCGCCGCATGCATCGCCTGCATTACCCCGGCAACAATATCGGTTTGTCCTGCGGGCAATAGCGTATTCAGCGCCCAGGTACCGATCATGTAAATCCCCACAATCACGGCGGCAGACACGGCCATTGCACGAGGGAAATCGCGCTGTGGATTGCGAGTACGCCCTGCAATCATCGGTGCCACTTCCAGCCCAGCAAAAGCAAACATCATGCTGGAGAGGAATACAATGGTATCCCAGTGACTTAGATCCGGAATCCAATTTGCGGCCGTCGCGTAGTCAGTTTGCATCGAATGCCCGGTCAGCAACCAGACAATCGCCAGGATAATTAATATCGCGGAGGGAATAAATACGCCGCACCAGGCGCTAATACTATTGATGATTTTGGTCCATTCCATGCCGCGAATATTCATCAGCGTCAGCAGCCAGAAAATGGCTGCCG
The DNA here is from genome assembly GCF_021440345.1 of Kluyvera intermedia. GTDB lineage: Bacteria > Pseudomonadota > Gammaproteobacteria > Enterobacterales > Enterobacteriaceae > Kluyvera > Kluyvera intermedia_A. Next base: position 26,076 of record NZ_JAKCNS010000011.1, read on the forward strand.
AGCCAATGCCAATAAACGCTTTATTTTCCGCCAGACCATTACCAATCATGTATCCCAGCGCAGTAAAACCAAATTGCAGCATCAGCGGGAAAAACAGCACGCAGGAAAAGAGAAAACAAACCACAACAATCCACGCAATACGTTTGCCAAAGGCCTCTTTAATCCAGACAAAAATACCGCCATCTTTCGGCCAACCGGTGGACAGTTCTCCACATACCATCGCCAGCGGAAAGAACAGGCAAAATGCAGCAATCACCCACAACAGCATGGCAGAAGCCCCGTAAGGTGCCACGTTGGGGATTTGTCGCAAACTTAAAATTGCAATGACATTCATAAAGACAATGTCTTTAATGCCAAGTAAGCCAGAACTATTATTACTCATGGCTATCTCCTATTATCCACAAAGGGAGAAATATCCCTTTGCAGATCGCGTTATCCAGCGGCCTCAGCATTCCCTGAGGCCCAAATATATTGATTTAGTAAATGTCGTAATTAACCATATCTTCGTAGCTGTCTTCCCGACGAATTAACCGATCTTTTCCGTCTTTATCGATAATAACGACGGCCGAACGCGGACGGTTGTTATAAACGGTCTGGCTTTCGATGGTGTAAGCACCCGCATCAAGGAATGCGACGATATCGCCAATCGCAGTGTCCTGCGGCATCAGGAACTCTTCCCCTTTAACACCCATATGGAAATAATCACCGCCGTCGCATAACGGGCCAGCAAGCTTAATCCAGGCATCGTGCGACTCTGCCATACGGGAGGCGTTATAAACATAGAAGAACCAGTCAAAATGCTGGCTGTCAGAAAGAATGCTGTACCCGGCATCGACAAATTTCCATTCGACATGGCACTCGACGTTTCCATTCAGGTCGTAGTTAGTTTTACGTTTTTCACACGAGACCTCCGTCAGCAGAACTGCCGCTGAACCGGTGACTTTACGCCCAGGCTCAATGCAAATTTCAACATCCGTGCGCCATTTATGCACCTCGCGGATAACCGCATCGGCAAAGTCCTGCGCCGTAATCCCGGCATACATGTTGTCTTTGAGCGGATCGCCATTCTCTTCATCATATTTGTAAGGAACGGGAATACCGCCGCCCACGTTAATCAGATCAAATTTAATCCCAAGAACCTCTTCCAGACGGCGGGACTCGTCTACCAGAACTTTGGTGGCTTTCGCAAAAGGTTCTGATTCAGGCACCTGGTCACCCACATGCATGTGCAGCCCGCGCAAATGAACGTAAGGCATCTCAAGGATCCTACGGCAGGTCTCTTCCGCCTGCTCAAGGTCCAGACCTGATTTGGCGTGAAACGCCGTCACCAGCTCAGCATGAGTTGCAGAAGGCACATTCGGTTCTACACGCACGCATACATTGGCTACTTTCTTCAGCCTGCGGGAAATAGCATCGATATGATCCAATTCGTACAGGCTATCGACGTTAATCAGATACAGATCATTGGCAATAGCATATTCAAGATCGGCTGGCTTTTTGACTACTCCATTGAAGACGATTTGGTCACCACGGAAACCAATTTCCAGGCACTTGCGAACTTCATACTGCGAGTTTGCCTCAGCGCAAATACCCGCATCTTTAATGGCTTTCAGCACCCCCATGACGGAACAGGTTTTTGAGGCAAAAAAGGTTTTCGTTTTCTTGTGCGCGGCAAATGATAATTCTATTTCCTTGATATTCCTTATAATTTCTTGCTCTGAGAAAACATAGAACGGCGTTGGATATTTTCGTGCTAAGGCATCCAAATCAACCCCTTCAAAACACAGGTGGCCATCCCTTTGCTGGAAGCGTCGGTCGCCCTCAACCACTTTCCCACGTAATTGATTGTAGTTTTCAATAATCGAGTCAGTCATAACACCCTCTGCGTATCTTCAGTTTAAAAACCACACTTTCCTGATGGATATAGAGCAACAAGCGCGCCACGATTTTTATCGTTTAAATTCAATAAATTAAAATAATAAACATTTTTTATTTTTCGTCTCTTAGTGTGTTATTCATCACATCGACGAAATTTTGTCACATTTAAAATAGGGTTAATACTCATGAAATGGACTTGATTTTGCTATGGCATCAACGAATGAAGAACTGGCTGCCGCGCTCAAAATGTTTTCGCGTTTCTTCGATCTGATACATCAACCACTGGCCGTGATTAATGAACGAGGTGAATACGTCTACTACAACCAGGAAAGTGCGGAGCTTGATGGATACAGCATTGAACAGGCGATGGGCAAGCATATGCTGGACGTTTATCCCAGGATGAAAGAGACCCAAAGCACCATGCTGTCATCTTTGAAGGAAGGGGTTGAATATATTGGTCATTACCAGATTTACTACAACGCTCGAGGTCAGGCGGTGGATTACCAACATACCACTGCCCCGCTCTACTCAAACCAGGGCAACATGGTCGGCGTCATCGAAATTGGCAGGAACATGTCGGGTGTCAGACGCTTGCAGGAACAGGTGGTGGAGCTAAACCATCTGTTATACGCCCAGGGGCATGAAAAACACCATGCCATCATTACTGAAAATGCAGAAATGCTGGCCAATATTGCCAAGGCAAAACGCCTGGCCATCAGCAATATTCCGGTAACTATTGTGGGTGAGACCGGGACGGGGAAAGAGCTTTTTTCTCGGCTTATTCATCAATACAGCAAGCGTGCCGACAAACCATTTATTGCCCTGAACTGCGGTGCGCTACCGCCAACCTTAGTCGAAAGCACTCTTTTCGGCACCATGCGCGGTGCCTATACCGGCGCAGAAAACAGTCTGGGATACCTGGAGTTGGCTAACGGTGGGACGCTCTTCCTGGATGAACTGAACGCCATGCCCATCGAAATACAAAGTAAATTACTGCGCTTTTTACAAGATAAGACGTTCTGGCGGCTCGGCGGCCAAAAACCAATTCACTCTGACGTCCGTATTATCGCCGCAATGAATGAAACACCGGTACGATTGATTCAGCAAGAACGGCTACGCCCGGATCTGTTTTACCGGCTCAACGTCGGTATGCTCATGTTGCCGCCTCTCCGTACTCGTCCGGAAGATATTCCTCTGCTGGCCAATTATTTCATTGATAAATACCGTCGCGAGGTTCCACAAGATATCCATGGTTTAAGCGAGGCAGCACGCATGGCACTACTGGACAACCCCTGGCCAGGCAACGTTAGAATGCTGGAAAATGCAATTGTCCGCAGCATGATCATGCAGGAAACAGATGGCATGCTGAAAAATATCATCTTTGACAATGAAGAACTTAATTTAGGTTTTCCGGAGATCCCAACGGTTGCCAGTCATATCGCTGAAACTGAGTTGCAGCAGGAAAGTTCGCTTGAGGCTCGGGTGGCTAACTATGAAAGGGGTTTGATAGAAACCGCGCTGGATACATATCAGGGGAATATTGCAGCAGCGGCGCGAACGCTTAACGTTTCCCGGACGACTCTGAACTATAAAATACAGAAGTACGGCATCCGTTTTGGTGTCATCCATCGCTGAAAATAGCCAGCGACGAAAGAAACGTCGCTGGCTGAGAGAGTGGACTTAACCTTCGTTGTGCATCTCTAAGTTTTCGACTTCATTTTGCAACAGCATCGCTTTGGCGTCGTCATTGCGCAGTGAATCGAGGAAATCAAGATAGGTCTGGTCAACGTCTTTGGTAACGTACACGCCGTTAAATACCGAGCATTCAAACTGCTGAATGTCCGGGTTCTCAGCGCGTACGGCTTCAATCAGATCGTTAAGATCCTGGAAGATAAGACCGTCTGCACCGATGATCTGTCGGATTTCATCCACTTCACGCCCGTGAGCAATCAGCTCGGTAGCGGTTGGCATATCAATACCGTAGACATTCGGGAAACGAATTTCAGGTGCAGCGGAGGCCAGATAGACCTTTTTCGCTCCGGCTTCACGCGCCATTTCGATAATCTGCTCAGACGTGGTACCCCGCACGATGGAATCATCCACCAGCAGGACGTTCTTACCGCGGAACTCAGCGCGGTTGGCGTTGAGTTTACGGCGCACTGATTTACGACGCAGCTGCTGGCCCGGCATGATAAAGGTACGGCCAACGTAACGGTTTTTCACAAAACCCTGGCGGTACGGTTTATCCAGAATACGGGCAATCTCCAGCGCGATATCGCAAGAGGTTTCTGGAATCGGGATAACCACGTCGATATCCAGATCTTCCCACTCGCGGGCGATTTTCTCGCCAAGCTTGGTGCCCATGTTGACGCGAGCGCTGTAGACGGAAATCTTATCGATAAAGGAGTCCGGACGCGCAAAGTAGACGTATTCGAACAGGCATGGATTGCTCACCGGGTTGTCAGCACATTGACGGGTAAACAACTGCCTTTTCTCAGTGATGTAGACTGCTTCGCCCGGCGCCACATCGCGCAGGAATTCAAAGCCCAGCGTATCCAGCGCAACGCTTTCGGAAGCCACCATATACTCGGTACGGCCATCGCCAATATCACGCTTACCCAGCACCAGCGGACGGATGCCATTAGGGTCGCGGAAAGCAACCATGCCATGACCGATAATCATCGCGACACACGCATAGGCACCACGAATCTGACGATTCGTCGCGGCAATGGCGGCAAAGATATTGTCGGCTTCCAGCGGATAATGGCGGAAGTTATCCAGCTCGCTGGCAAAAATATTGAGCAGGATTTCAGAGTCAGAAGTGGTGTTGATGTGGCGGCGTTTCTCTTCAAACAGCTTCTGACGTAACTCATGCGCGTTGGTCAGGTTGCCGTTGTGCGCAAGCGTAATACCGTATGGCGAGTTAACGTAGAAAGGCTGAGCTTCAGAAGCGCTGGAGCTGCCCGCCGTTGGGTAGCGCACATGGCCAATACCCATATTGCCCTGCATACGCTGCATGTGGCGGGCTTCAAAGACATCGCTGACCAGGCCGTTTGCCTTACGCAACCGGAAGCAGTTGTTGGCATCAATGGTGATGATGCCAGCGGCATCCTGTCCACGGTGCTGCAGCACCGTTAGCGCATCATAAATCGACTGGTTAACCGGCATGACACCGGCGATACCGACAATACCGCACATACGTCTTTTCCTCGTTAAGCAACGACCCAAAGTTTATACTTTGGGCAAGAAACTTGACGAGCTTTGGAGGTATTCGAAAAACCATCTGATAACCGGTGAGAAATAGGGAATAAACTGCGAGTGCAGCCAGTCATCGCTCTTCGCCATCCCGGTAAAGGTATCGAGGAAGAACAAGATGGCGGCGATAATCAGCACCCCACGTAAAGCGCCAAAGCAGATCCCCAACACCCTATCTGTACCCGACAGACCGGTTTTTTCCACCAGTTGGCCTATCACATAGTTCACGATAGCACCAACGATGAGCGTTACGATAAACAGCGCCGCAATCGCAATCCCGTTTCGAACCCGTTCATCTTCAAAGCCCGTAAACCAGACAGACAGTTCCGTGTAGTAATGGCTGGCAACGTAGAAGGCACAGCCCCAGGTTACCAACGATAATGCTTCACGAACAAAGCCGCGGATAAGGCTCACTAAGCAAGAAAAGCCCAGTACCGCGATAATGGCATAATCAATCCAGACCATAAATGTCCCACGATTTTACGCCCTGTCATCCAGTTCGGGCGCATTCTAACAGAAAAAGAAAACGTTTGCGTAGGGATTTCCTTCCCTGGCGTAAATAAAAAATGGCGCTGAAAAAATATTCAACGCCACGGTTTCGGGCCCACACCTACGGGCAAAAAAATGCCCCTCATCCCGCTGTGGGAAGGGTTTGGGTGCAGGGTAAAGCTGCGTTAGTTCGGGGTATACCCCATCACGACACCGCTTAATCCCGACAGCTGTTTCAGCTCGCCAAGCGAACCTTTCAGCTTATCTTTTGAGGCTTCCGGGCCAACAAGAATACGCGTAATTTTACCCTGAACCGGCGTAGAAGGCGACGTGTAAGCGCGATAACCCGCACCGCGCAGGCTGGCGACAATTTCATTCACCTTATCGGCGTTCTTCAGTGCCCCCAACTGCACCACGTAAGCTTTCCCCACCGGCGCAGGCTGCTCTTCCGGCGCAGCTTTTGGCGGTGACGTGACGGCAACCTGTTCTGTTACCGGCTGTGGTTTAGGCTTAGGTTTTTCAGCCGGCTTCGGTTTTGGCGGTTCAGCCGTCGGCGGGATCTGTTCCAGATCGCCGTTGCCGTTGACCGCAAGGCGGCTGGAATCCAGCGACGGTGCCGCAGCATCCCCCGCCCTGACTTCTTCTGCCGCACCTTCAGGTGGCTGCGCTGGCAGCGCCTGCGTGGCGGTTGGCAACATATCGGGCTCGTCGCGATCGCCTGGTTTTGGCACCAGCGGAATAGCCGCGAACTCATCCTGATAATGTTTTTTTTGCCCGTCAAGAAGCCCTGGCAGCACGATAACGCCCAGGGCAACTAATACTATCGTCCCGACAAGACGGTTTTGAAACTTACTTGCCACCAGCTATCCCCGCGTCCAACTCTTCCATCACATGCGCTACCGTGTGGAACGAACCACACACCAGCACCGTATCCTCCGGCATCGCGTCGGCCATTGCGGCACGCCAGGCCTGTGCCACGGTGGCAAAAACGGTACCAGCCTGCAGATGTTCCCGCAGCTGTTCCGCTGTCGCCCCTCGAGGCCCTTCCAGCGGTGCGCAATACCAGTCGTCAACGACCTCTTCCAGACATGCCAGCGTACCGGCAATATCCTTATCATGCAGCATACCAATAACCGCCCGTACTCGCCCATTTTTCGGCAGTGATTTGAGACGTCCGGCAAGGTAGGCCGCCGCATGCGGGTTATGCGCAACGTCTAAAATGACGCGCGGCTCAGTTTGAATTGTCTGGAAACGGCCTGGCAAAATCGCGTTAGCAATGCCGTCACGAATGGCTTGTTCACTGACCGCCAGTCCGCTAGCGCGCAGTGCGGCCAGCGCCGTGGCAGCGTTAGGCTGCGGTACGTTGGGCAGCGGCAGATCCTGCATCTCGCCCTGCGCATCGCTAAAGCTCCAGCTGTCGGCCTCAACCGTATAGCGCCAGTCCACGTCACGCTGGCGCAGCAGGGCGCCTTTTTCCTTCGCCACATCGGCAATGGTATGCGGCATATCCGGCTCGCCAACGATGGCAGGACGCCCACCGCGGAACACCCCCGCTTTCTCACGACCGATACTTTCGCGATCCGGCCCTAACCAGTCGGTATGATCCAGCGCGATGCTGGTCACTACGGCGACGTTAGCATCGACAATATTGGTCGCGTCCAGACGCCCACCCAGCCCCACTTCAAGGATAACGACGTCAACCTTCGCCTGCTTAAACAGCCACAGCGCGGAGAGGGTGCCGTATTCAAAATAAGTGAGTGAAGTTTCGCCGCGTGCATTTTCAATCGCCGCAAAAGAGGCGGTGTGGTCGCTTTCGGTAAGCTCCGCACCCTGTACGCGTACGCGTTCGGTGTAGCGAACCAGATGAGGTGAGCTGTAAACGCCCACCGTATAGCCCGCGGCCATCAGAATGGTTTCCAGCGTACGGCAGGTGGTACCTTTGCCGTTAGTTCCGGCAACGGTAAACACAAACGGCGCAGGCTGAAGCACGTCCAGTTGACCCGCCACCAGGCTGACTCGCGCCAGACCCAGGTCGATAGTTTTTGAATGGAGGTTTTCCAGATAAGAAAGCCACGTAGCCAGGGGCGACGTGGCCTGAGGAATAAGATGTTTTTCCATGGTGCCCGCAACTTTCAACGGTGAATAAAAGCAAAAAGGGCAGCGCCATCCGGCCCTGCCCTTTGCATTATCAGGCCTCGGGTTCCTGATCCGGTACCGGCGGTACCACCACGCTGTCGCGCGGCGCATCCGGATTCGGTGCCGGGAGATTCATCAGCTTGGCCAGAACGCTGGCCAGCTTCAGACGCATTTCCGGACGGCGAACAATCATATCGATCGCGCCCTTCTCGATGAGGAACTCACTGCGCTGGAAGCCCGGCGGCAGTTTCTCACGAACGGTCTGTTCGATAACGCGTGGACCGGCAAAGCCAATCAGCGCTTTCGGTTCTGCAATGTTCAGGTCGCCCAGCATGGCGAAACTTGCGGAAACGCCGCCCATGGTTGGGTCGGTCAGCACGGAGATATACGGTAAACCGCGCTCCTGCATTTTTGCCAGCGCCGCAGAGGTTTTCGCCATCTGCATCAGTGACATCAGCGCTTCTTGCATACGTGCACCGCCGGATGCGGAGAAGCAGATCAGCGGGCAGTTATCTTCCAGCGCCTGCTCAACGGCACGGACAAAGCGCGCACCTACCACGGAACCCATTGAGCCACCCATAAATGAGAACTCAAAGGCGGCGGCAACTACCGGCATGGTATGCAGAGTGCCTTTCATGACAATCAGCGCGTCTTTTTCACCCGTCTCTTTTTGAGCGGATGCCAATCTGTCTTTATACTTTTTAGAGTCACGGAACTTCAGCACGTCTTTCGGCTCAAGTTCACTACCCAGTTCTACCAGGGACCCTTCATCTAACAAGCTATGCAGGCGATTACGCGCTGACATACGCATGTGATGATCGCACTTAGGGCAAACCTCGAGGTTACGCTCCAGCTCGGCGCGATACAAAACCTGACCACAGCTATCGCACTTGGTCCATACCCCTTCCGGGATGCTCGCCTTGCGGGTAGGTGTGATGTTGCTTTTAATTCGTTCAATCCAGCTCATTGATAACCTTTCTGCCTGAACCTGGTCGATGCCAGTTTTGCCATTAAGGGGGCGCGCATAATGCCACTTTTGCCCCTCATAGACCATGAATGTTGCACATTAAAACATAACAGCCCGAAACTTGGCATAAAAAAGTGGTCGAACCGCGAAACATGCCATAACGGGGCACGGCTGAATCGTGCCCCGTATGCTTCATTTATTTTGCCTGTTTTGCTGCGGCGCGACGATGGCGAATCACTTCGATAACCCCCGGTAATACCGAGAGAACGATAATCGCCACAATTAGCAGCTTCAGGTTTTCCTGCACGATTGGCAGGTCACCGAACAGATAGCCCGCGTAGGTAAACAGCAGCACCCACAGCAGCGCCCCGGTCACGTTATAGAATGCAAAATGACGATAGGACATATGGCCCATTCCCGCCACAAAAGGCGCAAATGTTCTGACGATGGGCACAAATCGCGCCAGGATAATGGTTTTTCCACCGTGCTTATCGTAGAAGGCATGGGTCTTATCCAGGTAGCTGCGGCGGAAAATCTTTGAGTTTGGATTGCTGAACAGCTTCTCGCCGAACAGCCGCCCAATGGTGTAGTTCACCGCATCGCCAAGAATGGCAGCAATCACCATCAGCAGCACCATCAGATGTACGTTGAGATCGTTGGTCGGCAGCGCGGAGAGCGCACCGGCAACGAACAACAGCGAGTCGCCCGGCAGGAACGGCGTAACCACCAACCCCGTTTCGCAAAACAGGATCAGGAACAGAATGGCGTAAACCCAGATGCCATACTGCGCGACCAGTTCAGCCAGATGCACATCGATATGCAGGATGAAATCAATTAAAAAACGGATAAGGTCCATATTGTTTTAGCCCCAAATGACTACATTAGTCCGCCAGGAAAAGCGGCCCCATCGGCACGGAAGGCAGGTCAAAGTGCGCGGGATAATCTACCGCCACCAGATACAGCCCTTCCGCTTTCGCCGTCGCGGCGGCAAGCGTCCTGTCTTTTGCCGCCAGCAGTTCTGCAATCCAGCTCTCCGGCTGGTTTCCTGCGCCAACTTCCATCAGGCTGCCAACAATATTCCTTACCATGTGATGCACAAAGGCATTCGCTTTGATGTCCACCACGATGTACGCGCCGTAGCGGGTCACGTTGATGTGCATCAGATTGCGCCACGGCGTGCGCGACTGGCACTGCACCGCCCGAAACGAGGTGAAATCATTCTCACCCAGCAGGCTTTGCGCCGCGCGGTGCATCCTTTCGGCGTCCAGCGGCTGGTGATAATGCGTCACCCCCTGGCTCAACACCGCCGGACGCAACCGGTGATTGTAGATAATGTAGCGATAACGGCGCGCCGTTGCGCTAAAGCGCGCGTGGAAATCGTCGGGTACAGCTTTCACCCAACGCACCGCGATGTCACCAGGCAAATTCGCATTTACGCCCAATGTCCATGCCGCGTCTTTACGCGCAGCGTGGGTTTCGAAGTGCACGACCTGGCCTGTACCGTGTACGCCGGAATCAGTACGTCCGGCGCAAAACACATTAATTGGCTCATTCGCGACCTGCGAGAGCGCCTTTTCAAGCTTCTCCTGCACGCTGCGCACTTCATTTTGCCGCTGCCAGCCGTAGTATTTGCTGCCGTCATATTCAATGCCCAGCGCAATACGGTAGACAGGCGGTTGCTCCATCCCGGACATTAGTACATATACTCCTGCACCAGCTTCTCAGCCGTTTTCACTGCCATCAATGCACCGCCGAAACGGACGTTATCGGCAACGGACCAGAACTGGATCTGCTCAGGCATGCCGTAGTCGTTGCGAACGCAGCCGACAGAGAGGTGCGCACTGTTTGTCGCATCGCCAACCTGCGTCGGGAACTCGCCCTCTTCAGACAGAACAACATCTTCGCCGCGAGAAAACGCATCGCGCGCTTCTTCCGCCGCCAATGGGCGCATCGCCTCAAAGGAGACCATCTGCGCGTGACCGTAAAACACCGGTGATTGAATGCAGTTGGCGGAAATCATCAGGCCGTCGTCCTGCAGAATTTTACGCACCTGATCGACGATACGACGTTCGTCGCGCACGCTACCTTCGCGGTCTGGCAGCATCGGCAACATGTTGAACGCCAGTTGACGACCGAAGAAATCACCTTCATCAATCGGCATACCGTTCAGCAGCTTAGCGCTCTGTCCCGCCAGCGCGTCGACCGCTTTTTTACCGTGCGCGGAAGCGGAGATCAGGCTGGTCACGTTAATGCGCGATAGACCACCTTCATCAATCAGCGGCTTCAGCGCGCTCAGCAGTTGACTGGTCTGGCTATCGGCAACGGCAATCAGGTTGCGGTTACGATAATCCGCAAGAACGGATGGATTCACATCCGGCACTACCAGCGGTACGTCTGGCTCCAGCGCAAACAGGCCGCTGAGATCGATAATCAGACAGCCTGCGTTACTGGCTTCTTCGACGTAGGTCGCCGTTGCTTCCTGACCGGCCACAAAGAACGCCAGCTGCGCCTGAGTCCAATCGAACTCCGTCGCATCCTGCACCATTACCGATTTACCATTAAAACGCAGGTGTTCACCGGCGCTTTCATTGCGCGCCAGCGCATAGATATCACCCACCGGGAACTGACGTTCAGCAAGGGTTTCAAGCAGGGCTTCGCCTACGGCGCCGGTTGCGCCCAGGATGGCAATATTCCAGCCTTCAGACATGGTGATTTACTCCAGAAAAAATGGCGACCCTGCCGGAGTATCCGACAGGGGCATTAAGAAGACATTAACGATGTACGGCGTTAAACCCGATTTGTTGCAGCAGCGCGGCGGCGTCAGCATCGTCGCACTCAACGGTGAGTGATGACCATTCGCGGCGCTCAAGGTAATTCTTACGCAGCTTGTCAAATTCGCCCGGGATCCCCGCAACTTTTCGCAGCGGTGCGTCATCGCGGCGCACATCATACACTAAATGAACCAGTCTTTTCAGCGTTGGCTGATCGAGCGGCCCATGAAGGCTAATGTGGCCAAATTCCGGCGCTGGCAGCAGCGAGGAGAGCGCCACTTCCTGCGGCTGGCCGATAAACTGGCTATAGGCTTCAAACACCTGAGTGGTGCCGCGCGCTTTGCCTTCAAGGGTATAACCGGCGATATGAGACGTACCCAGATCCACTTTCTCCAGCAATGCGAGATTAAGATCCGGTTCCGGCTCCCAGACGTCCAGCACCACGCTCAAATCCTGACCATCTTCCAGACAGGCAAGCAGCGCCGCGTTATCGACAACCGGCCCACGGCAGGCGTTGATTAAAATAGCCCCCGATTTCAGGCGACGAATCAGCGCCTCATCGGCCAGATGCAGCGATTTGTACGGCCCTTCTTTATACAGCGGGGTGTGGAAGGTCAGAACGTCGGCTTGTTCAACCAGATCGTTGAGCGATTTGAAATCACCCGCGTCACCATTATCAGCACGCGGCGGATCGCACAGCAGCGTTTTAATGCCCAACGCTTCCAGCCGCTTTTGCAGACGTCCGCCGACGTTACCGACACCCACAATCCCCACGGTACGATCGGTCAATGCGAAACCATCGCGTTCGGCCAGCATCAGCAGCGCGGAAATGACGTATTCAACCACCGCAATCGCATTGCAACCCGGGGCTGCTGAAAATCCAATGCCAGCCTGCTGCAGCCAGGCGTGATCAACATGGTCAGTGCCCGCCGTTGCGGTACCGACAAACTTAATCGCTTTGTCGCCCAGCAGTGCTTCATTGACCTTCGTGACGGAGCGCACCATCAGGGCATCAGCATCGGTTAACGCTTCCATCGGGATAGGACGGCCTGGAACAGCACTCACCTCACCCAAACGGCTGAAAAGCTCGCGGGCATAGGGCATATTTTCATCAACAAGGATTTTCACGATTAGTACCTGTCTGAGAACGAGAGTAAACCGGGGAAGTGTGCCATAATCTCGCCGCCAGGCATACTTGCGCCCGGCATTAAGTAATATGGAAAGGATGAATCATGACGCAACCCATTTCAGGTATGCCTGCGCGCCCTCCGGGGGCTGGCACCACTCCCCTCTCCCCAGCGGGAGAACAGCCGTTAAGTACCCAGCAACGTACGGTGCTGGAGCGGCTTATTACGCGATTAATCGCCATGACTTCACAGCAAAACGCGGAAGTCTGGGCAGGGGTTAAACACGATCTGGGCTTGAAGAATGACACGCCGTTGCAGGCGCGCCACTTTCCCGCAGCTGAACAAAATCTCAATCAGCGCATCGGTACCGCTGAGCAAAAGCTTAGCGTACGTCAAACGCTGTCGCAGCTTACCGAGCTGCTCGGCCAGGGCAATAATCGCCAGGCCGTCAGCGATTACATTCGCCAGCAGTTTGGGCAGACAGCCCTCAGCCAGCTGACGCCGCAGCAGTTGAAAAACGTGCTGCAGCTATTGCAGCAGGGACAGCTGTCTATCCCGCAGCCGCAGCAACGCCCGGCAACCGACCGCCCGCTGCTTCCGGCGGAGCAAAACACGCTGAACCAGCTGGTGACCAAGGTTTCTGCGGCCACCGGGGATTCGAGTAAACTGATCTGGAAATCGCTGCTGGAGCTCGCCGGCGTGAAGTCGGGAGACCCGCTGCCCGCGAAGCATTTTAACGCTATGGTGACGCTTTTACAGGCCCGCCTGACGCTCAGCACGCATCCGGCACCAACGCTCCATACGCTGCAGGCCGCACTCAAGCAGCCGATGGAACCGCAGGAATCTCAGCTGGTTCGCGATTTTGCCCAGCAAAACTGGAACGGGACACCGCAAACGGTACTGACTCCGGTGCAAATCCAGGAGCTGCTGACGCTGCTGTTCTTAAAGCGTATTGAACGTGAGAAAATTTCGCAGGCTCACACGCTGGAAGCTCGCGATGTGCAGCCGATTTATGCGCCATTCGCCCCGGTCATTACCTCGCTGAAAACGCTGTCGGCACGTCCGGGGCTGGCATTTGTGGTGATCGTGGTGGTGTTTGCGCTGCTTTGGCTACTGTTGTAGTTTCAGCACCTGCTCGATAGTGGTCATCACCGCGTCGTCGTCGTTGTAGCCGGTAATAAACCGCGCGGCCTGTTTGGTTTCGTCGAAAGCATTGCGCATAGCGAAACTCCAGGCGGCGCGGGTCATCAGCTCAATATCGTTGAGCCCATCGCCAAACACCATCGTCTCTTCTGCACTCACACCCAACCTTTGCTGCAATATCTCCACCGTATGGCCTTTGTGGACGCCAACATCGGCAATATCAATCCACGCATCTTCCGACACCACGATATAAGCCTTATCAAAATAGGCGGAAAGATGCGGCTTGATTTGCGGACAACGCCCTTTGATATCAAACAGCGAGATTTTGACAAAATCATGCATAACCTCAGCGAAGGTCTCGACCTGCACCACATTGGCGTAGGACATCTTCACCTTCGCCAGCATCTCTGGCGCCAACGACGTTTTGACATAGGCACCGTACGGCGTACAGGCAATCACCACCGGTTCGTCGTTCACCGCTTCGAGCGTGGCAATAATTTCGCGGCCGAGGCTGTTTTTTATCAGCGATTGGTAAACATATGCGCCCGCATGTTTAATCCGCGTGGCGCTGTCGCCAAGGATCCAAAAATCACGCACCTGCTCGCCAAACAGCTCTTCTACGCGTTCGCACTGTTTGCCGGTGCAGAGCGCAAAGGCGACGCCTTTTTGCTGCATCAGGTTTTTGATGTGTGGAAACAGAACGCGGTTATAGTCGCCGTGACGGTTTAAAAAGGTGCCGTCGAGATCGGTAATAATCAGCTTAATCATAGGTTCTCCCTTTATTAGGTCGATAGCGATTCTCTTTTGTCGATTATCCAGGGCGGCAAATTTACCGCCCGGATGAAACGACGCTTACCACCACACCTCGGCCTGTACGCCTGCCATAAACTCATTTTTACTGTCGTCGTTAAACTTAAACTGCGACAGTTCATTGTCGATAATATTAATGTAGGTGCCGTAGAAGCGGATTTCAGGACGCGACCCCAGCAGGCTCGGCCCCACTTTTAAGGCGTGATAAAGCGTGGTTTTGTACGCTGACTCTTTCAGGTCCTGCCCCTGCTGCGTGGTGTTCTTCTGAGCAAACCACGCCAGCTCCACGCCGGTTTGGTTCCAGGTATCCCAGATCCACGCCGGGCGAATCACCGCACGGAAGCTGTTAAAGTCGCTGTGCGCACCGCTTTCATAGCTATAGACATCTTCACCGTGCGACCACACCAGCGCGTTGGCCATAATAATGCGGTCGGCCAGATACATCTCGCCCTGAGAAATTAATCGCCAGGCAATACCGTTTGAGTGATCGCCATAGTAATAGCGCCCCTGAGCCATCGAGTTACTGGCGCCTGAGAAGTTGGAGAAGCTGCTGGCATAAGAGTTATTCGCCACCTGCAGGGTAAACTCGTTAAATCCATCGCGATCCAGCTCCTGGCGGACGATCCCGGTCGCCATCCAGGTATCTTTCAGCTCAAAGTAGCTGTTGTTGCTCTCGTTCTTTTTCTGCTCATCGGTCTTGTTAGCAAAGGCATATTTGCCCATCAACGACAGCGAACCATCCTGCCACAGCGGAATATTGCGGTAGCGGAGATCAACGGAGTTGGTGTTCATTTGCGTGGTGTTGTTGAAATCACGTGAGTAAACGTCGACATCGTTACGGCTGAGCGAGGCATCCAGTTGCCCAACGCCCAGATCCCAGTTCTGAATCCCGACCGCCGCCGCCACATCTGTAGTGAGCGATTTCCAGTCCAGCATCTGAATCTCGTACTCCGGCAGCTTATGCTTACCGACCCAGAAATCCGCCTCGCGCGCGAACGGCAGGAAGCCTTTGGTGGTCAGGAAGATATCGCTGAACTGCAGAATATTTTCGTTATCGCTATCGCCAAACCAGGCGTCGTTATACTGCTCACCCACGTTGCCGTCGTACGTCACGACGGCGTTGGCGGTTTTACCATCCTGGTTATAGACCCGCTGATTCATGGTCAAGTCGAACCAGCCGCTCATTTCGTTACCAAAACGGCCCAATGAACCGGCCGCATAGGTCTGCGTCGAACCGTGGTTGGAAGTGCCCCAGCCGGAACGGAAGTAACCTTCGTAGCTAAAGCCAATGTCTTCCTTCACAAACTTGCTGATATCCTTCATGGTCACGCTTTCAACCTTTGGTTTATTCCCTTCGGTATTGATTACCGCAACCTGCTGGGTGGCTTTAACTTCTGGTTTAGCTACCGCGTTATTTTTTTCGCTATTCTCATTTTCGATATTATCTGCCACCGGTGACTGCGGGGCTATATTTGTCGCCGTCTGATTTCTCTTTTCATTATCTTTAATATTCTGCTGAAGCTCAGCCACTTTATTTTTATAACTTGATAACTCAGCCTCCAGTAATTCCAGACGCTGTTCAACCGTTAATTTAGCTGCCATCACATTTAGCGGTGATAATGCCGCGAGGACAGATAAAGACAATAAGCTAACCTTCAATTTACTTGAATTCATCGGAAACCCTTAAGATTTAATTATAATGTTCCCTCAGCCATTGCTGGCTGAGGGTGAAATGCAAAATAGAATTTTTATTAAAATATCGTCAATCCCTGACAAAAATATCCTGAATGGAATTAACTGTTCTGCTCAGCAGCGGCGGACACGTTAACTTTGTTGGCCGCAATAACGAATGGCAGGTAGATCAGGGTGGCAACAGCCAGACACAGCACACCGACAAACAGCGCCATCCAGTTTCCTCCGGTACCGAAGAAAGCAATCAATGGCCCAGGCGTCGTCCACGGAACGGCATAAGCAATCGGTGGAATGATCTCCAGAGTGATGAAGGCATAACCAATCAACGCATTCACAAACGGTACCAGGATAAATGGAATCACCAGAATCGGGTTCAGTACGATTGGCAGGCCGAACATCACCGGTTCGTTAATATTAAACAGACCGGGTACGAAGGCCATTTTGGCCAGATCGCGGTAATCTTTACGGCGTGAAGCTATAAAGATGGCCAGCAGCAGACCCAGCGTCATCCCGGAACCACCGCAGTTGGCGAAAGCATCATTGATGCCGGTCCAGGTGATCGGATACGGCGCGCCCCAGGTTGAGCCATGCGATGCCGCATAGGAGAGGTTTTCCAGATTCGCTTCCGAGAAGATAGTTTCGCGAATTGCCGCAACCGTGTTTGGACCGTGAATACCAAGGATCCACAGGAAGTTGGCGACCAGTCCCAAAATCAGCACGGTGACGATGTTGGTCCCCATATCCTTCAGCGGCGCCTGGATCAGGGTATAGATCAGGTCATTCAAGCCGTTAGGCGAGATTTTTGACAGCAGGTAGTTGAGGACTGAGAAGAAAATCATCACGAAGAAGATCGGCAACAGTACCTTGAAGGAACGAGCCACCGCAGGCGGCACCGCGTCCGGCATGGTGATCGTTACCTTCGGGTTACGCGCTAAGCGACAGAAAATCTCACTGGAAAGCAGCGCGACAATTACCGCGACGAACAGCCCCTGCGGCCCGAGGTATTTAGTGGTCAGATAGGCCTGGCCATCAATAATGACGTACGGGGTATAAACCACAAAGAAGGCGCCAATTGCGGTGAGCCCACACAGCAGGTCATCTTGCTGGTAGCTAATCGCCATATTACGCGCCACAAGGAAGGTTATCAGCACCGCCATAATATTGACCGAGCCATTCATCACCGGAGTGAAGATTTGCTGGGCATCGGCAAGATTCGGGAACAACGTCCCCAAATGCAGAATGCTGGCAATGAAACCATCCGGCGATAAAATAGCGAAGTTGATAAGAATGATCAGTGAACTGGCCATGACAATCGGGAATGACAAAATAAACGCATCACGGATTGCCGAAACGTGTATCTGAGAGTTCAATTTAATAGCAACAGGAACGAGGATTTTTTCCATCCCTCGTTCAAAAGAATTCATTAATCCCATAGCTAACCCTTAATTTTAGAATTATTTATTGAGTAACTGATAAGCTTGCTCAAATACCGCTTTACCATCCATCTGTCCGTAACTTTTCATGTCAATTACGGCAACCGGAATTTTCCCCTGGGAAATGGCTTCTATTTCGCTCTTTTGAAAACGAACCTGTGGCCCTAATAGCACCACGCTGACTTCGTTTTTCTTTATTTTCTCTTTAGCTTCAGAAATAGCCAATGCATTAATATTCGCTGGATTATTAACCGACTCAGCATGTTCTCGCATCCGTTTTACCAACATACTCGTCGACATCCCTGCAGCGCACACCAACAATATATTTTCCATACCCTGTATCCTTTCTCATAAAATATGTCATAAATTGACGTACACTTTAATAATTGTTAATTTTCGTAACTCGTCTTCCGATCACAGTTAACGGCGGCCAAGTTGTTCAAAAATGGACTAAAAGCTGAACGTATCAGCCATAAATTGTGTGAATGCATTTTCAACACATTGTTTTAAAAGGATTTAAGGAGGTTCAAAAGTGGTTTATCAGAACATCATCAATCTGCTGAAAAACAGATTAAACAGTGCGATCTACAATATTGGCGATCTTCTACCGTCAGAAAAAGAATTGGCAGAGCTTTATGATGTTTCGCGTAATACCTTACGCAAAGCGTTAAAAACGCTGGAAGAGGAAGGGATGATTGAAAGGCGGCATGGCTCCGGAACCTATCTGCGAAACAAGCATTTTCAGGCCTCTGTCACCCACCTCGATAGTTTTACTGAAATAGCGAAAAACGAAGGTAAAACGCCCACCAGTCAGATCCTCAAATTTGAGCTACAGACGGCATCAGATGAAATTGCCAATAACTTGCAGGTCACGCTTGGCGAGCCGGTGTACTACGCAAAACGACTGCGTCTTATCGATAATATCGCCATGCAGGTTGAAGAAACCTGGCTTTCCGCCAGCCGCTTCCCCGATCTGACGATTGCGCACATGAAGAAGTCGAAGTTTTCCTACATCGAAAACGAATGCGGCGTGAAAATCATGGGCTGCTACGAATCTATTCAGCCTATACTGCCCTCGCCAGAAGTGGCAAAGCTGCTGCATATCAGCGCGTTAGACCCGATAATTCGCATGCAAACGCAGGCCGTGGATGAGCAATCGACGCCTATTGATTACTCTATTCTCTACACCAACATGTACGAATTTCAGGTGAAGTATTTCTTACCACGAAAAGCGGCGGCCGGCCCTACCGTGCGCAGAGCCGGAACCTAAACGCTACTTACGAAACGCCCACAGCGTCAGCATAATGCCCAGTACGGCGGAAATCGCCCCACCGAGGAATACCGATGGGTAGCCAAACGAGGTGGCGAGCATTCCCGCCAGCGGGCCGGAGACGCCAAGCGCGATATCCTGGAACGCGGCGTAGCCACCCAGCGCCGTACCACGTACCTGCTGCGGCACGCGCTTGACGACTTCAACGCCCAATGCAGGGAAGATAAGCGAACAACCGGCCCCGGTCAGCGCCGCCCCTGACAAAGCAACCCATGCGTCAGGTGCCTGCCACAGTAAAAGCAGCCCGCTGGTTTCAATCAGCAGCGAGACAACCGCCACTTTGACGCCGCCGAAACGGTCCGGCATCCAGCCAAACAAAATACGCACCAGCACGAAAGTGCCGCCGAACGCTGTCAGCGTGAAGCCCGCCATCGACCAGCCTTTACTGACAAAGTACAGCGAGACAAAGGTACCAATCACGGCAAAGCCCACGCCCTGCAGCGCCAGCCCCATTCCGGGTTTCCAGATAAGGCCAATCACGCTAAACAGCGATGGGCGCTCACCGGCTACCGCCGCGACCTTGCGCACCGAGCCGTTAAAAGCCCAGGCCAGCAGCGGCAGCATCATGGTTACCCCAGCCAGCACGGCAAAACCATAGCGAGCGTTGATAAACAGCCCCAGCGGTGCCCCGACGGCCAGCGCGCCAAAAATCGCCATGCCGTTCCACGACATCACCTTGCCGGATTGTTTCGGGCCCACTAGCCCCATTCCCCAGGTCAGCGTACCTGTCAGCAGCTGGCTTTCGCCAAAACCAAGGATCAGACGCCCAACGATTAATAGCCCGAATTTGACCATCGTATCGACCGGCAACAGCGCGGCGCCAAGCCAGGCGGCACCAGCAAAGGCGCAGGCGAACATACCTTGCAGGGCAGAACGTTTACCGCCGTACTGATCGGCCAGCCGCCCGGCATAGCCGCGCGTCAGAACGGTCGCAAAAAACTGCACGCCCACGGCGATGCCTACCATGGTGTTACCGTAGCCCAGCTCCTGGTGCACAAATAGCGGGATTACCGGCAGCGGAATACCGACGGTTAAATAGGTCAGAAACACCGCGAAAGCGATGCGAAACAGTGAAACGTTTGATGAAGCTGAACGTTTAGTTTGAGTTACTGCGGTCATGCTTTACTCCAGAATGCTGAGTAAGGCGAGGATCTGTAGCCACGCCCCCTCTACCCGATTATCAGGATTAAGGTGCGTTGGTTGACGTTAAACGCTTACGCATTATCAGAATGATAACGTTGAGGCGGAAGTTTGCCTGTTATTTCAGGTCATTGTCAACGCATAAAAAAAGGAGCCATCAGGCTCCTTTTTCACATTATCTTGTCAGACTTAGGCTTTCAGCTTACGCATCACCAGCGTGGCGTTGGTGCCACCGAAGCCGAAGCTGTTGGACATCACGGTGGTCAACTCACGATCGGTCGCTTCAGTCACGATGTTCAGGCCAGCCGCTTTTTCGTCCATCTCGTCGATGTTGATGCTTGGAGCCACAAAACCATGTTCCAGCATCAGCAGAGAGTAGATAGCTTCCTGAACGCCAGCGGCACCCAGAGAGTGGCCGGTCATTGCTTTGGTTGCGGAGATAGCCGGGCTGTTGTCGCCGAATACTTCCTGAATCGCACCCAGCTCTTTCACGTCGCCTACCGGAGTAGAAGTACCGTGGGAGTTCAGGTAGTCGATTGGGGTATCGACGCCATGCATCGCCATCTGCATGCAGCGTACTGCGCCTTCACCGGATGGAGCAACCATATCGGCACCATCGGACGTTGCGCCGTAGCCAACTATTTCTGCATAAATATGCGCGCCGCGAGCCAGAGCGTGCTCCAGTTCTTCAACCACAACCATACCGCCGCCGCCAGCGATAACGAAGCCATCGCGGTGAGCATCATAGGTACGGGAGGCTTTATCTGGAGTTTCGTTGTACTTGGTGGACAGAGCGCCCATCGCGTCGAATTCACAGGCCATTTCCCAGCCCAGCTCTTCGCCGCCGCCGGCAAATACGATGTCCTGTTTGCCCAGTTGGATCTGCTCTACCGCGTTACCGATACAGTGCGCGGAAGTGGCACAAGCGGAGCTGATGGAGTAGTTAACACCGTGGATTTTGAACGGCGTGGCGAGGCAGGCGGAAACCGCTGAGCCCATCGCTTTGGTCACGACATAAGGACCCACTGCTTTCAGGCCGCGCGGGCTGCGCATTGCATCTGCACCAAATACCTGTGCTTTTGAAGAACCACCGGAACCGGCAATCAGGCCGACGCGCGGGTTGTTCTGATATTCTTCTTCCTTCAAGCCAGCATCTGCAACAGCCTGCTGCATAGAAAGGTAAGCGTAGATAGAGGCATCGTTCATGAAACGGACCACTTTGCGGTCGATAAGACCGGTGGTGTCCAGTTTGACGTTACCCCATACGTGGCTACGCATACCAGAATCTTTGAATTCTTGAGAGAAAGTGATCCCCGAGCGTCCTTCACGCAGGGATGCCAGGACTTCCTGCTGGTTGCTACCGATGCTGGAAACGATACCCAGGCCAGTAATCACTGCACGTTTCATTCAATACCTCTGTAAGTCATCACTATTTTAAGTTTCGAGTGGCAAGATAGCGTACACTTGTACGCCGAACAAGTCCGATCAGCAATTTTATGCAGAAATTTGCACCTGCGGGCACGCATCGTTAAGATCGGCTGACTCCTTGCCGCGCGAGTAACTTACGTGAAACAAAACGCCATACAATCCGCCAACCTCGAATTCAACAGTGAGGGTACACCTGTTTCCCGAGATTTCGACGACGTCTACTTCTCTAATGATAACGGACTGGAGGAAACGCGTTACGTTTTCCTTGGCGGTAATCAGTTAGAGGTACGCTTCCCCCACCATCCGCATCCGCTATTTGTGGTAGCGGAAAGTGGCTTTGGTACCGGCCTCAACTTCCTGACGCTGTGGCAGGCTTTTGATGCTTTTCGCCGCCAGCATCCTGACGCTACGCTACAAAGATTACATTTCGTCAGTTTTGAAAAATTTCCGCTGAAAGCTGACGATCTGCGTCTGGCACACCAGCATTGGCCTGAACTGGCCGAATGGGCCGAGCAGTTGCAGGCCCAGTGGCCGCTGCCGGTAGCCGGGTGCCATCGCCTGTTGTTAGATGATGGGCGGGTGACGCTGGATTTGTGGTTTGGCGATATCAATGAATTGACCTATAAACTCGACGACTCGTTTAACCAACAGGTTGATGCGTGGTTCCTCGACGGTTTCGCACCGGCGAAAAACCCGGATATGTGGACCCCTGCACTGTTTTCCGCCATGGCCCGCACCGCCAGACCGGGCGGTACCCTGGCAACTTTCACCTCGGCGGGTTTTGTCCGTCGTGGCCTGCAGGAAGCCGGCTTCACCATGCACAAACACAAGGGTTTTGGGCGTAAACGCGAGATGCTGATCGGTGAAATGACGCAGCCTCAGCCCGATGCCACCCGAACGCCGTGGTTTGCCCGTACCGGTAGTGCTGCACGAGAAACGACTATCATCGGCGGCGGTATCGCCAGCGCCCTGCTCTCATTGGCCCTGCTGCGCCGCGGCTGGGCGGTCACGCTGTACTGCGCCGACGACGCGCCGGCACAAGGCGCATCCGGCAATCGCCAGGGCGCGCTCTATCCGCTGCTGACGGCACACGATCCTGCACTGGCCCAGTTCTTCCCGGCCGCGTTTCTCTTTGCCCGCCGTCTGTATGACGCTTTGCCTATTGAGTTTGATCATCAATGGTGTGGCGTCACCCAACTGGGTTGGGATGAAAAAAGCGCGCAAAAAATTGTCCAGATGCTGTCGTTGAATCTTCCTGGGGAGGTTGCGCATGCCGCTTCTGAGGCTGAAGTCGCTGCGACCATTGGCCTTGAAACCGGCTGCGGTGGCATTCAGTATCCGCTCGGCGGCTGGCTGTGCCCGGCCGAGCTAACCGCTGGCGTGTTTGCGCTGGCGCGCCAGCAAGGGCTACAGGTGCACTGGCAAAAAACGCTGACGGCACTTGAGTCTTCCGAAGATGGTTGGCAGCTGCAATTTGCCGACGGTGAAACGGCTATCGCCCCGAGCGTCGTGCTGGCGAACGGTCATAACCTTAACCAGTTCACGCAGACCGAGCACCTGCCGGTGTACGCGGTGGGTGGTCAGGTCAGCCATATTCCTACCTCAGAAAATCTGGCAAAGCTTGGCCAGGTGCTTTGCTACGACGGCTATCTCACCCCGCAAAACCCGCGTAACCAGCAGCACTGTATTGGTGCCAGCTACCATCGCGGTGAACGTGAAATGGCCTTCAATGAAGAAGACCAGCACAACAACCGTCAACGCTTAATTGATTGCTTCCCGAATGAAGCGTGGACGCAGGAAGTGGACGTGAGCGCCAATGAAGCGCGCTGCGGCGTGCGCTGCGCGACCCGCGATCATCTGCCTATGGTCGGCAACGTGCCGGATTACGAGCAGACGCTCGCACATTATGTATCGCTTCACGAAAATGCGCAGGAAGCCGAACCTGCGCCGGTTTACCCGAACCTTTTTGTGCTGGGTGCGCTTGGTTCACGCGGGCTTTGCTCCGCACCACTGGCGGCAGAAGTGCTGGCAGCACAAATGAGTCAGGAGCCACTACCGCTGGATGCGGTGACGCTGGCGGGTCTCAATCCAAATCGGCTGTGGGTAAGAAAACTGCTGAAGGGAAAAGCGGTGAAATAAGAGAGTGGATTGCCCGGCAGCGATTCCGGGCAATCGGCAAACTTAGCGGGAGGCCTGCTGATACAGGTTATCCCACATATCTTTGACCAGCGCCTGGTCACGCGGCGACAGTTCACCTGCACTGATTGCCGTTTCCAGACTGCGGGTCACGTTACGGTACAGCGCTTCGGCGCTATGGGCTTCGCCCTCTTCCAGATCGGCAACGGCTAACGTCAGGTGACCGCGCAGATAACCGCTGGCAAACAGCTCATCATCACTGGCGTGTTCCACCATATCGTCAATTAACGCCAGAATGCGCTCTTCAAACTCCGCGATCATCTTCTTTCCTCTTTGGGTAACACGGCCTTAGAGATCTTCCGGCCATGGGAATTGTTCCGCCGTTAGGGCCGGCGTATGGTAATAATCCTGTAATGCTTTGATAAGTTTGGCCGGGCGCGGCGGAATACCTTCTTTCAGATAGGTCATCACCTGCGCATGGACGCGTCGCTGGAATACGATACGGTCCGGCTCAAAATCACCTTCCAGGTTGTCACAGCTGACGTTAAACGGGAAACCCGCCGCCACGCAGAACAACCAGTCAAAAGCCTGTGGCTTCACTTCCACATCTTCAAACTGCCCCTGGGTTTTGGCATCGCGTCCATCCGGGCAATACCAGTAGCCAAAATCAACCTGCTCACGGCGCGCTTTCCCGGCAATGCACCAGTGGGAAATTTCATGCAGCCCGCTGGCGTAAAAGCCATGGGCGAAGACGATGCGGTTGTATGGCACGTCGGCATCAGCCGGAAGATAAATCGGTTCGTCATCGCCTTTAATCAGACGAGTATTAAACTCTTCGGCAAAGCAGCCGTCGAAAATCGAAATCAGCTGCTGATAATCATGGGTCGTTGTCATCAGTTCATCCCTAACCAGTGAAGTATTTCCTGTCCATGGCTGTCATACAGCAGTTTGGCACTCATGACGGCGGAGACCACCACAATCATCGGGCGAATCAACGCCTGCCCTTTGCTTAACACTAAGCGTGACCCCATACGCGCGCCGAAAAACTGCCCCACCATCATCACAAAACCGGTCGCCCAGATAACTTTACCGCCAATGATAAACAGCAGCAGGCCACCGACGTTAGAGGTAGCGTTTAGCACTTTGGCATGCGCGGTCGATTTCGCGAGGTTAAAGCCCATCAGGGTGACAAACGCCAGCGCATAAAACGAACCCGCACCGGGGCCAAAAAAGCCGTCGTAGAAACCCACGCAGCCGCCGGCCACCAGCGCAAACGGCAGGCCATACAGGCGCTGTTGGCGATCGGATTCACCGAGTTTTGGCATCAGGAGAAAATAGAGGCCGATACCGATAACCAGGATGGGCAGGATTTGGCGCAGAATATCCGACTTCACGTACTGCACCAGCAGCGCGCCGCTCATCGAACCGATAAAGGTCATCAGAATATTCAGTTTCTGATCCGCCAGGTTCACCACCTTGCGGCGAATAAAATAGAGCGAAGCGGAAAGCGAACCGCCGCAGGCCTGCAGCTTATTGGTTGCCAGCGCCTGTGCGGGCGGCATACCGGCCGCCATCAATGCTGGAACGGTAAGTAAACCACCGCCACCGGCCAGTGAGTCGATAAATCCCGCCAGAATGGCGATAAAGAAGAGCGCCACCAGCATGAGCGGCTCGACCATAAATATCGTGGAGAAACTGTCCATCAGAGTACGTGCTCATCCAGTAGCGCCTGGCAGGAAGGCGGCAACGGAGGAGGCGTCTTCTTCACAGGTTTGGTGGTGCCAGGTTTTGGCGGTTCGAACCAGCTTTGCAGCTCAGCGCCGCAGCCGTCTCCGGCAGGCGGAGCGGCCTGCTCTTCACACTCAAGGCTGTTTGCCGGGCACTTCAGCCGCACGTGCATATGCGCACGGTGCTGGAACCACGGGCGCACTTTATGCAGCCAGTCGCGGTCATTCCCTGCTTCCAGGCACAGCTGTTGTTTAATCGCCGGATTGACGAAAATGCGCGTCACTTCCTTGTCTTCAGCCGCCAGTTTAATCAGTTGACCGATTTCCGGCTTCCACAGCGCCGGCACCACGCGTTTGCCATCGGCAGCCACTAAATCCAGCGCCTGGGGTTTAAGCAACTGCGCGGAGCTCCAGCGTGCTTTCGGTAATTGCAGGAAAATATCAACGTCCAGCCCGCTTTGATGGCTGGCGTGTCCGCCGTTAAAGCGTCCGCCGGCAGGCATGCCCATATCACCAATCAACATGGTACCCATACCGTGCTGCTGCACCTGGCTACCCAGACGCTGGATAAACTGCACCAGTTCCGGGTGACCAAAGTAGCGGCGCTGATCGGTACGCATCACCTGATAGGTATCGGCCTGTAGCGGCAGCGGCTGCGCGCCCACGATACAGCCGTTAGCAAACGCCCCGATAGACTGGGCGCTGCCGTTAATCGGCTGGGTGATTTTTCGCCAGGGCGTTGCCGCCAGCGCCGTACTGCTGGCCACCAGAGCCAGCAGTGCAATAACGGTTTTTTTCATGATTACCAGCGTGGAATTGACGTCGTCACATCGGCGTTTTGCGCGCGTTGACGCATAAAGTGATCCATCAGAACGATTGCCATCATCGCTTCCGCAATGGGCACCGCACGAATACCGACGCAAGGATCGTGACGACCTTTGGTGATCATCTCAACCTCTTCACCAAAGCGGTCGATCGTACGCCCCGGGACGGTGATGCTCGAAGTAGGTTTCAGCGCCATATTAGCGACGATCTGCTGACCGCTGCTAATCCCGCCCAAAATGCCGCCGGCGTGGTTGCTCTGGAAGCCTTCCTTGGTGATTTCATCACGGTTTTGACTACCGCGCAATTTCACCACCTCAAAGCCATCGCCAATTTCAACGCCCTTAACGGCGTTGATGCTCATCAGCGCATGGGCGATGTCGGCATCCAGACGGTCAAAGACCGGTTCGCCAAGGCCCGCCGGTACGCCGTCCGCCACGACCGTGACTTTCGCGCCGATGGAGTCGCCCTCTTTTTTAAGGCCACGCATCAACTCATCCAACGCGTCAATTTTGTCCGGATCAGGGCAGAAGAACGGGTTTTGTTCAACCTGATCCCAATCTTTGATCTCCAGCGGAATATCGCCCATCTGGGTCAGGCAGCCGCGGATAACGATGCCAAATTTCGCCGCGAGGAATTTCTTCGCAATCGCTCCTGCCGCCACGCGCATCGCCGTTTCACGCGCGGATGAACGACCGCCGCCGCGATAGTCGCGCAGGCCGTATTTCTGCTCGTAGGTATAATCTGCGTGTCCCGGACGGAAGACATCTTTAATCGCACCGTAATCCTGCGAGCGCTGATCGGTGTTTTCAATCAGCAGACCAATACTGGTGCCGGTGGTGACGCCGTCAAAGACGCCGGAGAGGATTTTCACCTGATCCGGTTCGCGACGTTGGGTGGTATAGCGCGAAGTGCCCGGGCGACGACGATCAAGGTCGTGCTGAAGGTCAGCTTCGGTTAGCGGGATGCCCGGAGGCACGCCGTCAACGATGCAGCCCAGCGCCAGGCCATGTGATTCACCGAAGGTGGTTACGCGAAAGAGTTGTCCAATAGTGTTTCCTGCCATCACGACTCCGTTATCGTTGTTCTGTTGTTGTGTGCTGGAATAATCAGTCTTTGTACTGGCCGAAGTGGTTCTGCGCCGCTACCAGCTGCGCTTTAGTCAGCATAAAGACACCGTCACCGCCGTTATCAAACTCAAGCCAGGTGAACGGCACATCCGGATATTGATCCATCAGATGTACCATGCTGTTACCCACTTCACAAATCAGAACGCCATCATCGGTCAGGTAATCCGGCGCGCAGCCCAGAATACGGCGAGTCAGGTGCAAACCATCGCTACCGGAAGCCAGACCCAGCTCCGGCTCGTGGCGATATTCTGACGGCAGATCGTCCATATCTTCTTCATCCACGTACGGCGGATTGGTGACAATAAGATCGTATTGCAGGGTTGGCAGATCGCGGAACAGATCGGAGCGGATCGGCGTGACGTTGTGGATCATGCCGTGTTCTTCGATGTTGTATTCAGTGACTGCCAGCGCATCCGGGGAAACATCAATCGCGTCGACTTCGGCTTCCGGGAAAGCGTAGGCGCAAGCAATGGCGATACAGCCGCTGCCGGTACACATATCCAGAATATGCTCAGGCTGATGATTGATTAAGCCAGCAAAACGGTTGTTAATCAGTTCACCAATCGGTGAACGAGGCACCAGAACGCGATCGTCGACGTAGAATTCGTGACCGCAGAACCAGGCTTTATTGGTCAGATAGGCGACCGGAATACGTTCGTTGACGCGACGAATCACGCGCTCAACAATCAGCTGTTTTTCGCTGGTTGTCAGACGGGCAATACGCATATCTTCAGGGATATCCAGCGGCAGATACAGCGTTGGCAGCACCAGCTGTACGGCTTCGTCCCACGGGTTATCGGTGCCATGACCGTACCAGATATTGGCCGCGCTAAAGCGGCTTACCGCCCAGCGTAACATGTCCTGAATGGTGTGCAGCTCACTGACTGCTTCTTCAACAAATATCTTATCCACGTTGTCCTCCAGGGCATGCGTCGGGGTAAATTCGGCGGCTAGTTTGCCATGAAGACGGCGATAAATCAGCATTCTTGCGTAGGCTGCGGGGAAAAAAGCGTTTTCGCTGCAGGGAGCGGCGTGAAAAGGTAAACTAGTGGAAAAAATGACTGAGAAGAATCAATGAAAAAGACACCCTCACTGAGCGAGGAGGATCAGGCGCTCTTTCAGCAGCTGATGACCGGGACGCGTAAAATTAAGCAGGACACTATTGTCCATCGTCCGCCACGTAAAAAAATCAGCGAGATCCCGCCCAAGCGCTTGCTGCAGGAGCAGGCGGACAACAGCCACTTTTTCTCCGATGAATTCCAGCCACTGCTGAATACCAACGGTCCAGTGAAATACGTGCGCGAAGACGTCAGCCATTTTGAGCTTAAAAAACTGCGCCGCGGTGATTACTCCCCGGAGCTGTTCCTCGACCTACACGGCTTAACGCAGATGCAGGCTAAACAGGAGCTGGGAGCGCTTATCGCCGCCTGCCGCCGGGAGCATGTCTTTTGTGCCTGCGTGATGCATGGTCATGGTAAACATATTCTGAAGCAACAAACGCCGCTGTGGTTGGCACAACACCCGCACGTAATGGCTTTTCATCAGGCGTCGAAAGAGTACGGCGGTGATGCCGCGCTGCTGGTATTAATTGAGGTTGAAGAGTGGCTGCCGCCGGAATTACCTTGATACGATCCCCGGAGTTGGTATCCACGCCTCGTCCGGGTTATCGCTAAAGCACCGTTTGCAGGCCGGGTAAATCTGCTCCGGGCTGCCTGATGGCGCCATGCTTATCATAAGGTGGCCACTGGAAGTGGCCAGAGGCCTGTGGGTGCCGTCGTTAAATGGCTTTCGCCATTCTGAGATTGCACGGGCTCATTTGCCAGTTGAGAGTACCCTGCCCATTCGCGTCCAGAGTGACGCTGGCAATGGCAGAAGTTGTAAACATCGGTGGCACCTCGCCTGGGCATAGTTCCGCGACCAGGTAGCCAACCAGCGGTAAGTGAGAAATCACCAGCACCGATGACGTTCCTTCATTGGCTAACGCTTGCAGGTAGGCGCTGACCAGGCCGATATCGCCGCACGGCGTTAACTCCTGCAGAACGTCGACCTCTTTTGGCAGGGTCATACACTCCCCAACCACTTCCAGCGTCTGTTCCGCACGCAGATATGGACTGACCAGAATACGGTCGATGTCCACTTTTTGGCCTTTCAGCCAGGTTGCCATCTGACGAGATTCATCACAACCACAACCGGTGAGAGGACGAACCGAATCACTTGCTGCATCGAGAGCAGCATCGCCGTGACGCATAATAAAAACTTGCATATTGCACCGCTTTTGTTAACCAGAAGCACCAGCGTCACCATAACGGTGACGCGGTAGCCGGGCATTGTGCCTTATCCATTCACTGAATGAAACGTTGCTTTTTACCTTACTGCCGTAAGTATAGTCAACATCTGTTTACAAAATAGCCAGAAACCTTGTATTCAATCGGGGTTCTCCTACTTTGACCTCAATTCAGCGGAACTGTTTCATGACCTGGCCAAAAGGTTAGCTCACGCTCTGCCCGCTGGATAAGTGCCTCACAAGGGGAGAACCGCGAACCGTGCTGGGTAGCCAATCGTTGCAATCGGGCAACCACTTCACCCGCTCCCAGCGTATCCATATAACGGAGCGGGCCACCGAGAAACGGTGGGAATCCAATACCAAATACCGCGCCAATGTCACCATCACGCGCACTACGAACAATGCCTTCGTCAACGCAGCGAGCGGCTTCATTGAGCATTAACATCACGCAGCGTTCAGCGATTTGCTGTGCCGAACATTGGCTATGCCGAGGCGCCATTCCCGCCAGAGAATAGACCGCCTTGTCGACCTGTTTCTTGCTTTTACGCCCTTTCACACCATAAAGATAGAAACCCCGACCATTTTTTCTACCTTTGCGATCGTCATTCAAAATTGCCTGAATCAAACTTGCAGGCGCGCTGAAACGTTCACCGTAAGCGGCTTCAAGGATAGGCAAAATTTTGGTGCCGGTATCAATTCCCACTTCATCTAAAAGCTGAATTGGCCCTACCGGAAAACCAAATTTAACCAACGCATTATCAATATCCTCCACGCTTTCGCCTTCCACTAGCATCCGCATGGCTTCGGCAATATAAGGCGCCAGAATGCGGTTAACGTAGAAGCCCGCTTTATCGGCAACCACAATCGGCGTTTTACCCTGTTTTTTCGCCAATTTTACGGTAGTCGCAATTGTCTGCTCAGAGGTGCCCGCATGAGGTATCACTTCCACCAGCGGCATTTTCTCTACCGGACTGAAAAAGTGCAGACCAATAACCAGCTCAGGCCGCTGGGCAAGCGCCGCAATATCACCAATCGGTAAAGATGAGGTGTTCGATGCAAAAATGGTGTGAGAGGCGCAATTCTGCTCAACTTCCGTCACCATCTTTTGCTTCAGCGTCAGATCTTCAAACACCGCCTCGATAACTACATCACGATGCGCAAAACCACGATAGTCAGTGCCACCCGAAATGATGGCCAGCTGGCTGTCGCGTTCGGCGGCTTTCATATGGCGACGACGAACTTTTTGTTCCAGCTGATCCCAGCTGTATTTCAGCGCATGGTTAATGCCATTCGCGTTAATATCTTTAATTCGCACCGGCAGCTTTCCTTTCACCGCCGTCACGTAGGCAATACCGCCGCCCATCAAACCGCCACCAAGCACGCCGACCGATTGCAGCGGGCCGGCCTCAACGCTGGCACCGGGATCTTTTTTCAGATCGGTGCTAGCAAAGAAAATATTACGCAGCGCCTGCGACTGTGGCGTCATCGCCAGTTCACCGAAGGCACGCGCTTCCGCCTCGTATCCACTAGAGGCCCCGTGTGCGAGGCCCGTTTCGATCACCTGCAAAATTTTATCGGTTGCCGGGTAGTTGCCCTGAGTTTTCTGCGCCGTTTTTTTACCCGCCATACTGAACAGTAGATTTCGTCCTAGCGGCCCGGCAAGAATGCGTTCCCGAATCGGCAAACGACGATGTTCGTGCTGGGGCTTGCGCGCACATTCGGCGGCCGCCTCCAGCAAAATTGAGTGTGGTACCACTTCATCAACCAGCCCAGCTTTGAGCGCCTGGCGAGCACGCAGTTGCTTGCCGGTCAGGATCATATCCAGCGCGGTACTTACGCCCACCAGCCGCGGTAATCGCTGAGTACCCCCAGAGCCAGGCAACAGGCCAAGCTGAACTTCCGGTAGCCCCAGAACTGTACGCCCATCGTCGGAACAAATACGGGCGTGGCAGGCCAACGCCAACTCCAGTCCTCCGCCAAGGCAAGCGCCGTGAATTGCCGCCACTACAGGGATTGATAAGCTGGCGATTTCAGCCATCACCTGCTGCCCCTGACGTGCAAGCGCTTCGGCCTCCTGGGCGCTTTTGCATCGGCCAATCATGTTGATATCGGCCCCGGCAATAAAATTGTCGGGTTTAGCAGAGATAATCACCACGCCCTGTAAGGTTTTATTCTCACGGATTTGTTTGAGAATCGCCCGTACCTGAGCGCCAAATTCGGCCTTCAGGGTATTCATCTTTTCATCGGGGACATCAATCGCGACTACGGCGACATTATCCGGGCGAACGGTGAGTGTGAATGCAGATTTCATGTCCATTATTCAGCCTCCAGAACCATCGCCGCACCAAGTCCACCCGCCGCACAGGCGGTCACCAGACCAAACCCGCCGCCGCGACGACGCAGCTCGTTAAGCGTCTGAGTGATCATACGCGCACCGGTTGCTGCAAATGGGTGACCGTAGGCAATAGAGCCACCCAGCACGTTAAATTTACTTTCATCCACCTCGCCGGTGGCATGGCTTCGTCCCAGCACCTCGCGGGCGAATTTCTCGCTCGCCAGACACTGAATATTCGCGAGCGTCTGGGCCGCGAAGGCTTCATGCATATCAATAAGCGTCAGGTCAGCAAAGCTCAGACCTGCACGTTCCAGCGCCAGCGGCGTCGACCAGGCCGGGCCCAAAAGCATGTCCTGCCAGACATCAATGGCAGTAAATGCATAGCTGCGCAGATAGCCGAGCGGCGTGAGCCCAAGTTCTTTGGCGCGGGATTCGGTCATCAGGATCACCGCCGCGGCGCCATCAGTTAAGGGGGTGCTGTTCGCCGCCGTCACCGTGCCATGCTGGCGATCAAATGCCGGGCGCAGCTTGGCATAGTCGGCAAGCGTCGAATTGCCGCGAATGTTATTGTCCTGCTCCAGCGGATTACGGTACGGCGGAGAGTAGGCCGTCATCACTTCATCATTAAGTTTACCCGCCGCCCAGGCCTGTGCCGCCAGCTGATGCGAGCGGTTAGCCAACGCGTCTTGTTGTTCACGGGTAATGCCATAGGTTTTCGCCATCTGCTCGGCGGTATCGCCCATCCGCAGGCCGGTCGAATATTCGGCAACCGCTGGCGGCACCGGCATCAGGTCGCGCAGACGTAAGCGAGAAAAGAGTTTGAGCTTCTGCCCAAGCGTACGGGCTTTATTAGCATCCACCAGCGTGCGCGCCAGCTTTTTGCTGACGCCAATCGGCAGAACGGAAGACGAATCGGCACCACCGGCAATGCCCGCACGGATTGTCCCGGCCATTAAACTTTCCGCGACGTTCGCTACCGCCTGGAAACTGGTTGCGCAGGCGCGGCTCACGCTATAGGCATCGGTATGCACGTTCATGCCGGTACCCAGCACAATTTCACGGGCAATATTTGGCGCAGCCGGCATTTGTACCACCTGACCAAAGACCAGTTGCTCAATCACGTCCGGGGAAATTTCACTACGCGCCAGCATTTCACCCACCACCATCTTCCCGAGATCCACGGCGGGAACGCCATGGAAAGCGGTCGCCTGACGGGCAAACGGGGTGCGTAACCCACTCACAATAGCAATGCGATCGCCCTGACGGGTGATTAGCGGTAGCGCCTGACTCATAACTCTCCCCTGTTATCGGAAATCGACCAAGTGGTCTGACCTGATAACATTCTTAACTAATTTTTTACACTTAGCCAATCGAAGAGAGGAAAAATTGGGAGCTAAAACACATTGAGCACAAAAGAAAACGCCCCTGCGGCATCAGCAGCAGGGGCGTTATTAAGAGCAGTGAGTCAGAATGCGATTAACGCAGACCCAGCTGGAAGATCAGGGTTTCAGCTTCACATGCGAAAACGAAGTCGATGTCCAGCTGTACGCCGCCTTCCACCTCTTTAAAAGTAGAGGTGATTTGGCACGGTTCGGACTCGACGCCACGCGCTTTTTCAGTCAACGCAGCCAGAGTTTCTTCTGCTTGTGCACGGTTAGCGAATACGCGGCTATAGGATGCGGTGCAGTCGGTGTTGTCCATAATGGTACCAACATCCATGCAGCAGCAAACTGGGGTTTCATCAGCACTACATTTACTCATTGCAGATTTCCTCTGTTTTGTGCACTCAAGGTGCCAGATAAACTATGTGCCTATTTTACGCCCGCCCGCGGTCCCCCTCCAGTCGTTAATGAGATGAAATGGGATAAGTGACCGAAATCACAATTAAAAATGATCTAAAACAAATTCAGCGTTTGGTTACCCATGACCAGACCCGCAATTTTGCCAACCAGATCCCGTTTTAAACAACATCTTTGAAAATATTAATAAACAATATTGCAACATCCCATCTGGTCAGACCTATACTCTCGTCACTGGTCTGATTTCTAAGTTGTAGTCCAGCCCCTACACTTCGCGCTTCTGTTACTACATGTAACATTGTTTGTATAAAAATAACTCAATGAGGTTATGGTCATGAGCCAAAAAACCCGTTTCACGAAGTCTGCTCTTGCTGTTGCAGTGGCACTTGTTTCCACCCAAGCCTGGTCAGCAGGTTTCCAGCTAAATGAATTCTCATCTTCCGGTCTGGGCCGCGCCTATTCAGGCGAAGGTGCAATCGCCGATGATGCGGGTAATGCCAGCCGTAACCCGGCGCTGATTACAATGTTCGACCGCCCGGAATTTTCTATCGGTGCGGTGTTCATTGACCCTGATGTAAATATTACAGGCAAATCCCCGGCTACCGGCAAAAGCACCGATGCCGACAATATCGCGCCAACCGCCTGGGTACCCAACGTCCACTTCGTGATGCCAATTAACGAACAGTTTGGTTGGGGGGCTTCCATCACCTCCAACTACGGCCTGGCCACTGAGTTTAATAATAGCTACGCTGCCGGCATGTACGGCGGCAAGACCGACCTGCAAACCGCTAACCTCAACCTGAGCGGAGCCTACCGTCTGAGCAGCAACTGGAGCTTCGGCCTCGGGTTTGATGCCGTGTACGCTAAGGCAAAAATTGAGCGTTATGCCGGTGATACGAGCCTCTCTCTGAGCCGACTGCCTGGCTCTGGAGTCACCGGGCCGGACACTCAAATCGCTCATTTGAAAGGTGATGAATGGGGTTACGGCTGGAATGCGGGTATTTTGTATGAGCTGGATAAAAATAACCGTTGGGGTCTGACCTATCGCTCAGAAGTAAAAATTGACTTCGATGGCGATTATAAAAGCAACATCTCAAGCCGCTATAACGGAAGACTTCCCGCAGAGGTGCCGTACGGTACAGATGGCCGCACCATCGGCGGTTCTCTGACCCTGAACCTGCCTGAAATGTGGGAAATCTCCGGTTATAACAAGGTCGATCCACAGTGGGCTATCCACTATAGCATCGCCTATACCAGCTGGAGTCAGTTCCAGGAGCTGAAAGCGACCGGCTCAAACGGCCAGCAGCTGTTCTATAAAGACGAGAGCTTTAAAGACGCTTACCGTATCGCGTTGGGTACCACCTATTACTACGACAAAAACTGGACCTTCCGTACCGGTATTGCGTTCGATGATAGCCCGGTTCCAGCAAACCATCGCTCTATTTCTATCCCAGATCAGGACCGTTTCTGGCTGAGCGCCGGTACCACCTATGCGTTTAACGAAGATGCCTCTATCGACTTTGGCGCCTCTTACATGCATGGTCAGACCGTTACCGTTCAGGAAGGCGACTACACCTTCAAATCTGAAGGTAAAGCCTGGCTGTTCGGTTCTAACTTCAACTATCGCTTCTGATAGCCTGAAGACATAAAAAAAGGGTGAACATCATGTTCACCCTTTTTTATTACCGCCAATCGGTTATTCCGAATCGATATCCTTCAGATCGCCCTCAATCGCCTGCGCGTTCGGGTTCACTTCAGGTTTGAGCTTACCGCCATTAGCAATAAAGTCATGCTGCTGGAAGTAGGCTTCACGCACCATAATATACGGATCGGCAGACTGACGTAGCAGGCCATCGGAGTCGAGCAACTGGGCACGGGTTTCAACACCTTCAACCACCCATTTACCAATCGACATTGGCCAGGTCAGCCAGGAGAGCACCGGATAGGTGGTATCGGCCATGTCGCCAACATCTTCACGCAGGGTGAAGCTGCCGTAAAACGGCAGTTGCATATATGGCCCATAGCCCACGCCATAATGCCCCAGCGTGCTGCCAAAACGGTGTGGCTGAACGCGCTGCAGTTTCGGGTTAGCCATACCTGCAACATCAATAAAGCCGCCCATCCCAATAACGGTATTCAGGAAGAAACGCGTAAAGTGGACCATCCCCTGGTACGGGTCCCCCTGCAGGAAGGAGTTCACCATAATGGCCGGCTCTTCCAGGTTGCTGGTAAAGTTGCCAAGGCCATTGCGCGCAGGCTGCGGAACATAATCACGCCATGCTACCGCTACCGGACGTAGGACATACGGATCCAACACGTTGAAGTTGAAGCTGTACATGGTCCGGTTAAATCCTTCAAGCGGGTCTGAACGCCCCTGCTGTTCTGTAGCGGAACTCGCACAGCCCATCAGTAGTGTGGTTCCCAGCGCCAGCGCCGACAGGCGAAGCTTCATAAATGTCTCCCTGTTGATAATGGCTATCACTGATTGCCATCCATGACGGAACGCTCGCGTATCCGCCCGTTTAGATGTGAGCGATTGTAACAGCCCATCGAACGATGTCTATATAACCGGCCTCGCTGATTTGATCATAGCCTGGTAACGCCGCCGCAGCGGTACATCTGTTTCTCCAGGTCGATAAAGCTAAGGCCAGGGTTCTCGTAATTTCAGAATACATCCAACCGCGTGTCAAACATAAGCCGCTACGCTTAGGCTATACGTGCTTATTTCAGGAATACTGAGATGAATGACATCGAAAATGAAAAGATAGATAAACACAGCGACGAATTAGCGGTGGAGAGCGAAGAGAAGCAAACGGGGACAAAGATAGAGGTTGATGAGGATAGGCTCCCCTCCCGCGCAATGGCAATTCATGAGCACATACGTCAGGAAGGCGAAAAAGAAATGGAGCGCGATGCCATGGCGCTACTTTGGTCAGCTATCGCCGCGGGATTATCAATGGGGGCATCATTGCTGGCAAAGGGCATCTTTCACGTCGAGCTTGAAGGTGTTCCCGGAGGTTTTTTATTGGAGAATCTCGGCTATACCTTCGGTTTTATTATTGTCATCATGGCCCGGCAGCAGCTGTTTACCGAGAATACCGTGACTGCCGTCCTCCCGGTGATGCAAAACCCAACCCTCGGTAATTTTGCTTTGCTAATGAGGCTATGGGGCGTCGTGCTGCTCGGGAATATTATCGGTACCGGAATTGCCGCATGGGCTTTTGAGTATATGCCAATTTTCGATGAGCACACGCGTGATGCTTTCGTGAAAATCGGCATGGATGTGATGAAAAACAGCCCAACCGAGATGTTTGCAAATGCCATTATCTCCGGCTGGCTCATTGCCACGATGGTCTGGATGTTTCCCGCTGCGGGTGCGGCAAAAATCGTGGTGATTATTTTGATGACCTGGCTTATTGCGCTGGGCGACACCACGCACATTGTGGTCGGTTCGGTGGAAATTCTCTATTTGGTGTTCAACGGCACGCTTCATTGGAGCGATTTTATTTGGCCTTTCGCGCTCCCGACTCTCGCCGGAAACATCTGCGGTGGTACGTTTATTTTCGCACTAATGAGCCACGCGCAGATCCGTAATGATATGAGCAACGCGCGTAAAGAAAAGCTTCGTCGACAGGATACAGAACGGGTTAAAAAGGATAGCGGCCGAGATAATCCATCCTGAATGGCGACGGTTTGAGCAGTCAAGCGGCTATGTACTTACTCCAGCGGACAAAAAACGGTATACTCCTGCCGCTTCGTCCCCTTAGTTAAATGGATATAACGAGCCCCTCCTAAGGGCTAGTTGCAGGTTCGATTCCTGCAGGGGACACTTTACCGCCACGTCTCTATTCGACGTTTCCCCTCTGCGTAATCAGCCGAAAACCGTACCCCCCTTCCGACCTGCAGCATTAAGCCTTTTCGTCACGAACCCGCAATCTGGCACAGCCTATACGGATAAGGTTATAATCCCCAACATTCTTTTATTGGGTTTAGACACGAACATGACAAAATTAACATTACAAGAGCAGATGCTTAAGGCTGGGCTCGTCTCCAGTAAAAAAATGGCGAAAGTACAAAAAACAGCGAAAAAATCGCGCGTTCAGGCTCGTGAGGCCAGAGAGGCGGTTGAAGAAAACAAGAAGGCACAGATCGAGCGCGATAAGCTGTTAAGCGAGCAGCAAAAAAAAGCGACGTTGTCGAAAGAGTACAAAGCACAGATAAAACAACTCATTGAAATGAATAAAGTTGTTATTTCAAGAGGCGATATTGGGTTTAACTTCACCGATAATAATGTCATCAAAAAAATCTACGTGGATAAAACCGCTCAGGCACAGCTTATCAGCGG
Organism: Kluyvera intermedia; assembly: GCF_021440345.1. Taxonomy (GTDB): domain Bacteria; phylum Pseudomonadota; class Gammaproteobacteria; order Enterobacterales; family Enterobacteriaceae; genus Kluyvera; species Kluyvera intermedia_A. The sequence continues at coordinate 64,253 of NZ_JAKCNS010000011.1, forward strand.
CCGCCTGACGATTGCGCGTCTGACCGCCGAAGCCAGCGCCGAAAGCGAGTATGCGCTAATCCCCGCAGGCGTCGCCGATAAAATCGCCCAGCGCGATGCCAGCTATATTGTTTTAAGCAATGAGATCAGCAAAGAAACGCTGGACGAAGAAGATCCGTACGCCGCTTTTGTCGTTCCTGATGATTTGATGTGGTAATCGCAACAATCTGATTTCTCGCCCAATTGGCCCGAGCAGTTCGACTCATAACATCGCGTAAGTATGGCAATGTGAGTTTAGCGGGCCTCAGCTCGATAGACCGGAACAAGCCGCGTAGTATCGGTGAGGCTATCGAAGACCATCGTTTCTGCCGTTGCGATTACCATGCCTGATTTCCTCAGCCGCTGCACATCCGTGGCGATCCGCTGAATTCCGAACCAGAATAATCCGTCCAGCGCCGTGACGTGTAGGCCGCTTTCCAGCGCTTGTTTAAGACGCTGACGCGGCGCTTTAACCTCTTTGGCGATTTTCTGGAAGGGCGTGGCCGTGGTTCCTGTAGGATCAACGCGCTGAATACGGGTTGCCAGGCTGTACTGAAACGCATCCGGGACCGCACTCAAATCAGCCTTCAGACTGTAGACGCAGCCAAACCGTTTACCGTTAAAAATGACATTTTTCTGGTTAAGCCGAAGCCCGTCACGGATGCCAGCAATAAGCTGCGGCGCGCGGGTTAACATCAGCCGAAAAGGCAGCTCAAAGCTGGTGACATAGTCCACATTCAGCAAGGCAATTCGCAAGCGCTCTTGCGCACCAGCATGAGATTGTCGACATTCGTCGATCACTTCGCGCCACTGATTAGCAAGACGCTCTGGCTCGCTGGCTTCTGTAAAACTGTACTTTTCAATCTGATAGTCAATTTTTCCCGCCACGCTGAGCGTCCTTTTCGTCATTGTTTAGTGAACGTTGTTTATTTTACCAGCACACTGAAATAATTGGGGGATGATTACCACCATAAACATTTTCCCGGACGGTAAAAAGAATTACAGATTTTATCGACTAAAAAAGTGGCCCGGATATCTGCACTACCGTCAATGCCAGTTCAGTAAATCAGGATGGGGAAAATGGACAAACCCAGTTCTTCACTTGTTCTAAGGGTTCTGTCACCCTGACGCCATACGGTAATCCCCCAATTCATTAATCGACAAGGTCATCCTGATGAAACAAATTACCATGAGCGATATGCAGCAACAGAGCGCAGCGGCCATGCAGTCGCCTCGGCTCCGTGCGCATCGTAATTTCCATCCAGAATTAAGCGATTCGGTCCAACGTCTGGCCATTGCCATGGAACCTGGGACCTACGTGCGCCCGCACCGACACCCTCACACCTTCGAGCTACTGTTGCCATTAAGTGGTCGTTTCGTGGTGCTGAATTTTGACGATCGGGGTACCGTCACCCATCGGGCGATATTGGGGGAAACCTGTACGGTGCTGGAGATGGCCGCTGGAGTCTGGCATGCCGTGCTGTCGCTGGATACCGGTGGCGTCATTTTTGAAGTAAAACACGGTGGCTATCAACCCGTGGCTGCCGATGACTATGCGCACTGGGCTCCAGCGGAAGGAGAATCAGGAACCACGGAGCTTATGGCCTGGTATGCGCAAGCGCAGGTGGGCGATGGTGGTTTTGCCGTCTGAGGTGATAAACAAAACGGAATGAGTTCCCCCATTCCGTTTCCGTTGCTACAAACCGTCGGTGACGATTTTAGCCGCCGACGCTAATACATCGCGACGGCTTTCTGCCTTAGGTTGGGGCTGGGTGAAGTAAGTGACCAGAATCAGCGGCGCACGATCTTTTGGCCAAATCACCGCGATATCGTTGGTGGTACCATAGTCACCGCTGCCGGTTTTATCCCCCACAACCCAGGAAGCAGGCAGTCCAGCCTGAATACTCGCGGCACCGGTAGTATTGCCTTTCATCCACGCCACCAGCTGCGCCCGTTGGCTGTCACCCAATGCTTTACCCAGCGTCAGATTACGCAGTGTTTGCGCCATTGCCCGAGGTGAAGTGGTATCACGCGGATCGCCCGGAATGGCGGTGTTTAACGTCGGCTCGGTGCGGTCGAGACGGAACGTGTCGTCTCCCAGCTGTCGGGCGAACGCGGTGACGCTAGCCGGGCCGCCAACGTGAGCAATCAGCTTATTCATCGCCACGTTATCGCTGTACTGTAGCGCGGCCGCGCTGAGCTCAGTCAGTGACATCGTCCCATTGACGTGTTTTTCCGCAATCGGATTATAGTTAACCAGGTCAGATTTTTTGATCTCGACTCGCTGATTTAACAGATTCGGTTCGCTTTCACTTTTCTTCAGCACCGCGGCCGCGGCCATCACTTTACTGGTGCTGCACATCGCAAAGCGCTCATCAGCACGATAAAGTATTTGCGAATTATCCGCCGTGTTAATCAATGCCACACCCAGCCTTCCTCCCGACTGCTGCTCTAATTCGGCAAGTTTTTGCTGTACGTCCACCGTTTGCGCATACAGCGGCACACTTCCTAACAACAGCGTGACGGTTGCCGTCGCCATCAGCGTGAACTGGCGCAGTGATTTTTTAACCATGGGATTCCTTATTCTGGAAGAGACGAAATAACAACAACATGAATAGTCAATATTTTACCTGAAGCGAGCCACAAAGCGTCCGCTTTTATGCTTCTGAAAGGCAAACTCTGACGTCGCCAGAATGAAATTTATTACCGAATGAAATTAATGTGTCGCCGAATCACGACACTCGTAAGTAACTAAAAATTAATAAAAAAATCCCTCTTGTTTCACCCCATCTTTAGGCGTACATTAGCGCCATCTGGAGCACAAAAGCACAGAATTCTGAAGTGATGCCAACCGCGAAAATACACAGTTTGAATTTCCATCGGTTGATATCAGTTCGCAGTACCAACGTTCATGAGTGCGTAGAAAAAAGATACGCGGAGAGATGAGTCGTGAAATATTTCTTTATGGGCTTTTCCTTTATGGTCATCGTTTTTGCCGGTACATTTGCCCTGATGATCTAGTGAATAAAATGCATAAAAAAACAGGAGCCATTTGGCTCCTGTTTGCATTTCTGGGATGCGAAAATCATTCCGCAGATTTATGCTCAGACGGCAGTAACCCATCGGCACGGAACATCGCTTTAATCCCGCGAATAGCCTGGCGGATACGGTCGCGGTTCTCAATGAGCGCAAAACGCACGTGGGTATCGCCATAATCGCCAAAACCAATACCCGGCGAAACGCAGACCTTCGCATCCTGCAGCAATTTTTTGGCAAACTCTAGCGATCCCATGGCTGCGTACTTGTCGGGAATTTTGGCCCACACGTACATTGATGCCTTCGGCATCTCAACCATCCAGCCCGCTTCGTGCAGACCTTTAACCAATACATCACGGCGGCGCTTATACTGCTCAGCGATATCGCGTACGCACTGTTGGTCGCCTTCCAGTGCGGCAATTGCCGCCACCTGCAGTGGTGTAAAGGTACCGTAATCGTGATAGCTCTTAATCCGCGCCAGCGCATTAACCAGTGTTTTATTGCCGACCATAAAACCAATACGCCAGCCGGCCATATTATAGCTTTTCGACAGAGTGAAAAATTCCACCGCTACATCACGCGCGCCCGGCACCTGCATAATCGACGGCGCTTTCCAGCCATCATAGACAATGTCAGCGTAAGCCAGATCGTGAACCACCAGCACATCGTAGCGCTTGGCCAACGCCACCACTTTTTCGAAAAACTCCAGCTCAACGCACTGGGCGGTTGGGTTGGATGGAAAACCTAAGATCATCATCTTCGGTTTTGGATAGCTTTCGCGGATCGCGCGTTCGAGTTCGTTAAAGAAATCGACCCCTTGCACCAGCGGCACCGAACGAACCTGCGCACCGGCTATCACCGCGCCGTAGATGTGAATCGGGTAGCTTGGGTTGGGCACCAGCACCGTATCACCGTGGTCGAGCGTGGCGAGCATCAGATGTGCCAGCCCCTCTTTCGAGCCAATCGTGACAATCGCTTCGCTTTCTGGGTCAATTTCGACATCGTAGCGATCGTGATACCAACGCGAAATTGCACGACGTAAGCGAGGGATCCCGCGTGAAGTGGAATAACCGTGGGTATCAGGCCGTTGCGCCACGGTACACAGTTTTTCGACAATATGCGGCGGCGTGGCACCGTCGGGGTTCCCCATACTGAAATCAATGATATCCTCGCCGCGCCGACGCGCAGCCATCTTTAATTCAGCGGTAATGTTAAAAACATACGGGGGTAAGCGATCGATACGCGTAAAGCGACGTTCTGGACTGGAGTCAGCCATAAATTCCTCAGGATAACGTGAGCGCCCGAACCGTTCGAGCGACGCTGCCACCGATGTGGCATGAATAGAAAATAACCTGAATAAAATGTGTCTGTCGAGGGGCAATGAAAAAAATGGTGACATCACTAAAAAGAGGAAGTAGTACCAATAAAAATCATTTCTTAACGCCAACATATAGGCGAATATAAAACATATTGGCAACAATACGTTATCGATATGGTTTCATTACACCTTGCTTATCCCGTCGTAAGTTGGTCATTGTGCTCTGTTAAATACCTTTCCTTATCAATCCCCTTTTTAAATTAAGGTTTTTCCCTATTCAGTAAGCCGCTGGTCATCTGACGCCGGGTTACTTATCATAAGACTTTACTGAAGACACCCGGCGCCGCCATGCACGAAATATTCAATATGCTGCTCGCAGTTTATGACAGAGCCGCATTAATGCTGATTTGCCTCTTTTTCCTGATCCGTATTCGCCTTTTCCGCGAATTACTGCACAAGTCGGCCCATACCGCGAAAGAACTGCTCGCCGTCACCGTTATTTTCTCGATGTTCGCTATCTTCAGCACCTGGTCCGGTGTGCCGGTGGAAGGCTCGCTGGTGAACGTGCGCATTATCGCGGTGATGTCCGGTGGGATTTTATTCGGCCCGTGGGTCGGCGGCATCGTCGGGCTCATCGCCGGGACCCACCGCTACCTGATTGATGCGGGTGGCGTCACGGCCGTTCCGTGCTTTATTACCAGTATTATCGCCGGGATCTTAGCTGGCCTGATTAACCGAAAAATTCCAAAAGAGTTGCACTGGAAAATAGGTATCCTCGGCGGAATGCTGTGCGAAACGCTGACCATGATTCTGGTTGTCGTCTGGGCACCCAATATCCCGCTGGGGGTGGATATTGTCTCGAAAATCGGCATTCCAATGATTGCCGGTAGCGTCTGCATCGGTTTTATTGTGTTGCTGGTACAAAGCGTAGAGGGCGAAAAAGAAGCCAGCGCCGCGCGTCAAGCCAAGCTGGCGCTGGATATTGCCAACAAAACGCTGCCGCTCTTTCGCCAGATTAACAGCGATACCCTACGACAGATTTGCGACATCATCCGCCAGGATATTCATGCCGACGCGGTAGCAATTACCAATACCGAGCGCGTGCTGGCCTACGTTGGCGTGGGGGAAGATAACTACCACAACAATGACGATGCCATCAGCCCGACCACCAAACAGGCGATCATTAACGGCGATATCATTATCAAAAACAATGATGAAGCCTACCGTACGCCGGAAATCCACTCGATGCTGGTGATCCCGTTGTCGGAAACGGGAGTCGTGACCGGCACGCTGAAAATCTACTATTGCCACGCCCACCAAATCACCTCTTCTTTGCAGGAGATGGCTATCGGTTTGTCGCAGATTATCTCGACGCAGCTCGAGGTTTCTCGCGCTGAGCAGCTGCGTGAAATGGCAAATAAGGCAGAGCTGCGCGCGCTGCAAAGTAAGATCAATCCCCATTTCTTGTTTAACGCCCTGAACGCCATTTCGTCGTCGATTCGCATGAATCCGGACACTGCGCGACAGTTGATTTTTAATCTGTCCCGCTATCTGCGCTATAACATTGAATTAAAAGACGATGAGCAAATTGATATCCGCAAAGAGCTGTACCAGATAAAGGACTACATCGCCATTGAGCAGGCACGTTTTGGCGATAAGCTGACGGTTATCTACGATATTGACGAAGAGGTGAGCTGTTTTATCCCGAGCCTGCTTATCCAGCCGCTGGTCGAAAACGCTATCGTCCACGGTATTCAACGTAGTAAAGGCAAAGGCGTGGTTACCATCAGTATTACCGAATCCGGCAACCGCGTGCGTATCAGCGTGCGCGATACCGGGCCGGGCATCGACCCGGAGGTGGTGGCGCGAGTTGAAGCTAACGAAATGCCGGGGAATAAAATCGGCCTGCTCAACGTACATCATCGGGTTAAGCTGCTGTATGGCGAAGGGCTGCACATTCGTCGACTGGAGCCAGGAACGGAGATAGCCTTCTACATTCCCAATCAGCGCACGCCGGTCACGACTACCGCCGCCACTTTACTGCCTTAACCTGGAGTACGCATGAAAGTCATCATCGTTGAAGATGAATTCCTGGCACAACAGGAGCTAACCTGGCTGATTCAACAGCACAGCCAGATGGAGATTGTCGGTACCTTTGACGACGGTCTGGACGTGCTGAAGTTTTTGCAGCACAACAAAGTGGATGCCATCTTCCTCGACATCAACATTCCCTCTTTAGACGGGGTGCTGCTGGCGCAGAATATCAGCCAGTTCGCCCATAAGCCGTTTATCGTGTTTATTACCGCGTGGAAAGAGCATGCGGTGGAAGCCTTTGAACTGGAAGCGTTCGACTACATTCTAAAACCCTACCAGGAGATGCGTATCGTCTCCATGCTGCAAAAGCTGGAGTCCAGTTGGCAACAGCAGCAGTCAGGTAACCTCAACAGCCCGGCGGGCGTGACCCGCGAAAATGACACCATCAATCTGATTAAAGATGAGCGCATCATCGTCACGCCAATAAATGACATTTACTACGCCGAGGCGCATGAAAAAATGACGTTTGTTTATACGCGACGAGAGTCCTACGTCATGCCGATGAACATCACTGAATTTTGCAACAAGCTGCCCACCAGCCATTTTTTCCGCTGCCACCGCTCGTATTGCGTGAACCTGAATAAAATCCGTGAGATTGAGCCGTGGTTTAATAACACCTATATTCTGCGCCTGCGCGACCTGGAATTTCAGGTGCCGGTGAGCCGCAGTAAGGTGAAAGAGTTTCGGCAGATAATGCATCTGTAGAAGGGATGCTGGCGACAGGCGTCGCCAGCGAAGACAGCGCTTACAGAACCTGTCCCAGCGTCTGGCGCAGATGCGCGCCGGAGCCCAGCAGGCCTGGATTGTCATGAACGATCAGATACACCGGGATTGGGTGTACGTAGTCTTTAAAGCGGCCTTTATCTTCAAAACCGCCGCGGAAGCCGGATGCCTTAAAGAATTCAAGGAAGCGCGGTACGATACCACCGGCAATGTAGACGCCGCCAAATGTCCCCAGCGTTAATGCCAGATCGCCGCCGAAACGCCCCATGATGACGCAGAACAGCGACAGCGCGCGACGGCAGTCAGTGCAGGTATCAGCAAGCGCACGCTCGGTAATGTCTTTTGGCTTGTAGTTTTCCGGCAGACGATTATCGGCTTTAACGATAGCCCGGTACAAATTCACCAGCCCCGGCCCCGACAACACGCGCTCCGCCGATACGTGACCAATCTCTTCGCGCAGTACTTCGAGGATAATCCCCTCTTCTTCACTGTTTGGCGCAAAGTCGACGTGCCCACCCTCACCCGGCAAGCTAACCCAACGTTTATCAACGTGAACCAGATGCGCCACGCCAAGGCCAGTGCCTGCACCATAAACGGCGATCGGTTTACCTTCTATCGGCTCGGTGCCGCCAAACTGGATCAGATGCTCTTTTTTCAGCATCGGGATCGCCATGGATACCGCGGTGAAGTCGTTAATGATTTCCAGATGGGAGAAACCAAGGTTCTTTTTCATTTCCGCAATCGAGAACGCCCAGGTATGGTTGGTCATCGCCACCCAATCGCCGGTAATCGGACAAGCAATGGCAATACAGCCATCTTCGACCGATACGTTATGCTCGTCGAGATAGACGCGAACAACCGCTTCCAGGCTTGGGTAATCCAGTCCAGAATAGGTTTTCGCCTGGGAGATCTCCCCGCTGGCAATATCGCACAATGCCAGACGCGCATTGGTGCCCCCCACATCCCCTACTAAAGCAAACTTTGTCATTCCGTTACGGCTCCGCTAAAGTCAGAATAAATCTTTGCCACACTGTAAATTCAAGGCGCTTTAACAACAATGACGTTTGCATGAGCACCCCAGGATTATCGATCTTCGTCACATTTTTTGCGCATTTTTTAGCTCATGCGAAGAGAGATAAACGCTAAGGTCGTATCGTTTCAGCACCATTTGCGCTGAACAAAAAATCGGGAAAATGCAAAGTAGCCCAGGCATTCAGCAAAAAGGATAAAACCATGCTCCACCCGCGAGCCAGAACCATGTTGTTGCTGTCTATCCCTGCCGTGCTGATCGGTGTCGCATCCAGCGTACTGTTAATGGTGGTCGTGAAAATCGCCGCCGTGCTGCAACATTTGCTGTGGCGTAACCTTCCTGCGGCTTTCGGCGTGGACTTTACCTCTCCGTTTTGGATAATCCTGATGCTGACTCTGACCGGTATTGCCGTCGGTCTGGTGATTCGCTACAGCCCTGGTCACGCGGGACCCGATCCGGCAAGCGAGCCCTTAATCGGGGTCGCCGTACCCCCTTCGCATCTGCCCGGTTTGGTGATTGCGCTCATTCTCGGCCTGGCGGGCGGCGTGAGCCTTGGTCCAGAACATCCGATTATGTCGGTCAATATCGCGCTGGCCGTGGCGCTGGGCGCGCGATTTTTCCCGCGAGTCAGCTCGCTCGACTGGACGATTCTGGCGGCCGCGGGCACCATTGGCGCGCTGTTTGGTACGCCCGTTGCCGCAGCTCTCATTTTTTCCCAGACGCTCAGCGGCAATAACGAGACCCCATTATGGGATCGTCTCTTCGCCCCATTGCTGGCCGCAGCTGCCGGTGCTTTAACCACCGGCCTGTTTTTCCATCCGCAGTTCTCATTGCCGATTGAGCATTATCAGGAAATGCGCGTTGTCGATATCTTCAGCGGGGCGATTGTGACTCTCTTCGCCATCGCCGTAGGCATGGTGGCAGTCTGGTGCCTGCCGCACCTGCACGCGCTGATGCACCGCCTGAAAAGTCCGGTCATTATTCTGGGAATCGGCGGTTTTGCGCTGGGAATTATTGGCACCTTCGGTGGGCCAATCACCCTATTTAAAGGGCTGGATGAGATGCACCAACTCACGACCGGGCAAGGTTTCAGCGCCGGCGAGTATATGCTGTTTGCGCTCAGTAAGCTGGCCGCGCTGGTCGTGGCCGCAGCCTGTGGTTTCCGCGGTGGGCGTATCTTCCCGGCGGTATTTGTCGCCGTAGCGCTCGGGCTAATGCTGCATGCCCACGTCGAGGCGGTTCCGGCGGCGATCACCGTCTCCTGCGCCATTCTGGGACTGGTACTCGTGGTGACTCGTGATGCCTGGCTTAGCCTGTTTATGGCCGCCGTGGTGGTCCCGGATACGACATTGCTGCCGTTACTGTGCATCGTGATGCTCCCCGCCTGGCTGCTGCTGGCGGGGAAACCCACGATGATGGTGCCACGTAAACGCCAGGATTAGCGCCCGTTGTTGCGCGCCTCCAGCGCTTGAGTCACCGCTTTCAGCAGCGGAGGGATATCCATTTTCGGCAGCATGACTTCCAGTAAAGTCAGTTTATCCCCCCGCTCCGCCCGCGCCAGCGCATCGTTTAACTGCGATGCGTTGGTCACTTTCCAGCATTCAGCCTGGCAGTCCAGATTCAACGCCTGCGGCACCTGCGTCCAGTTCCATAGACTGATGTCGTTGTAGCGTTGCTCCGGCCCGTGGATCGCACGCTCAACCGTATACCCTTCATTATTAAGCAGCAAAATTAGCGGCCGCTGGCCATCGCGCAGCATGGAGCTTAACTCCTGAATAGTGAGCTGCGCGGCGCCATCGCCAATCACCAGCACCACGCGCCTGTCCGGCTGCGAGGTCTGCGCACCGAAGGCGGCGGGCAACGTGAAACCAATCGATCCCCATAGCGGCTGGACAATCAGGCTACTGTCGGTCGGCAACGTTAACGCGGCAATACCAAATGCAGCTGTGCCCTGATCGCCCAGAACAATGTCATGCGGCCGGAGATATTTTTCCAGCGTGTGCCAGAAATGGCGCTGAGTCAGATGCCCGCTATCCACCGCTGACGGTGCGCTAATCCTCCGGCGATAGGTTTGCCACTGGGCAGAAAAGTCTTTGCTGAGCGCAATCAGCGCGTTTACCGCCTCCTGCATTGCAATCCCGCTGAACCAGCGTTCGCCTACGCGAGCGGCAAACGGCTGAATTTCAATTGAGCGTTGTAGCGCAATGCGGTGGGTGAAGCCGGCAGTGATCGTGTCGGTAAAACAGGTACCAATACAGATAATCACCTCGGCGTCCTCAATCGCCTCGCGCGTTTGCGGCAGGCTAGCCCCTCCGCTGTAGGTCCCGGCAAATCCCGGCTGCTGTTCGTTAAATAGTCCTTTGCCCATCAACAATGTGGCATGGGGAATCGACACCTCTTTCATCCACTGATTGAGCACAGATTGCTGCCCAAACCGCAGCGCCAGCACATCCGCCAGCAAAGACACCCGATGACAGGGTTGCAGTAACTTTCGCGCCTGCAGGATAAAACTGTCCAACTGCGCGTTATCTTTTGCAGCTGATTGCACGCTGAGAGCACTCCCAGGACGCGCAACGGGCAGCGATGCGACATCAGCGGGTAGCAGCAGATAGCCCGGACGTTTGCGCCGCACGATTTCGCTCAGCACCCGGTCAATTTCTTCGCAGGTATTACGGGCATTCAGCACTCCCTGAGCCACCGAAATAGGCGCGCTCATCTGGCGAAAATGATCGAAATTGCCGTCGCCCAAGGTGTGGTGTAAGCACTCGCGTCGCTGCTGAGCGGCTGTACAGGGTGCTCCGACAATATGCAGGACCGGCACATGCTCAGCAAAGCTACCGGCCACACCGTTGAGCGCGCTAAGTTCGCCGACTCCGTAGGTAGTGAGCAGCGCGCCGAAGCCCTGCGTCCGCGCATAGCCGTCCGCCGCGTAGGCCGCGTTGAGTTCATTGGCGCATCCCACCCAGCGGACAGTCCGATGGGCAATCACGTGGTCGAGAAACTGGAGGTTGTAGTCGCCCGGTACGCCGAACAGGTGGTCAGCGCCACAGTCAGCAAGGCGGTCAAGTAGATAATCTGCAACGGTATAAGGCGCGTTCATCATGCACTTCCCCCAGCGGTTTGTTTCTTTGAGTATTGAAGAAGTGTTAAGGCTGTCCAGAATTGGCAAAAAAGTCTGCTGGAAAGCAATATTTACAGATTTCAGGAGTGTACGAGGTGGTGGACATTGGTTAGTGTAAACGTATACACAACCGAATACTCTGGAGGACACCATGGTTTACCAGGCAAGCCCAACGCGTTATGAGAACATGACGTTTCAACGCTGCGGCAACAGCGGCCTCAAGCTCCCTGCCGTTTCGTTAGGGTTATGGCACAATTTTGGCGACGAAACGCACGTCGAAAATAGCCGTCAACTGCTGCGCCATGCGTTCGATCTCGGCATTACCCATTTTGATCTGGCGAATAACTACGGCCCGCCTCCGGGATCGGCTGAAAGCAACTTTGGCCGTATTCTGCGGGAAGATTTTCTCCCCTACCGCGATGAACTGATTATCTCCAGCAAAGCCGGTTACACCATGTGGGACGGGCCTTACGGTGATTGGGGGTCACGTAAATATCTAATTTCCAGCCTCGACCAAAGCCTGAAACGGATGGGATTGGAGTATGTCGATATCTTTTATCATCACCGTCCAGACCCGGAAACCCCGCTGTTGGAAACCATGCGCGCACTGGACCATATCGTACGCCAGGGTAAAGCGCTGTACGTTGGGCTTTCCAACTATCCGGCTGAACTTGCACAGCAGGCCATCGACATGCTTAACGACCTCGGTACGCCTTGTCTTATCCACCAGCCGAAGTACTCCATGCTGGAACGCGGAGCGGAAAACGGTCTGCTGGATGTCTTACAGCAAGAAGGCGTCGGCTGTATTGCCTTCTCGCCGCTGGCCGGGGGACAGTTGACCGACCGTTATCTGCACGGTATTCCGGCAGACTCACGCGCTGCCAGCAACAGTATCTTCCTGAAACCTGAGCAGCTTACCGACGGTAAAATCAATGCCGTTCGCCAGCTCAACACGCTGGCGGAAAATCGTGGGCAGAAGCTGTCACAAATGGCGCTGGCGTGGGTGCTGCGTCAGCAGGCGGTCACTTCAGTCCTGATTGGTGCCAGTAAAGTGGCGCAGCTTGATGATGCGGTCGGGATGCTGGCGAACCGGCATTTCAGCCCGCAGGAATGCGCTGAAATTGATGGCATTTTGAGCGGTATGAAATAACAGCGACTTTAACAAAAAATGCTCTCTCCTGGCGGTTTAAGAGTTAACCCAATAATCCGGGGTTTTACCGAATTGTAATATTGCGTTAACAGGTCTTACTGACCACGATCGTATAGGAGAGAAGTATGTTCAGGTCACTGATTCTGGCGGCGGTATTGATGGCATCGGCCCCAATGTTCGCGAATGCTGGTGAAATCACCCTGCTGCCATCCGTAAAACTACAAATTGGCGATCGCGACAATTACGGCAATTACTGGGACGGTGGTCGCTGGCGCGATCGGGACTACTGGCATAAAAACTGGTATCACCGTGATAACGGCTGGCATCGCGGCTGGGATAAAAATAAGGCCTATGAACGTGGCTATCGGGACGGCTGGGGCGATCGGGACGATCATCGTGGTCGCGGACGCGGCCATCATGGGCGCGGTCATGGACACGGCCACGGCCACCATTAACAAAGAGCCTCCGGGCTCTTTTTTAATGGTCAAATCCTGCGCTTCTTATTCACCACCATTTGCCCTTGAGCAAAAAAATCCTGCGAGTATCTTATCGTTAAGATATTCCACGTCAGGATTTACATCATGAATACCAATTTTAAAAATGAAATTCAGATATTCGGTCGTTCGCTATTATTACCTATTGCAGTTTTAGCTCCCGTCGGGATGGTAATGGGAATTAGCTCGGCGTTAGGCCAGAGTTATATGATCGATAAACTGCCTTTTTTAGGTAATGATATTTTTAAGGCCGTTTTATCTTCTTTGGGATTAATCAGCAGCGTTGTTTTTAATAATATTCCTTTATTATTTGCGATGGGCGTAGCCTACGGGATGTCGAAAAAAGAAAAAGGCATCGCCGTATTTTCCTCTGTAGCCGCTTACCTGACCCTATTAATTTCGATGCATGTCCACCTCAAGCTCGCAGGAACGCTCGCCAAAGGCGATCTTTCATTAGTGGGTCAAGGCATGGTGCTTGGCGTACAAACGCTAAAAATTGAGGCACTCGGTGGGATTATCGCCGGCCTTCTTGCCGCGAAAGTCACTGACCGCTTCTACCGGTTACAGCTGCCTTTAGCCTTTGCCTTCTTTAGCGGCAAAAAATCAGTGGCTATTCTCGCCATCGCCTTTGCCATTCCCGTTGGGCTGATTATCCCCTTTATCTGGGATCTCTTTACCGCCGGAATGCGTGCAATCTCAACCATCATGATGGCACCGGATATTGGCGCGGGGATATACATGACGCTCAACCGCCTGTTGATCCCCTTCGGCCTGCACCATGTGCTGAGTTCAACGGTACGCTTCACCGCCGCTGGGGGGACCTACCTGATAGACGGGCAAACCTACGTTGGGATATTACCGGCGATGAACAAAATCCTTTTTGAACTTGGCCCGACGCATCCAGCGTGGAAAGAGTACATGCCAACGTTGACCAGCTATCTTGCCTCATCACAAATGCTGACCACCTTATTTCGCGTGCCTGCTATTGGTCTTGCGATGTATCACATGGCCTATTTCAAAAACAAGAAATTTGCCAAAGGGATGATTCTGACCGTGGTACTCACCGCGATGTTAGGCAATATCACCGAACCGCTGGAATTCTCCTTCCTGTTTATCGCGCCAAAACTCTTTGTTATCTACGCGGTGCTTTGCGGTTTACTAACTATTCCACTGCAAATTCTGGAAGTGTCCATTGGCTATATTCGCGGCACTATCTTTGACTTTGGTATATTCGGCCTGATGTATGAAAATACGCACTGGGTTAATTTAATTCTGCTTGGTATTGTTAACTTTGTAGTCTTTTATTTCGTATTCCGCTTCGCCATCAGCAAGTTTGATATCAAAACACCGGGACGCGAAAGCGAAATGGCCGACAGCACCTTACTCAATAACAAAGAATACGACAAAGTTGCCGAGATGGTTATCGAGGGACTTGGCGGTAAAGACAATATTAAACGCGTCGAGAACTGCGTCTCCCGCCTGCGTATCGACCTGCAGGATCAGAAAAAAATCAATATGGATCTACTCAAAGAATCCGGGTCACTGGGGACCTTTATCCCCTCGAATAACCATATCCACGTGGTCTTCGGCCCGCACGTAGAATTTGTCCGTAATGCGGTTGATGACCGTCTTGTCGGCGCTAAATAAGCTAAAGGAGAGGGCAATGCGCGCATTGTATGATTCAAAAAGTAAAACCATTAACGATCGCGGCATGAAAGCGCTGCTTGGTCAGCAGGCGAGAGTTCAGTCATGGCTGGATGTTGAAGCCGCTCTGGCGCTGGCTCAGGCCGAGCACGGCATGATCCCAGAAAGTGCGGCGAAGAACATCGCCGCCAACTGCCAGGTTGAAAAGATCGATCTGGACGAAATGGAACGCCTGCTGCGCGAAATAGGTCACGGTTTTGTGCCGGTTATCAAAGTGCTGGTCAAAGCTTGCGACAGTGAAAGCGGCAAATACGTGCACTACGGCGTGACCACCCAGAATATTCAGCAAACCGCCCAGTTGTATCTGGCAAAACGGTTTAATGCGCTGATGCAAGAGTTCGTCAACGATACGCTTCGCAATCTGGCAACCATGGCGAGCGAGCATCAGTCTACCCTGATGGCTGGACGCACCCACGGCAAACATGCGCTGCCCATTACTTGGGGCTATAAAGTAGCCGTCTGGATTGATGAATTATTAAGTGCACAGGAACGAATGCAGGAAGCGGAAAAACGTGTCTTTACGGTGATGATGGGGGGAGCCGTTGGAGCCTTCCACGCGACGGGAGAAACCGGCCGCCAGGTACAGGATAGCGTCGCGCAGCAGCTCGGAATGCACTCCATGGCCATTCCATCCCGCAACTCGCGCGTGTACCGGATGGAGTACATCAGTAATTTATGCCTGCTGGCCACCACCCTACATAAAATTGCCGAGGAGGTGTATCAAACCTCGGGGGAAGAGTTTGGCGAGGTCTCAGAAGCCTTTACCAAAGGCACCGTGGGCAGCAGCACTATGCCGCAGAAAGTGAACCCCAAGCTGGCCAAAGGTATTATCGGCAATGCGCAAAAGCTTTACTCCGTGCTGACATCCTGCCTGTACGTCAGCCCACGCCCGTTTGAAGCGGACAGTTCAGCCTACTTTATCTTCGACGCCAATATTCAGGAGAGTATGGAGTGCATGGCTGAAATCGTGATGCGTGCTGAAGAGCTGACGCGTACGCTGGTCATTAATAGCGAGCGGATGCAGCACAACGTCCAGCTCACCCATGGGCTGATTAACAGCGAAAAGATAATGATGCATCTGGTCGAGAAACTGGGCAAAGATGCCGCACACGAGCGCGTTTACCATCTGGCCATGCGCAGCACTCATGAAAGTATTCCTTACGCGGACGTCCTGCGCCACGATCCGGTTATTCGCCAGAATTTCAGCGATAGCGAAATTGATGCGCTGATTGACCCCGCGCATTACACCGGGCTATGCGCGGTGATTGCCCAGGAAACGTCTGACCGGGTTAAGGAGAAAGATCGTGGCTGATGCCCTTCTCTCTTTGGCCTGCGAGCGAATAATTACCCCGGACGGCATCCGGTCCGGATATCTGCACCTGAATGGCGACAAAATTGTGGCGCTGGACGATAAGCCGCGCGGACGCGTTATCGATTACCGTCACGCCATGCTGATGCCGGGCTTTGTTGATATTCACGTCCACGGCTGGGGGCGTGGCTCTTTTGCCTGGAAAGGTGAGCGGAATTCGCTCCGGGCGATGAGCCAGGATTTGGTCAATGCCGGCGTCACCTCATGGCTGGCAACCTCCGCCACCCAGTCGGAAGACTTTTTACTGGAAAGCCTGGCGGCCGCAGCGCAGTGGATTGCCGACGCCAGGCCTGAAGATGGTGCGCAAGCGGTGGGCATCCATATGGAAGGCCCCTACATAAATCCAAAATTTATCGGCATGCAGCGCCTGGACTGCGTCCAGCAGCCCAGTATAGCCGGGTTCGAACGTTATCAGCGTGCGGCACGTGGCCATGTCCGCTTAATGACGCTGGCGCCAGAGCTACCCGGCGCGCTAGCGCTGATTCGTCATCTTCATCAATCCGGCGTGACTATTTCAGCCGGGCATACCGACGCCACTTTCGATGAGATTGGACTCGCTATCGATGCCGGACTCAACCACTTCACCCATGCCTTCAGCGCAATGCGCGGGCTGCACCACCGCGAACCCGGCGTGGTCGGCGCGCTGATGTACTATCAGGAGACCTTCGCCGAAGTCGCTAAACAGAGCGGCATCACCTTGCGACCAGAGGTCTTTGATATCCTCTACCGCTTAAAAAAAGACCGCCGGATGGTGATGATGAGCGACTGTTTGGGCTACGTCGATTTTCCTGAAGGATTCGAGTTTAAACACTATCTGCGTCAGGAAACGTTCCGTATTCAGCACCATTCGCTGGAGATTACCGACTGCCACGGCTGTACCCGCACAGTCTCTCCTGATGACTGGCCGGCCGTACGCAATCTGGAGATGAGTTTTCTTGATTCGGTGAAAAATGTCGTGACCAGGCTGGAAAAAGGCTGGGTTTCTGCTGCTCAAATCGCCTGCCTTAACCCGGCGATTCTGGCCGGCGTGGCACAAAGCAAAGGCAGCCTGGAACCTGGAAAAGATGCCGATATTCTGGTGCTGGACGCCGAAGAGAACCTACACGCCGTATGGTGCCGCGGCGTCCAACAGGCGCTCGCTAAATAAAGACATCGTCGTAGTGTTGTTCCAGATAGGCTTTTAACGCCTTCGGGCTCATCCCCTGTACCTGTTGAACGAAAGTATCAACAGGTATTTTTTTGCGCGTCGGGCTAAGGCCATGCTCGCGCAGCAGCTGAAAATCATCCTGAGTGAGGTAGAAATTAACCTTTACGTAGTCCAGCTTCGCATGGCGGAGGTGGCTGGAGATTTTATTGGTGAAGGTAATCAGTAGATCGAAATCCTGCTGTAAAAGGCGATCGATTTCATTGATGTTAACGCAGGCTAAAACCTCAATGTGAAAACGAGAGCGCAGCACCTCTTTGAAATAGCCGACTTTGCTTTCCGATGAGTTGGTGACAATAATGACCCGCTTTTTCGCATCCCCGACCACGCGATTTTTGAGCTCATGTTTCTTGATGATAAGCACCAGCGTGGCCAAATGAATTGCCGAAAAAGACATCTGCCAGTGAAGTTCAATCTCGCTAAGCGCCTGCTGAACGTGGTGCCAAAGCTGCGGGTAACGGCGCTCAACATCGTGGAGCTTTTTGTCATCAAACCACAGGTGGAATTTATTCTGAATAATTGCCGCATAAATGAAGTTATAAATATCGGCATACCAGCTGTGATAACTATGAATGGTGGCATTCAGGCAGCCAGAAAGCGCTTCGCTGACCCGCAAAACATGCGCCGCCAGCGCGGGATCATAGAGCGTAAAGGGGCGATGGATAAACGTGAGCGAGGCGATCAGCATGTCGAGGCAGGCGTTTTCATCGTTATCGTCCAGAACCTCATAGGAATAAGTGGTCAGAAAGTGGCTCATCTCGCTGTCGGTAATGCCGTGACCACGTTTGATACGGTGTAGCGCCAGGCTTAGATAAACCAGCAGATATTTGCGGCCGTTATAACCAAGGCGGGTGGCGGGGCTAATCACATTGACGTAATAATCCGCTGCCTGCGCGATTTCCGGCGCGCACTCGCGCAGAAACTGTTCGGCGATAGAACGGTTAATCGGTTCGTTGGCCTGGTGGGCAATCAAACGGTTATCCGCACCTATCTCAACGGTTTTCAGAATAGACATGCACGCGGCAAGGCGAAGACGGAACTCATCCCCCACCAGCTGTGATCCTTTACGCGGAATGCTTAACAGCGTGAGCCCGCTCTCCTGAACCCGGCTCAGCATGAGCGGGGTATCGTTTTTGACCGTCCCGGCGCTAACAAAAAACTTTTTGTAGTACTCGTTCTTATTCACCACATCGTACAGGCACAACGCAACGAACAGATCCTGGACGCGTTCTTCGGCGGTGGTGAGATAGCGATTAAACTGCACCCGCTGCAGAAACTGAATATAGTCGCTGTAGCCAATATTCGTGGTAATACATTGATTATCCTGATGTAGCTGAACGTGGGTCGGCAACAGCTCGTTCAACTCTTTCATCGTGCGTTTCAGCGTTGAAAGCGTTTTACCAAACCGCTGTACGGCATGTTCAATCCCGAGAGGGCTGTTATCCTGAAGATATTTTAAGAAGGAGAGATCAAAATGGTTCATAGCCGTTCGCTGAGAGGTAAAACCCAGCAAAGGATAGCGGAAAAGGCGAAGGAAAACCGTGACCTGTCACGAGTCACGGTGCACCGATTATAAATTCAGCAGCGTTCCCACCAGCAGCCAACCGTTTAACGTCACCACGATAGCCACAATGACCCAGCCAATACGTTTAACCCACCGAGTGTTAACCAGTTCGCCCATCAGTTTACTGTCGCTGGTAAACATCAGCAGCGGCACCAGCGCCAGCGCAATCCCGAAGCTCAGCAGAACCTGGCTCATCACCAGAATTCGCGTAGGATCCAGGCCCATCAGAATCACGATAAACGATGGCAGCATCGTCACCACACGACGGAACCACAGTGGAATATGGAAGCGGATAAAGCCCTGCATCACCACCTGGCCGGCAAGTGTCCCCACGACCGTTGAAGATAACCCAGCGGCAATCAGGCTAAGTCCGAAGATGGTTGCTGCCGCATGGCTGAGCAGCGGCTCCAGCGTGAGATAAGCCTGATCCAGGTCGGCAATCCCGGTGTGCCCATGAGCGTGGAATGCCGCAGCTGCGGTAGCCATCATCGCCAGGTTGACGAAACCAGCAATGGTCATGGCGATTGCCACATCCCAGCGCGTGGCGTTATAGCGCTCTTTCGCCGTGCCGCCGTGCAAGTGTTGGGTCAATGACGAGTGCAGATAGATTACGTGTGGCATGATGGTTGCCCCTAACACGCCTGCTGCGAGGAACACGGCTTCAGAGTTGGGCAGCGACGGTAAAATCATGCCTTTTGCCAGCGGTGCCAATGCAGGCTGGGAAAAAATCAGCTCGACAATGTAGGCGGCAGCCACAAATAGCAGCAGGCCGCCAATGACTTTCTCCAGCGGTTTTTGCCCACGGCGCTGCAGCATCAGGATTAAGAAGGTGGCAATCCCCGTCAGCACTGCCCCCTGAAGCAACGAAATACCGAGAATAAGTTTAAAGCCGATAGCCGCCCCGATAAATTCGGCAAGGTCAGTGGCCATGGCGATAATTTCCGCCTGCACCCAGTAAAACCAAACCAGCGGGCGCGGATAGTGATCGCGAATCTGTTCCGCCAGGTTTTTCCCGGTCGCAATGCCGAGCTTGGCCGACAGCACCTGAATCAGCATCGCCATCAGATTCGCCCAGACCACCACCCAGAGGAGCTGGTAGCCAAAACTGGCCCCTGCCTGAATGTTGGTCGCAAAGTTACCGGGGTCGATATAGCCGATTGCAGCAATGAATGCTGGCCCCATCAACGCTAACCGCATACGGCGCGCTGCCCGACTGGTGTTATTCTCAACGCGACTGTTGGTCATTCTCTGCCTCAAAAACATAGCCTTTGCTATGTTTCATGCTAACAAAATGAGAATGATTATCAAGTTCATTTGTGAGGGATGATAATGATTGCTCTGATAGCCGGAACCGATAGCCAGACTGGAGGTTAGGATGGATTGGTATACGCTTAATGACAGAGTAGTACAACGTGGAAACTTTTCATACATTTACTTAACATCACAAAAATGTATCGAAGATCACTATTTTAGAGTTTGCTCACAGGTTCTAAATATAGTGAGAGACAGATCTCGTTTTATTTGACCATGTTACATAGAATGTGCACGAAAACTTAACCCGCCTCATGTTTGGAGCAAATATGGACCGCGTCTTCCATTTTATTCTCGCGCTCGTTGTGGTTGCGATCCTGGCCTTACTGGTCAGTTCCAACCGTAAACAGATTCGCATTCGTTATGTTATTCAGCTACTTGTCATCGAAGTATTGCTGGCATGGTTCTTCCTGAACTCCGATGTCGGTCTGGGTTTCGTAAGAGGCTTTTCCGAGATGTTCGAAAAACTGCTCGGTTTTGCCAACGAAGGGACCAACTTCGTCTTCGGCAGTATGAACGATAAAGGCCTGGCATTCTTCTTCCTGAAAGTCCTGTGCCCAATCGTCTTCATCTCCGCGCTGATTGGTATCCTCCAGCATATCCGTATCCTGCCGATTATCATTCGTGCGATTGGTACCGTGCTGTCTAAAATCAACGGCATGGGTAAACTGGAGTCTTTCAACGCCGTCAGCTCGCTGATCCTCGGCCAGTCTGAAAACTTCATCGCCTATAAAGATATCCTCGGTAAAATGTCCCGCAACCGCATGTACACCATGGCGGCAACGGCGATGTCTACCGTTTCGATGTCTATCGTGGGCGCGTACATGACCATGCTGGAACCAAAATACGTCGTTGCGGCGCTGGTTCTGAACATGTTCAGCACCTTTATCGTTCTGTCGCTGATCAACCCTTACCGCGTTGATGAGAGCGAAGAGAATATCCAGATGTCTAACCTGCACGAAGGACAGAGCTTCTTCGAAATGCTGGGTGAATACATTCTGGCAGGCTTCAAAGTAGCGATTATCGTTGCAGCTATGCTGATCGGCTTTATCGCCCTGATCGCCGCGCTGAACGCCCTGTTCGCTACCGTCACCGGTTGGTTTGGCTACAGCATCTCCTTCCAGGGCATTCTGGGCTACATCTTCTACCCGGTTGCCTGGATTATGGGTGTTCCCGCTAACGAAGCTCTGCAGGTTGGTAGCATCATGGCAACCAAACTGGTTTCTAACGAATTCGTTGCAATGATGGATCTGCAGAAAGTTGCCGCTGAGCTCTCTCCACGCGCAGTAGGCATCATCTCCGTGTTCCTGGTTTCCTTCGCTAACTTCTCTTCCATCGGTATTATTGCCGGTGCGATTAAAGGCCTGAACGAAGAACAAGGTAACGTGGTTTCCCGCTTCGGTCTGAAACTGGTTTACGGTTCTACGCTGGTGAGCGTGCTGTCTGCTTCTATCGCCGCGCTGGTTCTGTAATCCCTGAACTTTAAAAAGGGCCTGTAACGTTGGTTACAGGCCCTTTTTCTTTAGGTTTCGGTCGGGTATCCAATCTCATAAAGTGGCCGGGGTTTATCAATCAGATATCCCTGCATGTAATGAACGCCCAGTTTGACCAACAGCGCCTGCTGTTCTTCGGTTTCTACAAACTCAGCCACCACTTCCAGATTCTGTACCTTAGCCAATTCGCAGATTGAGCGAATAATCATGGCATCCATTGGGTTGGTCAACACATCCCGCACAAAGCTGCCGTCAATCTTAATGATATCGGCCTCAAGGCGCTTTAAACGCTCATAGTTGGCATAGCCAGTACCGAAGTCATCAATCGCAATCTGACAGCCGAATTCACGCAGTTGGTTGAGATTTTTAATACTGACATCGGAGTTTGAGAACGCCTGTTCCTCGGTGATCTCCACAATAATGCGCTTGACGTTGACCTGGTATCGGCGAAATAGCGCAATAATCTCCGTCGCGCTCTCTGCTTGCATCAACGTATAAGGCATTAAATTGACGGAGAAACGCTGGACGGGGAAAGCCTCCAGCGAGCAAAACAGCTTTTCCAGCACCAGCATGTCAAAGCGCTTACTGAGGTTAAACTGGGTCAATATAGGGATAAATTTATCCGGTGTCACCAGCCCATTGGCGTCCACCAGACGGCTAAGAATTTCATAGTACCCTTCTCCCGACGGTTTTCTGATTGGCTGGGCATAGAGCACAAAACCCTCCCCATCGAGGGCATTTTTAATGCGGTTAAGCAAAATGACCCGTTCGCTGGTTTGATCAAACGCTTCCACCTGACCGTTATCGAGCTTGAGGATTTACCCCGTTTCACCCGCCTGTTCAGCAAGCCAACTCAGCTGTCCCAGCGTATGGTAAAGGTTACCGCCTTTGGCGCGTACGCGCCCCCAGGAGATGCCATATTCCAGGTTCAGCAACGAATTATTCCAGCGAATATCCTGGCTGCGCAGAAACGCGGCCAGATGGCGCAAACGCGCTGCGGTATCCGGTCCGTAGAGCACAAGCAGCAGCTCGTTGCCCGGCAGCTGGAACAGCTTCTCATCGGCAGCCAGTATCGGTTGCAGCACTTGCGTAATGCTGCGCTTGCACTGAATACGCATCATCATGCCGTAGTGGCGGCTGAGAAAATCGAGATTTTCGATATGCAGACAACAAATGCTCGCTGAGCCTGGCTTCTCCAGATACCCCTCCAGCGCACGCAGGTTGGGTAGCCCGGTTAACGGATCGATCATCGCCTGTTCCTGCCACTTTTGCTTCACTCGCTTACTCCGGTGGTAAATCTGCAGCATGTACAGCAGGCAAACGGTGAAAGAGATCAGCGAAGATAAAACAAAAGAGAGTGAGTGTTGCGTCTGAATACCGTGTAGAAAGTTAGTATTGTTTATCACCAGTATGAAAGCTGATAACGTCCAGGCCATGATGACAACCTGATAGGTTAACCGACTGATTCCAAATGCAAAAAACACGCATATCATCGGGACGAGATAACCTGCAAAGTAATCGTTACCAAACGGAGCACATAAGAAAAACAGCAGAATGGACAGACCCAGGAACCAACTGCAGACGTTTAGCCGACATGAAAAATGACGATAAATGGCAAAATTCCGACGCCAGAAGGCCCTCGCATAATTGGGATTCAGACACATCCTCATCGGGTAATAGAACAGTTTTGCAAAAATTAACGATGCGCAGACTAAACCCTGAATATTAACAATCGTATAAATCGTCGTTGTTATATTAAAATAATTAAACAGTGATTGTGGAGTTTCTATAAATTCGCCCACCAAATACATCATAATCTTTGCCATCAAAGGCGTAGCAAAGCCAAACCAAAAAATATGTAACCCTAGGTTATAAATCACTAAACCATGCCGCCAGCGGCGTCCTAATATAGATCGCAAAATAAAACTAGAGATACATACTGCGGTCAACTGACAGAATAGTAATATTAATGAGTCAAAGGGGGAAAGGTTGATTTGCCAGTAGCTTGTAGCGGTAAACCCAACAATCAACGGCAGTACCGCATGACGACCAAACAGCCTCACCATTGCTATCATGACGCCAAGCGGCAACCACGCCAGATATACAGAGTGGCCCTCGTAAATGGCAGTTGGTGATATATAGCGAGATAAAGGAATAGCCACCAGGCTCATTATCAAAGCCAGGAAAAATTTTCTTAATGAGGTACTCCATTTAACAGTCATGCGTAGCAGCCGATATCCTTTATCGTACATAGAGTGACTGTCTGAATATTATTGTTACTAATTATTCTAAGCAAGTGTGGGTGATAAAATACTGAGCCATACCCGCATTTTATATTATATCTGCTACTTTTTTACGCATGCAATAAATGCAAAAAACCCCCGCCTTTCGGCGAGGGTTTCATAATTTGGTGGAGCTAAGCGGGATCGAACCGCTGACCTCTTGCATGCCATGCAAGCGCTCTCCCAGCTGAGCTATAGCCCCACAGTGCGTTTACGTTCCAAACCTGATGGGAGCAGGATTTGGTGGAGCTAAGCGGGATCGAACCGCTGACCTCTTGCATGCCATGCAAGCGCTCTCCCAGCTGAGCTATAGCCCCAACGTAAAGCTGTCGTGTTGACGGGCGGCATAATATGAATTCCCTTGCGCAGTGTCAACGGCAAAATACATCAAAGGAAGTTAATCGCTGAAAAAGCAGACAAATGCGCAACATTACGCGCCAGGTCGCAAACAGGAGTTATCCGCGTCACGTTTTCCAGTAAAACGATGATATAACATGAACCTGTAATTCCCACACTGCGATTCAGGAAATAGCATGCTCAAGGAACGAATGACGCCGGAGGAGATTGCCCACCTTACGGGATATAGCCGACAAACCATCAACAAGTGGGTGCGTAAAGAAGGCTGGACAACATCGCCACGTCCCGGCGTTCAGGGCGGTAAAGCCCGCCTGGTACACGTTAACGAGCAGGTCATGGCGTTCATTAATAGCGCCCAGCGCGTTTGTGAGGCAACCGCCCCCTACGCGGCGAACGGCAACGATACTCCTTTCCATACGCTGCTGCTCACGCTGGGTGGTGAAATGACCGAATCTGAACAGAAGCAGCTCACCACATTGCTGCTGCGTGAAGGAATCAGCGGTTTATTACAACGTTTAGGGATCCGCGGTTAAGCATTCGTCATGAAAAAATTGCCTGCAAAAATGTCCACTGAAGAGCTAGCCGATCGTCTGGGAATGACTCGACAGACAATCAATCGCTGGATCCGTGAGCAAGGGTGGCGTACCGAACCCATGCCGGGGATAAAAGGTGGCCGAGCGCGACTCATTTTTATTACCCAGCAAGTTCTGGATTATCTGGCCAACATGCCTGCCCTGCGCGATGTTTCCGCAGATAATCAGATGCAAGAGCCCGTGCGCAGCTACAGCGCTAAAGAGTCTGATGTGCTCTGGCGACAAATAACCGATGTGCTGCAAAATATGACGCCCGTCGAACAACAACGACTTCAGCTTTTGCTTTCCCGGGAAGGAATTAGTGGGTTCTTAACGCGGCTCGGACTAAACCGCGACGACGAGGCGTAAAAAAAGCGGGTTTCCCCGCTTTTTTATTATTACTGCTTCAGGTGTTTACTGCTGGCTTTCGCGCTCAGCGATAAAGCCCAGAGCTTTGTTAATGCGCTCGATGCTGCGGGATTTTCCGATAGCATGTACGGTAACGTCCAGCGCTGGCGACTGCCCTGCCCCAGTAACCGCTACGCGCAGCGGCATACCAACTTTCCCCATGCCCACTTCCAGCTCATCAGCGGTAGACTGAATGGCGTGATGAACGTTTTCAGCGGTCCATTCGGTGATAGCTGCAATTTTGTCACGCACCACTTCCAGCGGCTGACGCGCAACCGGACGCAGGTGTTTCTTCGCAGCGTCTGCATCGAACTCAGCGAAGTCTTCGTAGAAGTAGCGGCAGCTCTGTGCCATCTCTTTGAGCGTTTTGCAGCGCTCGCCCAGCAGTTTGATAAGCTCAGACAGCTGCGGCCCAACGCGAGTATCAATATTTTCCTGCTCAATGTGCCACTGCAAATGCGTCGCCACATACTCTGCTGGCAGAGTATTAATGTAGTGATGGTTCAACCACTGCAGTTTTTCGGTATTGAACGCACTGGCGGATTTACTTACGGCATTCAGCGCGAAGTATTTGATCATCTCTTCACGGGTGAAGATTTCCTGATCGCCATGGGACCAGCCCAAACGCACCAGGTAGTTCAGCAGCGCTTCCGGCAGATAACCGTCATCGCGATACTGCATTACGCTGACCGCACCGTGGCGTTTAGACAGTTTTTTACCGTCATCACCGTTGATCATCGACACGTGCGCGTAAACCGGCACCGGCGCATTCAGCGCTTTCAGGATGTTGATCTGGCGCGGAGTGTTGTTGATATGGTCTTCACCACGAATAACGTGGGTGATTTCCATATCCCAGTCGTCAACAACAACGCAGAAGTTATAGGTCGGGGAACCATCGGTACGGCGGATGATCAGATCGTCCAGCTCCTGGTTGCTGAATTCGATTGGCCCACGGATCTGGTCATCAAAGATAACGGATCCTTCCTGCGGGTTAGCAAAACGCACAACGCACGGTTCATTATCAGCATGATGCTCGTGGCCATGGCGGCAGCGGCCGTCATAACGTGGTTTTTCACCGTTCGCCATCTGCTCTTCACGCAGTGCTTCCAGACGCTCTTTGGAGCAATAGCATTTGTAGGCGGTACCGGCTTCCAGCATTTCATCAATCACCGCGTTGTAGCGGTCGAAACGCTTGGTCTGATAGTACGGGCCTTCATCCCACTCCAGATTCAGCCAGTTCATCCCATCCATGATGGCTTCGATGGCTTCCGGCGTTGAGCGCTCGAGATCGGTGTCTTCAATACGCAGCACAAACTCACCGTCGTGGTTACGTGCAAAAAGCCAGGAATAAAGAGCAGTACGAGCACCGCCGACGTGCAGATAGCCGGTCGGGCTAGGCGCGAAGCGAGTTTTGATTTTCATGAAATGGCCTTACGTTTATAAAGATGCCGACAGCCGGCAAATACTGGAAATAAAAGTGGGCAATATTCTATCACTCCCACTCGGTTGTTCCCACCGCCAGCGCATGCTTTACTGTTTTTGCTTAGAATTCATACATAATAGAGCGTTTTGCGATCGCTTTGATTAATTTTACGACGAACGAACAATTTCTTTAGAAAATGCGTTGACTCATTTTCAACTCTCCCTATAATGCGACTCCACACAGCGGGGGTGATTAGCTCAGCTGGGAGAGCACCTCCCTTACAAGGAGGGGGTCGGCGGTTCGATCCCGTCATCACCCACCAACTACTTTATGTAGTCTCCGCCGTGTAGCAAGAAATTGAGAAGTGGGTGATTAGCTCAGCTGGGAGAGCACCTCCCTTACAAGGAGGGGGTCGGCGGTTCGATCCCGTCATCACCCACCACTTTCTCGCCAGCTGGATTTCTTGCAAAAATGTGAAGTACCGAAGTGGGTGATTAGCTCAGCTGGGAGAGCACCTCCCTTACAAGGAGGGGGTCGGCGGTTCGATCCCGTCATCACCCACCACTTCGGGGCGTTAGCTCAGTTGGTAGAGCAGTTGACTTTTAATCAATTGGTCGCAGGTTCGAATCCTGCACGCCCCACCAGTGTAAAAAGGCGCCCTAAAGGCGCCTTTTTGCTATGCGCGATTCACCCTTTTAGTTCCTCCTCAAGTCCTGCCTCATTCTGCCGATATTGCTTATATTTCCCTTTAGAAGGCGAACATCATGAGCACTATCAGCGCAACTGCCGTTGCGACGTTACAAAATTCCGGCAGCTCCAGCATATCAAGCAATAACGATGCGGCATCCCAGATGGCGCGGATTACTCAACAGATCGTTAAGCTGACCCAACAGTTAAAAGAAATTGCCGACGGCAGCGGCAGCGCGGAAGAGAAACAGAAACAAGCGGAAATGATTCAGGAGCAAATTGCCATGCTGGAAGCGCAGCTGGCACAACTTCAGAACCAGCAAGCAGAAAAAGCACAGGAAAAGCAGGAGCAATCCGCAGCCGCCATCACCGGAGTTAATAACCCCAGCGACGCGCATAAGATTGACATCTATATCTGATACAACGGATCCTGCAAACGCGCATCCATCAGACACTGGCCCTGCTCACGGGCCACATCCCACAACGCCTGTGCCGCCGTTGAAAGCGAGCGTTTTTTACGCCGCGCCAGCATCAGTTGGCGTTCGACGCCCGGAGCCAGTCTTTTCACTACCAGTGGACTCCCCTCCGGCAATGGCAACGCCAATGCCGGAATAATGCTAATGCCAATTCCCGCAGTCACCATCGGAAACAGCGTCGCCGGGTGGCCAATCTCCTGCACAATATCGGCCTCAATATCATGCAAACGCAGCGCCGCATCAATCAGCATACGGCTACCGGAGGCATAATCCTGTAACACCAGCTTTGCTCCCTGAAGCGCTTGCCAGCTCACGCTCGGTAAATTCGCAAAAGGATGGTCATTGCGACAGAGTAAAAAGAACGGCTCTGACAATACGGTTTCACACTGCAAATCGCTCACGGCACCGGGATCGATAACGATGCCAAAGTCGACGTCACCCTGACGAATACTTTCCAGTACCCACTGCTGAGGACGGTCATGCAGTACAAAGCGAATGTCCGGATAGCGTTGGTTGCTCTGGGCAATGCATTGGGGAATCAGATGCGCCGAGATAGTCTGGCTTGCCGCCACGCGCACCGTACCGCTTAACTGCTGCCCAGTGCGCCCAGCCTCGCGCAACGTACTGTGTAATTCATCAAGCTGGCGCTCAAGCCGCTGCGCCAGCTGCTGTCCGGCTTCCGTCAGCACCACTTCGCGGGTGGTACGATCCAGCAGGCGAACACCAGTCTGGTTCTCCAGCTCCTTCACGCTGTGGCTCACCGCCGACTGGCTCAGGCCAATCATCTCCCCCGCCCGACTAAAGCTTTTCGCCTGAGCCACCGTCACAAACACCTTTAACTGCCGTAGCGAGTAATTCATCTGTTTTTTTCATGAATGGATGCAATAAATCAATTTTATTTCTCAAAAATAAAAAAGCAAAATGTCTGCATCGATCTTCAGGAGTTTTTATGAAACTTTTCCGCATTCTGGATCCCTTTACGCTGACCCTTATCGCCGTCGTCCTGCTCGCCACCTTCTTCCCGGCGCGCGGCGACTTTGTCCCCTTCTTCGAAAACCTGACCACCGCCGCCATCGCGCTGCTGTTCTTTATGCACGGCGCCAAGCTGTCGCGTGAGTCAATCATCGCCGGCGGCAGCCACTGGCGGCTGCATCTGTGGGTGATGTGCAGCACCTTCGTGGTATTCCCGGTGCTGGGCGTACTGTTTGCCTGGTGGGCACCGATTAACGTCGATCCGCAGCTTTACGCGGGTTTCCTGTACCTGTGTATTCTGCCAGCCACCGTACAGTCGGCAATTGCCTTTACTTCACTAGCCGGTGGCAACGTTGCCGCCGCAGTGTGTTCGGCATCCGCCTCCAGCCTGCTGGGGATTTTCCTCTCTCCGCTGCTGGTTGGTCTGGTGATGGACATCCACGGCGCAGGCGGTAGCCTTGAGCAGGTTGGCAAAATCATGCTGCAGCTGCTGCTGCCGTTTGTGCTTGGTCATCTCTCCCGTCCGTGGACGGCGGCGTTCGTGACCAAACATAAGAAATGGATTGCTAAAACCGACCAGACGTCAATTCTGCTGGTGGTTTACTCAGCCTTTAGTGAGGCGGTAGTGAACGGTATCTGGCATAAAGTCGGCGTCGGTTCACTGCTGTTTATCGTGGTGGTCAGCATCGTACTGCTGGCGCTGGTTATCATAATCAACACCGTGGTGGCTCGCCGACTGGGCTTCAATAAAGCGGATGAGATTACGATAGTCTTCTGCGGGTCGAAAAAGAGTCTGGCCAACGGTATCCCGATGGCCAATATTCTCTTCCCAACATCGGTATTGGGGATGATGGTGCTGCCGCTGATGATCTTCCACCAGATCCAGCTAATGGCCTGTGCGGTGCTGGCGCGCCGCTACAAAGCCCAGACCGAGAAACTGCAGGCCAAAGAACAGGCCCGCGTCGGAAGCTAACGCTTCAGGGGCTGTACCAGCTGGCTCAGCCCCTCAGTTTTAATCAGTAGCGTTAGTTGCATCAGCTCGCCAAGGTGCCCGGCAGGAAACTCATCCTTGCGGGCAAACCACAGCAGATACTCTTCAGGCACATCAATCAAACGCCGCCCCTTATATTTGCCAAACGGCATTTCGGTGTTGGCTATTTCAATGAGCTGTTCTTTATCCACTTTAGACTCCTAACAGGCGTAGCATTTCAGCCTCGTCAATCACCTCAATCCCCAGCTCCTGCGCTTTCGCAAGCTTCGAGCCTGCCGCTTCGCCGGCAATGACCAGGTCGGTTTTCTTCGACACGCTTCCAGCAACCTTTGCCCCCAGCTCAACCAAACGCGCTTTGGCATCATCGCGGGACATCTGGCTCAGGCTACCGGTAAGAACCACGGTTTTTCCCGCAAACGGACTGTCAATTTCGTCAGCATTGATAACCACCGGCGCTGGCCAGTTCACGCCCTCTTTAAGCAACTGCTGGATAACCTCGCGGTTGCTCTCTTCGGCAAAGAAGTTAAACACGTGATTGGCCACTACCACGCCGACGTCGGGCACTTTTTGCAACTCGTCCACCGACGCGGCTTCCAGCGCCTCCAGCGTGCCAAAGAAGGCGGCCAGCCCAGCGGCCGTCGCCTCCCCGACTTCACGAATACCCAAAGCATAGAGGAAACGGGCGAAGGTTGTTTGCTTGGCTTTTTCCAGCGCGCTGACCACATTCTGCGCCGATTTAGGCCCCATGCGATCCAGCCCGGTGAGTTTGCCTGCTGTCAGGGTGAACAGATCGGCTGGCGTATGGACGTACTCTTTCTCCACCAGCTGGTCGATAATTTTATCGCCCATGCCGTCAACATCGAGCGCGCGGCGGGAGACAAAGTGCTTAAGCGCTTCTTTACGCTGCGCACCACAGATTAACCCGCCGGTACAGCGCGCGACGGCTTCACCTTCAACGCGCTCGACGTCAGAGTTACACACCGGACAATGCGTCGGGAAGACCACTTCCTGGGTGTCATCCGGGCGTTCTGAGAGCACGACGTTCACCACCTGCGGGATAACGTCACCGGCACGACGGATCACCACTTTATCGCCAATACGCAGCCCCAGACGTTCAATTTCATCGGCGTTGTGCAGCGTGGCGTTACTGACCAGTACGCCCGCAACCTGAACCGGTTCAAGACGCGCCACCGGCGTAATCGCGCCGGTACGGCCAACCTGAAACTCGACGTCGCGGACAAAGGTCATCTGCTCTTGAGCCGGGAACTTGAACGCTACTGCCCAGCGCGGCGCACGCGCCACAAAGCCGAGCTGTTCTTGTAATTCCAGCGAGTTGACCTTAATCACCACACCATCGATATCAAAGCCCAGCGTCGGCCGGTCTTCTTCAACCTTGTGGTAGTAAGCAAGCACTTCCTCCGGCGAATCACACAGCTTCACGCGATCGCTGACCGGCAGACCCCATTCCTTAAACTGCTGCAAACGCCCAAGGTGAGTATCCGGCAGTTCACCGCCTTCCAGTACGCCCCAGCCATAGCAGAAGAAAGTAAGCGGTCGCTTCGCGGTTATACGTGGGTCAAGCTGGCGCAGTGAGCCGGCAGCGGCATTACGCGGGTTAGCAAACACTTTGTTGCCCGTGCGGCGCGCTTCTTCGTTAATTTTTTCAAAGCCTGGCTGCGGCATAAACACTTCACCGCGTACTTCCAGACGCGCAGGAATATTGTCGCCGCGCAGCTTGAGCGGAATGGCGCGGATAGTACGCACGTTGGAGGTAATATCCTCACCGGTGGTGCCGTCGCCGCGCGTTGCCGCACTCACCAGCACGCCGTTTTCATACAGAATACTAACCGCCAGGCCATCAAGCTTCAGCTCGCAGCACCAGGTTAGTTTGTCCGTGCTTTTCAGGCGATCCTGAACGCGTTTGTTAAAAGCGAGAAAGCTTTCTTCATCAAACACGTTGTCCAGAGACAGCATCGGGACTTCGTGGCGAATCTGGCTAAACGCAGCCAGCGGCTGGGCACCCACGCGTTGAGTCGGTGAGTCAGAAGTGATGAGTTCCGGATGCTGGGCTTCCAGCTCGCGCAGTTCGCGCATCAGGCGGTCATACTCCGCATCCGGCAATTCTGGCGTATCTAAAACATGATAAAGGTATTCATGATGGCGAAGCGTCGCTCGCAGTTCAGTCAGTTGTTGTTCTATCGGTTGCATATCACACCATCAATGATAAAAAACCCCCGACAGGCGGGGGTTCAGGAAAGATTGGAAAAGCGCGGGCCTATCAGGCGTTGGCGTCGATAACGTCGCGGATACGATCCTGATACTCACGCATTTTTTGCGGGGTCATCATGCGACGCTGATCGTCCAGCACCACACCACCCACTTCGTCAGCAATAAACTGTGCCGACTGGAGCATCAATTTGAAGTTTTGCAGCTCATCGCCGTAGGCAGGCACCTGCATGAAGATGGTCACGCCTGGCGTTTGCATCTCGCTCATGTTTTCCGGGTCGAATGTTCCCGGCTTCAACATGTTGGCAAGGCTAAACAGCGCTGGACCACTACCGTCAGGACTGAGATGGCGATGGAAAATATTCATGTCGCCAAATTTGAACCCGGCCTGTTGAATGCTGTTCAGCAGCACTTCGCCATTAATAGACGAACCCTGATGCGCGGAGACGTTCATGACGATAACCGTCTCTTTACGCTCTTTCACCGGCGGAGCAGGTTCTGGGGCTGGCGGTTCAACCGGCGCAGGTTGCGGCGCAGTCTGTACCACCGGCGCTTCTACCGGCTGAGCAGGCTGCGGAGCTGCGGGCTGCGGAGCCACTGGCGCGTGCTGCACGGGCTGCTGCGGTTCAACCACCGGCGGACGTACCGGCTGCGGAGGCGGAACTGGCGCATGCTGTACCGGCTGATACGGCTGTTGCACAGGCGGCTGCTGTACCGGCTCCTGCGGACGTGCAGGCTGAGGCGCCTGACGCTCGTAAGGCGGCTGGTACTGGTGTTGAGGCGGACGAGGCGCATCTTGCTCCCCAGCAACCCCAGGGGCGTGATTGACCTTGTGGATACGAACTTCACCCACGCCTTCAACATTGTCATCAAAGTCTTCTTCCGGCTCATCGTCGGCATCACGAGACTTCATACGTTTTATTGGACGATCGCGAAACATCGAAGAACGTTCTTTACGGCTCGTCCAGAAACCATGAACCAGTAAAGCGAGTATGGCGATCGCGCCAACAATGATTAATATCAGACGCAAATCCTGCATCATTATATTCTCTGTTGTTCTAACACCTTGCCACCACGGCAAACATTTACTCACTAAGAGTATTTGCCCATCACGTCAAGTGCAAGTGTACTTGAGACATTCACTGCATAAAGATGGACTAAATCGTGCTTTTTGCTGGTTTTTCGAACATTTCCTAACTGGTCATTGTCCAACAAGTCGATAAAATATAGCTGTCTTTTAATGTAGTCAGACAAAGGAGCTCCACCTGACCATGGTTTCATCGTCCACCCCTGCTGCACGCAGCGGCGTTTACTATTTTTCTCAGGGCTGGAAACTGATCGGCTTGCCGGGCATCCGCCGTTTCGTCATTTTACCGCTGTTAGTCAATATTATCCTGATGGGCGGCGCATTCTGGTGGCTGTTCAGTAAGCTCGGAAGCTGGATCCCCTCATTGATGAGCCGTATCCCCGACTGGTTGCAGTGGCTGAGCTACCTGCTGTGGCCGGTTATCGTGCTCTCCATTTTACTGGTCTTCGGTTATTTCTTTTCTACCATTGCCAACTGGATTGCCGCGCCGTTTAACGGACTGCTGGCCGAACAGCTTGAAGCGCGTTTAACCGGCGCGACACCACCCGATACCGGCGTTGTTGGCATCATGAAAGATCTGCCGCGCATCATGAAGCGCGAATGGCAAAAACTCGCCTGGTATCTGCCGCGCGCCGTCGTTTTGCTGCTGCTGTACTTTATTCCCGGTATTGGTCAGACGGTTGCGCCGGTGCTGTGGTTCCTGTTCAGCGCCTGGATGCTGGCCATTCAGTACTGTGACTACCCGTTCGATAACCATAAGGTGTCGTTCAAAACCATGCGCGAAGCGCTGCGCACTCGTAAAGTCACCAATATGCAGTTTGGCGCACTCGCTAGCCTGTTCACGCTGATCCCGGTGCTCAACCTGGTGATTATTCCCGTCGCTATCTGCGGCGCGACCGCCATGTGGGTTGACTGCTATCGCGATAAACACGCGATGTGGAAGTAATCTGGCTACGAGATAACCAGCGCGACACCAGCATACATGCCCCATTCTGAATGGATGGGGCTTATGCCTTGCCTTATTCCATCCCGCTTACCATTATTTCCCTTCAGTATATAGATATGCGAAATCCTTACTTCCGCAGAATCTTTAAGCAGGTATGCTGGTCCAGTACCCCAAATTTCATACAGTTAAGGACAGGCCATGAGTAAGATTTTTGAAGATAACTCCCTGACTATCGGTCATACGCCGCTGGTACGACTGAACCGCATCGGTAACGGGCGCATCCTGGCGAAGGTTGAATCACGTAACCCAAGCTTCAGCGTCAAATGCCGTATCGGTGCCAATATGATTTGGGATGCCGAAAAACGTGGCGTACTGAAAGCAGGCGTTGAACTGGTTGAGCCAACCAGCGGTAACACCGGTATCGCCCTGGCCTACGTTGCCGCCGCTCGCGGTTACAAACTGACGCTGACCATGCCGGAAACCATGAGCATCGAACGCCGCAAGCTGCTGAAAGCGCTGGGCGCAAACCTGGTTCTGACCGAAGGCGCGAAAGGCATGAAAGGTGCCATTCAGAAAGCGGAAGAGATTGTCGCCAGCAATCCAGAAAAATTCCTGTTGCTGCAGCAATTCAGCAACCCGGCTAACCCGGAAATCCACGAAAAAACCACCGGCCCAGAAATCTGGGAAGATACCGACGGTCAGGTTGACGTATTCATTGCCGGCGTGGGCACCGGCGGTACATTGACCGGCGTCACCCGCTATATTAAAGGTACAAAAGGCAAAACGGATCTGATTTCCGTCGCCGTTGAGCCAACCGACTCACCGGTTATCGCTCAGGCGCTGGCAGGTGAAGAAATCAAACCAGGCCCGCATAAGATCCAGGGGATCGGTGCTGGTTTCATTCCTGGCAACCTCGATCTGAAGCTGATTGATAAAGTTGTTGCCATTACCAACGAAGAAGCCATCTCCACGGCACGTCGCCTGATGGAAGAAGAAGGTATCCTGGCCGGTATCTCTTCCGGTGCGGCGGTTGCTGCAGCGCTGAAACTGCAGGAAGATGAAACCTTTACCAATAAGAATATTGTGGTTATCCTACCGTCCTCGGGTGAGCGCTATTTGAGCACGGCATTGTTCGCAGATCTCTTCACAGAGAAAGAACTGCAACAGTAATGCCAGCACGTTAAAATCGTGTAAAAAAGCACCCTTTCGGGTGCTTTTTTGTGGCGCACATCAAACTTTTACCCCCCCTGGCATTGATTCACCCCCGCAGGTCTGGTATTTAACCATCATATTTATTTTGAGCCGCGAAATTATTCGACACAGGTTTTCATTTGCTGAATCGATTTTATGATTTGGTTCAAATCCTGCTTTCACGGCATAATGTTTAATGATAAGCGAAACGTCAAAGGCCAGAAGCGTCTGCGT
Organism: Kluyvera intermedia; assembly: GCF_021440345.1. Classification (GTDB taxonomy): domain Bacteria; phylum Pseudomonadota; class Gammaproteobacteria; order Enterobacterales; family Enterobacteriaceae; genus Kluyvera; species Kluyvera intermedia_A. The sequence continues at coordinate 99,734 of NZ_JAKCNS010000011.1, forward strand.
CGGAAGTTTGTCTCCGATGGTAGTGCTGATTAGTGGGCGTCGCTTGATTGAGTAATACAGGCTAAAGTGTGGCCACCAGGCTAGACTTTAGTTCCACAACACTAAACCTATAAGTTGGGGAAATATAATGTTCCAGCAAGAAGTTACCATTACCGCTCCGAACGGTCTGCATACCCGCCCTGCTGCTCAGTTTGTTAAAGAAGCTAAAGGCTTCACTTCAGAGATCACTGTGACTTCCAACGGCAAAAGCGCTAGCGCGAAAAGCCTGTTCAAACTGCAAACTCTGGGCCTGACTCAGGGTACCGTTGTCACCCTGTCCGCTGAAGGTGAAGACGAGCAGAAAGCAGTTGAACATCTGGTTAAACTGATGGCTGAACTCGAGTAAGTTCAACGAGTTCTTTTAAATATCAGTCACAAGTAAGGTAGGGTTATGATTTCAGGCATTTTAGCATCCCCGGGTATCGCTTTTGGCAACGCATTGCTGCTGAAAGAAGATGAGATTGTCATCGACCGGAAGAAAATTTCTGCCGATAACGTTGAGCAGGAAGTTGAGCGTTTTCTTAGCGGCCGTTCTAAAGCGTCCGCACAGCTGGAAGCTATCAAGACCAAAGCTGGCGAAACTTTCGGTGAAGAAAAAGAAGCCATCTTCGAAGGGCATATCATGCTGCTGGAAGATGAGGAGCTGGAGCAGGAAATCATAGCCCTGATTAAAGATAAGCACATGACGGCTGACGCAGCTGCGCATGAAATTATCGAAGGTCAGGCGACTGCCCTAGAAGAACTGGATGATGAATACCTGAAAGAACGTGCGGCCGACGTGCGTGATATCGGTAAGCGCCTGCTGCGCAACATCCTGGGTCTGGCAATCATCGACCTTAGCGCGATTCAGGATGAAGTTATCCTGGTTGCCGCTGACCTGACGCCGTCTGAGACTGCACAGCTGAACCTGAAGAAGGTGCTGGGCTTTATCACTGACGTTGGTGGCCGTACCTCCCACACCTCTATTATGGCGCGCTCCCTTGAGCTGCCAGCGATCGTGGGCACCGGTAGCGTCACCTCTCAGGTGAAAAATGGCGACTATCTGATTCTGGATGCAGTAAACAATCTAGTTTACGTCAATCCAACTAACGAACAAATCGAAGAGCTGCGTGCTGTACAAGAGCAGGTTGCTTCCGAGAAAGCCGAACTGGCGAAACTGAAAGATCTGCCGGCTATCACCCTTGATGGTCACCAGGTTGAAGTTTGCGCGAACATCGGTACCGTACGTGATATCGACGGTGCTGAGCGTAACGGTGCGGAAGGCGTTGGCCTGTACCGTACTGAATTCCTGTTCATGGACCGTGATGCGCTGCCAACTGAAGAAGAACAGTTTGCTGCGTATAAAGCCGTTGCTGAAGCCTGTGGCTCGCAAGCGGTTATCGTCCGTACCATGGACATCGGTGGCGATAAAGAGCTGCCGTACATGAACTTCCCGAAAGAAGACAACCCGTTCCTGGGCTGGCGCGCCGTGCGTATCGCAATGGATCGTAAAGAGATCCTGCGTGATCAGGTTCGCGCTATTCTGCGTGCATCCGCTTTCGGTAAACTGCGCATCATGTTCCCGATGATCATCTCCGTTGAAGAAGTGCGTGCACTGAAGAAAGAGATTGAGATCTACAAACAAGAACTGCGTGACGAAGGTAAAGCCTTTGACGAAACCATTGAGATTGGCGTGATGGTGGAAACACCAGCGGCGGCAACTATTGCACGTCACCTGGCCAAAGAAGTTGATTTCTTTAGTATCGGTACCAATGATTTAACGCAGTATACTCTGGCAGTTGACCGTGGTAATGATATGATCTCGCATCTTTACCAACCAATGTCACCATCCGTTCTGACGCTGATTAAGCAAGTTATTGATGCTTCTCATGCTGAAGGCAAATGGACTGGCATGTGTGGTGAGCTTGCAGGCGACGAACGTGCTACACTTCTGTTGCTGGGGATGGGTCTGGACGAATTCTCTATGAGTTCCATTTCTATCCCGCGCATTAAGAAGATTATCCGTAACACGAACTTCGAAGATGCGAAGGTATTAGCAGAGCAAGCTCTTGCTCAACCGACAACGGACGAGTTAATGGCGCTGGTTAACAAGTTCATTGAAGAAAAAACAATCTGCTAATCCACGAGATGCGGCCCAAATTACTGCTTAGGAGAAGATCATGGGTTTGTTCGATAAACTGAAATCTCTGGTTTCTGATGACAAAAAAGACACAGGAACAATTGAGATTATTGCACCGCTCTCTGGCGAGATCGTCAACATCGAAGACGTGCCGGATGTAGTGTTTGCTGAGAAAATCGTTGGTGATGGCATTGCTATCAAACCGACTGGCAACAAAATGGTTGCGCCGGTTGACGGCACTATCGGTAAAATTTTTGAAACCAACCACGCTTTCTCTATCGAATCCGATAGCGGCATCGAGCTGTTCGTTCACTTCGGTATCGATACCGTAGAACTGAAAGGCGAAGGTTTTAAACGTATCGCGGAAGAAGGCCAGCGCGTTAAAGTTGGCGATACCGTGATCGAGTTCGATCTGGCCCTGCTGGAAGAGAAAGCCAAGTCTACCCTGACTCCGGTTGTTATCTCCAACATGGATGAGATCAAAGAGCTGACCAAGCTTTCCGGTAGCGTAACCGTGGGTGAAACTCCGGTTATCCGCATCAAGAAGTAATTCTTGCTGCATAGAAAGATGGCGCCGATTGGCGCCATTTTTTTTGGCTGACTTATAGCGCCGAAGTGACTGGACGAAAACACGGCTCACGCATCAGGATTTTCATCCCTTCCGGGCCGCTTTCCAGCATTCTCCTTTCGCTATCAGATACCTGCAGCTCACACTGATAGCCGCCGGTGACACCAAAAATGGCCCGCGCCACGCAGGCATCTTCCAGCGCATCCTGACCGCTGGTGTCAAAATGGCCAACCAGACGCCCGTTGTGACGGACAACCAGACGATAACTCTTCATCGCACCTCCCCTGCCGGTGGCAGTATTAACTCATCGCAGCCGCACTTCTGCGTCCAGCTCATGACTTCAAGGACGCGTTCTGCCGCATCACGCGCGGCGTCTGCCAGCGTTTTTTTCTGCACAATGCCGCTGATTAACTCGGCGCAAAACAGATCGCCAGTGCCTTTAAGATCGGTTTCCAGACGCGGATGCTCAATCACATCTACCGAATCAGAAGTCACGACAGCCACCGTAATATTGTCTGCATTACGGGCCGGTGCGCTGGTAATAATCACCCATTTCAGCGTCTCAGTGAGTAGCGATTGTGCCGCCGTAATCGATTCATCCAGGGTCCGACACGGCTTACTGCTAAGCATCTCCAGCTCAAAGACGTTAGGCGTCAATCCCTGCGCGAGCGGCAGCAGATGGGTACGATAGGCCTGCGGAATTTCCGCCTGTACGTAAATACCGCTGTCCACATCACCAATCACCGGATCGACCAGAATTGGGATCTGCGGGTGCGACTGCTGGACCGTTTTAAGCCATTCGGCGAGTAGCGCAATCTGCTCCGCGCTACCCATATAGCCCGTGGTGACCGCTTTCAGCTCGCGCAGCGCGTCGCGTTCATTGAGCGCCCGAAGATAACCGCCAAACCACTCGCCAGGAATAATGCCGCCATAATAGGTCTCATAGTGCGGCGTATTGCTAAACAACACCGTTGGCACCGCAGTCACCCGCAGGCCGTGCGCCTTAATCGCCGGGACGGCAATACTGTTGCCGACGCTGCCGTAAACCACCAGCGACTGAACGGCAACGATATCCGTTTGCTGCGCCCGGTGCTTATCGTTAAAGAGCACCGACTGTATTTCACTCTCCTGCCCCATCACCTTCTCCTCTGACTCTGGACAGCGGGCTCGCGCCTCACTATTATCGTCATATGCTAAAATTCATTTTGTCATAGGTCAATAATGATCGACGGAAAAAGCGCCAACGAAATCTTTGACAGTATTCGTCAGCATATCACCAGCGGTAAATTGGCCAGGGGTGAAACGCTGCCGCCAGTCCGCGAACTGGCGGCGCAACTTGACGTCAACCGTAATACCGTGGCTTCGGCCTACAAACGACTGGTCACTTCCGGGCTGGCACTGAGCCTTGGGCGTAACGGTACGGTGGTCAAAGAGACGCTGCAGCCGGTAGCGCTGGAAGGCGGCGATCCGCACACGCCGCTGACCGATCTCTCCAGCGGCAACCCAGCCGCTGACAGACTGCCTGATCTCAACCGCTATTTGTCGCATATTAGCCGCACGCCACGTCTGTACGGCGATGCGCCGGTCACTCCTCAGCTTCAGCGTTGGGCTAATGCGTGGATGCAAGAAGCAATGCCAGCGCCTGGTGAAATCGACTTGAGCAGCGGCGCCATCGACGCCATTGAGCGTCTTCTATGTGCTCACCTATTGCCAGGCGACAGCGTGGCGGTGGAAGACCCCTGTTTCTTAAGCAGTATCAGCATGCTGCGCTACAGTGGATTTAACGCCAGCCCGGTCGGTATGGATAGCGAGGGAATGTTACCGGAGATGCTGGAGCTAGCGCTCAGCAAAGGTGCGCGCGCGGTTATCCTGACGCCACGCGCCCATAATCCGACTGGGTACAGTCTGAGCCAGGCGCGCGCCGCCGCACTACAGAAAATCCTCAGTCGCTACCCGCAGGTTCTGGTGATCGTCGATGACCACTTTGCCCTGCTTTCATCCGCCACCTGGTATCCGGTGATATCAGCCCAGACGCTACATTGGGCGGTAGTGCGTTCAATGTCCAAAACGTTGGGCCCCGACCTGCGTCTGGCGTTTGTCGCCAGCGATACAGCGACGTCAGCAAAACTGCGCCTGCGCCTTAACTCAGGCAGCCAGTGGGTGAGCCATTTACTTCAGGATTTGGCCTATGCCTGCTTAACCGACGACGATTATCAGCACACTCTTGCGCAAACCCGGCAGTTCTACGCCAGCCAGCAACACAGCCTCACCGAGGCATTGCGCGCACAAGGCATCGACAACGTCATCCCCGGCGATGGCCTGAACCTTTGGCTTCCGCTGGCAACAGCCAGTCAGGCCACCGCATTCGCCCTCGCTAAATCCGGCTGGCTGGTGCGCGAAGGCGAAGCATTCGGCGTTAACGCGGCGGCGCATGGTTTACGTATCACGCTTGCAACGCTCGACGATAGCGACATTACCCGGCTAGCCGCTGATATTCAGCGAGCGCTTAAGCCATAACAGGAGAACCTGCGTGCGAGTCCATTTTGTTATTCATGAATCATTCGAGTCAGCGGGAGCTTATCAGCCGTGGGCGCAAGCACGTGGCCACCAGGTCACCTGGAGCCGCGTCTATGATAGCGAGCCCGTTCCCGCTAACGCCGACGGCTTTGATATGCTGGTGGTCTTTGGCGGCCCACAATCGCCGCACACTACCCTTGCCGAGTGCCCCTATTTCGACTCAAAAGCGGAGCAGCGGCTGATTAATCAGGCGATTGACGCAGGGCGTATTGTGGTCGGCATTTGTCTCGGTTCGCAGTTGATTGGTGAAGCGCTGGGCGCGGAGGTATGTCAAAGCCCGAACAAGGAGATCGGCCACTACCCGATAACGCTGACGGAAGCTGGCGCACAGCATCCGCTGCTCAGCGATTTTGGTTCACCGCTAACCGTCGGCCACTGGCATAACGACATGCCGGGACTGACCGCCGGAACGGTAATCCTTGCAAAAAGCGCAGGTTGCCCGCGCCAGATTGTGCAATTCAGCGATAAAGTATTCGGTTTTCAGTGCCATATGGAATTCACCGCCGAAGCGGTTGAAGGGCTTATCCAACACTCTGAACAAGAGCTGGCGGAGGCGAAAGGCAAACCGTTTATTCGTTCTGTCGAAGAAATGCGCGGCCACGACTACCGCGAAATGAACCAAAAACTGTGGTCGTTTCTCGATAAGCTGACCGAATCCCGCTAAACCACAGCCTCAGGAGTGCAGATGCCAGAATCATCGTTAAAAGCCGTTATCGAAGCCTGCGACCGCGCCATCTCGCAGGAAGATTACGTCACGCTAATGGAGTACTACGCCGAAGACGCCACCCTGGTGGTAAAACCGGGGATGGTAGTCAGCGGGAAAGAGAATATCCGCAAAGCCTTTATCGCCATCGCCGACTTCTTTCAGCATCGGTTAGTGGTGACTCAGGGGCGAATGGAGATTATTGAAGGCGGCGATAACGCGCTGGTGATTATGGAAACCCGCCTCGATATTCCGCTGGCCGAAGGGGAAACCACGCAGGTTACGCGTCGCGCAACCTACGTCTTTCGCCAGCAAGCGGGCCGTTGGTTATGTACCGTCGATAACTCCTACGGCACCGACCTGCTGGATAGCCCGGACGTTTAAATCCCTGCGCCCTGGCTAAAGTGTTCTTCACCAAACACACCGGTGGAGAGGTAGCGATCGCCGCGATCGCAAATGATCGCTACCACTACCGCCCCGGGATTTTGCTCGGCAATCCGTCGTGCCCCGGCCACGGCTCCGCCGGAACTCACGCCGCAAAAGATACCTTCCCGCACGGCCAGCGCACGCATGGTATTTTCCGCATCGTTCTGGTGAATATCCAGAACCTGATCAACCAGTTGCGCATTAAAAATCCCCGGCATATATTCCGCCGGCCAGCGGCGAATACCAGGAATGCTGCTGCCCTCTTCCGGCTGTAGACCGACGATAGTGACTGCTTTTTCCTGCTCACGCAGAAAACGCGATACGCCAGTGATCGTGCCGGTGGTCCCCATGCTGGAAACAAAATGAGTGATACGACCGCCCGTCTGCTGCCAGATTTCCGGGCCAGTGGTGGTGTAGTGCGCGTACGGATTGTCCGGATTGTTGAACTGATCCAGCAGCGTACCTTCGCCGCGCTGAGCCATCTCCAGCGCTAAATCACGCGCGCCTTCCATACCCTGTTCTTTGCTCACCAGAATCAAGTCGGCACCGTAAGCACGCATCGCGGCGCGACGCTCCTGGCTCATATTATCCGGCATCAGCAATTTCATCCGATAACCTTTAAGCGCGGCAATCATTGCCAGTGCGATACCGGTGTTGCCACTGGTTGCCTCAATAAGCACATCGCCCGGCTTAATCTCACCGCGCTTTTCAGCTTCGACAATCATCGACAGCGCGGCGCGGTCTTTCACCGACCCCGCCGGGTTGTTGCCCTCGAGCTTCACCCAGATTTCGCTGCCGTTATCCGGCTCCAGACGTTGTAATTTGACCAGCGGCGTATTGCCGATGGTTTGTTCTAATGTGTTCACGTTTTTTGCTCAAAAAAAAGCCGGGTAGAGCAATGCTTACCCGGCGATAAACATAAGAATTAAGCTATCAGGCTGTTTCGGCCAGAGCAAGCGTCTCATGGGATTCAATACGCTCATTGCCGTGGTACAGACGCGCGTTTTGCAAGCCAACAAACAGGCGATCGCCGCGCAGCGGCGTATCGTCGCCGCGCATCACCACCGTTAATGGGTCTTTGTACCACCCCAGGGGCTGCACAACTAATTGGGTGTAGTGGCCCTTCGGACTCGCTTCTAAAACCTGTACCGGTAGCGGTGAATCGAGGCTGGTACGGCGGCTGACATCAACTTCCCACGGACGCAGGAAAAGATCCACCGGCCCCTGGTAGGATGGGGTATAGCCCAGCGGCCAGCGATGCGCACCCACGTGGAACTGCCCACCGCGAATGGTGCCCTGCAGGCGGTTTACTTCGCCCATAAACTCCAGCACAAAGCGCGTTGCGGGTTCACGCCACACCTGCTCTGGCTCATCGGCCTGTTCAATATGCCCCTGGCTCATCACCACCACGCGGTTGGCCACTTCCATCGCCTCTTCCTGATCGTGGGTCACGAAGACGCTGGTAAACTTCAGTTCTTCATGCAGCTGGCGCAGCCAACGTCTGAGCTCTTTACGCACCTGTGCATCCAGCGCGCCGAAGGGTTCATCGAGCAGCAGAATCTGTGGTTCTACCGCCAACGCACGGGCCAACGCCACGCGCTGTTTCTGTCCACCAGAAAGCTGCGCCGGATAGCGTTCGGCCAGATGGGCCAGCTGCACCATCTCCAGCAGTTTGGTGACTTTAGCTTTAATGGTCGCCGCGTTCGGGCGCTCGCGACGCGGTAGCACGGTCAGACCAAAGGCGATGTTGTCGAATACCGTCATATGACGGAACAGCGCATAGTGCTGGAACACGAAACCGACTTTACGGTCACGCGCGTGCAGACGACTGACGTCGGTGCCCTGGAAACGAATGCTTCCGCTGGTCTGATGCTCCAGCCCGGCGATAATTCGCAGCAGCGTAGTTTTGCCTGAGCCGGACGGCCCGAGCAGCGCCACCATCTGACCGGAAGGGATATCCAGAGAGATATCATTCAGCACCTGGGTGCGACCAAAAGACTTCTTAATATTGGCAATCTCAATGCTCATGATTTCCCTCCTGTTGCGCGCGTTTTTCCTGATTATGCAAACGCCACTGCAACGCACTCTTTAAAAATAAGGTCAGAATCGCCATCAACGTCAGCAACGCCGCCGCGGTAAAGGAGCCGACGGTGTTGTAATCCTGTTCCAGCAGTTCAATCTGTAATGGTAACGATAAGGTCTCGCCGCGAATTGAGCCGGAAACCACCGAAACCGCACCAAACTCACCAATCGCGCGGGCGTTGGTCAGTACCACGCCGTACAGCAGCGCCCAGCGAATATTCGGCAAGGTCACGCGTTTAAACATCTGCCAGCCGGATGCGCCGAGCAAAATCGCCGCTTCATCTTCCTGACTGCCCTGGCTTAGCATCACCGGCACCAGTTCGCGGACCACAAACGGACAGGTGACGAAGATGGTGACCAGCACCATACCCGGCCAGGCAAACATAATTTGCAGGTTATTGGCTTCCAGCCAGCCGCCCAGCGGGCCGTTAGAGCCGTAAAACAGCAGATAAACCAGACCCGCGACCACCGGAGAAACGGCAAACGGGATATCCAGCAGCGTTAATAGCAGTTGGCGACCCGGGAAGTTAAAGCGCGTCACCAGCCAGGCCAGCAGCACGCCGAACACCAGGTTCACCGGAACGGTAATCAGCGCAATCATCACCGTCAGCCAGATGGCGTGCAGCATGTCCGGGTCGGCCAGATTTTGCAGTACCGGCATCAGCCCTTTGCTGAACGCCTGGACGAAGATATAAATCATCGGCACCAGCAGGATAAAGGCCGAAACCAGCATCCCGGTACCAATCAGGAACCATTTTCCCCAGTTAAAACGGGGTGCGTCATAACGCTTCAATTGAGTCACTTCCGCCATTAATGACCTACCACACGCCGACCAAAGCGACTTTGCAAGGTATTGATAGAGAACAGCAGCAGCAGAGATGCCGCGAGGATCACCGAAGCAATTGCACTCGCCGCCGGATAGTCAAACTCCTGCAAGCGGACAAAAATCATCAGCGAGGTCACTTCCGTTTTCCACGCAATGTTGCCGGCGATGAAGATAACCGCGCCAAATTCACCGAGGCTGCGGGTAAACGACAGCGCCACTCCGGCCAACAGCGCCGGAGAAAGCTCAGGCAGCACCACTTTACGGAAGCTCTGCAAGCGGGTCGCGCCCAGCGTTTCCGCCGCTTCTTCATATTCTGGGCCTAACTCTTCCAGCACCGGCTGTACGGTACGCACCACGAACGGAATACTGGTGAATGCCATTGCAACGGCAATGCCAAGCCAGGTGTAGGTCACTTTGATATCAAACTTCGCCAGCCACTCGCCGTAAAAACCGTTCACCGAGAACAGCGACGCCAGCGTCAGGCCAGCAACCGCGGTCGGCAGCGCAAACGGTAAGTCCATCAGCGCATCCAGCAGCGTACGGCCCGGGAACCGATAGCGGGTTAAAATCCACGCCATCAACAGACCGAAAACGCCATTAAAAATAGAAGCCACAAACGCCGACAGCAGCGTCACCTTATAAGCGGCAACCACCTGCGGGTTAGTAACGACTTCCCAGTACTGCGACCAGCTCATTTCAGATAACTGCATCACCAATGCGCTAAGCGGCAGTAGCAGAATCAAGCAAACAAACAGCAGACTGGTGCCGAGGCTCAGGGTAAAGCCCGGCAGCACACGTCTGGAAGAAACTGCAAACATTACTTACGCCCCGCCGCTAACAGCTTGTCTAACTCGCCACCGCTGGCGAAATGGGTTTTCATCACTTCAGGCCAGGAACCGAATTTATCCTCCACGCGGAACAAATCGGTCTGCGGGAATTTATCCTTCAGCTTGTCCATCACCTGCGGGTTGTTCACGCGGTAGTAGTAATCGGTAATGATGGTCTGCGCCTGCGGGCTGTAGAGATAGTTCAGATAGGCTTTCGCCGCTTTCTCGGTGCCGTTGGCTTTAACATTTTTATCGACCCACGCCACCGGGAATTCCGCCAGGATGTTGGTTTTTGGGATAACTACTTCAAAACCCTGAGCTTCATACTGCTTGCGGATGTTATTCACTTCCGATTCAAAGCTAATCAGCACATCACCCAGACCGCGTTCGGCAAAAGTGGTTGTCGCACCGCGACCGCCGGTGTCGAAGACTTCAACGTTTTTCAGGAACTGGGTCATAAACTGCTGAGTTTTCGCCTTATCGCCGCCGTCGGCTTTATCCGCCGCGCCCCACGCCGCCAGATAGGTATAACGCGCGTTACCCGAGGTTTTCGGGTTTGGGAAAATCAGCTTCACGTCCGGACGCACCAGATCGCTCCAGTCGTGGATATTTTGCGGGTTGCCCTTACGCACCAGGAATCCCATAGTGGAATAAAACGGCGAGCTGTTATTGGGCAGACGTGACTGCCAGTCAGCAGGAATCAGGTTGCCTTTGTCGTGCAGGATCTGCACGTCAGTCACCTGGTTATAAGTTACAACGTCTGCTTTTAAGCCCTGCAGAATCGCCAGCGCCTGTTTGGATGAACCGGCATGAGACTGTTTAATCGTCAGCTTATCGCCGCCGTTGTCTTTCGCCCATTGCTGCTCAAACGACGGATTCAGGGCGGCAAAGAGCTCGCGGGAAACGTCATAAGAGCTATTGAGCAGCTCCGTCGCCTGCGCCTGTGCAACCAGCAGCATGGAAGCCGCGAGCGTCAGATATCCTTTTTTCAGTAAGTTCATCGCCATTGCGCACCCTATAGTGTGAGGACTTTCTAAGCCTCAGTGTATTTATAACGGGTACTAAAGGAGTAACGGTTTTATATACCGTTTGGTGATTTGGAAGTTGAAAAGAGAATAAGGAGATTAATGCGGTTTTCTGACGCCTGATTCCAGGACGATAACGCGCTTCAGACAACCGGCATTATCGATGTCAAAGTGCCGCAATGGAAAACCAATATGATTTCGCCCGGCAGCTAAGACGCCAGCTCACGCCACAGGAGCGCCGGTTATGGTACCTGCTTCGTGACCGGCGATTTGCGCGCTTTAAGTTTCGTCGCCAGCATCCGGTAGGGCCCTATATTCTTGATTTTGCCTGTTGTCGCGTTCATCTGGCAGTTGAGCTTGACGGTGGGCAGCATGATGCAAGGGCTGGATATGATGCCCGAAGAACGGCGTGGCTGAGGTTACAGGGGTGGCGAGTGCTGAGATTCTGGAATAATGAGTTAATGGAGAATGAGGAGGCGGTATTGGTGAGGATTCTTGAGGCACTTGTGTCGTCTGCACCCTCACCCCGGCCCTCTCCCTGAAAGGGAGAGGGGGAGTAGCCGGCCTCACCATTAGTTCAGCCATGCCAGACCATCGCCACCCAATCCCGAGAGAGTGAGCGACGAATGGTTAATCTCATCTTCGCTTTCAATACTGCAAAGCGCACCGAACGATCCCCTCTCCCCTGCGGGGAGAGGGTTAGGGTGAGGGGGAAAACTCAGCCTTACAGCGCGACCAGCTTATCCAGCGAAGGCGCGAAGTAATAACCGCCGGTCACTGGTTTAGTGAAGCGCAGCATCGCGTCGCGTTTACCATCGGTATCACCAAACATGCTCAGCAGCTGCTGTTCAATATTGTGCAGACGCGCGCAGTAGGCGCAGAAGTACAGGCCATGGGTGCCGCTTGCGGTACCGTACGGCAGGCTCTGGCGAACAATCTTCAGCCCTTTGCCGTCTTCTTTCAGGTCAACGCGGGTCAGGTGCGAGGTTTCCGGACGATCGTCGCCGTCAATCTCTTCGTTGGCTTCTTTGGTACGGCCAATCATCATCTCCTGATCCGGCACGCTCATGCGGTTCAGTTGCTTAAGATTGTGCTCCCAGCGCTGGACGAAAACATAGCTGCCGCCCGCATCCACACCGTCTTTGATAACAGCCACTTCACGACGCGTTTCTTCACCCGCCGGGTTCTCGGTACCGTCAACGAAGCCGCTCAAATCGCGTTCTTCAACCCAACGGAAACCGTGGACTTCTTCCTTCACATCCAGCGCATCGCCAAAGGCGGCCAGCGCGGCCTGAGCCACGGAGAAGTTAACGTCATGACGCAAAGAGAGAATGTGGATCAGCACATCAAACTGCGTGGATGGCGCCAGTCCTTTGCCATACGGAGGAAAATCTTTCAGCTCTTGCGCGCCAACGCCGCCGCTCAGCTCACGCCAGGTATTGTGGCCAAACGCAACAACCGCACCTAAATGGGCATCCGGGAATTTATCCTGAAACGCCGCCAGCTTTTCGGCAAAAATTTTGCTGCCGGCACGCAGGGCGTTGACGTCCCCTTTGACATTGGCTTCAATCCAAATCGCCGCGCGGCAATGTTCCGGCAAAATGCCGCTCTGAACCTGAGACATCGCTCCTCCTAAATAAAATGCCACGACATCGTGGCATAAAAAAACCTCACATATTGTACCCGCTTTTCAGCGAGCCGTGGCGACTACGGTCAAATTTAGCGTCGCCAGATGATTTTCGACAGCGTCCAGTTTTTCAGGGTGTCGTCCGGCGGCATCAGCCCCTGCGGCCCCTGCCAGTTACCGGAGAACTGGTAGCTAATGTGGGTGCTGTCTTTGGCCTTACACTCCACGACGTTACTTTCGTCGGCGGTGGCCGCCTGGCAGTTACCAAACGCTTTTTCGTAGACATCGCTAAATTTCGTGCCCACTTTTACGCCACCGGCCGCAGCCACATCATCATCCAGCACGTCAATACGGCTCACCGTGCCGCCTTCACCATTGATGACCATGGCCAGCTTGTCGCCGCGCAGTGCTTCAAAATAGTGAACCACGCCACCGCTCTGCGCCTTCATGCCGCTGCGCAGACGATAGTCGCTGCCCAACGCATCTCCAATAGCCTGTTCATTCAGCGCCGTTGAGCCCGTCAGACCGCCCACGCCCTGCTCGCTCACGGCCGCAGAAGAGCCAAACCAGTTCCATGGATAGGCCGCAGACCAGTTCACCGCAGAAAGTGTAGAACAGCCGGTCAGGGCCAGCGGGAGGGCGCACAACAGTAAACGCAGCGATTTCATTGATACTTCCTATTTATTTAAGTCAGGCCTATTGGAGTCCAGGAAACCCAATTAGTGCCGTTTAATCTGCGACTTCACTGAAACAAGCGCGGAGTCGTGAATTAGTCAGCAGCCACCACAGCGCAAAAATATCCAGTAAAAACAGACTTAAACCGATACCAGAAAGCGGTTCTCCGCTGAGCCAAAGCCAGGGCTGCCAGCACAGCAAAATGACCTGTGCGACGACAAGCATCGGCCGCAGCCAGCGCCAGACGCGGGGATAAACGTGACGCCGCCCGCTGAGTAAGAACGCTAAAACCGCCGGAACGCCGGGCAACAGCCCTATCCAGAAAAGGCTATGGTCGGGATAAAACAGGTTCAGCAGCACGTCACCCTGATCGCGTGACGCGCCAGCCATTAAAAACAGTACCCACGTCCGAGCCTGTAACAGTAACAGGCACCAGAACAGAAAAGGGAGACGCAGACGACCTTGTGAGTCGAAATCAGCGGCGGAGAAATCAGTACTCTTCATCTTCAATCAGACGCTTACCCAAACTTTGTGCATCGGCATGTTCATAGCCCAGGCGCTCATACATCCCCAGCACAACGTCGTTCTCTTCCCGCACCATTATTTGGATTTTCGGGCAGCCACGGGCGATGAGTTTTTTCTCCAGGCGATTAAGCAGCGCATTGGCAATACCGCGTCCGCGATATTCCGGGTGGACGCCAAGGTAATAGGCCGACCCGCGGTGACCATCGTAGCCACCCATAATCGTGCCAACCACTTCGCCGTTGACTTCAGCCACCAAAAACAGGCTCACGTCGTGATTGACCTTACGTTCAATATCCATTTCCGGATCGTTCCATGGGCGCAGTAGATCGCATCGCTCCCACAGAGTGATGACCTCTTCAAAATCTGTCTGGCGAAAAACGCGTATCTCCATGGTATTGACCACCTTTTCAGGTTTAAAAACAGTGATTATGGCGTGAACGGTCAATTAAGCCAATATCTGACGCAGCATGGTGAAAAAAATGGCATAATAACGTACAGACACGTATTGAAATGAAAAGTAAAACAATTCCCATCACGAACAGTCGTAACGGAAAACGCGATACGATATAACACATGGATTCTTGTTTTTACAACTCAGGCCGGAATGAGCACTTTTAAACCATTAAAAACACTGACTTCGCGCCGGCAGGTGCTAAAAGCCGGACTGGCTGCGTTAACCTTGTCCGGTATTGCCACTCAGGCAGCAGCGAAGAACGAGCCATTAAAAACCAGCAGCAGTCACAGTAAACCGGCGAAGAAATCTTCCAGCCGACGTCTGGTGATGCTCGATCCCGGCCATGGCGGCATTGATACTGGCGCTATCGGGCACAGTGGTTCAAAAGAGAAACACGTGGTGCTGGCGATTGCCAAAAACGTTCGTGCGATTTTGCAAAAAAACGGCATTGACGCCAAACTGACGCGTACCGGCGACACCTTTATTCCGCTGTACGACCGGGTTGAAATCGCCCATAAGCATGGCGCGGACCTGTTCATGTCGATTCACGCCGACGGCTTTACCAACCCTTCCGCGGCGGGCGCCTCCGTTTTTGCGCTCTCCAACCGTGGGGCCAGTAGCGCCATGGCAAAGTACCTGTCGGATAAAGAAAACGCCGTGGATGAACTGGCAGGTAAAAAGGCCAAAGATAAAGATCACCTGTTGCAGCAGGTGCTGTTCGATCTGGTACAAACTGACACCATCAAAAACAGCCTGACGCTGGGTTCACACGTACTGAAAAATATTAAGCCGGTGCATAAACTGCACAGTAAAGGCACGGAACAGGCGGCGTTTGTGGTCCTGAAATCACCGTCTATTCCGTCTGTTCTGGTAGAAACCTCGTTTATTACCAACCCGGCCGAAGAGCGCCTGCTGGGCACCGCTGCGTTTCGGCAGAAAATTGCCAACGCGATCGCTTCCGGCATCATCAGCTATTTCCACTGGTTTGATAACCAGAAAGCCCACGCCAGGAAACGTTAATGTCCATCGATGTTCAACAAATCAAAGCGTTTCTGCTTAAGCTGCAGGACGATATCTGCCAGCAACTTGCCGAAGTCGACGGCGGCGTCTTCATTGAAGACAACTGGCAGCGTGAAGCGGGCGGCGGCGGGCGCAGCCGCGTACTGCGCGACGGTGCGGTGTTTGAACAAGCGGGAGTCAACTTCTCCCACGTGCATGGCGATGCCATGCCAGCCTCAGCTACCGCGCATCGTCCAGAGCTTGCCGGGCGCAGCTTTGAAGCGATGGGCGTCTCGTTGGTCGTGCATCCGCGCAACCCGTACGTCCCGACCAGCCACGCCAACGTGCGCTTTTTCATCGCCGAAAAACCGGGTTCTGAGCCGGTGTGGTGGTTTGGCGGCGGCTTCGACTTAACCCCCTACTACGGTTTTGACGAAGATGCCGTTCACTGGCACACGACCGCGCGCGACCTGTGTCAGCCCTTCGGGAATGACGTTTACCCACGCTACAAAAAGTGGTGCGATGACTATTTCCATCTCAAGCATCGCAACGAGCAGCGCGGAATTGGCGGTCTGTTCTTCGACGATCTCAATACGCCGGACTTCACCCACTGTTTTGGCTTTATGCAGGCCGTTGGGCAAGGTTTTACCGACGCCTATCTGCCTATCGTCAACCGTCGCAAAGCGATGGCGTACGGCGAGCGCGAGCGCGAGTTCCAGCTCTATCGCCGCGGGCGCTACGTCGAGTTCAATCTGGTGTGGGATCGCGGGACGCTGTTCGGCCTACAGACCGGCGGGCGCACGGAGTCGATATTAATGTCGATGCCGCCGCTAGTGCGCTGGGAATATAACTACCAGCCGGAAGACGGTAGTCCGGAAGCGGCGCTGGATGAGTTTATAAAAGTCAAAGAGTGGATCTAAGCGGAGCCGCTCACCGCGACCTAAGAAGAAAGCCCCGGATTTCCGGGGCTTTTTGTTTTTACAGCGGTTGGGTCTGCGCTTCAACCACCGCCAGCGCCACCATATTGACGATACGGCGGACGGAGGCAATTGGCGTCAACACGTGTACCGGTTTCGCTACGCCCATCAGCACCGGCCCGACGGTAACACCTTCAGAACTGGAGACACGCAGCAGGTTGTAGCTGATACGCGCCGCTTCCATATTCGGCATCACCAGGATATTGGCGGAACCTTTCAGCGGGCTATCCGGCATACGGTCGTTACGGATGCTTTCCACCAGCGCGGCATCACCGTGCATTTCGCCGTCAATCATCAGCTCAGGCGCACGTACTTTTACCAGCTCTAACGCTTCACGCATTTTGCTAGCTGACGGGCAATCAGAAGAACCGAAGTTAGAGTGCGACAGCAGCGCGACGCGCGGCTCAATACCGAACCGACGAACGGTTTCCGCCGCCATCAGTGCGATTTCAGCAATCTCTTCTGGCGTTGGGTCGTTATTGACGTAGGTATCAGCGATAAAGGTGTTGCCGCTTGGCAGCAGCAGCGCATTCATCGCCCCAGCGGTGTGGACACCGTCGCGGTAGCCAAACAGCGGCTTAATCACGCTAAAGTGTTCGTGGTAGTCGCCGATGGTGCCGCAAATCATCCCGTCCGCTTCGCCACGCTGAACCATGATGGCGCCGATAGCGGTGGTGTTGCTGATCATCTCACGCTGCGCCTGCTCTGGCGTAATACCGCGGCGTTTCATCAGACTGTAGTATTCCTGCCAGTACTCTTTAAAGCGCGGGTCAGACTCATTGTTGACGATTTCGAAGTCGACGCCCGGTTTAATCTGCAGGCCCAGCTTCTGGATACGCATCTCAATAACGCTTGGACGACCAATCAGAATCGGTTTTGCCAGCCCCAGCGTAACCAGCTCCTGCGTTGCGTGCAGCACGCGGTTATCTTCACCTTCTGCCAGCACGATGCGCTTCGGCTCTTTACGTGCCTGCGAGAAAATCGGCTTCATGAACAGGTTGGTTTTGTAGACAAATTCGCTCAATTTTTCGATATAGGCATCAAAATCGGCAATCGGACGAGTCGCCACGCCGGAGTCCATCGCCGCTTTCGCCACAGCCGGTGCGATCTTGACGATCAGGCGCGGATCGAACGGTTTCGGAATGATGTATTCCGCGCCAAAGCTCAGATCCTGGTCGCCATAGGCCGACGCCACCACTTCGCTTTGTTCGGCGTGTGCCAGCTCGGCGATTGCGTGTACCGCCGCCAGCTTCATCTCTTCGTTGATAGCCGTTGCACCAACGTCTAGCGCACCGCGGAAAATGAACGGGAAGCACAGAACGTTGTTCACCTGGTTTGGATAGTCTGAACGACCGGTACAGATGATGGCGTCCGGACGCACTTCTTTCGCCAGCGGCGGCAGAATTTCCGGCTCAGGGTTAGCCAGTGCGAGGATCATCGGCGCACGCGCCATTTTCTTAACCATCTCCTGGGTCAGTACTTTCGGACCGGAGCAGCCAAGGAAAATGTCGGCGTTAGCAATCACATCGTCCAGCGTCCGTTTTCCGTCATCCTTCACCGCGTAAGCGGCTTTGGTTTCGGCCATATTTGGCTCACGGCCTTCGTAGATAACGCCTTTAGAGTCGCAGACCACAATGTTGTGTTTCTGCATGCCCAGCGCCACCAGCAGATTCATACAGGCAATGGCTGCCGCGCCAGCGCCAGAAACGACCATACGAATATCGGAGATATTTTTTTCCACCACGCGCAGGCCGTTTATGATAGCCGCGGTGCTGATAATCGCCGTACCGTGCTGATCGTCGTGGAACACCGGAATGTTCATGCGTGCACGCAGCTTCTGCTCAATGTAGAAGCATTCCGGGGCTTTAATATCTTCGAGGTTAATGCCGCCAAACGTTGGTTCTAGCGCCGCAACGACATCAATAAATTTGTCGGGGTCCAGTTCGTCCACTTCGATATCAAAAACGTCGATACCCGCGAATTTCTTGAACAACACGCCCTTGCCTTCCATAACCGGTTTACCGGCCAGCGCGCCGATATTACCTAAACCGAGCACGGCAGTACCGTTAGACACCACCGCAACCAGGTTGCCACGCGCCGTATATTTATACGCCGCCAGCGGATCTTTTTCGATTTCCAGACACGGTGCAGCAACGCCCGGCGAGTAGGCCAGCGCCAGATCGCGCTGAGTCGCTAATGGCTTGGTTGGTACAACCTGAATTTTTCCTGGGATTGGGAATTCATGAAAATCGAGGGCACTTTGTTTTAATTGGTCGTCCATTTAGGGTTCCTTTCACGTATCGAACTAAAAGGGTGAAGCGCAATTACGTTCCTGATGCACTCCCGAAGGAAGCGCCTAGTATCGCCTTTGACCGCCCGGTAAACTTTGAAGGCCGCCATACTCTTGCGAACACGCCATGCTTTGTTATTGATTTATTATCTGTATGTTATCAATTATCAGTAGCAAGATCATGATTTCCAAATATGCTTTTTCGTTATGCCCGCCATAACCAAACTAACATCCCGTTAGTCCAGCAGACCTTCCCGTGCCGCGCGAACCAGTTCATCCACGGCATAGCGTATTTTCGGCAGCGGCTGGCGGTTCTTCGGCCATATGGCGCTGATTGGCATTTCGCCACCGGCATATTCAGCAAGCACTTCGACTAACTCGCCGCGCTGCAAATGTTCTGCCACCAACCAGCGCGGCAGCTGCGATAGGCCGCATCCGGCCAGCGTCGCGGCAAGCATGGCGTCACCGTCGGCAAACTCATGGGTTGCAGGCGGAGTCACCCGGACGGTCTGCCCATTTTGCTCTTTGAACAGCCATGAAATGGGCTGGTTTCGACGAAAACCCACAACGCAATGATGGTCTGACAGTTCATCCGGTTTTTGAGGCTCTCCGTGTCGTTGCAGATAGGCAGGAATCGCACAGAGCACCAGCTTTTGCGTCGTCAAACGACGGGCAACTAAGCCGCTGCTATCCGCCAGTTCCCCAATACGCACCACCAGGTCAATGCCCTCTTCAATGAGATCAACAAAACGTTCGCTAAACGTTACCGTGAGCGACAGCGCTGGGTACTGGCGAGCAATGGCCAATAGAATGGGCAGAACACGCTGTCGGCCAAATGCCGACGGCAGATCGACACGCAGACGCCCCGCCGGTTGTACGACGTGTGAAGTCAGCTCCGCTTCGGCCTGTTCAAGGATATCGATAGCCTGCTGGCAGCGAGCCAAAAACATCTCACCGTCGGGAGTAAGGCTTAACCGTCGCGTTGAACGGTGGAATAGCTTGATCCCCAGTCGCGCCTCAAGGCGACCGACGCTTTTACCTACTGCGGATTTGGTCAGCCCCAGTCGCTCGGCCGCGGCGGTAAAACTGCCCAACTGGGCCGTCGTGGCAAAGGCAGTGATCCCGCCAAGATTATCTGTTGTACGCATCCGTAAAGACCCGCTGAATAAGGAATCACTATGCTGTACCGCATTGGAGAATTTATGTCTACAAAGAAGCGAACCAAACCCTATTTATCGTCTTAATTAAATCAATCATAGTATGTCGCGTGATGACTCATCGTCATCATGTGGCAAAGCGGGCCCGTTAAGCCATCATCTTAGATCGTTAAAATAATCATGGTGTTAATACATCATTATCAATACTGGAGTGAATAATGACGACGGCAAACGGTTTCAAACATGTCGGCCTACTGACTAAAAAAGAGGGGCAGAGTTTCGAGGAGTTTGTTGCTCATTGGCAACAGGTGCATAGCAAAATCGCCCTTGAGCTACCTGGGCTGCGGGGGTATGTATTGAACCCTATCGACCGCCGGGTCTATGCTGATTCGCCGATCGACGGTTTCTCAGAGCTGTGGTTCGATTCGCTTGACGACGCCATAGCGGCCTTTGAATCTCCGGTTGGTCAGCAAGCATTCGCCGATGTGCCGAATTTTGCCGCTCACGTCGCCGTAACCTACATTACGGAAATCAGGAAACGTTAACCGGAGACCCACTGGGTCGCCCAGGCATCCGCTCCCTGCCAGTTATCGCACTGCGGCTGCGCGGCATAGCGCACCAGACGAAAACGCTGTCCATCATATCGCCAGCGCGTCTGGACGCCACAATCGCCCAGCCCGCGCCCTTTTTCCAGCGTCACGAGCTCGCGACTTTTTTCGTTGAAAGTCAGGTTCACCAGTTCAATATCGCGTCCTTCACTGCCGGTCGGTAAAAAGGGTAACCGTAGCCGTATCGGCGTGGTGACAAACGGTTTTTTACGCGATACCAACCAGGCGCGATAAATGGTGTTGTAGGCTCCGGCCTCGCAGCTGGTCATCATCAGGGCTTTGTCATCGGTCAGCGCCGTTATCCACACCTCACGACGCACGGGATCCAGCGAACATTGGTTATTGTTCATCCGCCAGGTCCCAAAATCGAGCAGATCGTTGTACTCATCATGGCCCAGCGGCGTGGGTTCGGGATTAACCTTTATCACTGACTTTAACGCCGGGGCGGGCGGCACGCTCAGCGGCGGTTGACTGCCTTTACGGATCCACGCGGTTTCATTGCCAACGCGCTTTTGCTGGGCATCGATAAACAACAGCGCCGCCTTCAACCCTTGAAGCGACATCACCTGCACGCCTTTCACCAGCGTGATGGCACTGGCATCCTGAATTTGCTGCAAAAAGGCATCAATGGTAGCGCTATCGCCGGTGGTCAACAGCTTCGGCTGAATTTTCCAGTGTTCACCATCCAGCTTCAGCGGTTTGTCGTCCAGTAGCAGGCGCGGCTCAATGGCTGGCACCGCCGCCACCGGGTTGACCAAGCCGCCCAATTCAATGCGTAGCTGGGCGTCAGTGTGCGCCCCCGCGCTGCGGCTGAGCGTCATTACCAAACCGTGATGAAGGCCTACGTTTCGAGCCACGCAGAAATTCTGGTTATTGCAGGTGACTAACCAGTCGGAAAAGAGCTGCTGCGCCGGGGCCGCCCACGTCAACGACGTCGGGAGCAACCCGATGCAGAAGAATAAAAGGAAAATGCGGTAACGCATGGACGGTACTACCCCAGAAGAAAAAAGCATCAACTTACTGAGGGTATCTTCACCACCGAGGCGACAATGCTCAATCGGATTTGTCGGATTGAGCGTTGTACCGGGTTACGCCATAAGGCCCGAATGCTGAAGATACTGAAGTAAAATCACCGTTTTACCGTCGCAAATTTCACCGCGAAGAATCATCTCCAGCGCCTGGCTAAACGGCAGTTCCAGCACGTCAATCGCCTCATCTTCGACCCCGCCCCCGGCATTTTCACGCAGGCTATCGTCATATTCGGCGATAAAGAAGTGCACGATTTCCGTCACCCCGCCCGGCGACATGTACAGCTGAAAGACTTTGCGTACGTTTTTCACCTGGTAGCCGGTCTCTTCAATCGCCTCTTTGCGGATGCAATCTTCCGGCTCATCGTCGTCCAATAGCCCGGCGCAGGTTTCAATCAGCATCCCGTCCGTATTCCCGTTCACCCAGGTCGCAATGCGGAACTGGCGCACCAGCACTACGTTCTGTTTTTGGCTGTTGTAGAGCAGGACAGTAGCGCCATTCCCGCGGTCGTAGACTTCACGTTTGTGCTGCACGACTTGCCCGTCTCGTTGGGTTAAATCGTAGGTGATATTGCGCAGGACAAAGTAGTTTTCGGAGAGGATTTTATTTTTGATAACGTTGATGTTAAGGGACATTCGGGCTCCACAGCGGTAACACGGATGGACCATATTACGCCGTGGAGCCGGGGTTGCGTCAATGCGCGCGGGTAACTTTAACGTCCAGCCAATCGAGGATCCCCTGTGCCGCATGGCGGCCTTCCGCCATCGCCGTCACCACTAAATCCGCGCCGCGCACCGCATCACCGCCGGCGAAGATTTTCGGATTACTGGTCTGATAGCGGTAGCGGGAATTCACGTTGGCGCGAATGCGTCCCCAGTCGTCGACCTCAACGCCCTGGGCATTGAGCCACGGCATTCCGTGCGGATGGAAACCGAAGGCCATGATCACCGCATCGGCCGGCATCACAAACTCACTGCCAGGGATCGGCGTGGGTCGACGCCGCCCGTTACTGTCCGGCTCGCCAAGCTGGGTACGCAGAAAACGAACACCGCTAACGCCTCCCTCGTTATTCAGCTCAAGCGTTACCGGCTGGACGTTAAATTCAAATTCAGCGCCTTCTTCCTTCGCGTTTTTGACCTCTTTTTTCGAGCCCGGCATATTGGCTTCATCGCGACGATAGGCACAAGTCACTTTCTGTGCGCCGTGGCGCAACGCGGTGCGCACGCAATCCATCGCCGTATCGCCACCGCCAAGCACCACGACATTGAGCCCTTTGGTATTGATATACGGCTCATCAGTCAGCTCGTTCAGTCCCATCACATTTTTGGTGTTGGCAATCAGGAACGGCAGCGCATCATAAACCCCTGGCGCATCTTCGTTAGGCAGATCCGCCTTCATCGAACGATAGGTGCCGACACCGACGAAAACGGCGTCGAACTCTTCCAGCAGCGCGCTGAGCATGATGTCTTTGCCAATCTCGCAGTTGAGCTCAAAGCGAATACCCATGTCGCTAAAAATTTCGCGGCGGCGGGCCATCAGCGATTTATCTAGCTTGAAGGCTGGGATGCCGAAGGTCAGCAGGCCGCCTATTTCCGGATGACGGTCAAACACCACCGGTTCAACGCCCTGACGCACCAGGATATCAGCGCAGGCCAGTCCCGCAGGCCCGGCACCGATAATCGCCACTCGCTTGCCGCTGCTGACCACATTGCCAATGGTCGGGCGCCAGCCTTTGGCCAGCGCGCGGTCGGAGATATAGCGTTCAATGTTGCCAATCGTCACCGCGCCGTGTTCGTCGCGAATGGTACAGGCGCCTTCACAAAGCCGGTCCTGTGGGCATACCCGACCGGTAATTTCCGGCAGCGGGTTGGTTTGATGCGACAGTTCCACCGCTCCGTCGATATCCCCGGCGTTAACCCGTTCAATCCACTGAGGAATATGGTTATGCAGCGGGCAGGTCCACTCGCAAATGCTGTGTTCACCGCAGGTCAGACAGCGTGATGACGCCTGCTGCGCCTGTGCTTCGTGGAGCGGCAGATAAATTTCAGCAAAGCCGGTTTTACGCGCCGCCAGATTCAGCTTATCAGCCTCCCCACGCGGCGGCGTGGCAGCCATCTGCTGGACTTTACTGCGTACCGCCTGTGGGGCTGCCGCACGGATATCGCTGTGCCACGGCTGCGCTTCCCGGCAGGCCGTTTGCAGCCGACGCGCGCTGGCGATTTCGCTGAGCCGCTGATTGGTCATCAGTTGCAGCGCATCAGCCGGGCAGTTTTCCACACACGCAGGTCCCGCCGGGCGCTCATGACAGAGATCGCACTTATGGGCACTGGCTTTAATCCGCCCATCGTTGGCTGGCGTCAGGACAATTTGCATGGTGCCAAACGGACACGCAACCACGCAGGATTTGCAGCCTATACACTTTGCCTGGTTAACTAAAATAGCGTCATTGTCATGACGTATTGCGCCATTTGGGCAGCTACGCGCACAAGGGGCGTCTTCACAATGATGACAGGTTGCCGCTCCGCGCTGGTTGTTCATTTTCACAACCGTAATTCGCGGAACAAACTGGGATACGTTAAGGACGTGCTGCTCTTCGTTATGCGACATTACACAGGCAACTTCACATGCCTTGCATCCAATGCATTTTTGGCTATCTACCCGAATAAAACGGTTCATACATTCTCAGCCTATGGTTATAAAACCTTATATTTATAAGTTCTATTTATTAGCTGAGGAATCCCTGTGCAGGCAATGTCCATTTGCCCAGAAATGGTGACTATCTGTCAGTATGATGTGGCAGATCAATAAATTTCAGCTTAAATGAAATTACGTTTCATGCATCTACTGACGGTGGCGTAAGGATGTGCAAACCGTTTCAGCAAAGCAGCACGATAATTTACATTATCTTCTTATTTTCTCCACGATTGCTGGCAGCCTTACGGCTACAGTGTTTGACGCAATTCAGTACGTATAAAAATGAATAATATGAGGTCCGGATCCTGATGGCGAATTTCTTTATCGATCGCCCCATTTTTGCCTGGGTGCTGGCAATCCTGTTGTGCCTGACCGGTACGCTAGCAATATTTTCACTCCCCGTTGAGCAATACCCTGACCTCGCGCCGCCAAACGTACGCATCTCCGCCAACTACCCTGGAGCATCAGCGCAGACGCTGGAAAATACCGTCACTCAGGTTATCGAACAGAACATGACCGGCATCGATAACCTGATGTATATGTCATCGCAAAGTAGCGCCACCGGCCAGGCCAGTATTACCCTGAGCTTTGTGGCGGGCACCGACCCGGACGAAGCCGTACAGCAGGTGCAAAATCAGCTACAAACCGCCATGAACAAGCTGCCGCAGGCAGTGCAAACCCAGGGCGTCACGGTGCGTAAAACCGGCGATACTAACATTCTGACTATCGCCTTCGTCTCCACCGATGGCAGCATGGATAAGCAAGATATCTCCGACTATGTAGCCAGTAACATTCAGGACCCACTCAGCCGTGTGGACGGCGTGGGCGACATCGATGCCTACGGCTCGCAATACTCCATGCGTATCTGGCTCGACCCGGCCAAACTCAATAGCTTCCAGCTCACCGCTGGCGATGTCACCAGCGCCATTAAATCCCAGAACGCGCAGATTGCGGTCGGTCAGCTAGGGGGAACGCCATCGGTCGATAACCAGGCGCTGAACGCTACCATCAACGCCCAGTCTTTACTGCAAACACCGGAGCAATTTCGCGATATTACCCTGCGCGTCAATCAGGACGGTTCGCAGGTCACGTTAGGTGACGTCGCCACCATCGAAATGGGCGCGGAAAAATACGACTACCTCAGCCGCTATAACCGCAATCCGGCCTCCGGTTTGGGTATCAAGCTCGCTTCCGGCGCCAATGAAATGGCCACCGCCGAGCGCGTCATCCAACGGCTGGATGAACTCAAGCAGTACTTCCCACACGGGCTGGAATATAAAGTGGCCTACGAGACCACCTCGTTCGTCAAAGCATCCATTAAGGATGTCGTAAAAACGCTGCTTGAAGCGGTATTGCTGGTATTCCTGGTAATGTACCTGTTCTTGCAAAACTTCCGCGCTACGCTGATTCCAACCATCGCCGTTCCGGTGGTGCTGATGGGGACATTCTCAGTCCTCTACGCCTTTGGATACAGCATTAACACCCTGACGATGTTCGCCATGGTGCTCGCCATCGGGCTGCTGGTGGATGACGCCATCGTGGTGGTTGAAAACGTCGAGCGAATAATGAGTAGCGAAGGGCTCACGCCGAGGCAGGCCACGCGAAAATCGATGGGGCAAATTCAAGGTGCGCTGGTGGGTATCGCCATGGTGCTGTCGGCGGTGTTTATCCCGATGGCCTTCTTTGGCGGCACTACCGGGGCGATTTACCGCCAGTTCTCGATAACCATCGTATCGGCAATGGTGCTCTCGGTGCTGGTGGCGATGATCCTCACACCCGCGCTATGCGCCACTCTCCTGAAGCCTATCCACAAAGGCGAAACCCACGGGACAAAGGGCTTCTTCGGTTGGTTTAACCGCAAGTTTGATGCCAGCTCCCGCCGCTATGAGTCCGGCGTGGCGAAGATTCTCCAGCGCAGCGTCCGCTGGATGCTGATTTATGTGCTGCTGCTTGGTGGCATGGTATTCCTGTTCCTGCGCCTGCCCTCTTCTTTCCTGCCGCTGGAAGACCGCGGCATGTTCACCACTTCCGTTCAGTTGCCAAGCGGTTCAACTCAGCAACAGACGCTGAAGGTGGTGGAGAAAGTTGAGGACTATTTCTTTAAAAATGAGAAAGACAATATCACCTCAATCTTCGCCACTATCGGCTCCGGCCCCGGCGGTAATGGTCAGAACGTAGCGCGGATGTTTGTGCGCCTGAAGGACTGGGACGAGCGCGACAGTACCACCGGAACGTCATTCGCCATTATTGAACGTGCTACCAAAGCGCTGAACAAGATTAAAGAAGCCCGCGTCTTTGCCAGCAGCCCGCCGTCCATTAGCGGTTTGGGGAGCTCTGCCGGGTTTGATATGGAATTGCAGGATCACGCAGGAGCCGGGCACGATGCGCTAATGGCGGCACGTGACCAGCTGTTAGAGCTAGCAGGTAAAGACCCGCAGCTGACCCGCGTGCGTCACAACGGTCTCGACGATAGCCCACAGCTGCAGGTGGATATCGACCAGCGAAAAGCCCAGGCGCTGGGGGTTTCCATCGACGATATTAACGACACGCTACAAACCGCGTGGGGTTCAAGCTACGTTAACGACTTTATGGATCGCGGCCGCGTGAAGAAAGTATACGTCCAGTCCGCCGCCAAATACCGCATGCTGCCAGATGATATTAATTTGTGGTATGTGCGGAATAACACCGGTCAGATGGTGCCATTCTCAGCCTTTGCCACCTCACGCTGGGAAACCGGATCGCCGCGCCTGGAACGCTATAACGGCTACTCTGCGGTAGAGATTATCGGGGAAGCCGCGCCGGGCGTGAGTACCGGTACCGCGATGGACGTCATGCAAAATCTGGTGAAACAGCTTCCTACCGGTTTCGGCCTGGAATGGACGGCAATGTCCTATCAGGAACGACTCTCTGGGGCGCAGGCTCCGGCGCTGTATGCGATTTCGCTGCTGGTCGTCTTCCTGTGTCTGGCTGCGCTGTATGAAAGCTGGTCGGTGCCATTCTCCGTGATGTTGGTGGTACCGCTCGGGGTTATCGGTGCGCTACTGGCAACCTGGATGCGCGGGCTGGAGAACGATGTTTACTTCCAGGTCGGGCTGCTCACGGTAATCGGGCTATCGGCGAAAAACGCCATTCTGATTGTCGAATTTGCCAACGAGAGAAACGAGCAAGGCGAGGATTTAATGTCGGCCACGCTGGAAGCCTGCCGCCAACGTCTGCGTCCGATTCTGATGACCTCACTGGCGTTTATTTTCGGCGTGCTGCCGATGGCACTCACCACCGGCGCGGGCTCCGGCGGGCAACACGCGGTGGGCACCGGCGTGGTTGGCGGGATGCTCTCGGCCACTATCCTGGCGATTTTCTTCGTACCGTTGTTCTTCGTGCTGGTACGCAGACGCTTCCCGCTCAAAGAGAAGCCAGAGTAAGAAACAAAAAGGCGACATTTATAAATGTCGCCTTTTTGTATTGGAATGTGACCCAACTACTCTGTACCACAACACCATCATGGTTATTGAAAGAACACAGCGCTTAATTCACATTGCTGAAAACTATTTACGAAGCATTACTTCGATAAAGTCTTTCCAGTTCCCCAGTTCCCCAGTTCACGTTCAATCATAACAACCTCTCTTATTATTGTGTGTATTTTACGTACTAATGTGTGACCTGTGAATACGGTTTACCCGATTGCTTTAAGTGTCACTGCCAACATATGTTTACTGCGTGCCGCCACTATGAGCCGGAACGTTGACATTTAATGTGACGAGCAGCAACATTCCGAAATAGTTATAATTATGTGAATAACATGATAATAATTTTGGGTAAGCCCACGCTAAATCACTACGACTTAAGTTGTAGTCAGCATGATAAACCGGACGCTTTTCAACCGTTTTATGCAGCCGAAATTAAAACGGGCGATGCGCCAAATAACGTGTATATTCGAATCCCCTAAAACCTGCTGATATAAAGGTGGAACATGACCGTCCTCTATGGAATAAAGAACTGCGACACAATTAAAAAAGCCCGTCGTTGGCTGGATGACCATCAGGTTGAATATCGCTTTCATGACTATCGCGTCGATGGGTTGCCATCTGAACTGCTGGCGACCTTTATTGCTGAGCTTGGCTGGGAAGCGCTGCTGAATACCCGCGGCACCACCTGGCGTAAACTCGATGAAAGCGTACGTGCGACGGTAAACAATGCCGAAGCCGCCGCCGCGCTGATGCTGGAAATGCCGGCTATCATCAAACGCCCATTGCTCTGCGCGCCGGCACAGCCTATGCTGCTTGGTTTTAGCGACGCCAGTTACACCCAGTGGCTCGCACAGGCGCGCTAACGCCGTCGCCCTGTTTTACTTTTTTGTCGATAACGAAAAATAACGAGGTCTAGTTTATGTCTTGCCCAGTCATTGAGCTGGCTCAGCAGCTTATTCGCCGCCCTTCTCTTAGCCCCGATGACGCGGGCTGTCAGGCGCTAATGATCGAGCGCCTGCGTGCGGCGGGGTTCACCGTTGAACCCATGGATTTTGGTGATACCCAGAATTTCTGGGCATGGCGTGGCAAAGGGGAAACGCTGGCGTTTGCAGGCCACACCGATGTGGTGCCCGCAGGTGATGCCGACCGCTGGATAAATCCACCGTTTGAACCGACTATTCGTGACGGCATGCTGTTTGGCCGCGGCGCGGCCGATATGAAAGGCTCGCTGGCAGCCATGGTTATCGCCGCCGAGCGTTTTGTTGCCCAGCATCCAAACCACAAAGGCCGCCTGGCATTCCTGATAACCTCCGATGAAGAGGCCAGCGCAACGCACGGTACGGTCAAAGTGGTTGAAGCGCTGATGGCCCGCAATGAGCGTCTGGACTACTGCCTGGTGGGCGAACCTTCCAGTACCGAAGTGGTGGGCGACGTGGTTAAAAATGGCCGTCGCGGCTCAATGACCTGCAACCTGACCATTCATGGCGTGCAAGGGCATGTGGCCTATCCGCATCTGGCCGACAACCCGGTTCACCGCGCTGCGCCGTGGATGAATGAACTGGTATCAATCGAGTGGGATAAAGGTAACGAATTCTTCCCGCCAACCAGTATGCAGATTGCCAACATTAAGGCCGGCACCGGCAGCAATAACGTGATCCCAGGCGATCTGTTTGTACAGTTCAACTTCCGTTTCAGCACCGAGCTGACGGATGAGATGATCAAAGCGCGCGTTATCGCGCTACTGGAAAAATATCAACTGCGCTACACCCTCGACTGGTGGATCTCCGGACAACCATTCCTGACCGCGCGCGGTAAGCTGGTGGATGCAGTCGTTAACGCCATCGCGCACTATAATGAAATTGAACCGCAGCTGCTGACTACCGGCGGGACCTCGGACGGGCGCTTTATTGCCCAGATGGGTGCGCAGGTCGTGGAATTAGGGCCGGTGAACGCCACCATTCATAAAATAAATGAGTGCGTTAACGCCGCCGACTTGCAGATGCTGGCACGGATGTATCAACGGATAATGGAACAACTGGTCGCCTGAGGGCGCAACGGTAAGTAAGAGGTAACACGCATGGACTGGCTGACAAAATACTGGTGGATTTTGGTACTGGTGTTTCTGGTTGGGGTCATCATCAACGTCATCAAAGATCTGAGCCGCGTTGATCATAAAAAATTTCTCGCCAACAAACCCGACCTGCCGCCGCATCGTGACTGCAACGACAAGTGGGATGATGACGACGACTGGCCGAAGAAGGATCAGCCGAAGAAATAGTTTACGGTCACTACCTACTCCCCGTTATTTGAACGGGCTACCGCAACGGTAGCCTGTTCAAACGCGGTCACGTTTTAATCCTTACATCATTTCAATCACGTCATCATCTTTCGGCGTTCCGCCGCTCAATGCTTCATCGAAATAGTGCTTAGGCACGGTATAACGCAGGTGATCGAGCGCAAACTGCATGCTGCGGTCGTCAATGGCGTGACCTAAATCTTCGACGATATCCAGCGTCACATCGCCGCCAGCAGCGAGAATGGCCTCCTGCCCTTTCACCGCCCACGCCAAATCAATCACCCGGTCTTCACCGCCGTGAATAAGGTGCACGGTGGTTGCCGTGCTGGCGGTTTCCGGCAACGTCGCGTAGCGGCCGTTAAAGGCAATCACCCGCGATGCCAGGTTCGGCTCGGCCTTGACCCCTTCGAGCGACATAATCGCCCCCTGCGAGAAACCGATAAGCGCGGTAGCCTGCGGGCCAACGCCACTCTGTTTCTGCCAGTAGCGCACCGTCTCAATAAAGGTCGGCATAATCGCATCAATGCGCGCCTGACGGTTTTCTTCCGTCACGCCCTGCACAGAGAACCACTGACGTCCCGGAGCCGGTCCGCACGGTTCGACGCCGCCTACGCTGACGATTAACGCATCCGGGAACAGCGGTGCAAACCAGCTACCGATTTGTCCCATTGCCACCGGATTATCACCCACGCCATGAAACAACAGCAGCAGCTGTTGAGCGGGCTTCGCGGGGCTTTGAACAACAAAATGATCGTGTGTCATGGCTGTCTCCTTGGTTTTGTCGGTCAGTTTACGCCGCACCAGAATAATGACCATGCCATTTAACTGAATGAGTCAGTTAAAAAAATTGCAGTTGCTGAATCTGTTCCATGAGCATATTTGTACGTTCGCTGTCCACTGCACGCATCGCTTGTCCCGCTTCGTCGCGAAGCCGAATCAGCAGCGATTTACGCCCGTTAATGCCCAGGCGCGAGCAGAGCGCTGTTTCGCCCTCACCGTTCAAGCGCCCCCGCAGTGCAGGAAGCGGTAGCTCTAGCTGCCCGACAAGCAGATTCAGGTTCGCCAGCACCGCCAGCAGCGGGCGATGGGCGAAGGCAAAACCTGCCAGATCCCACCAGTCATCATCAGTAAGAGTAGCGGCCGGGGGATCGGGCAGCGGGACTTTTTCATCAACCCAGCGCTGAAGCCATTGCCATTCGCGGCACAGGCGGGCGTGTTCACGCTGCATCAGCGCTTCTCCCGACGCCGTCAGTGGCCGTAACGCCATGGCAGCATAGCAGCCGCTACTCGCTTCGCGCTGGGTCCCTATCCGCACCAGCGTGAAGCCACAGCGCTGCCAGAAGCGCCAGAGTTCATCGGTATAGCCAAAGCTAACCGACAGATAGTCGCAATCGACGGCGCTTTCCCACGCCTGCGCCACCAGCCGCTGGCCGATACCTTCGCGCTGGCGAAGCGGGTGCACGGCGATACGGCTGATACGTCGCCCGATAAGCGTGGCCGCAAGCCTGCTTCCCCCGTGTGCTGCCAGTGACTGCGCCACCAGATTGCCTCTGGGGCGACGAAAACCGGCCCAGACGGCCTGGCTCAACGCAGGCGTTAAGCCGCCCTCATCCACCATCCACAGTGCGCCCGCAGGGCCGCTGGCGCTGAGGGCGGCCAGGAAATGTTGTCCAGGCGCATCCATCATGCGGCGGAGATCGAGCGGTGAAGTGCGGTAGTGCGCTCCGGAGAGCAACTGATAGAGTGCGGAAGGTCGTTCAGGCTGACTCTGCCAGGCCGATTGTTCTACGGGGAGCAGCGTCACTTCGCCATCAGGCCGCTCAGCGAAGGAATCATCGTGAAAAATAAGCGCATCATTAACCACCGCCTCGAGCGGACACCCTGCGGCCCAGCGAATAGGCTGCGCCAGGGTAAAGGCTTCGCGCTGCGGGAACTCGGCGCAGAACTTCAGTAAGAAACCTCGACCGGTACCCTCATAGCCCTGCACCGTGGTAGTCAGCAGCGTATGGGGAAAGCGGGCAATGAGCTTTTTCAGCATCGGGGCTGGAATGGCTGCGGCTTCATCGACCACCAGCCAGTCAGCGACGGCATCGGAGGCCAGCAGCGCGTCGGGGGCCATAAAATGAAAGCGCTCACCGGCAAATTCGGCAATCACGTCAGCGGAAGCACGCGAAGGTGCGGTGACGACAGCGTCACCCGCTAAACGCTGAATATGCATACCCGCCAACGCCGATTTTCCTCGCCCTCGCTCGGCCGTCACCACGCACACTTTGGCTGAGGTATTCGATAGCGCCTGTAAAATAGCCTGCTGCTCACGCTCCGGCTGGCCGCTAGCCCGCTGCCAGTCTGGCCTCGTTATCTCGGGTTGTTTTGGTACAGGCTGCCCCTGCAGCCAGACAAGCGTCTGCGGGCTCGCGGCAACCGTCCGGCAAAAATGGTCAACAAAGTTAGGGGTAGTAATCGGTTCCGGCGCATCGCTCCAGCGCAGCGAGTCGGCATCGGTTTGTTGACGCCAGTTCTGCCACTCCGGCACCAGCAGCAGCATCCAGCTTCCGGCGCGCAGCGTACCGGCCAGCGCGGCAAAAGCCGAAACGTCAAAACCGTTGCGGGCATCAAAAATAGCATGCTGAAACTCACGCCCCAGCAGGGTCGTGAGTTTAGAAGGAAGGCAAAAAGGTGCATCCGTCGGTGTTGGGCCAACCCACAGTACATCCGCGCTGGCGGCATGGCGGAACGCGACCGCCTGCTGTTCGCTCCACGTGGCCTCACCGCTCACCACCAGCAGGCGTCGAATCCCCGCCTGTGCCATTCGCGCGGCCTGCGCGAACAGCTCATCCATGATGCTCGACATCTGGCTAGAGTGATTTACTGAAGGTATTGCACTGGCCCGGATCGCCGCTGTCGAAGCCGCGTTTCAGCCAGGTGTAACGCTGCTGAGAGGTACCGTGAGTAAAGCTGTCCGGTGCCACGCGTCCCTGGCTTTGCTGTTGAAGGCGGTCATCGCCAATCGCTTCGGCAGCGTTCAGCGCCTCTTCCAGGTCTCCTGCTTCAAGGATGCCCTGTTTTTGCATATTGTGGCCCCAGACGCCAGCAAAGCAGTCGGCCTGCAGTTCCATACGCACCGATAGACGATTCACTTCTGCTTCGGAAGCGTTCTGCTGCATCTGGCGCACTTTCGGCTCAATGCCCAACAGCTTCTGCACGTGGTGGCCCACTTCATGGGCAATCACGTAGCCCTGCGCAAAATCACCGCCCGCGCCGAGTTTGCTTTTCATGTCGTCGTAGAAGGAGAGGTCGATATAGACCGTGGTGTCGGCTGGGCAGTAGAACGGCCCCATAACGGATTGCCCGGTACCGCATCCGGTACGCGTAGCGCCACGGTACATCACTAAGCGCGGCGGCTGATAGGTTTTGCCCATCTCTTTGAATTGCTGCGCCCAGGTATCTTCGGTCGTTGCGAGGATCACCGAGGTAAATTTGGCGGCTTCGTCATCTTTTGGCTGACTCACGCGCTGGGAGGACTGCTGCTGACCGATTGGCTCGCCGGTCATCAAACCGGTTAAATCCACACCGTAATAGCCCGCAACCACCACGACAATCAGCAGAATAATGCCGCCTTTGCCGCTAGGAATACGAAAACCGGGGCCGCGCCCCATTCCCTGAGAGTCGGAACTGTTCCGCCGGTCTTCCACATTGTCGCTTTCGCGACGACCTTGCCAACGCATAACTACCTCGATCTTATCTTATCAATATACTGGTAGATCGTAGGCGGTTACGGACGGGATTACCACTGGAAATGTAGGATGCGTCATGCCGGCATCGCATCGCCTGTGGAGGCCGCACGATGCCGGAGAGAGGGAGTAAAACTTAGTCCAGCTTAACGCCTAAACGATGCGCCACTTCTTCGTAGGCTTCAATCAGGCCGCCCAGGCTCTGGCGGAAACGGTCTTTGTCCATTTTATCCATGGTCTTTTTGTCCCACAGACGGCTGCCGTCTGGGGAAAACTCGTCGCCCAGCACCACTTCGCCTTTGAACAGGCCGAATTCCAGCTTGAAGTCGACCAGGATAAGCCCTGCGTCATCAAACAGCTTTTTCAGCACGTCGTTAGCCTTAAAGGTCAGCTCCTGCATACGCGCCAGATTCTCTTTGCTCACCCAGCCAAAGGTTTCGCAGTAGGATTCGTTAACCATCGGGTCGTGCATCGCATCGTTTTTCAAGAACAGATCGAACAGCGGCGGATTCAGTTCAATACCTTCTTCAATCCCTAAACGTTTCACCAGCGACCCGGCTGCGCGGTTACGCACCACGCACTCTACCGGCACCATATCCAGTTTTTTAACCAGACATTCGGTATCGGACAACAGTGCTTCCATTTGAGTCGGGATGCCGGCTTGCGCCAGTTTGCTCATAATGAAATGGTTGAACTTGTTGTTCACCATGCCTTTACGGTCGAACTGTTCAATACGGGCACCATCTCCTGCTGACGTATCGTTACGGAATTCGAGTACCAACAGATCCGGGTTTTCGGTGCTGTATACGGTTTTCGCTTTACCACGATACAACTCAGCTAGCTTTTGCATCTTTGTCACTCCAGTGATGTTTAACGATACGCTCGTCGTCTTTCAAGCGTCAGGTACGTTGCGTACGTTCCTGCAACTTAAAATCCAAAGAGTCTAAATATTTGTGCTTTTTCTACTGACGCACACGTTTGCGTCACTATACAGAAAAAAGGGCTGGATTGCTCCAGCCCTGATTAATTACTTCGTAAATGCGGCCTGGAATGCGGCTACCAGGGCGTCATTTTGAGACTGCGTCAGCGGATGACCTTTCGGATCGATGAACTGCAGACTACTACGGTTGTCCAGGTCGCCGACCTGAAGTTTGTAGTCGCCGGAAGCCATACCCGGGTCGCTCGCGCCAAGATCGCGCCAACGGCTTTCAGACAGCGGCTTGTAGGTTACTGCCACGCTGCCCTGAGAGCGGGTGCTGTCGGTCACTTTCATGCCCACTTTTTCCAGCGTAGCTGGCAAACGCTGCCATACCTGGTTGAACGGCGCACGAACGACCAGCATTGGCAGGCCGGTATCGTCGGCTGCGCTCTGGACGTCGAAGGTTGCACCTGCGGTACCTTTGGAAGCGTTCGCCGCATCGGTGGCGTTCTTATCAAGGCCAGCGGAAATCACGTTCAGCATTTCAGCGCTATAGCGCTGCAGCGAAGCACGATCGGCAACGGCTTTACCTGCTTGTTCGAGGTTAACCAGTTTTACCATCACCGCCTGCTGATAGCCCTGCGGCTGCACGGAGATTTGATAACGACCGCGGTACTGCTGGTCTTCATCAAGACGGTTCCAGTCAACCCAGTCCGTGGTCAGCGTTTGGCTTGCATCATCACGTTTGGTAATGGTGTAGTTTTTCGCCTGAACGATGCTGACAACCTGTGGCCACAGAGAACCGCTACGGCTATTTTCAACCAGTAGCGTAGCTGTGTCGCCGGTAAACTGGGTACGCGCACCGGATACCAGCGCCAGCGCCTGAGCCGGTGGACGGATATCCAGCGCCTTACCTACGGCACCGCTGCCGTTAGCGACCGGGATGTTGTAGTCGCCATTTTCAATCGGCAGGATCATCCCCGCAGGGGCGTGAAGTTCACTTAACGGTGCTGCATCCAGGTAGGATTCATCACCGCTCACCTGGCGCTTATAGCGCGAGTCGGAACTACAAGCTGCAAGCAGTAGAACCAACGAAACACCCGCAACCTTCGCCAGGCGCGACTTCTGTACTGAGTAAGCCATCAAATCTCCCTAAACTTTACAGCAAACCGGCATGCTTCAATGCGGATGCCACAACATCACGACCGTGGTCGGTGATAGGTGTCATCGGCAAGCGCATGATATCGGTCGCCACAAGTCCCAATTCCTTACATGCCCATTTCACTGGGATAGGATTGGGTTCGACAAATAATTTATTGTGAAGCGGCATCAAACGTTGGTTGATGATACGCGCCTGCTCAAACTGGCCTTCTGCCGCCAGCTTGCACATTTCTGCCATATCACGTGCTGCAACGTTCGCCGTCACCGAAATGACGCCGTGACCGCCCAACTGCATGAAATCCAACCCGGAAGCATCATCACCGCTGAGCAGGATGAAATCGTCTGAAACCAGCTCTTTGATCTGGTGAACACGACTTAAGTTCCCCGTGGCTTCCTTAATCGCGATAATATTTTTAATTTTCGCAAGGCGACCTACGGTTTCCGGCAGCATATCGCAGCCGGTACGCGACGGCACATTATACAGGATTTGCGGCAGGTCAGTATGCTCGGCAATCGCTTTGAAGTGCTGGAACAGACCTTCCTGGGTCGGACGGTTGTAGTACGGGGTCACCGTCAGGCAGCCGACAACGCCGGTATTGTTAAAACGCTGGGTCAGGCTAATCGCCTCTGCGGTTGCATTTGCCCCCGTTCCTGCGATAACTGGAATGCGGCCATCGGCCAGTTCCAGCGTGGTCATCACCACGTCGCCATGCTCTTCGTGGCTGAGCGTTGCGGACTCGCCGGTAGTCCCTACCGACACGATCGCCGAGGTTCCGTTGGCGACATGGTAATCAATCAGTTTTTTCAGGCTTGAACGGTCGACATTACCTTTTTCATCCATCGGCGTGACAAGCGCTACAATACTTCCCGTGAACATGGGCCATCCTCTGTGCTGACGTGCGGACATGAGTCTCAATGGTACGTTTGGTCTTGTAATAAAAGCAAGAGACTGAAGCCCTTCAGAATGTTGTATGCCGGTTTTTTTTATGCTTTCCTAGGGTATACCGCACCTTTTTAAAGGAAGAACAGGTTTGACAGCCTCATTACAACACTATCTGGTCATCACAGCCCTGGGCGCGGATCGCCCTGGCATCGTCAATACGATCACTCGTCACGTCAGTAGTTGTGGCTGCAACATCGAAGACAGTCGTTTGGCTATGCTGGGAGATGAGTTCACTTTTATTATGCTGCTTTCCGGCACCTGGAACGCCATTACCCTCATTGAATCGACCCTGCCGCTAAAAGGGGCAGAACTGGACCTGCTGATTGTGATGAAGCGCACCACTGCTCGCCCTCGTCCGGCGATGCCCGCCACCGTGTGGGTTCAGGTGGAAGTTCCCGACTCCCCGCACATCATTGAGCGTTTTACCGCTCTCTTCGATAGCTGGGAGATGAACATCGCCGAGCTGGTTTCACGCACCCAACCGGGAGCCGACGCAGCCGCCGCCCAGCTATTCATCCAGATTACTGCCCATAGTCCGGCTACGCAAAATGCATCAAATATTGAGCAAGCGTTCAAAGCCCTATGTACAGAATTGAAAGCGCAAGGCAGTATAAACGTGATCAATTATTCACAGCATGATGAACAGGATGGAGATGAGTAATGAACCCACTGAAAGCCGGTGATATCGCACCGAAATTTAGTTTGCCCGATCAAGACGGCGAGCAGGTAAATTTGACCGACTTCCAGGGACAACGTGTTCTGGTCTATTTCTACCCGAAAGCGATGACCCCTGGCTGCACCGTGCAGGCTTGCGGCCTTCGCGACAATATGGACGAACTGAAAAAAGCGGGCGTAGAGGTTCTGGGTATCAGCACCGATAAACCAGAAAAACTGTCCCGTTTCGCCGAAAAAGAGCTGCTTAACTTCACGCTGCTCTCCGATGAAGATCATCAGGTCTGCGAACAGTTTGGTATCTGGGGCGAAAAATCCTTCATGGGTAAAACCTATGATGGTATTCACCGCATCAGCTTCCTGGTGGACGCTGACGGCAAAGTTGAACATGTGTTTGATGACTTCAAAACCAGCAACCACCACGATATCGTGCTGGGCTGGCTGCAAGCGAACGCGTGATATCCCAATGAATTAAAAAAGCCGACGTGATGTCGGCTTTTTATTATCAGGACTCTTCTACCGCCAGCCCGTCCGGCCAGGCATGGACCACCGCCTTAATCAGCGTCGCGAGCGGAATCGCAAAGAAGACGCCCCAGAACCCCCACAGCCCACCGAAAATTACCACCGACAGAATAATCACCAGCGGATGCAGGTTTACCGCTTCAGAGAACAGCACCGGCACCAGCAGGTTGCCGTCCAGCCCCTGAATAATCAGATACACTGCGAACAGGCTCCAGAATTCGGTGCCAAGACCGAACTGGAACAGCGCTACGCAGACCACCGGAATAGTCACCACAAACGCCCCGATGTAAGGAATCAGTACCGATAGCCCCACCAGCACCGCCAGCAGCAGCGAGTAGTTGAGGCCAAACATCAGGAAACCAAGCCAGGTGGCAATACCCACCACCACCATTTCCAGCACTTTGCCACGAATATAGTTGGTGATTTGCTGGTTCATCTCTTTCCATACCTGCCCTGCCAGCCCACGGTTACGCGGCAGCACCCGGCGAACGGCATTAAGCATTTGCTCTTTGTCCTTAACCAGGAAAAAGACCATCAGCGGCACCAGCACCAGATAGACCGCCAGCGTCAACAGCCCGACCAGCGATGCGACCGAATACTTCACCACCGAGTCGCCCATGGTCAGCATGCGGCTACGCATATTTTCGGCCATCGCGTCGATAATGCCCGCATCCATTAGCGCCGGATAGCGGCGCGGCAGCGTGGCGGCAAAGTCAGACAATTTATTGAGCATGCCCGGCATATCATGGATGAGATTAATCCCTTGCTGCCACGCAATTGGCATCACCACGAATGACATCAGCAGCAGGATGCCGACGAATAGCACCAGCACGACGCTGGTCGCCCAGCGTCTCGACCAGCCCAGACGCTCCAGACGCACGGTCGGCCACTCCAGCAAATACGCCAGAACCAACGCCACCAGCAGCGGCGCCAGCAGGCCGCTGAAGAAAAACAGAATGCAAAAACCGGCCAGCAGAATCACCAGCAGCGCTATCGCTTCGGGGTCGCTAAATCGGCGACGGTACCACTGCATCAACATCTCGAGCATAAATCTATTCCCTGAGGCCTGTGCTTTCATACAGAACGTGAATTGTATCTAAGTGTCACAAAAAAGACTCCGCTTTTTATAATTATCCCACAATCGCGCAATTATCATTTTCAATGATGAAGCAGATAGATACACTCGCAGAGCGGCTTTTTACGGAACGTAACGGTACGCTATTGGTCAAAACAGGCACATCCCACATTACAGGACAGAGGTTATGTTCAGGCAGTTGAAAAAAACGCTGTTGGCATCCCTTATTGCGACGCTTGCACTCGGTCAGATAGCCCCTGCATTTGCGGACTCTGCGGACAATCTGCCGGATATGGGCACGTCCGCAGGAAGTACGCTCTCCATCGGTCAGGAGATGCAAATGGGGGATTACTATGTTCGACAACTGCGCGGAAGCGCGCCGCTAATTAACGACCCGCTGCTGGTTCAATACATTAATTCGCTAGGCATGCGGCTGGTATCGCACGCCTTTTCAGTCCGTACGCCATTTCATTTCTATCTGATCAATAACGACGACATTAACGCCTTCGCCTTCTTTGGCGGTAACGTGGTGCTTCACTCCGCCCTATTCCGCTACTCGGATACGGAAAGCCAGCTGGCGTCGGTAATGGCGCACGAAATCTCGCACGTGACCCAGCGTCATCTGGCACGCGCGATGGAAGACCAGAAACGTAACGCCCCGCTTACGTGGGTCGGCGCGCTAGGCTCTATTCTATTAGCAATGGCCAGCCCGCAGGCCGGTATGGCGGCGCTGAGCGGTACGCTTGCAGGTACCCAACAGGGCATCATCAGTTTTACCCGTCAGAACGAAGAAGAAGCCGACCGCATTGGTATTCAGGTATTGCAGCGTTCGGGCTTTGATCCGCAGGCCATGCCGGCCTTTATGGAAAAACTGCTCGATCAGTCTCGCTACTCTTCGCGCCCGCCGGAAATGCTGTTAACCCACCCCCTGCCGGAGAGTCGTCTGTCGGATGCGCGTAACCGCGCCAACCAGATGCGTCCGGTGGTGGTGCAGTCCTCTGCCGATTTCTACTTCGCCAAAGCGCGTACGCTCGGCATGTATAATTCCGGCAAAAATCAGCTCGGCACCGACCTTCTCGACAGCTGGTCGAAAGGTAATATCCGCGAGCAGCATGCCACCCAGTACGGACGGGCACTGCTGGCGATGGAAGCCAAAAACTACGCGGACGCCAGCAAACAGCTACAGCCGCTGCTCAGCGCCGAGCCGCAAAACGCCTGGTATCTGGATCTCGCCACCGATATCGACCTCGGCCAGAACAAAGCGACGGAAGCCGTCAATCGCTTGAAGAATGCCCGCGAGCTACGTACCAACCCGGTATTGCAATTGAACCTCGCCAATGCCCTGCTCGAAGCCGGTCAGCCAGGGGAAGCTGCGACCATACTGAACCGCTACACCTTTAACTATAAAGAAGATACTAACGGCTGGGACCTGCTAGCCCAGGTGGAAAACAAGCTGGGTAATCGCGACCAGGAGTTAGCCGCTCGCGCCGAAAATATGGCGCTGGTAGGAAGGCTCGATCAGGCCATTTCGCTACTCAGCGCTGCCAGCGCGCAGGTTAAGCTACGCAGCCTGGAGCAGGCGCGCTACGATGCCCGCATTGACCAGTTGCGCCAGTTGCAAGAGCGCTTCCGCCCTTATCAGAAAATGTAACAGGAGAGACTATGACGGATTCGGTCACCATCTACCATAACCCGCGCTGCTCAAAAAGCCGTGAGACCTTAAGCCTGTTGAAGGACAACGGCATCGAGCCAAGCGTGGTGCTCTATCTGGAGACACCGCCGGATGCCGCCGCGCTGCGCAAGCTGCTAAAAATGCTGGGCATGACCAGCGCTCGCGAACTGATGCGCCAGAAAGAAGATCTTTATAAAGCGCTTAATCTTAGTGACAGCCAGCTTACTGAAGAGGCATTAATCCAGGCGATGATAGACAATCCAAAGCTGATTGAGCGCCCGATTGTCGTGAGCAACGGTCAGGCGCGAATTGGTCGTCCACCGGAACAAGTACTGGAAATTGTTCGCTAGTTTCCATTAAGGCCGCAGCGCTTCCAAAAAAGCCTGCGGCGTCATATTCCCCAGTTTTTTCTGTTCCTTTCCGCGATTAAAAATTGAACACAGCCTGGTGACCAGCTCATCCGGCGTGCAAATCCGAGCGGCGGGAATAATCTCTGCCAGCGGCAGCATCACCTGAACCGCTAATCGCTTATTTACCGCCTGCGTCGTGCGCCCGGAAATCCCCCTCTCGCGCAACCGATGACTGAGCGCATTCACCAGCCCCTCGTTCAACCACTCGTCTGTTTGTATCTCAACAGATTGGATATCACCCGGGAACTGCGCCAATATCTCATCCAGCCAATTCACCACCAGGGAAGAAGACATACCGGAATAGACGCGCGCATAGCACCAACCGCTAATCGGCTCCTGCGCCCACAGTAAATGGTGGTCGCCATCGTCATCCATGTGCAGCGATAAAAAACGGTAGTGCAGCGTCAACGACTGCGCTTTGGCTCCCGCCTTTAGCGCTTTTTTGCCGCACAGCACCTCACCGGCACCCCGCTGATACGAAGGCTTCAGATAGCGATTTAACGTTGCGCGGGACAGCGGGATCTCAAGCCCCTCCACCACCATAAACAGCAGATCGTCCAGCGGAGCCCGGAGTATTTCCCGTAAAGCGTTAATCAATACAACCTGCTCTTGTCTCATCGCTTTGTGTACAACAACGGGAGTGGTACTCCGATCCGCCGTCTGCTCCCGATTTCGCCAGCGGCGTACCGTCGTTACCGAAATTCCCAGCTCACG
This sequence comes from Kluyvera intermedia, assembly GCF_021440345.1. Classification (GTDB taxonomy): domain Bacteria; phylum Pseudomonadota; class Gammaproteobacteria; order Enterobacterales; family Enterobacteriaceae; genus Kluyvera; species Kluyvera intermedia_A. The sequence goes on from NZ_JAKCNS010000011.1 coordinate 141,543, forward strand.
CGCCAGTTCACGGTCGCTCTTATCCGACTCCTGCAGATATTTCCTGACTCTAGGCGTCGTCGTGGCGTTGGCGTGCAGCTTAATTTCCATAGATATCCTTTCGTTTTTCGTGACTAATCATATGAGATTTACATATATTAAGTCGATACGATGTGACCCGTTTCACCTTTCCGCTTTCGGTTTTCTTCAATAATCCCTTCGTCGTTTTCTATTACATAACACACACAATGTCCGTTAATCTTATACGGAGTTCACAATGAACAATGTTCTGGGATTTTTAGAAGAGAAATTGATGCCGATTGCCGCGAAAACCGCACAGCAGCGTCATCTCGGTGCCATTCGCGGCGCATATGTCTCCTTCATGCCTTTCATTATCGTGGGTTCCATTCTGCTGGTCATTTCGTCGTTCCCGAATCAGACCTATCAGCAGTTTATGTCTCACTACTTTGGTGCCAACTGGAGTGCCATCATCGAGATCCCGTTTAACGCGGTGTTCTCCACCATGTCACTGTTTATCAGCTTCCTCGTTGCCTACCGCCTGGCCGAACACTACGAGAGCGATCGCCTCTCATGCGGCATCCTGGCACTGGTCAGCTTCTTAATACTGACGCCGTTTATCAAAGTCGCCGAAAACGGCGGCATCACCGTGATGCCGGTCGAATGGATTGGCACCAAAGGTCTATTTGTTGCCATGATTGGTTCGCTGCTGTGGACCGAGCTGTTCTGCTGGCTGAAGCGCAAAAAGCTGGTTATCAAGATGCCAGAAGGCGTGCCGCCTGCGGTGCAGGAGTCTTTCGCCGCGCTGCTCCCGGCGTTAGTGGTAATGATTCTGGTGCTGGCTATCCGCATCGGTTTTGAAAACACTCACTATCAGACCATCCACCAGTTTATTTATGACGTGGTTGCAACGCCGGTTCGCCACTTCGGCACCTCCTATTTCGGCGCGCTGATGACGGTCTTCAGCATCACCATTCTGTGGTCGGTGGGCATTAACTCCGGCTCAATGGTCAACGGCATCATTCGCCCACTGTGGATGGAAAACCAGACCGACAACATCGCTGCCATTCAGGCCGGTGTTACCCCGCCACATATCATTACCGAGCAGTTCTTCGACATGATCTGGATGGGCGGTGCCGGTGCAACGCTGTCGCTGGTTATCGCGATGCTGATTTTTGCCCGTAGTAAAAGTATGCGTGAAGTGGCGCGGCTTGGGGCTGGGGCATCGGTCTTTAACATCAACGAACCGGTGCTTTTCGGCCTGCCGGTTATTATGAACCCTATTATGCTGATCCCGTTCAACCTGGTGCCGCTGGTCCTGGTGACGATTCAGTATGTGGCAATGAAAATTGGCATGGTCGCGGTGACTACCGGGGTGTTTATTCCATGGACGCTGCCGCCGGTCATCAGCGGCTTCATCGTCACCGGGCATATTTCCGGGAGCGTGATGCAAATACTGAACCTGCTGATTGGCGCGATGCTCTATCTGCCGTTTATGCGCATCCTCGACAAGCAGTACCGCAGTGCAGAAATAAGTGAAACTCAGGGATCTAATACGCTAGCAAAACAGGAGTAAGTGATGTGGGGAATAATTGCAACCTGGCGTATGGCGCTGGAAGGGGTTAGCGAATCAGCCACGGCGCTGGCTAGCGGGAATAAAGCGACGACCTCGGTAGTGGATGCCGTAGTCGCCGTAGAAGATTTTCCATTCTACAAATCGGTGGGCTACGGCGGCCTGCCCACCGAGAACGGCGAAGTCGAACTGGATGCCGCCTGGATGGACGGCGATACGCTGGCCTTCGGCGCGGTGGGCAATCTGGTGGATATCGCCAACCCGGTAAAAGTGGCCCACGCGCTGGGCCGCCAGCGCTACAACTCGCTGCTGGTCGGCCAGGGCGCACGCGAATGGGCGCTAAGCCAGGGGTTTAGCGATAAAAAAATGCTCACCGAGCGCGCGATGCAGCACTACCGCAAACGCTGCCGCGAAACGCTGGATAAAGGGCTCAGTCCGTACGACGGTCATGACACCGTTGGCGTCATCGCGCTGGATAAGCAAGGTTCGATGAGCGTGGCAACCTCCACCAGCGGCCTGTTTATGAAAAAGCGCGGGCGCATTGGCGACTCACCCATCATCGGTTCCGGCTTCTACTGCGACAGCGAAATTGGCGCGGCAACGGCGACCGGCGTCGGTGAAGACCTGATGAAAGGCTGCACCAGCTATGAAATCGTCCGCCGTATGGAGCAGGGAATGACCCCGCAGCAGGCGGCCGATTCGGTGGTGTACGAGCTGGAAGATAAGCTGATGTCGCGCTTTGGTCGCGCAGGCGACCTGTCCGTCGTCTGTATGAACCGCAAAGGCGAGTTTGGCGCAGCCACCAATATCAAAACCTTCTCTTTTGTGGTGGCGACCGCGACCCAGCCGCTGACGGTGTTCCGCGCCGAACGCATCAAAGAGAAAACCCACTACCAGCCGGTGGACGATGCCTGGATGCAGGCCTATGCCGACCGCATCCGCGCGCCCATCGAGGAGTAAATGATGATTAACTACCGTCTATTCACGACGCTTTCCAGCGAACTGGCGCAGGGCCACCTCATTACTTTTCCCGGCAGCCCTCTGCTAAAGGAAAACCTGTTGCAGGATAATCCGCTCATTGCGGAAATGACTACGCTAGCCGAACACGGCAAACTCGCAGATACCCGCTTCGGCTGCGGGCCATTCGCTCGCATCACCCTCATTCCGCTCAGCGCCTGGCAGGACAGTCTGACCGACTCACTGCTGACGTATCTGCGTCCCCTGTTTTCTGCCCCGGTCTGCAATGAGGTGCTGCTGGACTGTAGCGATATTGATGACACTGTGCTGGCAAAAAACCTGCGTTTTCTCTTCAATCAGGCGCACAAATTAACTGATTTGGGGCTGAAAACCGTGAGTGACCGCGGTGTAATTCTGCGTTGCGTCAACGCTTACTGCGCGGGCAGCGATGCTTCGCGGCTGGAGGTATTGTTCGCTCAGCAGCAGGCCATCGCCAACGGGATGGTTGCCGCGCGTCGGCTGGCGGATATCCCATCGGAACAGTGCACGCCGCAGTTTGTGGTAGAAGAAGCCCAGCGCCTGTGCGCCGCCTTCCCAAATCTGCGCTGCGAAGTGCTGGATGAACGGGCCATCGTTGAGCAGGGTCTTGGCCTGCTGCATGCGGTGGGTAAAGGTGCCAGCCGCCCTCCTCGCCTGCTGGCGATTCACTATGACGGCGCCAGCAGCGGCCCGGTACGCAGCTATGTCGGTAAAGGTATTACCTTCGATACCGGCGGGCTGTGGCTGAAAGAAGGTGCTGGCATGTACACCATGAAATACGACATGTGCGGCGCGGCCAACGTGCTTGGGCTGATGCTGAGCATCGCCGAGCTGAAGCTGTCGGTGCGCGTCATGGGCGTGCTGGCACTGGCGGAAAATGCCATCGGGCCTGACGCCATGCAGCCGGGCAGCGTGGCCCGCGCTTGTAACGGTATGACGGTAGAGATCAACAACACCGATGCCGAAGGCCGGCTGGTTCTGTCAGATGCCATCGCCTGGGCCAGTCAGCGCCATGAGCACACACGCTATATTATCGATTTGGCTACCCTGACCGGTGCCGTCGTCAAGGCGCTGGGCTACGAGTTGAGTGGGTTGATGACTCAGGACAACGCGCTGCGTAGCGCTCTGACCGTCGCCGGTGAGCAGAGCGGAGATGAAGTCTGGTCCCTGCCGCTGGATGCGCGCATGAAAAAGCAAACCGAAAGCGCGATTGCTGATTTGTGCAACACGCCGACCAACAACGCCGCTATCAGCGCTTCTGCGGCTTGGTTACTGCATCACTTCTGCCCGGCCCATATTCCGTGGGCGCATCTTGATGTCAGCGGCACGGCGCTGTGGCGCGAAGGTGGGAAAAGCGTGGCGTCAGGCAGGCCGATTCCGCTGTTAATGCAACATCTGCTGAATGATTTGGCGATTGAAGAATAACGTTTCGCGTTACGACAAAAGGCCTGATGACACTACGTCTATCAGGCCTTTTTGTTGGTTAGAGCTTAAGGATCTCTTTCACAAACGGGATCGTTAGCTTGCGCTGAGCGGTTATCGAGGCGTGATCGAGCTGATCGAGCGTTAAGAACAGCGTACGCATTTCACGATCGAGGCGTTTAAGCAGGAAGCGGCAAACGTCTTCCGGCATCTCAAAACCCCGCAGACGCGCGCGGAGCTGCAACGCCTGTAGTTTATCTTCATCTGAGAGCGGCTGAAGTTTGTAGATCTGCCCCCAGTCCAGACGTGAAGCCAGATCCGGCAGGCCCAGATTAAGCTGCCGAGGTGGGCGATCGCCGGTTATCAATAACCGCGTATTGCCCGACTCGAGAATTCGGTTATACAGATTGAAGATCGCCATCTCCCACAGTTCATCCCCGGCAACACATTCGATGTTGTCGATACAAACCAGTGAAAGCTGTTCCATCCCATCGAGAACTTCCGGTACAAACCAGGTGCGCTTATCCAGCGGCACGTAGCCTACCGCATCACCGCGCTGAGACAGTTCGGCGCAGGCGGCATGCAGCAAATGGCTGCGGCCAGCACCTTCGCGCGACCAGATATAGATGTATCCGCTATGTTCCTGCCGCAGCACGTTTTGCACGGCAGCAAGTAAAGAGGGGTTATCGCCCGGCCAGAAACTTGCGAAAGTTTCATCATCGGGAAGATAAAGTGGCAAAGAGAGCTGTGCCGGTGCGTTCAGAGAGACCTCAACATGGGCTTACGAAAAAACCCGCTGAGTTTACCACAGAAATAAGCGGGGAGAGAACCGGGCGGCGATCCCGCCCGGCTTTAGGATCAATGGGTAGTTTGATCGCTATCTTCAGCGTCCAGCACCACCTCTTCCGGGCGCAGTACGCTAATCAGTTTGAACACCAGGCTCAGGCAGATCCCGACAATAGTTGCCAGCGCCATCCCTTTGAGTTCAGCGGCACCAATGTGTACCTTCGCGCCGCTCACGCCGATAATCAGGATAACGGAGGTCAGGATCAGGTTCTGCGCTTTGCTGTAATCCACTTTGGACTCGATCAGTACGCGAATACCGGATGCACCGATTACCCCGTACAGCAGCAGAGAAACACCGCCCATCACCGGCAGAGGGATTATCTGAATGGCTGCCGCCAGCTTGCCAACGCAGGAGAGCAGAATCGCGATAATCGCCGCACCACCGATAACCCAGGTACTGTACACGCGGGTAATCGCCATCACGCCGATGTTCTCACCGTAGGTGGTGTTCGGCGTAGAGCCGAAGAAGCCGGAAATCACGGTCGACAGGCCGTTCGCAAACATCGAGCGATGCAGGCCCGGGTCACGAATCAGATCTTTCTTCACGATATTCGCCGTCACCACCAGGTGGCCGACGTGTTCGGCAATCACCACCAGCGCCGCAGGCAGAATGGTGAAGATAGCAAACCATTCAAAGCGCGGAGTGTAGAAGGTTGGCAGCGCGAACCAGTGTGCTTCGGCAATCGGCGTGGTATCAACAACACCCATCACAAATGAGAGCGCATAACCAACCAGAACCCCGATAAGAATCGGGATAATCGCCAGGAAGCCACGGAACAAGACGGAGCCAAACACGGTAACGCCCAACGTCACCAGTGAAATGATGATGGTTTTGGAGTCCGCAGATTGACCGTCCGGTGGCAGCAGGCCTGCCATATTTGCCGCGACGCCCGCCAGTTCCAGACCGATAACGGCAACGATTGCGCCCATTGCCGCCGGAGGGAACATTACGTCAAGCCAGCTGGTACCGGCTTTCTTGACAATAAAGGAGACGATGCAAAACAGCACGCCGCACATGATAAAACCGCCCAGCGCCACTTCGTAGCCCAGCGGTAACAGCAGCAGCACCGGAGAAATAAAGGCAAAGCTGGAGCCCAGATAAGCCGGAATTTTACCTTTGCAGATGAAGAGATACAGCAGCGTCCCGAGGCCGTTGAACAGCAGCACGGTGGCCGGGTTAATGTGGAACAGAACCGGCACCAGCACGGTTGCGCCAAACATGGCAAATAAATGCTGCAAGCTAAGCGGGATAGTTTGTAAAAGCGGCGGTCTTTCACTTACCCCAATGGCACGGCGCGTCATGGTGTTTTTCCTCTGTTGTGTTGTTAGCCCAGTTGTTTTTATTCAAAAAAAAGCCGACTTTCAAAGTCGGCTCTTTTTTATTTTTCGTTTACTTGGTACCAAAAATCTTATCGCCGGCATCGCCGAGTCCCGGAATAATGTATCCGTGCTCGTTGAGGCCCTGGTCAATTGACGCAGTGTACAGCTCGATGTCCGGGTGCGCTTTTTCCAGCGCCGCAATACCTTCCGGTGCAGCAACCAGGACCAGCACTTTAATGCTGGAGCAGCCCGCTTTTTTCAGCAGGTCGATGGTGGCGATAACGGAACCGCCGGTAGCCAGCATTGGGTCGACGATCAGCGCCATGCGCTCATCAATGTTGGAAACCAGCTTCTGGAAGTAAGGTACTGGCTCCAGCGTCTCTTCGTCACGATACATGCCGACAACGCTAATACGCGCGCTCGGTACGTTTTCCAGCACGCCGTCCATCATGCCCAGGCCTGCACGCAGGATTGGCACAACGGTAATTTTCTTGCCTTTAATCTGGTCAATTTCTACCGGGCCGTTCCAGCCTTCGATAGTTACTTTTTCCGTTTCCAGACCGGCGGTGGCTTCATAAGTCAGCAGGCTGCCGACTTCGGAGGCGAGTTCACGGAAGCGTTTGGTGCTGATGTCGTTCTCGCGCATCAGGCCCAGCTTGTGTTTGACGAGTGGGTGTTTAACTTCCACAATCTTCATTCTCTTTCTCCTTTGAATGGGTCAGCCACAAAAAAAATCGCCGGATTATACCGCTTTTTTTTGATTGCGCCATACCCATGTTGATTGACCAGGATCAAGCAAAGCGGTGAATGGAACTGCTGACAGTATAAGTCAGGATAAAAATAAACCCCGACAAGCGGGGTTTTATTTTTTATATTCAGCTAGTTAAAGCTCGCTGCCGTTGGTCGCAATCACCTGTTGATACCAGGCAAAAGATTTTTTACGACTGCGGGCCAGCGTGCCGTTACCTTCGTTATCTTTATCCACATAGATAAAGCCGTAACGTTTTTTCATCTCACCGGTACCGGCGGAAACCAGGTCAATACAGCCCCACGGGGTATAGCCCATCAGATCCACGCCATCTTCGACAACCGCTTTCTTCATTTCGGCAATGTGTGCCGCAAGGTAATCGATACGATATTGGTCATTCACCGTGCCGTCTTTTTCCTGCACGTCGATGGCACCAAAGCCGTTTTCGACGATAAACAGCGGCAGCTGATAGTGGTCATAGAACCAGTTCAATGAATAGCGCAGGCCGACTGGGTCAATCTGCCAGCCCCAGTCAGACTTCTGCACATACGGGTTGGAAACAAGGCTGGTGGTTTCATCGTAGTCCAGCTGCGGGTTATCCGGCGTGGCTTTGGTCGCAAACGACATGTAATAGCTAAAGCCAATATAGTCGACGCAACCCTGGGTCAGCGCCTGACGGTCTTCGTCGGTGATATCCAGTTCAAAGCCGCGACGCTCAAAGTAGTTCAGCAGATGCTGCGGGTATTTGCCACGCACGTGTACGTCAGTGAACCAGTAACGGCGATGCATGGCGTTCATCGCCATCATCATATCGTTTGGCGCACAGGACAGCGGATAGATTGGGCACATCGCAATCATACAGCCCACCTGCAGCGCAGGGTTAATCTCACGTGCCGCTTTCACCGCCAGGGCGCTCGCCACCAGCTCGTAGTGTGCCGCTTGATACATCACCGGCTCGCGGTCTTCACCCGGCAGATACTTCAGGCCAGAGTTGGTGAACGGGGCAAAGTCCTCGTGGAAGTTAGCCTGGTTGTTGATTTCGTTGAACGTCATCCAGTACTTCACTTTGTGCTGGTAGCGAGTAAACACCACTTTCGCAAAGCGGACGAAGAACTCAATCAGCTTACGGTTACGCCAGCCGCCGTATTCGGTCACCAAATGATACGGCATCTCAAAGTGCGACAGGGTAATGACCGGCTCAATGCCTAACTTCAGGCACTCATCAAACAAATTATCATAGAACTGCAGGCCCGCTTCGTTCGGCGTCAGCTCGTCGCCGTTAGGGAAAATACGCGTCCAGGCAATAGAAGTACGGAAGCATTTATAACCCATCTCAGCGAACAGTTGCAGATCGTCTTTATAGCGATGATAGAAATCAATGGCTTCGTGGTTTGGGTAGTTTTTCCCCGGCAGTACACCGTCGGTAATTTCACGTGGTACGCCGTGCGCACCGGCGGTCATCACATCCGCGACGCTTGCGCCCTTACCGCCCTCTTTCCAGCCACCTTCCAGTTGATGTGCAGCTACCGCGCCGCCCCAGAGAAACCCAGCTTTAAATCCAGACATATCTTTCCCTCGTTAATCAGTAAATTATCGCTGCGAGTATTGCTGATTGAAATGGTAAACCGCGCCAATCAGCCCGGCGTCATTACCGTGGCTGACCGTATCGATGTAGTCGGCGATGCCGAACCAGGCCAGATGCTCACGCATCAGCGCCAGAAAACCGGGGCGTTCAACGATGCCGCCGCCGATGAGAATGGTTTGTGGGTCGAACAGATTGACCAGGTTATAGAGCCCGGTGCCAAGTCCGTTGAAGAACTCTGCAACCAGCCGCTGGCAAACGGCATCTCCTGCGTCAAAGCCATCGAAGATCTCTTCACCGGTGACCGCATCCAGCGGTTTGCCCAGGTGCTGCGCGTAGCGATAGCGCAGAACGCGCAGCGTGCAGTTTTCATTCATGGTGTAGCGGCGCACATCGCGACCGCCGGGGCGTGAAGTTTGCATATAGCCAAATTCACCGGCGCGAAAACGCGCACCGTGCACCAGTTGGTTATTACAGAAAATCGCGCCGCCGATGCCGGTACCGATAGTCAGCACCAGGAAATTCGCCATCTCTGTCGCTTTCCCCTGCCAACGCTCGGCCAGCAGTACGCAGTTCGCATCATTCTCGATGGCGACGGGTAAACCACAGCGCTCCTCAAGCCAGTCCTTAATCGCGAAGTTGTCGAACCGACGAATAGCACCGCCCATCTCGATATAGCCGGTGTGCGGGTTAACGTAGCCCGGTGCGCTTATCGCTATACCGGTACACTGAGGATGTGCAGCAATCCAGGCTTCAATGGCTGAAAGAATTTGCTCACCGTCGCTATTGCTGATGGGCTGTTTTCCTTTTTCCAGCAGTTCACCGTTGCTATCCACCACGCCCATTTTTAATGCCGTACCACCAATATCAAAAGCAGCGATTTTCATTCCATTCATCCCTTCTGGCTGCGTTTAAATCTCTTGTTCGGTTATCTGTAACAAAAAACAGAAACCGGTTTCAGTCATATGATGTGGATTATGCACAATGGATGCAAGGACAAGGATGTACCCGGTTTCATTTTCGTGAGCAGTATCATATTCAACCAATTTAATTGCTGAATAGGTGGAAAAATCAGGTGTTAAAAAATGGGTGCAGAATAGGCTCGCAAACGTTTGCCTGGACTGATAGAATTGCGCCGATTTTTCTTGCTAACGCAAACGCGTGGAGACTTAGCAGTGACCGACAAAACCTCTCTCAGCTATAAAGATGCCGGTGTTGATATTGACGCAGGAAACGCTCTGGTTGACCGTATCAAAGGGGTGGTGAAGAAAACTCGCCGTCCGGAAGTGATGGGTGGATTAGGTGGATTCGGTGCATTGTGCGCACTGCCGCAAAAATATCGCGAACCGGTGCTGGTTTCAGGCACTGACGGCGTTGGCACAAAATTACGCTTAGCGATGGATTTAAAGCGTCACGATACTATCGGTATCGATCTGGTCGCCATGTGCGTTAACGACCTGGTGGTTCAGGGCGCCGAGCCGCTGTTCTTCCTCGACTACTATGCCACTGGCAAACTGGACGTTGACACCGCAGCTAGCGTTATCAGCGGTATCGCCGAAGGCTGCCTGCAGTCCGGCTGCGCGTTGGTCGGCGGTGAAACGGCTGAAATGCCGGGGATGTACCACGGTGAAGATTACGACGTCGCGGGCTTCTGCGTTGGCGTCGTTGAAAAATCAGAAATCATCGACGGCAGCAAAGTTGCCGACGGCGACGTGCTGATTGCCCTCGGCTCCAGCGGCCCGCATTCCAACGGCTACTCTCTGGTTCGCAAAATTCTGGAAGTGAGCGGTTGCAACCCGGACACGACTCAGCTGGAAGGCAAAACGCTGGCCGACCATCTGCTGGCACCAACCCGCATCTACGTGAAGTCTATTCTCGAACTGATCGCGAGCGTTGACGTCCATGCTATCGCCCACCTGACCGGCGGCGGCTTCTGGGAAAACATTCCGCGCGTTCTGCCGGATAACACCCAGGCTGTCATCGACGAATCCTCCTGGCAGTGGCCAGCCGTATTCAGCTGGCTGCAGGATGCCGGTAACGTCAGCCGTCATGAAATGTACCGCACCTTTAACTGCGGCGTCGGTATGGTGATTGCACTGGCTGCCGATCAGGCGGACAAAGCAATTGCGCTGATGAACGAAAAAGGTGAAAACGCGTGGAAAATCGGCTATATCAAAGCCACTGATTCCGAACAGCGTGTGGTCATCGAATAAATGAAAAACATCGTGGTGCTGATTTCCGGCAACGGCAGCAACTTGCAGGCAATTATCGACGCCTGCGAGCAAAAAAGGATTAATGGCACCATTCGGGCGGTTTTCAGCAATAAGGCCGATGCGTTCGGCCTTGAGCGCGCGCGCGATGCGGGTATCCCGCAGCACGCGCTGGCCGCCAGCCAGTTTGCCAGCCGGGAAGCGTTTGACCATGAGCTGATGCATGAAATCGACGCCTATGCCCCCGATGTTGTGGTGCTGGCGGGTTATATGCGTATTCTCAGCGCCGATTTCGTTCAGCACTATCAGGGGAAATTGCTCAATATTCACCCGTCCCTGCTGCCAAAATATCCGGGTCTGAACACCCATCGTCAGGCGCTGGAAAATGGCGACGCCGAGCACGGGACTTCCGTTCATTTCGTGACCGAAGAGCTGGATGGCGGGCCGGTAATTTTACAGGCCAAGGTGCCGGTTTTCGACGGCGACGACGAAGACGAAATTACCTCACGAGTGCAGGTTCAGGAACATGCTATCTACCCGCTAGTGGTGGGCTGGTTCCTCGATGGACGTTTGAAAATGCAGGACAATCATGCCTGGATTGATGGCGTCAGGCTGCCTCCGGCAGGCTACGCGGCGGACGAGTAATATCGCATCAGCGCACAATTTAAAGAGGGCCACTGCGGCCCTCTTTTTTATGCCTGTAATCTACCTGGTTAGGGTCAGCGCAAACGGTAAAAAAGACTTAGATATCAAAAAGAATAATGAATATTTTCTTATGGGAAATAGGATTACTGTCATACTTAGCTGACACAGTTGGACATCGTCTGGCAAAGCTAGCAATATAAACAGTGAGACGACTTTGCCGCGTCCCGTGGACAAACCGGAGTGTGAGTAGTAATGGGTCAGGAAAAACTGTACATCGAAAAAGAACTAAGCTGGTTGTCATTCAACGAGCGTGTCCTCCAGGAAGCGGCAGACAAAAGCAATCCGCTGATTGAGCGTATGCGTTTTCTGGGGATTTACTCCAACAACCTCGACGAGTTCTATAAAGTCCGCTTCGCCGAACTGAAGCGACGGATTATCATCAGCGAAGAACAGGGCGTGACCACGCATTCTCGCCATCTTCTGACCCGGATTCAGGCGCGAGTGCTGAAAGCCGATCAGGAGTTTGATGGTCTGTACAATGAGCTGCTGCTGGAGATGGCACGCAACCAAATCTTCCTGATTAACGAACGCCAGCTTTCCGCCAACCAGCAAGGCTGGCTGCGCCACTATTTCAAACAGCATTTGCGCCAGCATATCACCCCGATTCTGCTGAACCGGGAAACCGATCTGGTGCAGTTCCTGAAGGATGATTACACCTATTTAGCGGTGGAAATCATTCGCGGCGATGAAATTAACTATGCACTGCTGGAAATTCCATCCGATAAAGTACCGCGTTTCGTCAATCTGCCGCCAGAAACACCGCGTCGTCGTAAACCGATGATCTTACTGGATAACATTCTGCGTTACTGCCTGGACGATATCTTCAAAGGCTTCTTCGACTATGACGCGCTGAACGCCTATTCGATGAAAATGACCCGTGACGCCGAGTACGATCTGGTGCACGAAATGGAATCAAGCCTGATGGAGCTGATGTCCTCCAGCCTCAAGCAGCGCCTGACCGCCGAACCGGTGCGCTTCGTCTATCAGCGCGATATGCCTGATGCCATGGTCGAAATGCTGCGTAAGAAGCTGACTATCTCACGCTATGACTCCATCGTTCCGGGCGGCCGCTATCACAACTTTAAAGACTTTATTGGCTTCCCGAACGTCGGCAAAGCCAATCTGGTCAACAAACCGATGCCGAGATTGCGCCACGTTTGGTTCGATAAATTCCGCAACGGGTTTGATGCAATTCGCGAACGCGATGTGCTGCTCTACTATCCGTATCACACCTTTGAACACGTGCTGGAGCTGCTGCGCCAGGCCTCGTTCGATCCCAACGTGTTGGCCATCAAAATCAATATTTACCGCGTCGCCAAAGACTCGAGAATTATTGATGCCATGATTCACGCCGCCCATAACGGTAAGAAAGTCACCGTGGTGGTCGAACTGCAGGCGCGTTTTGACGAAGCGGCAAACATCCATTGGGCAAAGCGCCTCACCGAGGCGGGCGTGCACGTTATCTTCTCGGCCCCTGGCCTGAAAATTCACGCCAAACTGTTCCTGATTTCGCGTAAAGAAGGTGAGGAAGTGGTGCGCTATGCCCACATCGGTACCGGTAACTTCAACGAAAAAACCGCGCGTATTTACACCGACTATTCGCTGATTACCGCCGACGCACGTATCACCAATGAAGTACGTCGGGTATTTAACTTTATCGAAAACCCTTACCGCCCGGTGAGCTTCGACTACCTGCTGGTGTCGCCGCAAAACTCCCGTCGTCTGCTGTACAAGATGATCGACCAGGAAATTGCCAACGCCCAGAACGGATTACCGTCTGGCATTACGCTTAAACTCAACAATCTGGTGGATAAAGGGCTGGTCGATCGTTTGTATGCGGCATCCAGCTCCGGCGTGCAGGTGAATCTCCTGATCCGCGGAATGTGCTCCCTGATTCCAGAATTAGAAGGAATCAGCGATAATATTCGAGTGATCAGCATCGTCGACCGTTTCCTTGAGCACGATAGGATCTATATTTTTGATAACGGCGGCGATAAACGCGTCTACCTTTCCTCAGCGGACTGGATGACCCGTAATATCGATTACCGTATTGAAGTCGCGACGCCACTGCTCGACCCGCGTCTCAAACAGCGGATCCTCGATATTATCGATATCCTGTTTAGCGACACGGTGAAAGCCCGTTATGTCGATAAAGAACTGAGTAATCGCTATGTTCCACGCGGAAACCGACGCAAAGTCCGCGCGCAGCAGGCGATCTACGATTATCTCAAATCACTTGAACAGCCTGACTAACCTATGCCAATAAAAAGCAAAGCACCCCGGCCGCAGGAGTTTGCGGCGGTTGATCTTGGTTCAAACAGTTTTCATATGGTCATCGCGCGCGTTGTTGATGGCGCAATGCAGATTATTGGCCGTCTGAAGCAGCGTGTGCATCTGGCCGACGGCCTGGATGAAAACAACATGCTAAGCGAAGATGCCATGGAACGCGGGCTAAGCTGCCTGTCGCTGTTCGCAGAGCGACTGCAGGGCTTTTCCCCTTCCAGCGTCTGTATCGTCGGTACGCACTCGTTACGTCAGGCGGTGAACGCCACCGATTTTTTGAAGCGTGCGGAAAAGGTTATCCCCTACCCGATTGAAATTATCTCCGGCAACGAAGAAGCGCGTCTGATTTTTATGGGCGTAGAGCACACGCAGCCGGAGAAAGGCCGCAAGCTGGTGATTGATATCGGCGGCGGTTCCACCGAGCTGGTGATTGGTGAAGATTTTGAACCGATGCTGGTCGAAAGTCGCCGCATGGGCTGCGTGAGCTTCGGCCAGCAGTTCTTCCTTGCGGGCACTATCAACCGGGAAAACTTCCAGCGCGCCCGCCTTGCGGCCGTGCAGAAGCTGGAAACGCTGGCGTGGCAGTACCGTATTCAGGGCTGGAACGTGGCAATGGGGGCGTCTGGTACAATTAAAGCTGCGCATGAAGTGCTGCTGGAAATGGGCGAGAAAGACGGTTTTATCACTCCTGAGCGCCTCGAAATGCTGGTTGAAGAGGTCCTGAAGAGCAAAAACTTCAACTCGTTGAGCCTGCCTGGGCTTTCTGAAGAGCGTAAATACGTGTTCGTTCCGGGGCTGGCAATTCTCTGCGGCGTGTTTGACGCGCTGGGGATCAAAGAGCTTCGCCTTTCCGACGGTGCGCTGCGCGAAGGCGTACTGTATGAAATGGAAGGCCGTTTCCGCCATCAGGACGTCCGTAGCCGCACCGCGCAAAGTCTGGCAAACCAGTACAACATCGATCGCGAACAGGCGCAGCGCGTCCTGGAAACGACAATGCAAATGTACGACCAGTGGCTGGAGCAGAATCCGAAGCTTGGAAATCCACAGCTGACCGCGCTATTGAAGTGGGCGTCTATGCTGCATGAAGTGGGGCTGAACATTAACCACAGCGGAATGCATCGCCATTCGGCCTACATCCTGCAAAACAGCGACCTGCCGGGCTTTAACCAGGAACAGCAGTATCTGATGGCAACCTTGGTACGCTTCCACCGTAAAGCCATTAAGCTGGATGAACTACCGCGCTTCACGCTGTTTAAGAAGAAGCAGTTCCTGCCGATGATTCAGTTGCTGCGTCTTGGCGTACTATTGAATAACCAGCGTCAGGCAACCACAACGCCGCCAACGCTGAAGCTGACGACTGAGGCCAACCACTGGACGCTCTGTTTCCCATACGACTGGTTTTCCCAGAACGCGCTGGCGTTGCTCGATCTGGAGAAAGAGCAGCAGTATTGGGAGAGCGTCACCGGCTGGTTACTAAAAATCACCGAGGAGAGTGCGCCCGACGAGGTCGCCGCCGCCTGATGCTTTAGCCTTAGTTTTAGGTACTGCCAGCTCCTCAAGTGGGGCTGGCTTACCAATCGCATATCCCTGCAGATAATCAATACCTAGCGCAATCGCCGCCGTGCGAATTTCTTCATTTTCAACGTATTCCGCCACCACACGCATTTTCTTCATCCGCGCCAGATGACAGATAGATGAGACAATCTGGTAGTCGAGACTGCTGGTCGCAATATTACGGATAAAGCTGCCATCAATTTTGAGGATGTCCGCGCTGATGTGCTTTAAGCGCGCATAGCTGGCATAGCCGGTGCCAAAATCATCAATCGCCACCCGACACCCGAGCTCCTGCAGTTCACGCAGCGTTTGTCGCGCCTGCTCCACGTTAACCAACGAATGGCTTTCTGTAATCTCAAACACCAGTTGCCACGCCTCAATACCGTGTTCACTGAGCAGCGATTCGACCTTGCGCGCAAAACCGAGCCCGCTGGCAGTCGACGGTGATAAATTCACTGCCAGACGCATTCCAGGGTGGCTTTCTCGCCGGCTGGCCATAAAGCGCAATGTATGTTCAAGCACCCAAAGGTCGATACGTGATGCCATGCCAAATTCGTGGGCGACCGGTAAAAATAGCGCCGGTGAGATCAGTTCACCCTCATCATCGAGCATTCTCAGCAGGACTTCATGGTAGTCATCGCCGCGAATACCGACGATTGGCTGCGCCATCAGACAGAAGCGATCGTTTTCCAGCGCCTGTTGGACGCGAACCATCATCGCAATCTTACCCTTCAACTCCTGCTGCAGGTGCTGTGCGCCGCGCCGCTGCATGTTTTCCGGGCGATCGGTCACTAACGACAGTTCGGCCACCGTATTCAGTTCTCCCAACAACAACGGAAGGTGCGCGATAGGTGATTGGATGTAGCAATAGCTTAAGCCGATTTGCGGCTGGAGCGGCATTCCATTCCAGCTGTAGCGGAACATCTTCAGACGCGTATAAAGTTCATCAATGCGCTCCTTGTAGGACTCTGTATACAGCTGTACGGCTAAATCACTACCGGTCAACTGATACACATCCTCCCCCGGGCGCAAAACCTCCCGCAGGTATTCCGCCAGATTTTGCTTATAGTTGATGCGCAGCATAATGCCGTAATGGCGTGCCAGGATCTCAAGATCCGGCATGCGCAGGAAACACAGTACCGACCACGGCGCTTTGCTAATCGCCCGGTTCAAAGCACGCATATTCGGCAAATTCACCACCGGGTCGATAAAGGCCATACGTCGTACCCGCTCGTGGATAGCGCGCTGACGGCTGGAGAGCATCGCCAGATAGGCAATGATAAACGAGAACACCAGGAAGCTAGATGAGGTAATTGCCAGCTGAACGCTATACCCTGCCGTATGTGGCACGTAGCGAAAATGGTAATGAATGGCCACAATCAGCATCAGCGTCCAGATGACGGAAATAAACCGATAGCCAAAGCGCATTGAGCCCCACAGCATCACCGGCAACAGCAAGGAAATGGTGTAGTTGGTATTGAAAATGGTGCTGGCTTTATCCAGCGGCATCATCAGCATGGAGAATATCCCCAGCACTACGGCTCCCCACACCACCATCTCCGGCCATTTGACCTTAGGGTCGAAATCGCGACGAATCTGGGAGATAAAGCTGCGAATATAATAGGGATTGCGGATAGTGCGGATCAACAAATAGCACAGCGGTACGCCGGTGAGATACCCCATCAGCAGCGCCTGGTAGTTAATCAAATTACGCTGCGTCAACGGTGAGGCTAGTTGAGCCTCACTGAGGCTGGGATAGATGCCGATATACAGCGTTATCTGTATCAGGAACATAAACAACGAGGCGGGGACAAACATCTGCCAGAACAGTCGGTGCGCCATCAGGCGGGTGTCACCGTACGACACCATTTTTCGTCCGCCGGTGAAATACTGATACCCGCCCCATGCCACCAGCGTTGGAATAAGAAACTGTAGCGTGAGGCCGACTTCTTCAGCAGCAAGCAGGTCGCGCGTCAGATAGCAGGCAATACCCGCAATGATCCCCGGCAGCGCTTTCCAGCCAAAAAATAACATGATGCTCAGCAAGAAAGGCAATGGTAGATAATAAAGGTAAGCCTTACCGTCACCAACATAGGTGTAAGTATTAGCAAATTTAATTATTGGCAATACCAGAAGCGGCAGTATCAGGGGCAGTCCCCACCAACAATCGCGATATTGCTTATACCATTTACAGAAGATCATAGATGCTCAACGGATACCCCAAATCCTGCTGGGTATTTTTAGACAGGCATCCAACCTGGCTTAAAATTCCGCGAAATGAGTAATCCGCGGGTCAGGCGCAGTATTTTAGTGAGCAGTTCCGAATGAAACTTGATATACATCAAAAAAGCATGCACATCTAATTAATAAATTACTTTTCAATGGACAAATTCAAGTATATTTTCAGGTTTGTGAATACGTATAATATCTTATATAACATTAATTAATGTTTACTCTGACGGTTTTTTACATTCAATGCAATTGACCCTCACGCCACTCTGTGCCTTAATGTAGCAATCGCCCGTGTATGGGTATTGCTAAAGGACCCCTTTGTGAGCCAGGTTACCAGCCTACGAAAACGACACCGATTTAACAGTCGCATGATCCGAATCGTACTGCTTATCAGTTTGATCTTCTTCTTCGGACGTTTCGTCTACTCCTCCATCGGTGCGTGGCATCACCACCAGGACAAAAAAGAATCCCAGCAAAGCAGCCTTTCGCAGCAGACTCCCGCAGTACAGACCAACGATCGCTAATCGTCTTTACGCTCCTGCAATATCTTCTGTTTCAAGATTCCTTACCGGATGGCTAATCGACCGACATTTAACCATCCGGTAAGGGATTTAAGTTTCCTTGTTCACTTTTCCAATACGCATTCGGACATATCGCTCAATTACCCCGCCGCCCGCACAATTACACAATCTTTCATTTTCACTTCGCCGCACCATTTGGCGAATTTTTTATGCGGCTTTCATTACGCATGAAAAATATGGCTATAAAAGCCGTTAACCCATCACAATTAAAAATATAAACGGCATGTGTATTATTATTTTGCATATGGCGATTAATTTTTACTTGAATGTTTATATAGTATTTTTAAATCCAGCAAGGTAATACCATGAGCGGCTTTGCATTATTCCCTAAAATAAGAAGCAGTATTGAGTGGCTTTTTGAGCACGGTGACACAGTCGTCCAGTTTGGCTGGAGTATCGTGGCCGCTATCATTTTGTTGTTCGCCGGTAAATTTGTTTCTCGCCTGCTCGCACATACACTGGAGAAACTGCTTTTAAGGCGAAGCGTCGATATCACCATCGTGCAATTTTTTACCGCGCTGGTCCGCTATATCACGCTCGCATTTTTTACCGTCGCCGCGTTGGGCCGCATCGGCATTGAAACATCATCAATTATTGCCGTGATTGGTGCCGCAGGCCTGGCTATTGGCCTGGCATTGCAAAGCTCGTTGTCTAACTTTGCCGCAGGTGTCATGCTGGTTTCCTTGCGCCCATTCCGCGCAGGTGAAATCATACAAATTGGGCTCATAATAGGGACGGTTGAAAAAGTGCATATCTTTTCAACCACCTTACTCACTGGCGACAGTAAATCGGTGGTGATCCCTAACGGTAAGATTATCGCCGACAATATCATCAACTACTCTCGCCACCCAATGCGCCGTATCGATCTGGTCATCGGCGTCGGCTACCACAGTCGGATTGCCGATGTAAAAAGAGTGATTACCAGTATTATTGAGCAGGACAGTCGTATCGACCAAAAGCGCGGTTTTGTTGTTCGTTTGGGGGAGCTTGCCCCTTCATCGCTGAACTTCTATGTTCGCGTGTGGGTACCCAATGCTGAATACTGGAACACCTACTACGACATGCTGGAAAAAATCAAAGAGGCGCTGGACGCCAACCATATCTCCTTACCGTATCCGCAAATGGACGTTCGCGTCGAAAACATTACCGCCAAAGTACCCACCCAACTTCAGTTAGTCGATTAGCCATCGGGACAAAAGATTGCCATAAAAAAACCCTCTGCTCAGCAGAGGGTTTTTAGCGCTAACATAAAGGGGAAATTATTCCCACTCAATGGTAGCCGGTGGCTTACCGCTGATGTCATAAACGACACGCGAGATACCGTTCACTTCATTGATGATGCGGTTGGATACGCGTCCCAGGAAGTCGTACGGCAGGTGCGCCCAGTGTGCGGTCATAAAGTCGATGGTTTCGACAGCACGCAGGGAAACAACCCAGTCATACTTACGGCCATCGCCCATCACACCCACGGAACGAACCGGCAGGAATACGGTGAACGCCTGGCTCACTTTGTTGTACAGGTCGGCTTTGTGCAGTTCTTCGATGAAGATAGCGTCCGCACGACGCAGCAGGTCGCAGTACTCTTTCTTCACTTCGCCCAGCACGCGTACGCCCAGACCTGGACCCGGGAACGGGTGACGGTACAGCATGTCGTACGGCAGGCCCAGTTCCAGACCAATTTTACGCACTTCATCTTTGAACAGCTCACGCAGCGGTTCAACCAGGCCCATCTTCATCTCTTTCGGCAGGCCGCCCACGTTGTGGTGAGATTTGATGACGTGTGCTTTACCGGTGGCGGAAGCGGCAGACTCGATAACGTCAGGATAGATAGTGCCCTGCGCCAGCCATTTCACGTCTTGCAGCTTCAGTGCTTCTTCGTCGAATACTTCAACGAATACGCGACCGATGATTTTACGTTTAGCTTCCGGATCGTTTTCACCCGCCAGCGCGTCGAGGAAACGTTTTTCGCCTTCCACGTGAACGATGTTGAGGCCGAAGTGGTCGCCGAACATGTCCATAACCTGCTGAGCTTCATTCAGACGCAGCAGACCGTTATCAACGAAGACGCAGGTCAGGTTTTTGCCGATGGCGCGGTGCAGCAGCATCGCGGTCACGGAGGAGTCAACGCCACCGGACAGGCCGAGGATCACTTTGTCATCACCCACCTGCTCGCGGATGCGCACAATCGCATCTTCGATAATTTTGTCCGCGGTCCACAGCGCTTCGCACTGGCAGATATCGCGAACAAAACGCTCAAGCATGCGCAGGCCCTGGCGAGTGTGGGTCACTTCCGGGTGGAACTGCACGCCGTAGAAGCGTTTTTCTTCGTTAGCCATAATGGCGAACGGGCAGCTCTCTGTGCTGGCAACGGTGACGAAGTCAGCAGGAATAGCGGTGACTTTATCGCCGTGGCTCATCCATACGTCCAGCAGCGGTTTGCCGTCTGCGGTCAGTGCATCTTCGATACCACGAACCAGCGCGCTGTCGGTTTTCACTTCAACCTGGGCGTAGCCAAACTCGCGTTCGTTAGAACTTTCTACGTGGCCGCCCAGCTGCATTGCCATGGTCTGCATGCCGTAGCATACGCCGAAGACCGGTACACCGGCTTCGAAGACGTATTCTGGTGCGCGCGGGCTATTGTCTTCGGTGGTGCTTTCCGGGCCGCCGGAGAGAATGATACCGCTCGGATTGAACTCACGGATTTGTGCTTCAGTAACATCCCATGCCCACAGTTCACAGTAGACGCCCAGTTCACGTACGCGACGTGCCACTAGCTGCGTGTACTGCGATCCGAAATCAAGGATAAGAATGCGATGTTTATGAATATTATCAGTCATTTGACGTTAATTCCGAGGCAAGTGAAACAATAACAAAACGCCCGGTTAAAACCGGGCGCGGAAACTTATCAGGAGCCCATGCGGTAGTTCGGGGACTCTTTGGTGATGGTCACATCGTGAACGTGGCTTTCCTGGATACCCGCACCGCTGATGCGAACGAATTCAGCTTTCGTACGCAGCTCGTCAATGGTACCACAGCCGGTCAGACCCATACAGGAGCGCAGGCCGCCCATCTGCTGGTGAATGATCTCTTTCAGGCGACCTTTGTACGCAACGCGACCTTCGATACCTTCTGGTACCAGTTTGTCTGCGGCGTTATCGCTCTGGAAGTAACGGTCGGAAGAACCTTTAGACATCGCGCCCAGAGAACCCATCCCACGGTAAGATTTGTAAGAACGGCCCTGGTAAAGTTCGATTTCACCCGGGGATTCTTCGGTACCGGCCAGCATAGAACCAACCATCACGACAGCAGCGCCAGCAGCGATGGCTTTCGCGATATCACCAGAGAAACGAATACCGCCATCGGCGATAACTGGAATGCCGGTACCTTCCAGCGCTTCAACCGCGTCGGAAACGGCAGTGATCTGTGGAACACCCACGCCGGTAACGATACGGGTCGTACAGATGGAGCCAGGACCGATACCCACTTTCACCGCGCTGCAGCCAGCTTCAGCCAGAGCACGAGCACCAGCGCCAGTTGCCACGTTACCGCCGATGATTTGCAGATCAGGGTATTTAGCACGAGTTTCACGGATACGCTGCAGAACGCCTTCAGAGTGGCCGTGAGAAGAGTCAATCAGCAGCACGTCAACGCCTGCGGCAACCAGCGCATCAACGCGCTCTTCGTTGCCAGCGCCAGCACCTACTGCCGCGCCAACGCGCAGACGGCCCTGCTCATCTTTACATGCGTTAGGTTTACGCTCGGCTTTTTTGAAGTCTTTAACGGTGATCATGCCCAGCAGGTGGAAGCTGGAATCAACAACCAGCGCTTTTTCTACGCGGCGTTCGTGCATTTTTGCAAACACCACGTCACGTGCTTCACCTTCGCGAACGGTCACCAGGCGATCTTTCGGCGTCATGTATACGCTCACCGGCTGGTTCAGATCGGTCACGAAGCGAACGTCACGACCGGTAATGATACCGACCAGTTCGTTTTCTTCGGTCACAACCGGATAGCCTGCGAAGCCGTTACGCTCGGTCAGCGCTTTAACTTCGTGCAGGGTGGTGGTTGGCAGAACGGTCTGCGGGTCGGTTACGACGCCGGATTCGTGTTTCTTCACGCGGCGAACTTCTTCTGCCTGGCGCTCAATGGACATGTTTTTGTGGATAAAACCGATGCCGCCTTCCTGTGCCAGTGCAATTGCAAGGCGCGCTTCAGTCACGGTATCCATTGCCGCAGAGAGCATAGGAATGTTCAGACGAATAGTTTTAGTCAGCTGGGTGCCAAGATCAGCCGTGTTCGGCAGAACGGTAGAATGAGCGGGAACGAGGAGGACGTCGTCAAACGTCAGGGCTTCTTTTGCGATACGTAGCATGGGCAATATCTCACCTGGGAGGTTAATAAATATTGCCGCGGCATTATACAGAGCGTAAGCGATTGCATCTACACTTTTCTGAAAAAAATACTTGCGATCGTCGATGGGCAGGTTACTATCGACTGAATAACCTGCTGATTTAGAATTTGATCTCGCTCACATGTTACCTTCTCAATCCCCCTCAATTTTTACCGTTAGCCGCCTGAATCAGTCGGTTCGTCTGCTGCTCGAGCAAGAAATGGGGCAAGTGTGGATTAGCGGCGAGATTTCAAATTTCTCCCAGCCCTCTTCCGGTCACTGGTACTTCACCTTAAAAGACGATAACGCCCAAGTGCGCTGCGCGATGTTCCGCAACAGCAACCGCCGCGTGACGTTCCGCCCGCAGCATGGGCAACAGGTGCTGGTGCGCGCCAATATCACGCTGTATGAGCCGCGCGGCGACTACCAGATTATTGTCGAAAGCATGCAGCCGGCGGGTGAAGGCCTGTTGCAGCAAAAATATGAGCAGCTGAAAGCCAAACTGCAGGCTGAAGGATTGTTCGACCAGCAGTTCAAGCAGCCGCTTCCTGCCCCAGCCCACTGCATTGGCGTGATTACGTCTAAAACCGGGGCTGCGCTGCACGATATTCTCCACGTCCTCAAACGCCGCGATCCCTCTTTGCCGGTGGTGATTTACCCAACGGCTGTTCAGGGTGACGATGCGCCGATGCAAATCGTCCGCGCCATTGAGCTGGCTAACGCCCGTAACGAGTGTGATGTCTTAATCGTCGGGCGCGGCGGCGGTTCGCTGGAAGATTTATGGAGCTTTAACGACGAGCGCGTGGCGCGGGCTATTTTTGCCAGCCGCATTCCGGTAGTGAGCGCCGTCGGCCATGAAACCGACGTGACCATTTCCGATTTTGTCGGCGACCTGCGTGCGCCAACGCCATCTGCCGCGGCAGAAATTGTCAGCCGCAATCAGCAGGAATTATTACGCCAGATCCAATCCGTTCAGCAGCGTCTGGGCATGGCGATGGATTACTACCTCGCCAACCGCAGCCGCCGCTTTACGCAGACGTTTCACCGTCTACAGCAGCAGCATCCTCAGCTACGCCTGGCGCGCCAGCAAACGGCACTGGAGCGGCTGCGCCAGCGCATGAGCTTTGCGCTGGAAAACCAAATCAAGCAGGCCAATCAGCGCCAGCAGCGCGTGCTGCAACGACTGAATCAGCAAAATCCCCAGCCGCGCATTCACCGTGCACAGTCACACATCCAGCAGTTGGAATATCGTCTGGCGGAGAATATTCGCGCTCGCCTCAGCGAGCAGCGTGAGCGTTTTGGCAACGCGGTAACGCATCTGGAAGCCGTCAGCCCGCTGGCGACGCTGGCACGTGGCTACAGCGTCACCACCGCCAGCGATGGCAAAGTGCTGAAACAGACGAAACAGGCGAAAGCAGGCGAGCTGTTGACCACCAGACTGGCGGATGGCTGGGTTGAGAGTGAAATCAAAACGGTGACGGCAGAAAAGAAAACCCGCGCACGTAAAAAAGCGGTCTAATTTTCGGGTAAAACCGGGCTTCAACGCCCGGTCAGGTATCGTGCTTATTCGCCGACGAGTACCCATTCGACCCGTTTTTTCGAAACCAGCCCGTGTCCGTTCTGGCAGAGAAAATCTACCGCCCCACAGGCTTTTAACACTTCCAGCGGTTTATGACATTCAGGGCAACGCGCCTCGAGGGTGTACTCTTTTTCGCAGCTCTGGCAATGCGCGTGATTCCCCTGCACTTCCAGCGACGCCTGACAGATTGGGCAGATGAATTCCATTGCGACTCCTTAACTTCTGTTTTTGTGCCGCTATTTTACCACGCCTCGCGCTTTAGTGTGCGCCGCGCAGCTCCTGCTGAAGCTGTAGTAACGCCTCTACTTCGGCGATGCGCCGCTGGGTCAATCTGGCCACCTCTTGTGGCGCGCGCGCAAAAAGGCTATTAGCACCAAAAATGTGTTCGCCCAAACAATGGGCGTAAACCGCCCCTTCCCGCGTCCAGCTCATCACGCTGTCACCCGCTATCAGCTCGGCTCGTTCACCGCCTGGGCTACGGTTCTGGCTAATGATCCTTCCATCGCGAAGAGTAATGCGAATCCCCTTACGCTCAACGCCCGGTCCAGCATATTTATTGAGCCACAGGTTGACCGGCAGCCCGGAAAGCATCCCCTGTAAGTGCGCCTCACCCTCCGCCGTTTCCGTATCGCCGATGGAGATAGGCCTTCCCAGTCGGTCTTTTGCCTGGAGGACTTTCAGCTGTAGCTCATCGCTACCGCCCAGGTAGCGTACCGTTTCACGCATCATCGCTAGCACGTGAGTGCCCACATCCACAATGACCCCGTCTGGATGACGGAACTGCCGGGTATCCGGTTCGCCGGTAGCAAAATTGAGCGCGATAGGTTCGCCGGCCGCGTTAAAACCACTTGGCTCAAGCAGAAAACCGTCGATACCGACAATATCATCAAGCGAGAACACCGGCGGTTCAGATAACGCGGCCACGCCTTCCGCCAACCAGGGTTTATCCATTTTGCCCTGAGCGACACGTAACGCCCCGTCCCGCGCCATCCAGTGATCCAGTGCAAGCACGCGCGGTGCGTTTTCCGGCATCGATAGCAGTGAACGCAGGCGGCTAATTTGGCCAAGCGTGGCGACAACCGGCTTCTCTACCACAATTCGCGGTATTGGCGTGGATAGCGCCGCTTCTAATACCGATAAATGCTGTAGCGACGCGGTGGTGATGCACAGCGTATCGATAGGTTTTGCCAGTAGTGCGGCGAGGGAATCACATCGGGTCACGCCGGGTAGCGTACGCTGTGCGTTAACGTCGTACCCCCATAGGGTTGAAACCGGTAGAGACAGCCGCTGTAGCGCAGGAAGCCAGGCCGTTTCAACAACGGCCCCCAGGCCGACAAAACCAATATTCATAATCTCTGACTCATAAACAGGAAAGTGATATCACGAATTATTATGCGTGAACGGCCACCGCGAAATATTGCGCACGATGGCCCATTGCCTCACAACGTCGAACGTAATCGGTCAAACCCTTCCGCCAGATCGGTTTTCAGGTCATCCATATCTTCGAGACCAATTTGTAGTCGCAGCGTTAAACCGCCCGGCTGCCAGTCCGTTGCAGTACGGTAGTCAGCGCAGTTAAACGGGATAATCAAACTTTCAAAACCACCCCACGAGTAACCCATTCCAAAAATGCTCATATTATCGAGCATCTTCGCCACTCCCGCTTTGGAGAACTCCGGCTTCAGCACCAGGGAAAACAGCCCGGAGGAACCGGTGAAATCTCTTTTCCAAATCTCGTGCCCCGGGCACTCCGGCAGCGCAGGATGGAGGACCTTTAAAACCTCTGGACGCGATTTGAGCCAGTGCGCCATTTCGAGGCCGCGTTTTTCCGCCTCTTTGAGCCGAATATGCATGGTGCGCAGGCCACGCAGTGCCAGGAAGCAGTCTTCGGCCCCCGGCAGCATCGCCATTAAATCGTAGGTCTTACGAAGCTTAGGCCACCACGCTTCGTTCGCAGACACCAGCCCCATAAGCAGATCGGAGTGACCGCCGAGGTATTTCGTACCGGCTTCCAGCGACAGATCGCAACCATGTTCATGGGCGCGAAAGAAAATCGGTGTCGCCCAGGTATTATCAATTATGGTGGTCACGCCATGCGCTTTCGCCGCCCGGGTCATTGCCGGGACATCCTGAATCTCAAAACTTTGTGAGCCCGGTGATTCCAGGAATAGCGTAGTCGTGTTGGGGCGGAACAGGGTCTCAATCGCCGCGCCAATGCAGGGATCGTAATAGGTGGTTTCAATACCCATTTTTGCGAGCATCCCAGCGCAAAAGTTACGCGTTGGTCGATATACGCTATCCGGCATCAACAGATGATCGCCAGACTTGAGCGTCGTCAGCAGAGAGAGCGCGATCGCCCCAAGCCCTGAGGGGGATAAAACCGTTCCGGCGGCACCCGCCAGCGAGCTCCAGGCATTTTCCAGGCTGGCAATCGTTGGCGTGCCCATGGTGCCGTAATTGAACTCGGCGCGGTTATGCTCGAGATCGTCAACCGTGGGGAAAATGACCGTCGAACCCCGGTACACCGGAGCGTTCACAAAGCCTGATTGCTTCGAAACATCCCGGCCTAGCTGGGTGATTTGCGTGCTGATGTTAAAATCGGAGGTGGAACGGTGACCCATAAATTACCCCATAAATTTCAGCGAGATTTCATTAGTCATATCCATCATCTGGGATGAATAGCGGCAAAACGATAACTATCCTGCGTTAGGCGCAGCGAAGTCAACGCGCGTTTCACATTGAGAGGATTATCGTTTGGATAGCGTGAAGAGGTAGTACGGAAGCGAGATTTTGATGTGTTGTCAGGCGACGACATCAGCACGAGCGGAAAAGTGATGGAAAACCGCGGGGAGAGCAGCGGCATGATTAACACGCCGCTTTTATCTTATTCGCAGTGGGTTGTGAGAGTGGGTGCTATTCGTTGCCCCATTCATTGAGGAAATTGGCAATTTCATCAATGCGCTGCTCTTCAATACCGGCTTCACGCGCCATCTCTTGCTGCGCTTCTTCACTGATTTCTTCATTGTTCATCAGACGGGTCAGCAGCAGTTGGAAATAGTGTGCTAATGCATCACGTTCAGAGTCGCTCACCGGTTTCGCGCATTCCGTCGCGTACTCGTCGGCGATGTCATAATACTTGATATCTACTTCATGGCTCATAAATTACTCCCCGGATTAACGTCTATGTCAATTGTCGCCCGCTGCGCCAGTACCCGGCTTAGGGTCATGAAAAATATGGCGCAGGGTGAGTCTGAATGGTTCAGACCTTCAGCATTTTTACCGTTGCTTCGATATCGATTTCATCTTCCGTGAAAATTAACGTTGTTCCCTGGAAGGTCGTGATCGCCAGTTTTTTCAGCGAGCGCATTTCACCCGGCTTAGTCGCCGACTTTGGCTTGATACTGTTCATCAAAGCCCCGACAGACAGCACCGCGTTCTCTTTATCGATGCGGGTGTCCGCTGGTACTTCTTCGCTGTAAACCAGATAAGATTTGATTGCCGTGAGTTTAAGGCGCTCACCCGCGATATAGATGTATTTGCTTTCCGGGATGACTTTCACCGCAAAAGCCGACAACCCTTTGTTGTTGGTCGTCGGTTCAAATGTCACCGCCGCATCTTTCTTAATCAGTTCAGGGTTGGCAACCTTAATCACATGAAAATAACGGTTATCCCCGTTTCCATCTTTGATAAATCCAAAACCTTTATCTTCAAACCAGGTTGTGATTGTTCCGTTCATCGCCATTACCGCCTACTTAATCGTTTATCTGCTCAATTTTTGCAGCGCGCAGTGTAAAACACAATCCCCGCGCAGACTACGTCTTTGGTGTAAGTCTGGCTGATTAATTTCAGCTATGCGAGGGGCTCCACCCGTAAGGGTCCTGAATCGCTCACCAATGACAATGCAATACCAAACGCAACGTGGGTTTTCATCGCGTTTGCGCGTTCTGATAGAGGTCCCAACGGTTGCCATACAGATCTTCAAATACAACGACCGTTCCGTACTCTTCGTCACGCGGCTCTTCGCAAAAATGGACACCTTTGGCCTTCATCGCGTGGTAGTCGCGCCAGAAATCATCGGTCTGCAGGAACAAAAACACCCTGCCGCCGCACTGATTACCAATAAAATCCTTTTGTTGGTCGTTCGATGCGCGAGCCAGTAAAATATGGCAGTCGCTTTCCGGTCCCGGCGACACCACGACCCATCGTTTTCCTGGCTGCGGTGTATCTTCAACAAGGATAAAGCCCAGTTTATCGGTGTAGTACTCAATCGCACGGTCATAGTCGTCGACGACGACTGCTACATGCCCGAGGCACCGTTTTTGCGTTCTCATTTTTTTGCTCCGTTGCGCTTTCACTATCACCGCTCAGGCACACCTTTTACCACAAAAGTGTTTTGGCCTATCCTGTATCACAAAAAGAAAAGCCCGCATCATGCGGGCTCCTCATTTTACTCAGCGGTGATAAACCCTGCGGTCTATTACTTGCTCTTTTTGATGTGCTTCATCAAACGCTGGCGTTTACGCATCTGAGTTGGGGTCAGCGTGTTGCGTTTGTTCGCATACGGGTTTTCCCCTTCCTTGAACTGGATGCGGATTGGTGTCCCCATGACGTCCAGTGACTTACGGAAGTAGTTCATCAGATAGCGTTTGTAGGAATCTGGCAGGTCTTTTACCTGATTACCGTGAATAACAACAATTGGCGGGTTGTAACCACCGGCGTGGGCATATTTCAGCTTCACGCGACGACCACGAACCAACGGCGGCTGGTGATCTTCTGTTGCCATGCTCATGATGCGGGTCAGCATCGCCGTGCCGACACGACGGGTAGAGCTGTCATACGCTTCACGGATGGATTCGAACAGATTACCTACGCCGCTGCCGTGCAGCGCGGAGATAAAGTGCACGCGAGCAAAGTCGATAAAGCCCAGACGATAGTCCAGGGTCTCTTTCACCTGCTCTTTAACTTCCATGCTCAGGCCGTCCCACTTGTTGACGACAATAACAAGTGAGCGCCCACTATTGAGGATAAAGCCCAGCAGTGACAGGTCCTGGTCAGAGATACCTTCACGAGCATCGATAACCAGCAGACAGACGTTGGCATCTTCGATCGCCTGCAGAGTTTTGATAACGGAGAATTTTTCTACCGTATCGGTCACTTTGCCGCGCTTACGTACACCGGCGGTGTCGATGAGCACGTATTCACGTTCATCGCGTTCCATCGGGATGTAGATACTGTCACGGGTGGTACCCGGCATATCGTAAACCACCACGCGGTCTTCGCCGAGGATACGGTTAGTCAGCGTTGACTTACCGACGTTAGGGCGACCCACGATAGCGATTTTAATCGGCAGATCCTGCGGGTTGAAGTCATCTTCTGGCTCTTCAACTTCACCGCCGTTCTGCTCGGCTTCAAACTTAGCCCAGTACTCCGCGTCTTCGTCCACTTCTTCCGGCGGGTTGACATCATCAACGAACGGCAGCAGAACGGTTTCCAGCAGCGTAGTCACGCCGCGGCCATGAGAGGCGGCAATCGCGTGAATCTCACCAAGGCCTAGCGACCAGAAGTCAGCTACTGCCTGGTCCGGGTCAATCCCGTCCGTTTTGTTCGCCACCAGGAAGGTTGGCTTTTCACGGGAACGCAGATGCTTAGCAATGCCTTCGTCCGCAGGCATCAGCCCCGCACGTGCATCAACCATAAACAGCACCACGTCAGCTTCTTCAATCGCCAGCAGCGACTGTTCAGCCATGCGCGTTTCCACGCCTTCTTCCGTACCATCGATACCGCCGGTATCGATACAGATAAACTCACGCCCTTCAACTTCAGCACGACCGTACTTACGGTCACGAGTCAGACCCGGGAAATCCGCGACCAGCGCATCACGAGTGCGCGTCAAGCGGTTAAAGAGCGTGGATTTTCCGACATTAGGGCGCCCGACAAGCGCGACCACAGGAACCATGATAAAGCCTCATATACTCAAAATTTGTGACAATTTGCTTTGCCGGGCGGCATTTCGCTTATCCGGTCTGCGCTTGTGCGGCAGGCTCGATAAGTGAAGCGCCATCGGGCATAAAAATCAGTAACATTACAAATAGCAAACGGCCCCTGACTAAACAGGAGCCGTCCATCGCTGAAAAACTACAGACGTTAACGCGTAATCGCGTAAACCGTACCGTCTTTCGCCTGAATCAGCAATTTACCGTCAGCAACAACCGGTTCCGTCAGGAAGCCGGAGCTGTCGAGCTTCTGCTGGGCCATGAAACGGCCATCTTCTGGATTAATCCAGTGCAGATAACCTTCGCTATCACCCACCACCAGGCTGCCATTATACAGCGCCGGAGCGGTCAGCAGTCGGTGCAGCAGATCGCTTTGCGTCCACAGCGTTACGCCACCGTCGGTGGTTAGCGCCAGAACGCGGTCATTCTGGTCGGCAATGTAGATACGGTTGCCGTCAACGATGAAATCATTCACCGAACCCAGCTCACGTTTCCACAGGATCTGGCCGCTGCGCAGATCCAGCGCCGTCAGATTACCATTGTAGGCTAATGCATAAACAACGCCATTCACGATAACCGGCGTGGTATCCACATCGCTCAGACGATCGATTTCGGTAGAACCGGTGGCCTGAGAGATACGCTGCTGCCAGATAAGCTGGCCCTGCTGCATCAGTACCGCACTCACGCGACCGTTGTCGCCGCCCACAATGGCTGCGCCGAATGCGACGGCCGGTGCAGATTCACCGCGCAGAGAAAGCGCAGGCATATCCAGGTTCACCGTCCATTTCACCACGCCGCTGTTCTCATCCAGCGCCTGCAGCTGACCGTTGCTGGTGTGAACCAGAACCAGGCCATCGCTCGCAGTTGGACGAGACAAAACTTCACCCGCTGCGGTGGTCTGCCAGACGATAGCACCGGTGCCGGCATCCAGCGCGTAAACCTGCGCTTTTTCGCTGCCGACGTACACGTGGCCACCGGCAATGGTCAAGCCACCGGACAGCAGAGCCGGTTTACGGCTAAACCAGCCGTCTTTTTCCGCCAGATTCACGGACCAGACTTCTTTACCATCGTCAGCGTTAACCGCTTTCACGGTGCCTTTACGATCGGCCGCATAGACTACGCTGTCGGCATAAGCCGGATGCAGGTTCGAGTAGAAGTCACCAATACCGCTACCGACGGAAACATCCCATGCGGTAGATGGCGTAAACTGGTTTTCTACGGTTGGCAGAGGAGACATTTTAACAACATCTTCTTCGCCGCTAAATAACGAACAACCACTCAACAGAGTGACAGAAAGCAGTCCTGGCAAAAGTACTTTACGCAATTGCATCGGGTCCCTCTCAGACGGACAAATTATTAATTTTCATGCGCATCATTTCACTCAGCGCCGGTGATGCATCGCTCTTAGCGCCAGTTTCCCACGCTGCACGAGCACCTTGTTTGTCACCTTTACTGAGCAGGATCTCCCCACGTAAATCAGCAACAATTGCCGTCCAACCTTCACCTTTCACGCCTTCCAGCGTTTTCAGCGCCGCATCAGCCTGCTTCATCTGCAGCTGAACGCGCGCCAGGCGCAGATTAATAACGGACTTCAGATTCTCATCAGACGCAGCGGCTAAGCCTTGCTGCAGCTGTTTTTCCGCCTGTGCCAGATCGTTTTTATCAACAAAGGCCTGCGCCAGTTCCAGAGAAGCAAACGCCCCGTAGGTGTTTTTGGTCTCCGCCGCAAACTTCTGGGCGGAGGCCAGCGCTTCCGGTTTCCCTGAGGACAGAGAAGAAACGGCATTTTCATAAGCCACGGAAGATTCCCGGGCCGAGTCTACCTGATGAGAATTCCAGTAACGCCAGCCAACCAGCGCACCGATCCCCAAAATCACCCCAACGGCCAGCGCTTTGCCATTTTCAGCAAAGAAGCGTTTGATCGCATCAACCTGGTCATTTTCGTTATTGTAAATTTCCACGCAGCCCTTCTCCTGATAATAATGTTCTGGAGATCAACCCAGAATAGTGCGCAAATGCGCGGCAACGCCTTCCTGCGTTACGGTTGACTGCTCACCAGAGCGCAAATCCTTCACGACAACGGTGGCTTGTTCAACCTCAGATTCACCCAACACCAGGGCAATGCGAGCGCCCCATTTATCAGCACGTGCAAATTGCTTCTTAAAGTTGCCGCCGCCGTGGTTGGTCATCAGCTTCACGCCCGGTAACGCATCACGAACCTGCTCGGCCAGACGCATTGCTGCTGACTGAGTATCAGTGCCTGAAGCGACCAGGTATATATCGACAACAGGATCGGCTTTAAATTCCGGATTAACTGCCTGAACCAACAAAACAAGTCGTTCAAGGCCCATGGCAAAGCCAACGGCCGGGGTCGCACGACCGCCCAACTGTTCGACCAAACCATCGTAACGGCCGCCCGCACAAACGGTACCCTGCGAGCCGAGGCTGTTGGTGACCCATTCGAAAACGGTACGGTTATAGTAATCCAGGCCGCGAACCAGGCGCTGGTTAACGGTATAAGCAATACCCGCAGCGTCCAGCTGTGCGCACAGGCCAGCAAAGTGCTCACGGGAATCGTCATCCAGATAGTCGCCCAGCGCCGGTGCGTCGTTCAGCAGCGCCTGAACATCTGGGTTTTTGGAATCCAGCACGCGCAGCGGGTTGCTGTACATGCGGCGCTTGCAGTCTTCATCCAGCACTTCAACGTGCTGCTCGAGGAAGGCCACCAGCGCATCGCGGTAGTTTGCGCGCGCTTCCAGAGAACCGATGGAGTTCAGCTCCAGATTCACGTGTTCAGAAATGCCCAGCGCACGCCACCAGCGCGCGGTCAGCATAATCAGCTCGGCGTCAATATCCGGCCCCTGCAGGCCAAACACTTCGCAACCCAACTGATGGAACTGGCGGTAGCGCCCTTTCTGCGGACGTTCGTGGCGGAACATCGGCCCGATATACCACAAACGCTGCTCCTGATTGTACAGAAGACCATGCTCGATGCCGGCGCGTACGCAGCCCGCAGTACCTTCGGGACGCAGCGTCAGGCTATCGCCATTGCGGTCTTCAAAGGTATACATCTCTTTTTCAACCACGTCGGTGACTTCACCGATAGCGCGTTTGAACAACGGGGTCTGCTCTACAATCGGCAAACGAATTTCGCTATAACCGTAGCTGCCGAGCACCTGCTTAAGTGTGCCTTCAATGCGCTGCCAGATGGCGGTCTCGCCAGGCAGATAATCGTTCATGCCGCGAATGGCTTGAATGTTTTTTGCCACGTTAATTCTCTTTATATATAAAAATGAACCCTCAGCACCAGGGTGCCAGCGGGTTCAATCATACACGGGAAGCAAGACGCTTCCCATCTCGTTATTTTTCAACCTGCTGAACATCGATACGATTGGCTTCATCCAGAATTGTCGCTTTCGCGCGGATGCGTGCTTCAAGCTGGCTAATCATATCGTTGTTGTCGAGGCGATCTTTACGTACGCCGTCTTCGTACAGGCCGCTTTTCTTATTACCGCCGGTAACGCCCAAGGTCGACACCAGCGCTTCGCCAGGGCCGTTCACCACGCAACCGATAATGGAAACATCCATTGGGGTAATAATATCTTCCAGCCGCTGTTCTAACGCGTTGACCGTACCGATAACGTCAAATTCCTGACGTGAACAGGTTGGGCAAGCGATGAAGTTGATCCCGCGCGCACGAATACGCAGCGATTTCAGAATATCAAAACCAACTTTGATCTCTTCAA
The DNA here is from genome assembly GCF_021440345.1 of Kluyvera intermedia. Classification (GTDB taxonomy): domain Bacteria; phylum Pseudomonadota; class Gammaproteobacteria; order Enterobacterales; family Enterobacteriaceae; genus Kluyvera; species Kluyvera intermedia_A. The sequence continues at coordinate 175,300 of NZ_JAKCNS010000011.1, forward strand.
CCGGATCCGCCGCCAGCGAAACGCGCAGCGTATCGCCGATCCCTTCGGATAACAGCAAACCAAGACCGATCGCCGATTTAACCGAGCCGCTACGAGCGCCGCCCGCTTCGGTGATCCCTAAATGCAGAGGCTGATCGATGCGCGATGCCAGCAGGCGATAGGATTCAACCGCCAGGAAAACATCAGACGCCTTCACGCTGACTTTGAACTGATCGAAGTTCAGACGATCGAGGTGATCGACATGACGCATGGCCGATTCCAGCAGCGCCTGCGGCGTGGGCTCACCGTATTTTTCCTGCAGATCTTTTTCCAGCGACCCGGCGTTAACGCCGATGCGGATAGGAATATTTTTGTCGCGCGCACAGTCAACGACCATGCGAATACGCTCTTCGCTGCCGATGTTGCCCGGGTTGATGCGCAGGCAATCAACGCCATACTCCGCCACTTTCAGCGCAATACGGTAGTCAAAATGGATATCGGCGACCAGCGGGACATTAACCTGCTGTTTGATGAGTTTGAAAGCTTCAGCAGCGTCCATGGTGGGAACGGATACGCGAACGATATCCGCACCAACGCGTTCTAACGCTTTGATCTGATTGACCGTCGCTTCGACATCCGTCGTACGCGTATTGGTCATCGACTGGACGGCGATAGGAGCCCCATCGCCGATCGGCACGTTCCCAACGTAAATGCGTGTGGATTTTCTACGTTGAATAGGAGCCTGATTGTGCATGAAAAATCTCCCGCATTACGCGTCTATTATTGTGCCGGTGATTGTTCAGCATTCACCGTCAGGCGCGCAACCTGGTTAGTTCTGATAAAACGACTCAGGTCGACAGGTTTACCCTGGAATTCGATCTGTACTGCAGCCGGTGCACCAATTTTCAGTTTGTATGGCGCCTGGCCTGCAAGATTCAGGTTACCACCTTTGCGCTGCAGACCGCTGAACAGTTTTTTGCCCGTTGCATCGGTCACTTCCAGCCAGCAATCGGCGGAGAAGTTCATCACCAACGCATTAGCGTCAGCAACCGGGGCAGCGGTCTGCGCGGGGTCAGTTGGCAGCGCGCCCGGAGCGGCGGTTTGCGCGGCTGGAGCGGTGGTTTGTGCAGCTGTTGCGTCAACGTTCGCCTGCGACGGTGCCACAACGGCGTTATTCTGGACAGTATCCGCTGGCGCAGTGGTAGCCGCCGGGGCGGTTTCAACCGGCGTCGCTGCGCTGTTGTCAGCGGCAGCCGTCGTATCGGTTGCTGCCGGGGTAGAAGTAGCGTCTGTGCCCGTATTCAGCGGAATATTCTGTGATTCGCTGCCGCTAGCCTTCAGCTCAACGGAGGATTGATCGGCCATGGTGGTGATCTCTTCCTGCTGCGCTTTATGGTTCTGCCACCACCAGGCTACGGTTAAACCGATAACCACGAACAGCACGAGCCAGGTAAAGCTCATCAGCCAGCCATCACGTTTTTTACGACGTTTGCCCAAAGAGAAAGTCTGCATCGGCGCGACTTTTGCCGCTCTTATCGGTGCCTGCTTTTCCATCATCGGCAGCAGTTCTTCTTCAGGAATATGCACGAGGCGAGCATAGGAACGGATATAACCACGCAAGAATGTTGAAGCAAGTTCAGCCGGCGCCTTATCTTCTTCAATATCACGAACGGTGGAAACCTTCAGGCACAAGCGTTCTGCAACGGCTTGCTGACTGAGTCCGAGTTGTTCACGGGCATTACGCAAACGGACACCCGTAGTTTGTGCTTCTGGTTGGTCGTGGTTGGTTTCAGTATTCATTCGCTACAGCTGCTGATTCGTGAAATTTAAGATTCTGGTGCAAACCGCGTTCACACCGCGAAATATCCGTTCGTGTACAGATAAGGCAGACAGGCTGTCCACGTTTATCCGATGGCAAAGCAGCGTCAAAAGCCCTATTGGCGCTGTGATGACAACGCTACATACTGCCTCAATACGTGAGGAAACGCACCGTAATTATTAACCAGATCAGTACGTTTCGCCTAATCCTTAAGCACTTAACTCTGTGTGCGCCATTTCTGACGCACACGACACAGCATTACAGCTCTTTGACCGAGATAGATTCACCCTGCATACGCTTACGCATTGTACGCTTGGTACGGTCAATAACATCCCCGGCTAACTGACCGCAGGCAGCATCGATATCATCACCACGGGTTTTACGCACGATGGTGGTAAAGCCGTAGCCCATCAATACTTTACTGAAGCGATCGATGCGGCTGTTAGAGCTACGCCCGTAAGGTGCACCCGGGAACGGGTTCCATGGAATCAGGTTAATCTTGCACGGCGTATCTTTCAGCAACTCAGCCAACTCATGCGCATGCTCGGTACCGTCGTTGACGTGATCCAGCATAACGTATTCGATGGTCACGCGGCCCTGGTTGGCATTGGACTTCGAAATGTAGCCACGTACGGATTCCAGGAAGGTCGCGATATTGTATTTCTTGTTGATCGGCACGATTTCATCACGAATCGCATCGTTCGGCGCGTGCAGAGAAATAGCCAGCGCAACGTCAATCATATCGCCCAGTTTATCCAGCGCTGGCACAACGCCTGAAGTCGACAGGGTTACGCGGCGTTTGGAGAGACCGAAACCGAAGTCATCCAGCATGATTTCCATCGCGGGAACCACGTTCGTCATGTTCAGCAGCGGCTCCCCCATGCCCATCATGACCACGTTGGTGATAGGACGTACACCGGTGGCTTTGACCGCGCCAACGATTTTCGCCGCGCGCCACACCTGGCCGATGATTTCGGAAACGCGCAGGTTACGGTTAAAGCCCTGCTGCGCCGTAGAGCAGAATTTACACTCTAATGCACAACCAACCTGTGAAGATACGCACAGGGTCGCGCGATCGTCTTCCGGGATATACACGGTTTCAACGCGCTGATCGCCTACGGCAATCGCCCATTTGATGGTGCCATCGGAGGAACGCTGTTCTTCCACCACTTCAGGTGCGCGAATCTCTGCAACTTGCTTCAGCTTGTTACGCAGAACCTTGTTGATATCGGTCATATCATCAAAGTCATCGCTGCAATAGTGATACATCCACTTCATCACCTGATCGGCACGGAAGGGTTTTTCGCCTAAGTCTTTAAAAAACTCGCGCATCTGCTGACGGTTAAGATCCAGCAGGTTAATTTTTCCATCTTTATTGGGAACCGCCGGGATGGCGCTCTCAGGCGTGACAATTTGTTCAGACATTTTCTATTCCGGCCTCGTTGTTACACGTTATGGCCCCTGGAGGGTGAATGATAAAAAGAAGCGCCCCAGGAAAGCGGTCTGCTCGTCCGGGGGCGCTGCATTGTACAAATTCTGGCGCATGGATGCCACGTCTGCACGCGGCAATCGCTAAATAAAGTGTAAACGTGCCCTTAGCGGGTACGTGGGCACACTTCACCTTCTGCGAAGAAGAACGCGATTTCGCGAGCGGCGGATTCAACGGAGTCAGAGCCGTGGGTGCCGTTCTCGGTGAAGCTGTCCGCGTAGTCAGCACGCAGGGTGCCTGCCAGCGCGTTGTCTGGGTTGGTCGCACCCAGCAGATCGCGGTGGCGCTGAACGGCGTTTTCGCCTTCCAGTACGGAAACCACGATTGGGCCGGAAGTCATGAACTCAACCAGACCGTCGAAGAATGGACGACCGTCGTGCTCAGCGTAGAAACCGCGAGCCTGTTCAACGGTCAGGTGCAGCATTTTGGTGCCGACGATTTTGAACCCTGCTGCTTCAAAGCGAGCAAAGATGCTACCAATAACGTTTTTTGCCACCGCGTTTGGCTTGATGATGGAAAAAGTACGTTCAATTGCCATGATTACCTCTAATAATAAAATTTGTTCTGTTGTCGTGCATACAGCGGCTGTATGACCTGGCGCGGATTATAATGACCCGTTGCCCCCTTGCCTATGGATGAAGGTAACATTTTTTTAAAATAAAACACTTTTAAGCAACACATTGTGTAACAAATTCCCGTTCATCCTCGTACGTATCACAATGTCCGTTGGCATGATGTTTGCCCCGTACCCCGTCGCTATCTCTGACGCTACCCGTCAATGTGGCTTACTGCAAAGTGAAATTCACCACCGCCATCTGCCCAACATCATCCATCACGACCAGTTGATAGCGACCCGCGTTATTCAGTGACAGCGCCAGATTATTCCCCGCGCTATTCTGCGGCTCACCGTTCATAAACCACCAGCGTCGCCCTTCCCCTCCGCTTGCCTGCAGCAGCACGGTTGCGCTGGCTTCGCCCGGCAAACGGCGGATCACCGCGTCTTCGCGGATCCCGGTAAGCATCAGCGGTGCGGCATTCTGCAGCTGCCGGGGCGGGCACACTGCCGAAGCGGCAGGCAGGCGCATAGCCCGACGCTCTCCGACGGGTACCCAGGGTTCCAGCGGCAGCGGCCAGACATCCATACTGACTTCCCGCGCATCCGGGCAGTCTGCCGCCACCCGCAGGCCTGACTTATCCAGCCACAGCGGGAAATGAATGCCCTGCACGCCCTCTTGCCCCGGCAGCAGCAGCGTCGGCGGCAGGCCGTTGTCCAGCACCCAGGTCGACAAACGACGACGGCAGTTGCTATCGCCCGCTGGCAGCGGTTGGCCACCGGGCCAGCAAATCTCCGCCGCACTCACCGATGCGGGGCGCGGGTCGCGTTCTTCAGTCCGGCGTGTAGCGCCCGAAAGCAGCAGATTACTCACCTGGTTTAGCAGAGGTATCGCGCTGGCAAAACCAAACTGCCCGGCCACCGGCGTGCCGTCAGGCCTGCCGGTCCAGATACCGATACTGTAGCGGGCATTGACGCCAATCGCCCACGCATCGCGGTAGCCGTAGCTGGTGCCGGTTTTCCACGCCAGCGGCACCACCTGCGGTAGCGAGTCGTCCGGCAGCGGCTGCGCTTCCCCGGCCAGTATCCGGCGGATTATCCACGCGGAACCCGGTGAAAGCAGCGGGCGTTCCACCAGCGGATCGCGTGCCAGCATCCGCAATTTGCCGACCTTCCCATGGCGGGCGAGCGCACTATAGGCGGCGGTAATATCCGCCAGTCGTGCACCGGCACCGCCGAGGATCAACGATAAATTAGGTTCAGCCCCCGCGGGTAATATCAGCGGCAAACCGGCATTACGCAAACGCGCAGCAAACTGTTTCGGGCCGTAGGCATCAAGAACCTGTACCGCGGGCAGGTTGAGCGAACGCACCAGTGCTTCGCTCATGCTCACCGGGCCGTGAAAGCCGCTATCAAAGTTACCGGGCCGATAGTCGCCGACCTTTCTCGGCACGTCCTGCAGCAGCGATGCCGGATGGATCAGCGCATTATCAAGCGCCATGCCGTATAAAAACGGCTTCAACACCGATCCCGGCGAACGGATTGCGGTAACCATATCCACGTGACCAAACCGGCTGTCGTCCGCAATATCCGCCGACCCAACCCAGCCACGCACTTTCATATCACGGTTATCCACCACCACCATTGCCAGCGAGCTGCGCGGCGGCAGGCGTGATTTCCAGCTCATCGCCAGCTCTTCCAGCTGACGCTGAAGCCCGGCATCCAGGGTGGTCACCACTTTCTCGTCCCGGCTGCGCGCCAACATCTGTCGCGAGAACAGCGGTGCCAGCTGCGGCATTTGCCGGGGGAATAACCAGACGGCCTCTTCTTTAGCCTCGTTCACTACCTTTGCCGGCCACACCTGCTGGGTGAGCATGCGGTCGAGCACTTTATTGCGCGCCTTCTGCGCGCGCTGCGGCCAACGGTCCGGGCGTAAACGGCTGGGCGCCTGCGGCAATACCGCCAACAGCGCGGCATCAGCGTAGCTAAGCTGGGCCGGTGGTTTGCCAAGATAAGCCCAACTGGCAGCACCAATTCCCTGCAGCGTGCCGCCAAACGGTGCACGGTTGAGATAGAGAGTGAGAATATCGCGCTTGGAAAGATGCCATTCAAGCTGGAAGGCGCGCCATAGCTGGCGCACTTTGCCACCGAAGGTACGGGAATGCGGATCGAGCAGACGCGCTACCTGCATAGTAATCGTACTGCCGCCGGAGACTACCCGGCCAGCGGTCAGATCCTGCCAGCCCGCGCGGACAATTGAGAACGGATTCACGCCGGGATGATCCCAGAACCAGCGATCCTCGTACTGGATCAGCGCCTCCAGGTAGCGGGGAGAGACCTCCTCAATGGTAACCGGATAACGCCAGATTCCCTCGCTGTCCGCAAAGCGCCACAGCGGACTACCGTCCTCGGCGACCACCACGCGTGCGGGTGTCACTTCGTGCAGCGGCAGCGGCCACAGCCTGTCCGCCAGCACAATGCTGGCGACCAAAATCACCACCGCAGCGGCCAGCCAGCGCCAGCCGCGGTGTTTAAAGCAGCCAAGACGCATCTTACGGAACGACGATCAGCATATCGTCAGCCGCACCCGTTGCGCGCCAGCCAGGAACATACATCGATTCAACCAGCGACGGTGGGACGTGGTAAGTGCCCGGCATCACCGCGCGCGCCAGATACACCAGCGTGACCGGCTGATTGGCGTTAACCGCCACCGCCGCCACGAAGCGATCATCGCGGAACTCCATATGCTGGATATCCGCCTGCTGCATCTGATTGAGCCACTCCTGTACCGCCGTGCCATTGTCCTGCAAATTGGCGCTGCTGTTGGCCAGGTTTTGGTTTTCCAGCTCGAGGCCCGCCGGCAGCATGTCGACGACCAGCGCATCCGGCACGTTCTGGCCGGCTTTCACCTCCAGCTTCACTAGCACCAAATCACCGCTGCGCAGCGAGGAGAGCGATTTGCTCTGCCCATCGGTGCCGAAGAACTGACGCTCAATATGCAAAACGTTGCTCGCCGCCGCAGGGGCGCTGTTCGGATAACCGCTGCTGTCGAGGCGCAGCCACAATGGCTGTTCACCTTTGTTGGTCACTTGCAGCACCGAAAGTTGATCCGCATCCAGATTACGCGTCAGGGATTTGTCGCCCTGCAGAGGCTGCGTTTCCAGCGACGTCTGCGCCTGCCAGTTACCCGGCAGACTTAGCAGCCCTTTGGCGGCCAGGAACAGCGCATTGTTTTCCTGCGTCGACAGCCAGCGTTCGCCAAACGCCTCTTCAGAGAGGGTTTGCAGCAGCGTGTTTTGTGCGTCCGGCAGCAGTTTATTCTCTTCCAGCAGGGAGAGCATCAGCGCATTGTCACGCAGTTGGCTGCCGTAGTCCGCCAGCCAGCGCGGCTGTTCGGAACGTTTGGTGGTCAACGCCAGCTGCACGGCCTGCTGGCTGCGTGGAGCATCGCCCATGGCTTTGAGGGCGATACCGAGCTGCATCAGCGGCAGGCCGGAACGCACCTGCTCGCGGCGTTCCCACAGCTCACGCAGTGCGCCAAGCGGCGCTTTTTGCTGCCGGGCCAGCACCAGTCCCGCGTATGCCTGAATGGCGAAACGGCTGGCCGCGGTGTCGTCGGTATAGCGAATGCTCATCAGCCCCGGCTCCTGAAGGTAACGCAGCATACGATTGTTGCCTTTGTTAATCGCTTCGGCCGGCACGCTGTAACCCTGCTCACCCGCGCGCACCAGGAAGTCCATGGCGTAGGCAGTCAGCCAATACTCTTCCGGGCCGTCTTTATCCCACAGACCAAAACCGCCGTTATCCTTCTGCATTTGCAGCAGGCGCGAAATGCCGATATCTACCGCTGCGCGGCGCTTATCGTCGCTGTCACCGACGATGCCCAAGGTTTTCAGCTGTTCGGCATTGGTATAAAGCTGCGGGAAGAGTCCGCTGGCGGTCTGTTCAAGACAACCGTAAGGATAGGCTTTCAATTCACGGATATAGCGCGCCAGGTTGAGCGGCGGTTTGCCGCTTAATAGAAGCTGCCCCTGTAACGTGGCCGGTGAAAATGCCGCATTCTGGTTAGCCGGGAGGTTCCAGCTCTGCCCCGGCTGCAGCACCGCGCCAAGGCTCACCGTCTGAGCTGGGAAGGCAGGCCGGACGCCAATTTTCCACTGTTTATGCAAATCCGCTAGCGTTTCGCCCGGCAGATTAACACCCGAAACGGTCACGCTGACATCCCCCTCGCCATAACCCTCACCCGCGCTAACCGGAACAAACAGGGTACTGCGTACGCCTGGCTCCAGTTTCAGTGGCGACGGCTGAGCGCCGTTTAACTGCATCAGGCCGCTGGCGGCAACTTGCACCGTCAGGGTCTGCGGCTGGTCGGTCAGGTTGGTGACATCGAGCGTCAGGCGTGCGCTGTCACCGCTGGCCATAAAGCGAGGCGTATTCAGCTCGGCGACGACCGGCGCTGCTACCACAACTTTGTCTTCGCTGCTGCCGAAATCTTCCGTCGTCCACGCCTGTGCCATCACCCGCAGCTCGCCGTTAAAATCACCAATCGGCATCGTAATCGTGCCTTCCCCGTTGTCGTCCAGCGTTACCGGCTGCGCCTGCTGGGCGATAATAGTGACGTGGTTGACCGGCGGTTTGCCACCGCGGTTAAGCTCATCGCCATCACCGCCGAAGCGCAGGCTGGCAAGACGCCCCTCGCCTTCAATCACCTGGCCATAAATGTCATAGATATCTGCGCCGTAACGTTTCTGGCCAAAGAAGGCCTGCCACGGATCCGGGGTGGTGTAATCGGTAATATTGAGCACTCCGCTGTCAACCGCCGATAGCAGAACGTTCACTCGTTTCGGTGCCGCGCCGTCTTTGCGATTGACCTTCACTTTGACGGTCAGCGGCTGGTTCGGACGCATTTTCTGTGGCGCATCAAGAGCGACATTCAGCCGACGCTGTTCATCGCCCAGCGGCAGATGCAGTACCCCCACGGCCCGCTTCGGCGTCGCGGAACGGGATTTATCCCCCGGACGCACCACCAGCGTGCTCAGATAGAGGTCGTGACGGTTCCAGCTTTTATCCACCGGAATGGTCAGATCCAGCCCTTTTTCCGGGACGTCAATTTCCTGCCACCACAGCGGCCCGTCGCTGGACTCCACCATGGCATAACCTTTCCCTGCCGCCGGGGCGGCAACGTGCAGCTTGATGGTATCGCCCGGCTGGTAGTTCGGTTTATCCAGTTTCAGCGTCACGCTGTCGGGACGCGCGGCGCCGCTGCCGTCGCTGTTATCCTGCCAGCTGTAGCCCGCCCAGAAGCGCACGCTGCTGACCGCATCGTTCGGCGCTTTCACCTCCAGACGATAGGCGCCCCACTCCACCGGGAAGCTGACCTTTCCGGTTTCATCGGTTTTCAGATCCAGCGTTTCTTCACCTTCCACCAGATCTTTTTGATCAAAGCGAGACTGCCAGCCATCGCCTTCCGACCAGTTCCAGTAATAATCACGACGCTCGCGGATCAGGCGCACCTGCAGGCCGGACACCGCTTTTTTATCGCCCTGCGCATTGCTGTAGACGATATCGAACGCCGCCTGCCCGTTTTCATCCACGATCGGCTGGTTAACGGTGGTGTCGGTACGGTAGTCATACACCGCTTTGCTGGCAAACTGAGGACGGATCCCCGGCAGTTCGGCGGCAGGCCAGATTGCCTGAGTCGCCCGACGCGTCACCGGACGGCCTCCCGATTCCAGCAGGCTGGCCTGTAAAATCACCTGCAACGGCGAGTGGGTTTCCTGCCACTGGCTGGCGGTGGTCACTTCGCCGTGCCCTTTATCATCCAGCGTCAGATTCATTTCATCGAGGCTACGGCTGATATTCTCCTGAGCGATATCACCAAACTGGAAGCCCGGTAGCGCCGCCACGGCATCGCGCAGCGGGCGTAAGAACAGTTTGCCCTGAAGGCTGTTGCCGTTGGCCGGTGCACCGTACAGGTAGTAACCTGCGACGCTGAATTTCACATCGTCATCCGGCGCCAGCGGTGTGGCCTGTGGCGTGATATTCAGCGCCATGCGCTCCGGCATAAAATCTTCAACGTGGAAATCCCACTCCTGCAGCTGGTTGTCGCCGGTATTGGCGCGAATGTGCCACATCCCGGTCGCCGCCCCGCTGTCCAGCGCCCAGTTAAGCTGGTACAGGCCATTGGTCGGCTGGCTCACCACGCTACGGACTATCGTGCCGTCGGGTTTCACCACATCGAGTTTCACCGGCTGGTCGGGTAGCGGTTTGCCGTCGCTGTCGCGCAGCAGGCCGTTTAAAATCACCGTTTCCCCTGGGCGATAGAGATCGCGCGGGCCAAACATAAAGAACTGCTTCCGGTAGCCCGGTGCCCCGGCAATATCGAACTCGGCCAAATCCAGCGCGGGTTGTTTGAGATCGAGAAGAGTGGTTTGCCCCTCTTTACGCGCCAGCAGCAGAGCCGCTTCTTTGTCTGTTTTCAGCGCGGCGTGGCCTTTATCGTCACTGGTCGCCTGCGCCAGCGTTTGCCCTTTGTCGTTTAGCAGCGTTAATTCCACGGCTGACTGCGCGGCACCATTTTCCAGGCTCTGGGTAAAGACATCCAGCAGGTCGTGGTAGCGATGCAGAGACACGCCGACATCGCTAAGGGTAAACAGCGTGGCGGCATTGCTATAGCTGTACTGCCCGGCCGGATTCATCACCGCAATATAGACGCCGGACTGTTGCAAAGGCGCAATGTCCTTCAGCGGCAGCAGCAGTTTTTCCCGGGTATTACGCGCCGGGTTGAGGTCAAAGCGGCCGGTATAGACCAGATCGGCCATTTTCAGCAGCTCATCCGATTCCCAGTTGCTCAGCGAACTACGGTATTCCCACTGGCTGACAAACCCCGCCAACGCTTCAGGCTTGACGCGGAAGAAGTTAACGTCAACGTGCGGGACGTTAAGCACCATCACCGGCAGCCCTTCAATCACTTTGCCCGGCAGCAGCGAACCGCGGCTCGCAAAGCCGACGCTCGGCGCAATATCGCGGGTGGTCAGCGTTTTCTCAACGCTGGTGCCAAAGGTGGCTTTATTCAACGCCGCCAGCTGCGGGTCAACCGTCACAATCAGGTCACGTTTCGGTTCAAGATGGCGTAAGCGCAGCTCTTTAAGATTGGGTGACAATTCCCAGGCACCGTCGACCTTGCCGCTCTTTTTATCCACCACGTGGACCGTTTTGCTGAAGTCCTGGTCGGGATTAAGCGCAATTGAGAAGGTGAGCACCAGCGTCGCAGCGCCATCCAGCTGAACTTCAGATGCGTCAAGGAGCGAAAGGGATTTCCCCTGGCTCTGCTGAGCCAGTTTTTCCAGCGTGGCGGCATCTGCTTTCGGTGCGGCGTTATTGTTTTTCGCGCCGTCAGTATTGCTCGGTGTAGCGGAAACGGCGGGCTTGTCGTCGTTGTTATTGTCGCAACCCGCCAGCGTGAATGTCATTGCCAGCGCGAGGGCTAGCGTGGCCAAACGAAAGGGTTTCATCCTGTAACCTCTGACTGGTGATGTCTGATTGTGTGGTCAACACAGTATTATGCCTGAGGCCGTAGCCCGCCAGTAGTCGTTAAACTCCCAAAAATCCCTTCCTACTCTCCATCTGCCTGCGATGTTACTGCGATCACAGGTCGTAACGTAACATGTGACGTTAAGCGTACTTTGTTTTTAAAACAATAAGATAGCTAGATTAAGTTAGCGGAGTGCTGCTACCGTCAGCGGGTCTTATCCTCTTATCGATGCGGTTCAAAATTTGGAGAACAGAATGAAAAGAGCCGTTAATGCCCTACAAAATTTTGGCAAGTCGCTTTACGGACCGGTGCTGATCCTGCCTATCGTCGGCCTGTTTATCGCTTTTGGTAATGTCCTGGGTAACGGCAGCCTGGCCGAATATATCCACGTGCTGGGCTATCCGGCGGTGCAAAACCTCGGGCAGCTGATTGCCAAATCGGCGGTGTCGCTGCTGGTCAACCTGGCGATGATCTTCGCCGTCGGTATCCCTATCGGCCTTGCCGCCCGCGACAAAGGCTATGCCGCCCTGCTGGGGCTGGTGACGTTTATCGTGTTTATCAACGCCATGAACGTCACGCTACAGTTGCAAGGCGAACTGGCTCCGGCTGACCAGATGCGTACCGCAGGACAAAGCATGGTGCTGGGCGTGCAGGTGCTGGAGATGGGCGTCTTTGCCGGGATCCTGACCGGCGCGCTCACCGGCTACCTCTATAACCGCTACTCCGGCGTGCAGTTCTCCGGCGCGATGGCGATTTACTCCGGCCACTGCTTTGTCACCATTATTATCCTGCCGGTGGCGATTGTGCTCGGCGTGGTGATGAGCGAACTGTGGCCGTGGGCCCAGCATGGTATCAGCGCACTGGCGCTGGCGATTAAAGGCTCTGGCCCCTTCGGCGTCGCCATTTACGGTTTCCTGGAACGTATTCTGGTGCCCACCGGGCTCCACCATTTGGTTTATACCCCGTTCCTGTATACCGAGCTGGGCGGTACCCAAGAGGTGTGCGGCACGATGTATCAGGGCGCGCGTAATATCTATTTCGCCGAGATGGCCTGTCCCAGCGTGACGCAGTTAAGTAGCACGGTGGTATGGGACGCGCGCGGTATCAGTAAAATGTTCGGCCTGCCTGCGGCCGCGCTGGCGATGTACGTCACCGCCAAACCGGAACGCAAAGCGGCGGCAAAAGCGATTCTTATCCCGGCGGCGCTGACTTCAATGCTGGTCGGCGTCACCGAACCTATCGAGTTCTCCTTCCTGTTCGTCGCCCCACTGCTGTTTGTGGTGCACGCGGTGCTGACCGGCATCGGCATGATGTTGTTCTCGCTGTTCGGCGTCCACGCCATCGGCGCCAACGGCATTATCGATTTCATTCTCTACAACCTGCCGCTGGGTACCGCCAAATCCAACTGGCCGATGTACATCGTGGTCGGGCTCATCATGTTCGCGCTCTACTTCGTCATCTTCCGTTTCCTGATCCTGCGCTTTGACATGAACACGCCGGGCCGCGAAGAGGACGACCAGCAGACGAAGCTCTACAGCAAGCAGGAGTATCAGGCAAAGGGCAATAACGACGGGCTGGGAGCCAGCATCATCGAAGGGTTGGGCGGCCGCGACAACATTGAGGTGGTGGACAACTGCTACACCCGCCTGCGCGTCACGGTGAAAGATGTGGCGCAGATTAACGAACCACAGCTTAAAGCGACTGGTGCCAAAGGCATCATCAAGCAGGGTAATAACGTTCAGGTGGTCTACGGGCTGCATGTCAAAAAAATGCGAGAAGCCGTTGAAGCGGTTCTCTGAAGGAGGCTATACCATGTTGAAATCCCCATTTATCCTCGCGATCGCCGGCGGCGGCAGCACCTACACGCCGGGTATCGTAAAAAGCCTGATGGTGCGGCTTGAAGACTTTCCACTGGCCGAAATCCGTCTCTACGATATTGACGAAGCCCGCCAGAACACCATTGCGCCGGTCGTGGAGAAAGTGATTCGCGACCACAGCCAAAGCATCAAATTTACCGTCACCACCTGCCCGGAAACGGCATTCAGCGGCGCTCATTTCGTCTTTGCACAGATGCGCGTTGGGCAATACAAAATGCGCGAGCAGGATGAAAAAATTCCGCTGCGCCACGGTGTCGTCGGCCAGGAGACCTGCGGCCCCGGCGGGTTGGCCTACGGTTTACGCACGATCCTGCCGATGGCTGAGCTTATCGATCTGGTAGAGCGCTACGCCGATCCAAAAGCGTGGATCGTCAACTACTCCAACCCGGCGGCAATCGTGGCGGAAGGGATCCGCCGTCTGCGTCCGAAAGCGCGCGTATTAAATATTTGCGATATGCCGGTGGCGGCGATGCGTAATATGGGCGCCATCCTCGGCGTTGATCGCCATAAACTCGACGTCGATTATTTCGGCCTCAACCACTTCGGCTGGTTCACCCAGGTCCGCGTTGACGGTGAGGACAAAATGCCGGAGCTGCGCCGCCACGTGGCGAAGTTTGGCCTGCTGACGGAAGATGCGGCGCAAACCGATCCGCAGCACGCCGATCCGTCATGGGTGAAAACCTGGCGCAACATTCAGCCAATAATGGAGTGCTTCCCGGAGTATCTGCCGAACCCATATTTGCAGTACTACCTGATGCCTAACCAGATTGTTGAGCATCAAAACCCGGACTATACCCGCGCCAACGAAGTGATGGACGGGCGTGAGAAAAAACTGTGTGCGGCGGCGGTAGAATATAAAAATACCGGCATTCTGCCCGACGCGTTCCACGTTGGCGTGCACGGCGCGTTTATTGTCGATGTTGCCTGTTCTCTGGCGTTCGACCTGCGCCAGCGTCATCTGGTGATTGTGGAAAACCAGGGGGCTATCGCCAATCTGCCGGACGATGCGATGGTTGAAGTTCCGGCCTATATCACCGCCAATGGCCCGGAACCGGTACGAATGGGTAACGTGCCGTTGTTCCACCAAACGCTGCTGATGCAACAGCTGGCCTCAGAGCAGCTGCTGGTTGAAGCCACGCTGGAAGGCAGCTACGAAAAAGCGTTACAGGCTTTCACCCTCAATCGGACGGTACCAACGATGGCTCACGCCAAAGCCATTCTCGATGAGATGATTACCGCCAACCAGGATTACTGGCCGCATTTGCAGCACGCCTGGAAAAATGGTGAAGCAACGCGCTAATAAACCGCTGGTCACTTGTCGGTGTGACGAAAAACACCGACAATCCCTTTGTAATTCATCAATGGAGGGTAATATGACCACTTCGTTTTTCGTTGCCGCCGACTGGCTGGCAGAGCACGTTGATGACCCGGAAGTGCAGATTATTGACGCCCGTATGGCGCCACCGGGCCAGGAACACCGCGATCTCAACGCAGAATTTCGCGCCGGGCACCTGCCGGGCGCCGTTTTTTTTGATATTGAAGCCCTCTCCGATCACACCTCTCCCCTGCCGCATATGATGCCGCGCCCGGAAGCGTTTGCCGTCGCCATGCGCGAGCTGGGCGTCAGCCGCGATAAACATCTGGTGATTGTCGATGAGGGCAACCTGTTCTCCGCCCCGCGCGCGTGGTGGATGCTGCGCACCTTTGGCGCACAGCGAGTGTCTATTCTGGCGGGTGGTTTGGCCGGCTGGCAGCGCGACGATCTGCTGCTGGAACACGGTGACGCCAAAGCAGCCGAAGGCGAGTTTGAAGCAGAATTTAGCCCAGAAGCCGTCAAACGACTCACCGACGTGCTGCTGGCCAGCCACGAAGGCACCGCGCAAATCGTGGATGCCCGCCCGGCACCGCGTTTTAACGCGCAGGTTGATGAACCGCGTCCGGGCCTGCGCCGCGGGCATATTCCCGGCGCACGCAATGTACCGTGGGGCGATTTGGTTATCGATGGCGAACTGAAAACCACCGATGAGCTGGAAGCCATTTTTGCTCGCCAGGGCGTTGATTTACATAAACCGATCATCGTCAGTTGCGGTTCCGGCGTCACGGCGGCAGTTGTCGCGCTGGCGCTGGCCACCCTTGAGGCCCCGGACGTGACGCTGTACGACGGTTCATGGAGTGAATGGGGCGCGCGGGCCGACCTGCCAATCGAGCCTGCCCAGTAAATGGATAATCGCCTAACAACGCTGTTGACGCGCGGGGATTCATTAACACGCGCCGAATACCGGGTATTGGCTCATCTGACGGAACACCCGTTACTGGTGGGCAATATCACCGTCCGTCAGCTGGCTCAGGCGACCTTTGTCTCCACGGCAACCATTATGCGGCTATGCCAGAAGCTGGGTTTTAGCGGCTACAGCGAATTTATCTGGCACTGCAAAAATCTGCTGGCGGAGACGCCGCACATTGCCGTGCAGCAGCCGGACAACGCCGGTGAAAGCTCGGCGCTGTTCAACCACTTTTTGGCCAATTACCAGCTCACTTTCCAGTGGGCGACGGCGGAAAAACGTCAGCAGTTCACCTGCCTGCTACGCCAGCAGGAGCGTTTTTTTCTCTACGGCGCCGGGTTTTCCTATCTATTCGCGGAGTATCTAACCAAAAAACTGCAGGTGCTCGGCAAAACGGCGTTTATTTCCGGGCCGGGCGATAGCCGTAATATTTTCCTCAGCAACGCCGCGCGCTACCAGGTGTTTATCGCCGTGTCACGCAGCGGGGAAACCGAACAGGTGCTCGACAAAGCGCGTATTGCCCGGAATGTTGGAATGACGGTGGTCGCGTTTACCCGCGCCTCGGCGAACTCTCTTGCCGGTCTGGCCGATCTTCATTTCGCGCTCTACGACGAAGCGGTGCATTTCGCCGCCGAGGCCGCAGGCGTCACCTCGTTCGAATCGAATCTGGTTTTATTGATGGATTTACTGCTGCTGGAGGCGACGGGGTAATCTGCCGCTTATCGACCTGACAACTGACCAATAAGCGGCGCGAACCGCCGTTTAGATGATGCGGTTTTGTTTGAAATCGCGCAGGAAGCTGCCCCAGCGTTTTTCATAGAACGGGGTGATGTGGGCCAGCATAAAGTGGCTGATGCCCTTTTCGCCTTCGACCACCTGGCAGATATCAATCGGCTCATCGCCCGGCAACGTATCGGTCGCCACGCTTCCGGCGGCGTGAATAATCTCTTCGATATCCCCTTCCGCTTCGATCCCGATAAGCAGGTTTGGCTGTTCATCTGCGTGCTCTTTAATCGAGCACAGGAACGCGCGCTTCACCGTTTTCAGGGTTTTAAACAGCGTGGTCAGCGATTCCACCATTTGCGCCGGTGGTTCTGCCACTTCAGAAAGCAGCAGCGCGCTGCCGCCTTCCAGCACTTCCTGGGTGCTGAGCGGATTACCTTCTTCGCCAATCAGATGGCTGATTTCGCGCGGGGTAAATTCTTTTCCGGTCGGCAGCTTCGCGTTCAGGAACAGCGTCTCACCGAGGGTCATTTCAAATAGCGTGCGCACCGGCATGGCGACAAACGCCTGTTCGGTAGTGACCGCCAGTTGCAAGGCCTCAAGCGAGGTAAAGAAAGGGATAACCGAGGTCCCGTCATCTTTTTCCCAGTGCTGCAGCTCAAGCGCGCTGTCGTCGACAACCTGTTGGTCATCAGCGGCGGTGCCCGGTACCCAGACGGTAGATTCCAGCAGCGTACGGAAGAAAGCCGGACGGTGCGCGGGTTCGGTGGCAGCCTGCTCCAGCAGGGTTTCTAATTCGTTTTTGGTTTCGGACATAGTGGTTCCAGATGGCATGATTTCCCCTCACCCCGGCCCTCTCCCCAAAGGGGCGAGGGAGAAAACCGGCACTTCTCTTCAACCCTCAAGTCGAGGCAGAAAACCGGCGCCTGACCTCAGCTCATGCATTAAGGGAGAGAGCCGAACGATTCCCTCTCCCCTATGGGGAGAGGGTTAGGGTGCGGGGCAAAGATTATTCAGCGGTCAACAGATTGGCAATCGTGCGCACGCCCAGCCCGGTCGCACCCGCCGACCACTGCTCAACGGCAGATTTGCGGTAGGTTGCGGAGCAGTCAATATGCAGCCAGCCCTTGTGGTAGTTTTCCACGAAGTGGGACAGGAAGCCCGCCGCCGTACTCGCACCCGCCGGATAAGCCGCGCTGCCGGTGTTGTTCAGTTCGGCAAAGTTAGACGGCAGCTGATTGCGGTGGAACTCGGCCAGCGGCAGACGCCAGAAGGCTTCGTTTTCTGCCTGCGCGCTTGCCAGCAGACGATTCGCCAACTGGTCATCGAAGCTAAACAGCGCGTGGTAATCGTTACCCAGCGCGGTTTTTGCCGCCCCGGTCAGAGTCGCCGCATCGATAATCAACTCAGGTTTCTGCGCGCTGGCGTCAATCAGGCCATCGGCCAGCACCAGACGGCCTTCAGCGTCGGTATTCATCACTTCGACATTTTTACCGTTACGGTAGCGAATGATGTCGCCAAGCTTAAAGGCATTGCCGCTGATCAGGTTGTCCGCACAGAGCAAGAACAGCTTCACGCGCTTGTTAAGACCACGAGTAATCGCCAGCGCCAGCGCGCCGGTTACGGTCGCCGCGCCGCCCATATCGGACTTCATCGAATCCATAAAGGCGCTCTGCTTGATGCTGTAACCGCCGGAGTCGAAAGTGATGCCTTTACCCACCAGGCAGGCATAGACCGGCGCTTCTTTATCACCGGTTGGGTTGTAGTCCAGGGTCAGCAGAACCGGCGGGCGATCCGAGCCACGGCCCACGGTGTGCAGGCCCATATAGTTCTGGTCGCGCAGGTCTTCGCCTTTGGTAATGCGGTAGGAAACGTGGTCGCACGCCACGCCGCACAGCAGATCCACCGCGCGCTGCGCCAGCTGCTCAGGGCCCAGCTCTTCCGCAGGAGCATTGATGGTATCGCGTACCCAATCGATATAGGTCAGACGGTTATCCAGTTCAGCTTTCTGCGCATCAGCCAGTTCAGGCCACTCGACCTGGCGGCTGCCTTTAGGCCCTTTGTAACCTGCCCAGAACGCCCAGGTGCGCTCAACATCCCAGCCTTCGCCGGTCAGCGCAACGTGCTTGATGCCCATGCCGTCAATTTTGCGCGCCGCGCGCTGAATCAGGCCGGTGTCATCGCGGCCGGTGAGGTGCAGGGAGATGCCGTCATCATTAATGCTATAAGCCGCTTTGTCACCCCAGCGCGCGTCGGCCGGCTGGGTAGACAGGGTAATTTTCATCGCTTCTGTCATTATATTTATCCTTATTAGCAAACGGGCCGCCGAATGGCAGCCCGTTAAGATTTATTCACTCTATGATTCACACCGCAGGCAGGCGGAAAATCCGCGGAGGGCAGCGTGAATCATGAGGCGAAATTAGTCTGCTTCATCCAACCAGACTAACAGAATTGCCTCAAGAATTTTTTCATTTGATGCCTGAGGGTCATCATCAAAATCTTCGAGGTCGCAAATCCATTGGTGCAGGTCGGTGAAACGTACGGTCTTCGGATCGGTGTCCGGGAAGGCATCGTACAGCGCTTCGCCGATTTCGCGGCTGTCAGTCCACTTCAGTCCCATACTATCCCCTGTTAGTGCTCGCGCGCGTGGTTAATTGTGTAACGCGGAATTTCGACCACCAGATCTTCGTCGGCAACGCGCGCCTGGCAGCTTAAACGGCTATCCGGCTCCAGACCCCATGCTTTATCCAGCATGTCGTCTTCGTCTTCAGTGCTTTCCGCCAGCGAGTCAAAACCTTCGCGAACGATGCAGTGGCAGGTGGTGCACGCACAGGATTTCTCACAGGCATGTTCAATCTCAATACCGTTACGCAGGGCAACGTTGAGAATAGTTTCACCGCTTTCAGCTTCCAGAACCGCGCCATCCGGACACAGGTCCTGATGAGGCAAAATCACAATCTTTGGCATATTAAACCTCGTCCACGGATTGGCCTTTCAGCGCCATACGGACGGATTGGTCCATACGACGAGCGGCGAATTCCTGGGTTTGTTTGTCAACGTTTTTAATGGATTGTTCTATGGCGTCAGTATCATCGCCCTCGGCTGCCGCACTCAGTTCGGCAGCGACGCGGTCAATCTCCTGACGCTCTGCGGCGCTTAACAGCGCGGCATCAGCAGCGAGCGCACCGTGCAGGCTTTCCAGCACACGCGCCGCTTCCACTTTCTGCTCCGCCAGCATGCGTGCTTTCACGTCCTGCTCGGCGTAGCTCATGGAATCTTTAATCATGGTGGCGATTTCGCCATCGGTCAGACCGTAGGACGGTTTCACCTGGATCGAGGACTCAACGCCGGTGGATTTCTCCATCGCCGTGACGCTCAAGAGACCGTCGGCATCGACCTGGAAGGTGACGCGAATATGCGCACCGCCCGCCGGTAATGCCGGAATACCGCGCAGTGCGAAACGAGCCAACGAGCGGCAGTCCTGCACCAGTTCGCGTTCACCCTGCATGACGTGGATAGACATTGCGGTCTGGCCATCTTTAAAGGTGGTGAACTCCTGCGCACGCGCCACCGGAATGGTGGTGTTACGCGGGATCACTTTCTCCACCAGGCCGCCCATGGTTTCGAGGCCCAGCGACAGCGGGATAACGTCAAGCAGCAGCATTTCGCTGTCCGGCTTGTTGCCCACCAGAATATCGGCCTGAACGGCGGCGCCAATAGCCACCACTTTGTCCGGGTCGATGGAGGTCAGCGGCGTACGGCCAAAGAATTCACCCACGCGCTCACGCACCAGCGGTACGCGGGTAGAACCACCGACCATCACCACTTCCAGCACTTCATCAGCTTCCACGCCCGCATCTTTCAGCGCGCGGCGGCAGGCCAGCAGAGTGCGCTTCACCAGCACAGAAATGAGTTCGTTAAACTGCTCGCGGGTGACTTCACCTTTCCAGCCGGCAACGTCAACGGCCACGCGGTCGGCATCGCTCAGCGCAATTTTGGCCGCGATAGCGGCATCGAGCAGCTCACGCTGTACGCGGTTGTCGCTGCGATCGGCAATACCCGCCTGTTCGCGGATATGGTCAGCCAGCAGGTGGTCGAAGTCATCGCCGCCCAGCGCGGAATCACCGCCGGTCGCCAGCACTTCAAACACGCCGCGGCTCAGACGCAGAATCGAGATGTCAAAAGTCCCGCCGCCGAGGTCATACACAGCAATCACGCCTTCCTGACCGGAATCCAGGCCGTAGGCAATCGCTGCGGCTGTTGGTTCATTGAGCAGACGCAGGACGTGCAGGCCCGCCAGACGCGCAGCGTCCTTGGTGCCCTGACGCTGAGCATCATCAAAATAGGCCGGAACGGTGATGACCACCCCGTCCAGTTCACCAGCAAGGGATTCGGTGGCACGGGCGGCCAGCGCTTTCAGAATGTCTGCGGAAACGCGAATCGGGTTCAGTACGCCGGCGTCGGTCACCAGCATCGGCAGGCCGTTTTCACTGGCCTGGAACTGGTACGGCAGATGTGGGTAACGCGTCTGGATGTCCGCCAGCGAGCGGCCCATCATGCGCTTCACGGAACTGATGGTGTTGGCCGGATCCTGCGCGGCGTTGGTACGCGCGTCATAGCCGACCACGTGGCCCTGCGCCTGGTAATGAACGACGGATGGCAGCAGGTGACGTCCCTGGCTGTCAGCCAGCGTCTCAGCCTGGCCGCTACGCACGGTCGCAACCAGAGAATTGGTGGTGCCTAAGTCGATGCCCACCGCCAGACGACGCTGGTGCGGTGCGGCACTCAGCCCCGGCTCACTAATTTGTAATAAGGCCATGTTATGCTTCCAAAATCAGAAATCGAGCAGCTTTTCTTCGAGTAATTCAGCGCTGCTTTGGAGTTTATCGAGAAAACGCAGTTTACGCACGGTATCCGCCGCCGCGTCCCACGTCTTAGCGTCTAATTCCGCCACCATCTGCTGCTGGCGTTGGGTATACATTGTTTTAATGCGCTTTTGCAGGTTTTCAAGGCGGTCGGTGTCTTTCGCCTGCTCAATCTCATCAAGCTCTTCGCGCAGCTCCAGCTGTTCCATCAGGAACGCGGTGTCGCGGACGGTGTGCTGTTCGGATGAGAGGTCAAAACCGTGCAGGGAGAGCAGATATTCCGCGCGCGTCAGCGGGTGACGCAGAGTTTGCCATGCCTGATTAATGTTGGCGGAGCGCTGAACCGCAACAAGCTGTTCGGCGTCGCTGGCGCTGGCAAAACGATCGGGATGATTCTGACGCTGCAGGTCCTGGAAACGTGCCGCAAGGGCCTGAGTGTCTACGTGATAACCGACTGGCAATCCAAAGAGAGTAAAGTAATCCATGACGATCTCAGGGTTAACTATTTAAAACAAACCCCACGCACAGCGATGAAACCATGAGTGGGGTTGGCAGGACTCAACATTAGACGTGGAAGCTTTCGCCGCAACCGCACTCGTCTTTCACGTTAGGGTTGGTGAATTTAAACCCTTCGTTCAGACCTTCTTTCACGAAGTCCAGCTGCGTACCGTCAAGAAATTGCAGGCTTTTACCGTCGATGACAACCTTCACGCCTTTGTCTTCGAATACGGTATCTTCTGCCGCCGGCTCGTCAACAAATTCCAGTACATAGGCCATACCTGAACAGCCGGACGTTCTGACGCCCAGACGCAGGCCAAACCCTTTACCGCGGTTTGACAGGAAGGTATTGACTCGCTCTGCTGCACTGTCGCTTAAGGAAATCGACATAATAACCTCAACTCTTAATTATTTTGCTTCACGTTTGCTTTTGTAGTCCGCAATGGCGGCTTTAATCGCGTCTTCTGCCAGAATAGAACAGTGAATTTTCACTGGTGGCAGTTCAAGTTCGTCTGCGATATCGGTGTTTTTAATCGCCTGTGCTTCGTCCAGAGATTTCCCTTTGACCCATTCGGTCACCAGGGAGCTGGAGGCAATGGCGGAACCGCAGCCGTAAGTCTTGAAACGCGCGTCTTCAATGATACCTTCATTGTTGACTTTAATCTGCAACTTCATCACGTCGCCGCAGGCCGGTGCGCCGACCATGCCGCTGCCGACGCTATCGTCGCTGTTGTCGAAAGAACCGACGTTACGTGGGTTCTCGTAGTGATCGATTACTTTTTCGCTGTAAGCCATGATGAATTCTCCTTATCTACCGATTAATGATGTGACCATTCAATGCTGTTCAGATCCACGCCCTGCTTGAACATTTCCCACAGTGGAGAAAGGTCGCGCAGACGGCCAATGGAGTTGCGAACCAGATTGATGGCGTAGTCAATCTCTTCTTCGGTAGTGAAACGACCTAAAGAGAAACGAATGGAGCTATGCGCCAGCTCATCAGTCATACCCAGCGCGCGCAGCACGTAGGATGGCTCAAGGCTTGCGGAAGTACAGGCAGAACCGGAAGAGACGGCCAGATCTTTCAGCGCCATGATCAGCGACTCGCCTTCAACAAAGTTGAAGCTGACGTTGAGGATGTTCGGTGCGCCCTGCTCGAGGTCACCGTTAAGGTAAACCTCTTCCATATCTTTCACGCCATTCCACAGACGGTTACGCAGACCGCGCAGGCGCGCCATCTCGGTTTCCATCTCTTCTTTCGCGATACGGTAAGCTTCACCCATACCGACGATCTGGTGGACAGGCAGAGTACCGGAACGCATGCCGCGCTCGTGACCGCCGCCGTGCATTTGCGCTTCGATACGGATACGTGGCTTACGACGAACATACAGCGCGCCGATACCTTTTGGACCGTAAATTTTGTGACCGGAGAAGGACATCAGGTCAACTTTCAGCTGGCTCAGATCGATTGGCAGTTTGCCCACGCTCTGAGTCGCATCCACGTGATAGATGATACCGCGCGCACGGCACATTTCGCCGATAGTCGCGATATCCTGCACCACGCCGATTTCGTTGTTCACGTGCATGATAGAAACGAGGATGGTGTCATCACGCATCGCCGCTTCGAGCTCTTTCAGGTCGATAATCCCGTTGCGCTGTGGCGCCAGATAGGTAATTTCAAAACCTTCACGCTCGAGCTGACGACAGGTGTCGAGCACGGCTTTATGTTCGGTTTTGCTGGTGATGATGTGCTTGCCTTTTTTCTGATAAAAGTTGGCTGCACCTTTAATCGCCAGGTTATCGGATTCAGTCGCACCGGAAGTAAATACGATTTCGCGCGGGTCTGCACCAACGAGCTCGGCAATCTGGTTACGGGCGATATCTACCGCCTCTTCAGCATGCCAGCCGAAACGGTGTGAACGGGAAGCGGGGTTACCAAAGTTTCCGTCCAGGGTCAGACACTGCATCATTTTCTCGGCAACACGCGGGTCCACCGGCGTGGTTGCGGAGTAGTCGAGATAGATCGGTAATTTCATTGCTCTTTAACTCCGTACATCACTCAATGCAAGGAATCAGGCAACCGGCTGGATGTACGACCGTGTTGACGGAACCAAAGTCCCGGCCTGACTCTGAAATCTCTTTTTTATTTAACCAGGCCTGCCGGATGTGCCCTGGTGGCACACGGCAGGAGCGGTTGATTATGCACGTAACTTAACGTCGATTGCGTCTTGTACGCGATTATTGCGGGTGGTGTCATGCGTATGCTGGCGGCCAGACACATCCAGAACTTCCTGGTTATTCACCAGTTCACCCAGGGTGATGTTGTTCAGGAAACCGGTCAGACGGTCGCTCAGATCGCGCCACAGTGCGTGGGTCAAACATTTATCGCCGCCCTGGCAGCCGCCTTTACCCTGGCAGCGGGTCGCGTCAACGGATTCATCCACTGCGCTAATCACTTCACCCACTGCGATGTGGATAGCTTCTTTCCCCAGCAGATAACCACCGCCTGGTCCGCGAACGCTGGATACTAATCCATTTTTACGCAGACGGGAAAACAGCTGCTCCAGATAGGAGAGTGAGATTCCCTGACGTTCAGAAATATCGGCCAACGGTACCGGGCCCGATTCGGAGTTGAGTGCAACGTCCAGCATCGCTGTCACGGCATAACGCCCTTTAGATGTCAGTCTCATGTCTTACTTAACCTCAAAACTCGCCCCTGCCCGGGGTTTTTAATAATATAATGGGGGTATTGCATAGCAGGGCCAAGTCTGACATTCCCGACTAAAACAGTCAACTATTTACTTGAGTAAATTAGTCAGGTATTTGGCGTTCCGTGCGGTATTCATCTGCCAGATAGCGCTTCGCTTATCAGGGCGACACATCGCACGGCCAGTGAGCCGGATAAGCAGGCGCTATCCGGCCTCAACGCAGTTACTTGCCTTTATTCTGCTGCTCAATTGACGCCAGAATACCGCGCAGGATGTTCAACTCCTGGCTTTCCGGACGCGCGCGGGTGAACATGCGGCGCAGCTTATTCATCACCTGCCCTGGATGGTTTTCACGAATAAAGCCGGTAGACAGCAGCGTCTGCTCCAGATGGCCGTAAAAACGTTCCAGGTCATCGACCAACGGATAAGGGGTTTCATCCTGCTCAACGACCGGAGCATCGTTTTCCTGCGCCGCCAGCCAGGCCATGCGCACTTCATACGCAATAACCTGCACCGCCATCGCCAGGTTCAGCGAGCTGTATTCAGGGTTGGCGGCAATCGCTACGTGATAGTGGCATTTCTGCAATTCGTCGTTGGTCAGGCCAACGCGTTCGCGGCCAAACACCAGCGCCACCGGCGCGTGCGCGCCTTCCGCAACGCTTTTCAGACCGCATTCACGCGGATCGAGCATCGGCCACGGCAGCGTGCGGGAACGCGCGCTGGTGCCCACCACCAGGCTACACCCGGCCAGCGCTTCGTCGAGAGTATCGACAATCTGCGCGTTACCAATAACGTCGCTGGCGCCTGCCGCGAGGGCGATGGCCTGCGAGTCCGGTTTGACCAGCGGGTTAACCAGCCACAGATTAGTTAAACCCATGGTTTTCATAGCGCGGGCCACGGAGCCCATGTTGCCGGTGTGAGAGGTTTCGACCAGCACGATTCGGATATTTTGCAGCATTGTCATTCTTCGTCTAAAGATTATTCGGCCATATTATCATAAAACGAAGACATGTTCTGTTCTCGCTGCTATACTCTGCGCCGTTTTCCCGTTCTTTAACATCCAGTGAGAGAGACCGATGCATCCGATGCTGACCATCGCCGTGCGCGCAGCGCGCAAGGCGGGTAATGTAATTGCCAAACACTATGAAACGCCTGACTCAGTTGAAACGAGCCAGAAAGGCAGTAACGATTTCGTGACTAACGTCGATAAAGCCGCCGAAGCGATTATTATCGAAACGATCCGCAAATCTTACCCGCAACACACCATTATCACCGAAGAAAGCGGTGAACATGTTGGCGAAGATCTGGATGTTCAATGGGTTATCGATCCACTGGATGGCACCACCAACTTTATCAAACGTCTGCCGCACTTCGCGGTATCCATCGCAGTACGCATCAAAGGCCGTACTGAAGTCGCCGTTGTTTACGATCCAATGCGTAACGAACTGTTCACCGCTACCCGTGGCCAGGGCGCACAGCTCAACGGCTACCGTCTGCGTGGCAGCATCGCTCGCGATCTGGACGGTACTATCATTGCTACCGGCTTCCCGTTCAAAGCCAAGCAGCACGCTCCGGCTTATATGAAAATCCTCGGCAACATGTTTACCGAATGCGCGGACTTCCGTCGCACCGGTTCTGCTGCGCTGGATCTGGCCTACGTTGCCGCAGCCCGCGTTGACGGCTACTTCGAAATCGGCCTGAAGCCATGGGACTTCGCCGCTGGCGAACTGATCGCTCGTGAAGCTGGCGCACTGGTGTGTGACTTCACCGGCGGCCACAACTACATGATGACCGGCAACATCGTTGCGGGTAACCCACGTGTTGTGAAAGCGATGCTGGCTAACATGCGTGACGAACTGAGCGAAGCGCTGAAGCGCTAAGTGATTGCCCGGTAGCGTGATGCTTACCGGGACAACAAAATTGAAGGTCGGATATGGCGTTAGCCGCTATCCGGCCTTTTTTTTTAAAATGGACGCAGCCCGCGTCCCGCCGGAACCGCACTTCCCCACATCACCACCGCCGCAACGACCAGAATGACGCCGCCGGCTAATGCCAGCGTGCTCCAGCCCACCTGCCGCCACAGCGCCGGCGTTTTATTGCCGCTCAGTTTGACCGCCAGCGAGCGAAACGCATGTACCAGCAGCGCCAACGAGGTAATCGTCAATGATGTGCCCGCCGCCATCGCCAGCGCCGATGCCATTCCCCAGGCGAATACACCAATCACTTTACTGAACAGCAGTACCATAATTGCCCCCGAACACGGGCGCATTCCCATTGAGAGAATAATCATCAGCCTGGCGCGCCAGTCATCGTCACGGGCAAGCTGGTCGGGATTCGGCATATGCTGATGCCCACAGCCGCAGCCATCGTGATGGACATGGTGTGGGGTGAAAGCGGTGAATTTCGGTTTTCGCAGCAGCACGCGTAGCTTTTTCAGCGCCCGCCAGCACAACATTAGCCCCAGTACGCCCACCAGCCCATAGCTGGCTTTCTCCAACCAAAAACTGCTGAGATGCAGCTGGCGCGCAGGCAATTGCAGGATGCTAAGCACTACCACCACCAGAACAATCGCCACCAGCCCCTGTAATAAAGAAGAGGCCAGCGTCAGGCCAATACTCGACTTCAGTTTAGATGGGTGCGTGGCAAGCCAGGTGGTGATCACCACTTTGCCGTGCCCCGGCCCTAACGCATGCAGCACGCCATAGGTGAAACTAAACAGCAGCAGCGTCATCCCCGCCTGCCCCGGATTAGCGGCCACCGCTTTAAGCAGGCTGCTCATCTGCTGGTTAACTTCACGCTGCCAGATAACGCTTTTTAACATCACCTGCGGCCAGACCTGCCACAGCCAGAGCAACCCGGCGATAGCCGCGACGGCGAAAATCAACAACGGCCATAGCTGTAGCCAGCGGCGCGCGGGACGACGGTTAACGGAGATCACGGACATTGGATGGTCACCTTCTGGGCAAACTGTTTACCGAGCTCCATGTCCTCTGCCGGCGCATCCTCTTTATCAAGTGACTGGGCGTACAGGAGCATATCGTCATTGGGTTTTGGCGTATGCACACTCACTTTGCACGTACCTTGATAGTCAGGTGCAAAGGCAACATCGCTATCTTTTTCGTAGCTCATGTCGACGTAATAGGTCGGGTCGAAAGTGGAGAAGGTATAGGTCTGCCCGGCCAGAGGCTGCGGCTTTGCCAGCGGTAGCGTGAAGGTCAGCACCGACTGATGCCCCTGGCGTGCCAGGCCGTAGGCCGTGGGCAAATTGTCAAATTTCACCTTTTGGCCGTTATGCCAGAATTCAGAAAAATAGTGCTGCCCCAGCACGTTGGCCATCACCTCCGCCGCCAGTTTTTTCCACACTTCATCCCCCGGCTTGGCATTTCCGGCGTCGTAGAGCAGATCGGCAGACGTCAGTTCGTCCATCGTCCAGCGCATGTTCATGCCAGTGAGCTGGCCGTCACTGACCACCAGTTGATTGGTGATGGTAATAAAACTGTGCGGGTGCGCGCGGGCGCTTAACGATAAAACCGCAAGAAACACCAGAACCGCGCATTGTTTCACTCTCTTCATCCGTTCCTCAGTGAAAAATTCTGTGACCGCCGCCAGCATTCCTAAGCGAAAGCCCATTAGCTGCCGTTATCTTTTGTCTACGCTTATTCCTAATACCTGCTGCTGGATGCCAACAGATGATGACCGTACACGAACCGCCATCTGTGCTTTCCAGTCCGCAGCGCCGCTGCCAGGCGCTGCTGATGCTGTATCTCCCAGAACACGTCATTACGCCGGAATATATTGGCAAAGTGAATAATGTCGATGTTTCTACGGCCCGGCAAGATATCGTTGGGGCCGGCCAGGAGATCGAGCGTTACCATCGTCTGGCGATCGCCACTTTGGCGGATGGCCGCTATCGGATTGAAGGCACCAATCTCGACCTACGCCTGTGCTTGCTGCACTGGCTTCGCCGCGCTTTGCGCCTGTGCCCGCATTTCGTCAATCATCATTTTACGCCGGCGATTAAAACGCAGCTTAAACAGTTGAAAATCGCCCGCAACCTCTATGATGAAACCAATCTTCAGGCGCTGGTCAATCGCTGTGGGCGCAGTTTACAGCGGCAGTTTGAATCCCGCGATGGGCAGTTTTTACGCCTCTATTTGCAATACTGTTTATTACAACATCATCAAGGGGAAAGCCCGCATTTCAATACGCAGCAAAGCGCATGGGCCAGCGCGAGCGTCGAATTTCAAACGGCAGCGGAGATCGTGCGCCACTGGCAAAGACGCGTTCGCCAAATCCCTAACCATCACGAACAGCATTTTCTGGCACTGCTGTTTATGCTGCTCAAAGTCCCTGACCCGCACGATGATGTTCGTGAACAGGACAAGCAGTTACAACACGCCGTGACCCGATTAGTTGACCATTTTCAGCAGGTCGCCGGCTGCCGCTTTACCGACGAAAGCGGTGTCGGCAATCACCTTTATATTCATCTGGCGCAGGCGCTCAACCGCTGCGTCTTTGGGATCGGTATCGACAACCACTTATCCGAAGAGATCCACCGCCTTTATCCTCGGCTGATCCGCACCACTCGCGTGGCACTGTTGGAATTTGAAACGCGCTATTCCCTGCGTTTTAGCGATGATGAAGCGGCGTTGATTGCGGTGATTTTTGGCGCAGGATTAATGCAGGAGAGCGAATTGCACGAAAAACAGGTGGTGTTATTAACCGGCGATAATCCGTTGCTGGAACAGGAAATTGAGCAACAGCTGCGCGAGTTGACCCTGCTGCCGCTCAATGTGAAGTATCTGGCGGTACCGATTTTCCAGAAAGAAGGTGCGCCGAAGGACAGCACCCTGGTGATTTCGCCTTACGCCATCGTCCTGCCGTTGTTCTCACCGCCGCTGATTCACGCCGAGCAGTCGCTCAGCGAGCATCAGCAGCAGCACATCTGTAAAATACTCGAGACTTAGCGCGCGACGGTTTTAGGCCGTAACAGCAAGGCCGGTAGCGCCACCAGTGCCATTACCCAGAACAGCCCCTGATGCAGGTGCTGGTAGAGAAAACCGGCAAACATGGTCATCACCGCAATACTGCCGCCCATCGCCACCGCAGAGTAAATGGCCTGTAGGCGAATAACCTCACCGCCCTGACGCGCCGCAATGTAGCGCATCGCCGCCAGGTGGCAGACGGTGAAGGTGCCGCAGTGGAGGATCTGAATCAAAATCAGCCACGGCAGGCTTGTCGTCCAGCCCATCAGCCCCCAGCGAATCACGCCGCAAATGGCCGACAGCAACAGCAGATCGCGGGCGCTAAAGCGACGGAAGACCTTTTTACTCAACGCAAAGGTCACCACTTCCGCGACCACGCCTAACGACCATAAATAACCAATGGCCGACGCCGAATAGCCCGCCCCTTCCCAGTAAATGGCGCTAAAGCCGTAATAGGCCGCGTGCGCGCCCTGCAGCAGGCTGACGCAAGCCAGGAATCGCCAGTTCTGGACCACCAGCAAACGCCAGGCAGACCAGCCAACCGACTCCTGATGACGAGATTCGCCAAGCGGCATCACCGATGGCTTGAGCAACATCCCCAACAGCATGGACGCCACGCCCAGGCTCAGCATCAATAAAATAACCTGATAACCGTACAGGCTGACCAGCTTGCCGGTCAGCGCAGAGCCAATGACAAAGGCAATAGAGCCCCACAGGCGCACCCGCCCGTAGTCCATGGTTATCTGTTTTTGCCAGGTATTGGCCAGCGCGTCGGTTAACGGCACCAGCGGCGAGAAGAACAGGTTAAAGCCGATCATCACCACCATCAGCCAGGCGACGTTGGTACCCGCCCAGAACATCAACGCAAACAGCAGCGTCATCAGGGCCAGAATACGCAGAACGTTGATTAGACGCGACGGGTCACTGACGCGCGGAGCAATCAGCAGGCTCCCCAGGAAACGAGCCACCAGACCCGCGCCAAGCAAAATACCGATGGTTTCGGGCGACAGCCCCGCACCTTTGAGCCAGACGCTCCAGAAAGGTAGAAAAATACCGTAGCTAAAGAAATAGGTGAAGTAACTGAGCGCCAGCCAGCGCGTGGAGTGCAAAACCATGGTTCCTCCCGTTTTGGAGGCCTTAGTCTACTGACTTAGCACTCATTCTGAAGAGCATTACTCACCTCGCTTACCGAATAAATGTGATGAACATCACTTTCACTTGTTTGTTTCTGGATACAACCAGTGACGGTTAGGTCAGCTGCGCAAAGTACACTCCATTTTTAAAAACCGCGTGCATAGCGTGTTGGTACGCACAAGCTCTCATTCAGCCGGTGAGATAAAGTCCTCAAGGACAGGTTAAGCTTGCCCTTTTTCCAAAGCCTTCACCGCGACCGCGCTATCCGCCCGAAAAACCACCTTATTTAGTATTTAAAAAATACATATAACCGGGTATCAAAGTCTCCCCTCCCCCCTGCCTGGCGAGGTTTATGGTCAGCCAAAATACTGATTTCATGCTCCTGTGTGGCAGGTCACAAAATTGTGTATTACGTTTAAATCATACGCACTTACACAAAGGAACTGCCATGAACTGTCTTCGTTATCTCGACTTTGGCGCTTCACGCGATCTGCTGCTGCTGATAGCCCGTATCGCCATCGTGCTGCTGTTTATTCTCTCCGGCTATCCCAAAATGCTTAACTTTGACGGTACGGTACAATACATGACCTCATCCGGCGCGCCGATGCCGTCACTGGCCGCCATCATTGCGATTTTGATGGAGGTGCCGGCCGTTATTCTGGTGATCCTGGGCTTCTTCACGCGCCCGTTGGCGGTTATTTTCGTCTTCTATACGCTGGGGACAGCGGTGATTGGCCACCACTTCTGGAATATGACCGGCGATGCGGTGATGCCAAATATGATTAACTTCTATAAGAACATCAGTATCGCTGGCGGGTTCCTGCTGCTGGCGATTGTCGGGCCGGGGAAAATTTCGCTGGACAGACGTTAAGCCGTTGCCCGATGGCGGTTTTGGCGGGGGCGCTGCAGGTAGGATAAGGCGCAGCCGACATCTGACACAAAAAAGGCCGCATTCGCGGCCTTTTTCACATCTGACGATTAACGCTTATGCGTAAACCGGGAAGCGTGCGCAGATATCCAGCACTTTCGCTTTGATGCGTTCGATGGTGGCTTCATCATTGATGTTGTCCAGCACATCGCACATCCAGCCAGCCAGCTCTTTCACTTCAGCTTCTTTAAAGCCACGGCGAGTCACCGCTGGGGAACCGATACGAATACCAGAAGTCACAAACGGGCTCTTCGGATCGTTTGGTACGCTGTTTTTGTTGACGGTGATGTTAGCACGGCCCAGCGCAGCATCCGCTTCTTTACCGGTCAGGTTTTTGTCGACCAGATCCAGCAGGAACAGGTGGTTCTCAGTACCGCCAGAAACCACTTTGTAGCCACGGTTCAGGAACACTTCTACCATCGCTTTGGCGTTTTTCGCAACCTGCTGCTGGTAGATTTTGAACTCTGGCTCCATTGCTTCTTTCAGCGCCACCGCTTTACCCGCGATAACGTGCATCAGTGGGCCGCCCTGAGCGCTAGGGAAGACAGCGGAGTTCAGTTTTTTGTACAGCTCTTCGCTACCGTCTTTCGCCAGAATCAGGCCACCGCGTGGGCCAGCCAGGGTTTTGTGGGTGGTAGTGGTGACGACGTGAGCATGTGGAACCGGGTTCGGGTAAACGCCAGCGGCGATCAGGCCAGCAACGTGGGCCATATCGACAAACAGATACGCGCCGATGCTGTCGGCGATTTCACGCATTTTTGCCCAGTCAACGATGCCAGAGTAAGCGGAGAAACCACCGATGATCATTTTCGGTTTGTGTTCCTGAGCCTGCTTCGCCATGTCTTCGTAGTCAATTTTACCGGACTCATCAATACCGTAAGGGATGATGTTGTACAGTTTGCCGGAGAAGTTAACCGGGGAACCGTGAGTCAGGTGACCACCCTGTGCCAGGTTCATACCCAGAACGGTATCGCCCGGCTGCAGCAGCGCGGTGTAAACCGCGAAGTTAGCCTGAGAACCGGAGTGCGGCTGGACGTTAGCATAGTCTGCACCAAACAGCTCTTTCGCGCGGTCAATCGCCAGTTGCTCAACGATATCAACGTATTCGCAGCCACCGTAGTAACGCTTGCCCGGATAACCTTCAGCATATTTGTTGGTCAGCTGAGAACCCTGAGCCTGCATGACGCGCGGGCTGGTGTAGTTTTCGGAGGCGATCAGTTCAATGTGCTCTTCCTGACGTACTTTTTCTTGCTCCATAGCCTGCCACAACTCGGCATCATAATCGGCAATGTTCATTTCACGCTTTAACATCCGCATCTCCTGACTCAGCTAACAATAAAATTTTGACCTGAAAAAGGCAGTCCCGTTGGACAACGGCCAACAGTATAACCGAATCGTTCTGTGATAACAGGTCTTGACAAACGAAATTACGCAAACGTTTACCTTCAAGCTACACAAGGGATTGAGGAATAAAGGCCTTACGTCGTGAAGTGGATTTCTTTTCAGGATTGTGATGCGAATAATTCATCTTGTAACCGAGTTGGTGCATTATCACAAAGAACCATTTACAAAGCAGGGTTATTTTTATAAGATGCATTTAATATGCAACATTAAGTGATAATCAAAGGAAAACCTGCCATGCTTGATGCTCAAACCATCGCTACCGTAAAAGCCACGATTCCACTGCTGGTTGAAACCGGCCCAAAACTCACCGCCCACTTTTATGACCGGATGTTCGCCCATAACCCGGAACTGAAAGAGATTTTCAATATGAGCAACCAGCGCAACGGCGACCAGCGTGAAGCGCTGTTCAACGCGATTGCCGCCTACGCCAGCAATATTGAAAACCTGGCGGCCCTGCTGCCTGCCGTTGAGAAAATTGCGCAGAAGCACACCAGCTTCCAGATTAAACCGGAGCAGTACGACATCGTCGGCGGCCACCTGCTGGCAACACTTGATGAAATGTTCAGCCCGGGCCAGGAAGTGCTGGACGCCTGGGGGAAAGCCTACGGCGTGCTGGCTGGCGTGTTTATTAATCGCGAAGCTGAGATCTACCGTGACAGCGCCAGTAAAACCGGCGGCTGGGAAGGCACCCGAGCTTTCCGCATCGTCAACAAAACTCCACGCAGTGCGCTGATTACCAGCTTCGAAATGGAACCCGTCGACGGCCAGCCGGTGGCTGACTATCAGCCGGGGCAGTATCTGGCGGTATGGTTGAAGCCGGAAGAGTTCGAGTTCCAGGAAATTCGCCAGTACTCTCTGACGCGTAAACCGGACGGTAAAAGCTATCGTATCGCGGTAAAACGCGAAGATGGCGGCCAGGTTTCAAGCTGGCTGCATAACGCAGCTAAAGAAGGTGATGTGGTTTATCTGGCAGCACCGGCCGGGGATTTCTTCTTGCAGGTTACGCCACAGACTCCTGTAACGTTGATCTCGGGCGGCGTAGGCCAGACGCCAATGCTGTCGATGCTGGATACGCTGGCGAAAAACCGCCATTCGGCGCAGGTTAACTGGTTCCATGCGGCGGAAAACGGCGAAGTTCATGCCTTTGCCGACGAAGTCAACGCGCTGGGCGCACAGCTGCCAAACTTTACCTCTCACCTGTGGTATCGCACCCCAACCGAC
Source organism: Kluyvera intermedia (assembly GCF_021440345.1). Taxonomy (GTDB): domain Bacteria; phylum Pseudomonadota; class Gammaproteobacteria; order Enterobacterales; family Enterobacteriaceae; genus Kluyvera; species Kluyvera intermedia_A. The sequence continues at coordinate 209,296 of NZ_JAKCNS010000011.1, forward strand.
GCTGACCGTCAGGCAAAAGCCTTTGACAGCGAAGGTCTGATGGCGCTGTCTCCACTGGCCGATAGTCTGCAGGCCGCACAGATGCAATTCTATCTCTGCGGTCCGGTGGTCTTTATGCAGTACGCAGCCAAACAGCTGGTCGAGCTGGGCGTGAACGCCGACCATATTCATTATGAATGTTTCGGGCCGCATAAAGTACTGTAAGGTTATCTTTCCTGGCGAGCATTTTTTGCTCGCCTTTTCCCCCGTCCAACAAGCGCCAACGCAGGCTACAGCCCAAAATTGAGAAGGGAATTATGTTATCATCGCTAACTTATCCCGTTCTTTTCTTTGGCGACTCATTTATATGCAACAACCGGTTGTACGCGTCGGTGAATGGCTAGTCACGCCTTCTGTTAATCAAATCAGCCGTCCTGGAGACGCCAACTCACCCTGGAACCTCGACTCATCGATCTGTTGATGTTCTTTGCCCGTCATCCCGGCGAAGTACTGAGCCGCGATGAGCTCATTGATAACATCTGGATGCGCCATATTGTGACCAGCCATGTGGTCACCCAGAGCATTTCTGAGCTGCGTAAATCTCTACGCGATAGCGCCGACAGCAACGCTGATTACATTATCACCGTGCCCAAACGGGGCTACCAGCTAACCGCACCGGTGGTGTGGCTCGAAAATACCAGCGACGAACCGCTCGACGAAGAACCCGCGGCAGAATCACCGTCTGACCCGCTATCAGCGCCAGTATCAACGCCCGTACCAGCATCAGTATCAACACCACGCCCGATATCCAAACCTCGTCGCTGGTTCGCCAATTTATGGACTCTGGGCGCCTTGTCACTCTCGCTCGGCGTGCTCATTGCCATGGTGTTGCTGTCCGTGGCCCGCCCTCACCCGCAAGTGACTCGCGCCCATCTGCTGCTCAACCCGCGCGATATTGATGTACGCTTTGAACCCGGTGCTTCGTGCAATAACTGGGCTTCACAGCAGTCCTATGTTATTGGGCTGGGGACGCTGATCACCACCTCGCTGAATACCTACTCCACCTTTATGGTTCACGATAAAACCGACTATAACGTCAATGAACCCAGCAGCTCCGGGAAAACGTTAACCATCAGCTTCGTGAACCAGCGTCACTACCGCGCACAGCAGTGCTTTATGTCCGTGCTGTTAATCGACAACGCCGACGGTTCTACGATGCTGGATAAGCGCTACTTCGTCACCGACGGCAACCTGGTATCGATTCAAAGCGATCTCTTCGACAGCCTTTCTGCTGCGCTGGTGCAGCCATGGCCTGAGAATCTGCAAAAGGAACTGGACCATTTAAAGCTCGCACAAACGCTCTCTCTGGCGCAGTTCTACCAGGCACTGCAGCTCATTACCGTTGGTGACGCTCAGTCTTTAAATAAAGCCAGTGACCTACTGGGCAACACCATTAAATCCTCCCCGGACTTCACCTACGCGTATGCCGAAAAGGTAATGGTGGATGTTTTACGTCATTCACAGCAGCCGTTTGATAGCCAGCAGCTCATTTTACTTAATGAGGAATTAACCCGCGTCGCGCAAATACCCGCGATGCAAAATAGTGCCGTTCTCTATCGCATTCAGGCTATCGATTCTTTGACTAAAGGCAACGTGGACAATGCATCCGCCGCTATTAATAAAAGCATTGAATTGGAAATGTCATGGTTGAATTACGTGCTGCTGGGCAAGGTATATGAAATGAAAGGTGAGAGCCGTCTGGCTGCCGATGCTTATATTACCGCATTTAATTTACGCCCCGGTGATAACACGCTGTACTGGATTGAAAACGGTGTATTTCAAACCTCAATAGAAAAAATCGTTCCTTATTTGCAGACATTTCAACCCAAAGAATCTTAAACGTTCTTGCGGATTATTTATTCAGGTTAAATAACTCCTGCCATAATGTAATCATGATGTTGTCGTAAGGTTTTAATTGTTGCCTTACAACAACATCATACCCCTTGAAAAATCAAACATACCACTTTGTAATTACTCGTTATTTACCTTTCCATGATATAAATATTTTATCCTGATATGTTAATGTGAAAAGCTAAAGACCTCATTTTTTTCATGTTTGTTTTTATTTCACTTTAACTTTAGGACTTCTCTTAGCCTGCTCAGTAACATTGCCATCAGTTGGTCGGGTCACTCGTCATTACTCATCTCGCGATCCGGTCCTAAAAATACTGTTCAGGAGAAACGAACATGAGTTCTACCAAAAAGATCGGGCTATTTGCCTGTACTGGCGTGGTTGCCGGAAATATGATGGGGAGCGGGATTGCTTTATTACCCGCGAGCCTCGCCAGCATCGGTGGCATTGCCATCTGGGGTTGGATTATTTCTATTATTGGCGCCATGTCACTGGCTTATGTTTACGCCCGATTAGCGACCAAGAATCCACAGCAGGGTGGTCCTATTGCATACGCTGGTGAATTATCTCCGGCTTTCGGTTTCCAGACCGGCGTACTGTATTACCATGCAAACTGGATTGGTAATCTGGCTATCGGGATTACCGCAGTCTCTTATTTATCTACCTTTTTCCCCATTTTAAATGACCCAATTCCTGCCGGTATCGCGTGTATTGCTGTCGTTTGGCTGTTCACCTTTATCAATATGCTGGGCGGAACCTGGGTAAGCCGTCTGACCACCATCGGTTTGTTCCTGGTACTGATTCCGGTTGTACTCACCGCCATTGTCGGCTGGCACTGGTTTGACGCTGCGACCTATCACGCCAACTGGAATACCTCTACCACCACCGATCCACACGCGGTAATCAAAAGTATTCTGCTATGCCTGTGGGCTTTCGTGGGCGTTGAATCCGCCGCGGTCAGTACCGGTATGGTAAAAAATCCAAAACGTACCGTTCCGCTGGCAACCATGCTGGGTACCGCCATGGCCGGTATTATCTATATCGCTGCCACTCAGGTTATCTCTGGTATGTATCCGGCTTCCGTCATGGCAGCCTCTGGGGCACCGTTTGCAGTCAGTGCCTCGACCATTCTGGGCGGCTGGGCAGCACCGCTGGTTTCCGCTTTCACCGCCTTTGCGTGTCTGACTTCACTGGGTTCCTGGATGATGCTGGTTGGTCAGGCAGGTGTTCGTGCCGCAAGCGACGGCAACTTCCCGAAAGTGTACGGCGAACTTGATAAAAACGGCATCCCGAAAAAAGGCCTGCTGCTGGCCGCCGTCAAAATGACCGCGCTGATGATTATCATCACCATCATGAACTCCAGCGGTGGTAAAGCTTCTGACCTGTTCGGCGAGCTGACCGGTATCGCGGTCCTGTTGACTATGCTGCCGTACTTCTACTCCTGCGTTGACCTGATTCGCTTCGAAGGCTTCAACATCCGTAACCTGGTAAGCCTGGTGTGCTCGGTTCTCGGCTGCGCCTTCTGCTTTATCGCGCTGATGGGCGCCAACTCTTTCGAACTGTCCGGCACCTTCATCATTAGCCTGGTCATCCTGATGTTCTATGGTCGCAAAATGCACCAGCGCCAGAGTGATGACAAAGACAACAAACCGGCCCAGGCGCTTTAACCGCTAACCCCTTTTTCACAAGGCCCTCTCCTCACCTGCCACATCGCTGCGGGAAGGGCCTCTTTTACCTGGAAAAATGACTATGAACGTTATTGCTATCATGAACCACATGGGCGTCTACTTTAAAGAAGAGCCTATTCGTGAACTTCACCGTGCGCTGGAAAGCCTCGACTTTCGTATTGTTTACCCGAATGACCGTGAAGATCTGCTGAAGCTGATTGAAAATAATGCCCGTCTGTGCGGCGTTATTTTCGATTGGGATAAATACAATCTGGAGCTGTGCGAAGAGATCAGCGCCATGAACGAGTACATGCCGCTGTATGCGTTTGCCAACAGCTACTCGACGCTGGACGTTAGCCTGAACGACCTGCGTATGCAGGTCCGTTTCTTCGAATACGCACTGGGTGCGGCAACTGATATTGCGGCTAAAATTCGTCAGACCACCGATGAGTACATCGACAACATTCTGCCGCCGCTGACTAAAGCGCTGTTCAAATACGTTCGCGAAGGCAAATACACCTTCTGTACCCCAGGTCATATGGGCGGTACGGCTTTCCAGAAAAGCCCTGTCGGCAGCATTTTTTATGACTTCTTCGGCCCGAATGCGATGAAGTCTGACGTATCAATTTCCGTCTCTGAACTGGGTTCTCTGCTGGATCACAGCGGTCCACATAAAGAAGCTGAAGAGTATATTGCCCGCGTGTTTAACGCCGAGCGCAGCTATATGGTGACTAATGGCACCTCAACCGCCAACAAAATTGTCGGCATGTACTCTTCTCCTGCGGGCAGCACGGTACTGATTGACCGTAACTGTCACAAATCGCTGACCCATCTGATGATGATGAGCGACATTACGCCTATCTATTTCCGTCCAACCCGTAACGCCTACGGTATTCTGGGCGGCATTCCGCAGAGCGAATTCCAGCGTGCGACCATTGAAAAACGCGTCAAAGAGACGCCGAATGCCACCTGGCCGGTACACGCCGTCATCACCAACTCCACCTACGACGGCCTGCTCTACAACACCGACTACATCAAGAAAACGCTGGATGTGAAATCCATTCACTTCGACTCAGCCTGGGTGCCTTACACCAACTTCTCCCCAATCTATGCGGGCAAGTGCGGTATGAGCGGCGGGCGTGTAGAAGGCAAAGTTATCTACGAGACGCAGTCCACGCACAAACTGCTGGCCGCGTTCTCTCAGGCCTCCATGATTCACATTAAAGGTGACGTTAACGAAGAGACGTTCAATGAATCCTTTATGATGCATACCACCACCTCTCCGCACTACGGTATCGTGGCTTCCACCGAAACCGCCGCCGCGATGATGAAAGGTAACGCCGGTAAGCGTCTGATCAATGGTTCGATTGAGTGCGCAATCAAGTTCCGTAAAGAGATAAAACGTCTGAAAGGCGAGTCTGATGGCTGGTTCTTCGACGTCTGGCAGCCGGATCACATCGAGGGGCCTGAATGCTGGCCGCTGCGTTCCGACAGCCCATGGCACGGTTTCAAAAATATCGATAACGAGCACATGTATCTCGACCCGATTAAGGTCACAATTCTGACCCCGGGGATGAAGAAAGACGGCACCATGGATGAGTTCGGTATCCCGGCCAGTCTGGTGGCGAAATATCTCGACGAGCGCGGCATCATCGTGGAGAAAACGGGCCCATACAACCTGCTGTTCCTGTTCAGTATCGGTATCGATAAAACCAAAGCGCTGAGCCTGCTGCGCGCGCTGACCGAATTTAAACGCGCATTCGATCTGAACCTGCGAGTGAAAAACATTCTGCCAACGCTGTACAGCGAATCACCTGAATTTTATGAAAATATGCGTATCCAGGATCTGGCGCAGAATATTCATAAACTGGTTGAGCATCACAACCTGCCGGATCTGATGTTCCGCGCATTTGAAGTGCTGCCAGAAATGCAGATGACGCCTTATGCCGCGTTCCAGAAAGAGCTGCACGGCGAAACCGAAGAGGTTTATATGGAAGAAATGGTGGGCCGCGTGAATGCCAACATGATCCTTCCGTATCCTCCAGGTGTGCCACTGGTTATGCCGGGTGAAATGATCACTGAGCAAAGCCGTCCGGTATTGGAATTCCTGCAAATGCTGTGCGAAATCGGCGCGCATTACCCAGGCTTTGAAACCGATATCCACGGTGCCTACCGCCAGGCTGACGGTCGCTATACCGTTAAAGTGCTGAAAGAAAATAAAAAATAAGATGAAACACCCAGGGAAGCGGCTTGTCGCTTCCCTTTTTTCACGCCGCTTTTCACACAGTAAGGAGTCGACATGAAAACACCCTCACAACCGCGCGCGATCTACTACATCGTGGCGATTCAAATCTGGGAATACTTCAGCTTTTACGGCATGCGTGCCTTACTTATCCTTTATCTCACCCACCAGCTCAATTTTAACGACAGCCACGCGATAAGCCTGTTTAGCGCCTACGCCTCTTTGGTCTATGTCACCCCTATTCTGGGCGGCTGGCTTGCCGACCGCCTGCTCGGCAACCGTACTGCGGTGATGACTGGCGCAGTGTTGATGACGCTCGGCCATGTTGTTTTGGGCATCGAGTCCGATTCTATCTGGAGCCTGTACCTCGCGCTGGCGATTATTATCTGCGGCTACGGTCTATTTAAATCGAATATTAGCTGCTTGCTCGGCGAACTGTACGAACCAGAAGACCCGCGCCGGGACGGTGGTTTTTCGCTGCTGTATGCGGCGGGAAATATCGGCTCTATTGCAGCCCCAATTGCCTGCGGGCTGGCCGCGCAGTGGTACGGCTGGCACGTCGGTTTTGCACTGGCAGGAATTGGCATTTTTATCGGCCTGATGGTTTTTTTAAGCGGTCATCGCCACTTCCGTCATACCCAGGGGGTGAATACGCCCGCGCTACGCGCAGTGACGTTTGCCCTGCCGACCTGGGGATGGCTGGTTCTGATGCTCTGCATCGCGCCGGTGTTCTTTACTGTGCTGCTGGAAAATGACTGGGCGGGTTATCTGCTGGCCATTGTTTGCGTCATCGCCGCCGTTATCATGGCGCGCATCATGATCCGATTTCCACACGCCAGACGGGCGTTGTCGCAGATTGTATTACTGATGCTGACCGGAACGCTGTTCTGGGTCCTCGCTCAGCAGGGCGGTAGCTCGATTAGTTTGTTTATCGATCGCTTTGTGAACCGCCATTGGCTGAACACTGAAGTGCCAACCGCCCTGTTCCAGTCGGTCAATGCGGTGGCGGTCATGGCGGCAGGCGTAGTGCTGGCATGGCTGGTTCGGCCATCGGGAAATATTCGTTCGGCGCTGCGCGTCTGGCTGAAGTTTGCTTTCGGTTTGGCGCTGATGGGCGCGGGCTTTATGCTGCTCGCGCTGAATGCACGTGGCGCACAGTTGCACGGTCAGGCGTCGATGGGAATGATGGTTGCCGGGCTTGCGTTAATGGGCTTTGCCGAGCTCTTTATTGACCCGGTCGCGATGGCGCAAATAACTCGCCTGAACCTGCCTGGCGTCACCGGTGTGCTGACCGGCGTCTATATGCTGGCAACCGGTTCAGTCGCCAACTGGCTGGCAGGCGTAGTCGCGCAGAAAACTACCGAATCACAGATTAGCGAAACGGCCATCGACGCCTATGGGCGCTTTTTCTCACAAATGGGGGAATGGACGCTGGGCTGCGTGGCCTTGATTGTCCTGTTGGTGGTCGTAAAACGTCTGCTCTGGACGCCGGTTGCACCGCTAGTAGAAGAGTAAATAAATGACGCTGCCTGCACACGATGTGCGGGCAGCTTTGAACATTAAATTGCCGCGTCGTCTTCTTCGCCGGTACGGATACGAACCACGCGCGCAACGTCAAAAACGAAAATTTTACCATCGCCGATTTTACCGGTCTGCGCGGTACGAATGATGGTATCCACACAGGTATCGACGATATCGTCGGTTACTACGATTTCAATTTTGACCTTCGGCAGGAAGTCCACCATGTACTCCGCGCCACGATACAGCTCGGTGTGGCCCTTCTGACGACCAAAGCCTTTCACTTCCGTTACCGTCATCCCGGTGATGCCCACTTCCGCCAGCGCTTCACGTACGTCATCGAGTTTGAAGGGTTTAATAATCGCATCAATCTTTTTCATGGTGTTCCTGTCGTTTTTATCGCGTAACCGGTTGCTCACCGTATCATAAATCAGTCGTTTGTCCGGTGCTACTCTTTAAAATCGTTCGCATCCAGTTCATGGCGGGAGAGCAATTTATAGAATTCAGTACGGTTGCGCCCGGCCATTCTGGCAGCATGGGTGACGTTGCCTTTGGTGATTTGCAGCAGCTTACGCAGGTAGTTGAGCTCAAACTGATTGCGCGCCTCGACGAAGGTCGGCAGCGCGGTATTCTCCCCTTCCAGCGCCTGCTCCACCAGCGCATCGCTTATCACCGGCGAGGAGGTTAGCGCCACGCACTGCTCGATAACGTTGACCAGTTGGCGTACGTTACCCGGCCAGTTTGCGGCCATCAATCGCTTCATCGCATCCGTCGAGAAGGCACGCACAAAGGGTTTATGGCGATCGGCGGCCTGACGCAGCAGGTAGTTTGCAAGCAGCGGAATATCTTCGGTACGCTCGGCAAGCGTCGGGATCTTGAGATTCACCACGTTGAGGCGGTAGAAGAGATCCTCGCGGAACTCGCCGCGGGCCATTGCTTTAGGCAGATCCCGGTGGGTGGCTGAGAGGATGCGGACGTTGATGTCCAGATCGCGGTTGCTACCCAGCGGGCGCACCTTACGCTCCTGCAATACGCGCAGCAGCTTCACCTGCAACGGGGCCGGCATATCACCTATTTCATCAAGAAACAGGGTACCGCCTTCCGCCGCCTGGAAGAGTCCTTCCCGGTTGCTGACCGCGCCGGTAAACGCCCCGCGCGCGTGACCAAACAGCTCAGACTCCAGCAGCTGTTCCGGCAGCGCGCCGCAGTTAATCGCCACAAAAGGCCTGGCGTGACGCGGACTGGCGTTATGAATCGCCTGCGCCAGAATCTCTTTGCCGGTACCGCTCTGGCCGTTAATCAGCACGCTGACATCAGACTGCGCCACCATCTGCGCCTGCTCCAGCAGTCGCAGCATCAGCGGGCTACGGGTGACAATGGCTTCGCGCCACTGTTCATCCATCGCCGGAGACGAGCGCTCCAGCGCTTCGTCAATCGCCTTGTACAGCGCGTCTTTATCAACCGGTTTGGTTAAGAAGCTGAACACCCCTTGCTGAGTGGCGGCCACCGCGTCGGGAATGGACCCGTGAGCGGTGAGGATTATCACCGGCATACCGGGCTGCACTTTCTGAATTTCACTAAACAGCTGCAGACCGTCCATCTCATCCATCCGCAAATCGCTGATGACCAGATCGATACGCTCTTTCGCCAGCACCCGTAACCCCTGCTGGCCGCTTTCGGCGGTCTGCACCCGATAGCCTTCGCTGGTCAAGCGCATGCCCAGCAGTTTTAACAGGCCGGGATCGTCATCCACCAGCAGCAGGTGCGCGGGTTTACGGTTAGTCATGTTTATCCTCGTCAGATGCGCCGCCGTGAGTCATATCGGCCCCCGGCTTGCGGCTGGAGAGCTGGCGTTCAATATCCGTCAGGTTTTGCAGTTTACGGGTGGTTAAATCCAGTTCCGCCTGCAATTGCTGTTGCTGCACACGCAGCGCGTCCAATTGGGCGTCGCTGGTTTCCTGCAGTTTACTGTAGCGCTGCCGTTCTTCGGCAAGTGACAGCTGTAGCACCTGACCATCGCGCCAGACCTGATACAGCGGGCGAATGCGCGACGGAATAGCTGAACTAAGCGCGTCAATATCTGCAACCACCTGTCGACGTTCGGTTGGGGTAATTTTTGCATTCGCCAGCAGGATGCCGCGCTTGAAGGCTCCCTGCCAGTTTCCTACCGGCAGCACGTTCGCATCGGCACGCGCACGCGCCGCAGGAAGGCGATCGGCGCAGTCCATGCCGCGCAGCCAATAAAGAGGGTTGTTTTCGGCCGTCTCGCCGCTGAGCGCCCAGATATCATCGCAATCGGTCGACAGGTAATCGGCAACCTGTTGACGGGGTTCATTGCCATCGGCGCTGGAACCGGCATTATGCGGCGTCAGCGAGGTATTACACCCGGACAGCAGCAGGCAGGCGAGGCCGAATAACCTGCCACGCCACGGCAGCGGTCGCCGACCCGTACGCGTTAAAAATTGGGGCATAGTGACTCGATATCGTTTCATGTGGTTGTTTTTTCAAGCCCTGGGGTTGGGAGTTCAATACGAAAACAGACGTTGCCGTCCTGTGCGTCGCTAAGATATAGCTCGCCGTGCATTTTACGCACCGAATCGCGCGCCAGGCTTAAGCCAAGACCACTCCCCTTCACCGCGCCTTTGCGCTGATGGCTACCCTGATAAAAAGGCTCGAAGATCATTAATTTTTCAGCATCCGGGATCGGGGTTCCAGTATTGATTATATCAATGATTACCTTAGTTCCTTCCCGGCGGCTATGCAGATAAATGTTACCGGATTCAGTGCCATAGTGCACCGCATTCGAATAGAGATTATCCAGCGCATTCATCAGAAGCGTCGGTTCTGCCAGGCAGCTGGGAGCCTGGAGGTCAACCTGCGTGCGCATCATTTTAGCCCTCGCTGGCAGGCTGTGCGCGGAAACCACCATTTCGACCAACGGCGCAAGGGTTACAGGCTCCATGCGTATGGCTGTTTCGCTCAGCTTACGGTTATAGTCCAGCAGTTGCTCAATCAGCGTTTGTAAGTTGCGACTACTGCTGTCGAGAATGGCCACGACCTCTTTTTGCTCCGCATTAAGCGGCCCAACAATCTGATCGGCCAGCAGCTCGGTGCCCTCGCGCATGCTGGCGAGCGGCGTTTTCAATTCATGAGACAGATGACGCAAAAACTGGTGGCGCTGAGACTCCAGCCACGACAGGCGTTCACTTAACCAGACGATGCGCTGCCCGACGGAGCGCAGTTCACGCGGCCCGCGGAACATGACCTCACCGTCAAGCGACTGCCCTTCCCCCAGACGATTGATCATACTCTCAATTCCCTTCACCGGGCCGATAATCATGCGTGTGAATAACAGCACCATCGCCAGACTGACCAGAAACAGCACCAGCGCCTGCCAGCCAAAGAACTGGCCACGTTCGGCAATCGCCTGCTGTAATTGCTGTCCGCGAGAGAACACGACGGTACGCGTTGCCTGAACCAGTTCGCTATTGGCACTGGAGAAAGCCGCCAGCCGTTCTGCCGCCGGCTTTTGCGGTCCGCTATTGGTGCATTGCAGCAGCGCCAGATCATTAAGGTTCTGACGCAATTGTTGATAAAGGGCAACATCAGGCAGCACGCCCGCATGCGCCTCCAGCATATCGCCATAACGCTTGCGTTGATTCTGGTATACCTTCGCCAGCGTTGGATCGTCTAGCACGCAGTACTGGCGGTAGCTGCGCTCCATATCCAGCGCAATATTAGCCATCGCTTCGCTGCGTCGTGCATCGATAAGCGTGGTGCGGTTGGTCTGTTCAGCCTGCGCACTGAGCATATTCAGGCTCTGCCATGCCTGCCAGGCCAGCACTAACAGCGGCAGCAGGATCAACAGAAAGGACAGCGTCACCAGTTGGCGCAGCGATCGTGGAGAAAGAGAGAGGCGTTTCAAAAGCGGTGTCTCAATAAAGCAACATACTGGAATGCTAACTGAGGTTATCGGAGAGGGAAAGGCCAGAAACAACAAAGCCGGGCATAAGCCCGGCTTTGTTCTGGAATAAGGCGGTGCCTAACTCAACGTTTCGCCCGATGATTGATAAAGCAGAGCTGTTATCAGTTGCTGGACGGCAGGCACCTTGTTGTGCGTCATTCGAAGTTTATGTAGCACGTCCCGAAGGGGCTGACATAAGGAGGTGAATGAGCCACTGGTTAATATTATGCACGATGCGTGCCACAATACAAAACAATAAATTAACACAATGATAAATATAAGAAATATACCTAAAAAGGCACCCTGTTGTTCTGGCTGTTTTTTGAGCATGCTGTCGCTAATTAGCAACACTCACGGGGCCGATAAATAAAACCATTTAAAATCAATAAATTAAATGTCTCCATTTAACGACAGTGCCATACCCTCAATGTCGGGGTTTCCCGACACACTGGAGAGACCAGGAGGATAAGCCCGGCAATTTTCAGAAACCAATAAAAAAGCCCCTCACAAGGAGGGGCCTGATCTTATGATACGACAACCTTAGCCGAGCTGTTTACGCGCGTTGCGGAAAATACGCATCCACGGGCTGTCCTCGCCCCAGTTTTCCGGGTGCCAGGAGTTCGCCACTGAACGGAATACACGCTCAGGGTGCGGCATCATAATGGTGACGCGGCCGCTTTCGTTCGTGACTGCGGTAATGCCGTTTGGCGAGCCATTTGGGTTAGCCGGATAGGTCTCCGTCACTTTGCCAAAGTTATCGACGAAGCGCAGCGCCACCAGACCTTTACTTTCAAGCGCCGCCAGATGCGCGCCATCGCGGACTTCCACGTGGCCTTCACCGTGAGAAACAGCAATTGGCATACGCGAACCTTCCATCCCCTGCAGCAGCAGAGATGGGCTGCTGGCAACTTCAACCAGGCTAAAACGCGCTTCAAAGCGGTCGGAGTGGTTACGCACGAAGCGAGGCCACAGGTCGCTGCCCGGGATCAGTTCGCGCAGGTTCGACATCATCTGACAGCCATTACATACGCCCAGCGCCAGCGTCTGCGGACGGTGGAAGAAGGTAGCGAATTCGTCACGAACGCGATTGTTGAACAGAATGGATTTCGCCCAGCCTTCGCCCGCCCCTAACACGTCACCGTAAGAGAAGCCGCCGCACGCAACCAGCGCATCGAAAGCGTCAAGACCGAGACGACCAGCCAGCAGATCGCTCATGTGGACGTCAATGGCGTCAAAGCCCGCACGGTGGAAGGCCGCCGCCATCTCCACATGGGAGTTCACGCCCTGCTCACGCAGTACGGCCACTTTCGGACGCGCACCGGTAGCAATGTACGGCGCTGCTATATCGGCATCGATATCGAAAGTCAGCTTCACGTTGAGGCCCGGATCGTTATCGTTCGCTTTCGCGTTATGTTCCTGGTCAGCACATTCCGGGTTGTCGCGCAGACGCTGCATCTGCCAGGTGGTTTCAGCCCACCACATGCGCAGCTGGGAACGGCTTTCACTGAACACCGGCTGGCCATTGGCCGTCAGGGTGAAACGGTCGCACGCAACCGCCTGACCGAGGTAATGCACGCAGTCAGCCAGACCATTAGCCGCCAGAATCGCTTCTACCGCTTCACGGTCAGCAGCACGAACCTGAATCACCGCGCCCAGTTCTTCGGTAAACAGCGCCGCCAGACGATCGTCGCCCAGCGTCGCAATATCGGCTTCCACGCCGCAGTGACCGGTAAACGCCATCTCTGCCAGAGTCACCAGCAGGCCGCCATCGGAACGGTCGTGATAGGCCAGCAGTTTACGCGCGGCAACCAACGCCTGAATGGCGTCGTAGAAGCCTTTCAGCTGCGCCACGTCGCGGACGTCGGCTGGCTTGTCGCCCAGTTGACGATAAACCTGCGCCAGCGCAGTCGCGCCCAGCGTATTGTGGCCTTTGCCGAGATCGATAAGCAGCAGGGCGTTATCTTCCGTTACCAGCTGCGGGGTGATGGTATGACGCACATCTTCCACGCGAGCAAAGGCAGTAATCACCAGCGACAGCGGCGAAGTCATCTCGCGCTGCTCATTGCCTTCCTGCCAGCGGGTTTTCATCGACATGGAGTCTTTACCCACCGGAATAGTCAGGCCCAGTTCAGGACACAGCTCTTCACCAATGGCTTTCACCGCTTCATAAAGACCGGCGTCTTCACCCGGATGGCCGGCAGCAGACATCCAGTTAGCGGAGAGTTTGATCTGTTTGATATCGCCAATCTGCGTGGCGGCAATGTTGGTCAGCGCTTCACCCACCGCCAGGCGAGCGGAGGCGGCGAAGTCCAGCAGCGCCACCGGCGCACGTTCGCCAAGCGCCATCGCTTCACCGTAGTAGCTATCGAGGCTAGCGGTGGTCACCGCGCAGTTCGCAACCGGGATCTGCCATGGGCCAACCATCTGATCGCGTGCAACCATACCGGTAACAGTACGGTCACCGATGGTCACGAGGAAGGTTTTCTCCGCCACCGTCGGCAGGTGCAGCACGCGGTTTACCGCATCGGCCAGGGAGATATTTTCCCGCGCCAGCGCTTCACCTTTCGCCTTCAGCGTCTGGACGTCGCGGGTCATTTTCGGCGTTTTGCCAAGCAGCACGTCAAGCGGCAGATCGATTGGCTGATTGTCGAAATGACGGTCATTCATGGTCAGATGCTGCTCTTCGGTGGCTTCACCGATAACCGCGTAAGGCGCGCGCTCACGTTTACACAGCTCTTCAAACAGCGGCAACTGGTCAGCGGCAACCGCCAGAACATAGCGCTCCTGGGATTCGTTACACCAGATTTCCAGCGGACTCATACCCGGCTCATCGCTGAGAATATCGCGCAGTTCAAATTTACCGCCGCGCCCGCCGTCGCTCACCAGCTCCGGCATGGCGTTAGACAGACCGCCTGCACCCACGTCGTGGATAAACAGAATTGGGTTAGCATCGCCCAGCTGCCAGCAGCGGTCGATAACTTCCTGGCAGCGACGTTCCATTTCCGGGTTGTCACGCTGTACGGAAGCAAAATCGAGATCAGCATCAGACTGGCCGGAGGCCATTGAAGAAGCCGCGCCGCCGCCCAGGCCGATATTCATTGCCGGGCCGCCGAGGACGATCAGTTTCGCCCCAACGACGATCTCGCCTTTCTGCACGTGATCGGCACGGATGTTGCCGATCCCACCCGCCAGCATGACCGGTTTGTGGTAGCCACGCAGCTCTTCGCCGTTGTGGCTGTTAACCTTCTCTTCGTAGGTACGGAAGTAGCCGGTCAGCGCCGGACGACCAAATTCGTTGTTGAACGCAGCGCCGCCCAGCGGGCCATCGGTCATGATATCCAGTGCGGTAACGATACGATCCGGTTTACCAAAATCTTCTTCCCACGGCTGTTCAAAGCCCGGAATGCGCAGGTTAGAAACGGAGAAGCCCACCAGCCCCGCTTTTGGCTTCGCACCGCGTCCGGTTGCGCCCTCATCGCGGATTTCACCGCCGGAGCCGGTTGCCGCACCCGGCCATGGAGAAATTGCCGTCGGGTGGTTGTGGGTTTCAACCTTCATCAGGATATGCGCCGGCTCCTGATGGAAATCGTAGCGGCCAGTTGCATAGTCGGCAAAGTAGCGGCCAACCTCAGAACCTTCCATGACTGCGGCGTTATCTTTATAGGCCGACAGCACGTGTTCCGATGTAGTTTCGAAGGTATTTTTAATCATTTTAAACAGCGACTTCGGCTGCTTTTTACCATCGATAATCCAGTCGGCGTTGAAGATTTTGTGGCGGCAGTGCTCGGAGTTCGCCTGGGCGAACATATACAGTTCGATGTCGTTCGGGTTGCGCCCCAGTTTGCTAAACGCGTCCTGCAGGTAGTCGATTTCATCATCGGCCAGCGCCAGGCCAAGACGGATGTTGGCATCAATCAGCGCCTGACGGCCCTGCCCCAGCAAATCAACGCTGGCAACCGGTGCCGGCTGGTGATGAGCAAACAGTTTTTCCGCGTCCTGCAGGGAGGTAAATACGCACTCCATCATACGGTCGTGCAGTTCTGCGGCGACGGCATTCACTTGTTCATCGGTCAGACTCGCGGCATCAATATAGTACGCCACGCCGCGTTCCAGACGCAGAACCTGCGGCAGGCCGCAGTTGTGAGCGATGTCGGTAGCTTTCGAAGACCAGGGGGAGATAGTGCCAGGGCGGGGAGTGACGAGCAGCAGTTTGCCGGTAGGCGTATGGCTGTTGAGATTTGGGCCATACTTCAACAGTCGCTCAAGTCGGGCCAGCTCTTCTTCGGTCAGCGGCGCTTCCAGGTCAGCAAAATGGACATACTCGGCGTAAATATTGCTTACCGGGAGGTTGGCTGCCTGAAAACGCGTCAGCAGTTTGTTAATGCGAAATGCAGACAGTGCAGGCGAACCACGCAGAATTTCCATCATAAGTCTCTCGTCTTCTCAGCTTTCAGTGTGCGCAATGGGGGAGAACGGGCGCTATTATAGAGAATCCTGCGCCCTGACGAAACCGTTTGCGTCGAAATAAAATCATTGCCGCGCTTTACCAATAGATGTGACTCACTTCTCGAATCAGTTGCCAACTGGCGTAATGTTAAGCAAAATGCCGCTCAATCTGTAGCAAACCTTAGTGTCGTCAGGGATAACTTTTAACATCTCAGCGAATTAACTATTTGAAAAAACTAAAGATTAATTACCTGCTCATCGGCGTTGTGACGCTGTTGCTGGCAGCGGCCCTGTGGCCATCCATTCCCTGGTTTGGCAAACCAGAAAACCGAATCGCCGCGATCAAAGAGCGGGGGGAGCTGCGCGTCAGTACCGTGCTCTCGCCGCTGACCTATAGCACCTTTAATGATAAAGATATCGGCCTCGACTACGAGCTGGCTCAGCAGTTTGCTGACTACCTTGGCGTGACGCTGAAAATTACCGTACGCCAGAACATCAGCCAGCTTTTCGATGACCTCGACCACGGCAACGCCGATATGCTGGCCGCAGGGCTGGTCTATAACAGCGAGCGGAGCAAGAACTATCAGCCCGGCCCCACCTATTACTCCGTTTCGCAGCAGATGGTCTACCGTGTCGGAAACACGCGCCCGCGTAACCTGAGCAACGTCACCGCCGATAAGCTCACCGTAGCGCCGGGTCAGGTGGTGATTAGCGATCTGCAAAGCTTAAAAGAAACGAAGTACCCTGACCTCTCATGGACCGTTGATGAAAAACGCGGTTCGGTAGGCCTGATGCAGGCGGTGATCGACGGCAAACTGGACTACACCATTGCCGACTCGGTCGCCATCGGTCTGTTCCAGCGCGTACACCCGGAACTCGCGGTGGCGCTGGATATCACCGACGAGCAGCCGGTGACCTGGTTTAGCTTGCAAGACGACGACAATACGCTTTCTGCGGCGATGCTCGACTTCTTCAATAATATGAATGAGGACGGTACCCTTGCCCGCCTGGAGGAGAAGTATCTCGGGCATGGCGACGATTTTGACTATGTCGATACCCGTACGTTCCTGCGCGCAGTGGATAACGTGCTGCCCGATCTGCGGCCGTTATTTGAAAAGTACGCCAGCGAAATAGACTGGAAGCTGCTGGCCGCCATCTCTTATCAGGAGTCTCATTGGGACCCGCTAGCCACCTCACCCACCGGGGTACGCGGGTTGATGATGCTGACCCGAAATACCGCCCAGAGCCTGGGATTAAGCGACCGTACCGATGCCGAGCAGAGCATTAGCGGCGGCATGCGCTATATCCAGGATATGATGACCAAAGTGCCGGAGAGCGTCCCGCAGGAAGAGCGGATCTGGTTTGCGCTGGCGGCTTATAACATGGGCTATGCCCATATGCTTGACGCCCGGGCGCTTACCGCAAAGCAAAAAGGTAATCCGGACAGCTGGGCTGACGTTAAACAGCGCCTGCCGCTGCTGAGCCAGAAGCCATGGTACAGCAAGCTAACCTACGGCTATGCACGCGGGCATGAGGCCTACACCTACGTCGAAAATATTCGTAAGTACCAGATAAGCCTGGTCGGTTATTTGCAGGAAAAAGAGAAGAAGGCAACGGATGAGATGGCGATAGCGCAGGCTTATCCGGCGGTATCATCAGACGAACTCAATCAGAACCACTACAGCCTGTTCTCATTTATGCCGTCACCAAATCAAAACGACGCGGTGTCGTTTTTAATGTCACGGCATAAAAAATAAGCTATTGGGCCGCGGGAGGATTTTCTTTCGCGGCCTGCTTCAACGTTTTTTGCTGCTGGCGACGATAGCGGAAGAAATCACTCAGCATGCCGGAGCACTCGTCAGCCAGCACCCCTTCGGTAAATTCTATCCGATGGTTCATACCGGGATGATGCAGCACATCGATTAGCGAGCCCGCCGCACCGGTTTTGGCATCACGCGCGCCAAATACCAGATGGCCAATGCGGCTGTGGACCATTGCCCCGGCGCACATCACACAGGGTTCCAGCGTCACATACAGCGTGGTATCAATCAGACGATAGTTCTGCAGCACCAGACCGCCCTGACGCAGTGCCATGATTTCCGCATGCGCGGTCGGGTCATGGCGGCCAATCGGACGATTCCAGCCCTCACCAATCACCTGGTTGTTATGCACCAATACCGCACCCACCGGTACTTCACCCTCTTCCCAGGCGCGTTTGGCCAGCATGAGCGCATGGCGCATCCAGTATTCATGGTTCAGTTCAATGTCGGACAACGTGAAGACTCCAGATGATAAAACGCCGCGCATTATACACAAAATCCACCAAAGCGCAGCGCCCGCTTATTCCAGCTGCTCGAGCTCACCGCGCGGCGTCACCCGCCAGCGATGCTCACAGAAAAAGAGTAGCGGGTTATCCTGCTTGCTGTCGCTATAGCCGCTGTATAAACGTAGCGGTGCACCAAGACGTTGCTCCAGTTGTACCACTTTCTCATGTCCCAGGCAGCGGACTGATAACACGCGGCCACCGAACCCACGCTGCATCTGGCTGCCAATCAGGTTCACCCGGGCCATCCACGGTACATCGACGTAGGCGCGTTCGACCAGCGTCTGCGGCGAGCCGGTAATCAGCCAGACGTCGGCGTCCTCACGGCTCAGGTAGCTGTCTAAGCGCTGCTGCACCACGGGAAATGGCGTCACCGTCGCCCGGAACCAGATGATAAAGCTGGCCTCCAGCGCGTTTAACGTCGCTTCCCGGCGGGCAAACGTACAGCCCCAAAGCAGCACGCTCATCGGCCAGCGCGCCGCGCGCCCTCTTATCAGCATTGCAGCACCGATAATAGGCAGCAGTGGCACAACCAGCAGCGCATTGAGCGGCAGACGGCGCAGCAGATAGCGAATGAATGCGCCAAACAGATCCTGCTGGTGCAGCGTGCCATCAAGGTCAAAGAACACCACGCGGCGGGAATGGCTGGTCAAATGAGACTCCTGTTATTCGGTATCAGTCCAGGCAATAGATTAACAGATCCCCCACCCGCTTTCGCCAAACGGGCCTTCAACAAGGATTCGAGTGAAAAGAGTTGAGTTTTGCCGGCACACGGAATATTTAATTCGCTGTATCTGGTTATAATAGAATACATAATTCTTTCAAACGAGCAGAGTGGTGCTTCGGTACACAGTGGTCATTGTGCCCGTGAGGTTCTCATGAATTGTTTAATCAGTATTCGCCAGCGCTATCTTCAGCTGGCGCAAAGCGATAGAAAGCTGGCGGATTTTATTTTGGCGCAGCCGGATCAGGCGCGTCATTTAAGCTCACAGCAGCTGGCAAGCCAGGCCGGCGTCAGCCAGTCCAGCGTGGTCAAGTTTGCCCAAAAGCTCGGATTTAAAGGCTTCCCCGCGCTAAAGCTCGCGCTCAGTGAGGCGATGGCCAGCAGCGTCAACCCGCATTCGGTGCCGGTGCATAACCAGATTTGCGGCGACGATCCGCTGCGTCTGGTTGGCGAGAAGCTGATTAAGGATAATGTCGCGGCGATGCATGCATCACTCGACGTGAATAGCGAAGATAAACTGGTGGAAACGGTAACGCTGCTGCGCAGTGCGCGACGCATTATTCTCACCGGGATTGGCGCATCGGGGCTGGTGGCGCGTAACTTTAGCTGGAAGCTGATGAAAATCGGTGTCAACGCCGTTTCCGAGCTGGATATGCATGCCCTGTTGGCCACCGTCCAGGCAATGACTAAGGACGATTTACTGCTGGCTATCTCCTATTCCGGCGCCCGCCGGGAAATTAACTTGGCCGCTGACGAGACGCTGCGAGTCGGAGGGAAAGTGCTGGCGATTACCGGTTTTTCGCCGAATGCCCTCCAGCAGCGGGCAACTCACTGCCTGTATACCATCGCCGAAGAACAGGCCACGCGCAGTGCGGCAATCTCCTCCACCAGCGCCCAGATGATGTTAACCGACCTGTTGTTTATGGGTCTGGTGCAACAAGATCTGGAAAACGCACCGGAACGTATTCGCCACAGTGAAGCACTGGTGAAAAAACTGGTTTGATCGGCCGTGCTATTACCACAGAAAAGGTATGGCCTGAGTGGAAAATGAGCGTATAATGCGCGCCCTGTTTATTATGTTTCTGAGAATGTCCTGATGGCGCTGTTAATCACCAAAAAATGTATCAACTGCGATATGTGCGAACCGGAATGTCCGAATGAGGCCATTTCGATGGGTGAGAGTATCTATGAGATCAACAGCGATCGCTGCACCGAATGCATCGGCCATTACGACACGCCAACCTGCCAGAAAGTGTGCCCGATCCCGAATACCATTTTAAAGGATCCGGCACATCTGGAAAGCGAAGAACGTCTGTGGGACAAGTTTGTCCAGATGCACCACGCGGACAAAATTTAGCTTTCAACAATCACCGTGGCACAAGCATAGTGGCGTTCATCGGCGAGCGTCACGTGCATATTCGCAACCCCCATCCGCTCCGCCAATAGTTTTGCTTCACCCCATAACCGCAGCTTCGGTTTGCCCAGCTCATCGTTGTAAACTTCAAACTGATTGAACGCCAGCCCATTACGAATACCGGTGCCCATCGCTTTTGACGCCGCCTCTTTGACCGCAAAGCGTTTCGCCAGAAAACGCACCGGCTGCTGATGCGTCTCCCAGATAGCCCATTCATTATCGCTCAATACACGGCGAGCGAGGCGATCGCCGCTACGGGCGATCACTCCTTCAATACGGGCGATTTCGACGATGTCGGTACCTAACCCTAAAATGGCCATTAGCCGCGTGCTTCCAGCATCAGACGTTTCATCTCGGCTACCGCCTCTTTCAGGCCGGTCATCACCGCGCGACCAATAATCGCGTGACCAATGTTCAGCTCGTGCATTTCCGGCAGCGCGGCAACGGCTTTCACGTTGTGATAGGTCAGACCGTGTCCGGCGTTGACCTTCAGACCGAGGCTTGCCGCGTAGGTAGCCGCTTTGGCGATGCGTTCCAGCTCTTTAGCCTGTTCAGCGTCGGTCGTCGCGTCGGCATAGCAGCCGGTATGGATTTCGATATACGGCGCGCCGACATCAGCGGCGGCTTTAATCTGTGCGTTGTCAGCATCGATAAACAGTGAAACCAGGATACCGGCATCCGCCAGGCGTTTGCAGGCGTCGCGCATTTTATCGAACTGACCGGCAACGTCCAGACCGCCTTCGGTGGTCACTTCCTGGCGTTTTTCTGGCACCAGGCAGCAGAAATGCGGCTTGGTTTCGCAGGCGATCGCCAGCATCTCTTCCGTCACCGCCATTTCCAGGTTCATGCGGGTATCCAGCGTCTGACGCAGAATGCGCACGTCGCGATCGGTAATATGGCGACGGTCTTCGCGTAAATGCACGGTGATGCCGTCGGCACCGGCCTGCTCGGCAATGAATGCCGCCTGTACCGGGTCCGGATAGGCGGTGCCGCGCGCGTTACGCAGGGTGGCAATGTGGTCAATATTGACGCCTAACAGTAATTCAGCCATGACAATCCTCGTGTTTTTATTTTTAACGTTCTTTTTCCCTCACCCCGCCCTCTGCCCAAAATGGCGAGAGAGAAAGCGGGATGAGCACAATATCGGCTACCGCTTCGGGACAAACTGGCGGAACAATTCGCGGCTCTTTAACGGTTTCCCACCAAGATACGGCTTTAGCGCCATACGGGTAAAGCGTTTCGCGGCACGCAGTACATCGACATCAGGAAATTCCCGGTTCGCCAGCGCCTTTAGATGCCGTCCGGTAAAGGTGTTGTTATCAATCACAATACTGGCGATAAAGCCCTTTTCTTCACGATAGCGGTAGGTCATGGTGTCATCGACCTCATCGCCGCTCCCGGCACAGTGCAGGAAATCAACTCCGTAACCCAGATGGCCCAGCAGCGCCAACTCAAAACGACGCAACGCCGGTTCAGGTGAGCCGGTCGCGCCTGCCAGCGCCTGGATGCAGTGCAAATAGTCGAAGAAGAGTTCAGAGAACCGGGTTTCATGCTCAAGCACGCG
The DNA here is from genome assembly GCF_021440345.1 of Kluyvera intermedia. Lineage (GTDB taxonomy): Bacteria > Pseudomonadota > Gammaproteobacteria > Enterobacterales > Enterobacteriaceae > Kluyvera > Kluyvera intermedia_A. Next base: position 231,049 of record NZ_JAKCNS010000011.1, read on the forward strand.
GGACACCAGTTCGTTGACGTACAGACCGCTATAGAGCGTGATGCCGCTTAACGGTAGCGCCAGGGAGACAGCTTCTGCGCTACGCAGCGTTTTGACTTCGCCGCGTCCGCCAAAGCGAACTAACAGGGGGGTAAAGGGCTGAAGAGCACCTTTCAGGTTGGAACGTTTGGAACGTGCGCCTTTAGCAACAAGGCGCACGCGACCCGATTCTTCCGTGAAGACGTCCAGCATCAGGCTGGTTTCGCTCCAGGGACGACTATGCAGGACAAAAGCGCGCTGCCAGCCCTCCATCATACTCGTCGTCTTTCAGGCTGCTGGTGCGTTGGCTGCACCTGTTCACCCCGGTCACTTACTGAAGTAAGCTCCGGGGGATTCTCAGTCTTGCCGCCTTCCTGCAACCAGAAAGCCATAGAGTAGTTTACTCAGAGATCGTCGGTGTAACCGAGACTGCGCAGTGCGCGTTCGTCATCGGCCCAGCCTGATTTCACTTTCACCCACAGCTCCAGGTGAACAGGCGCTTCGAACATATCCTGCATGTCCTTACGGGCTTCGATACCAATGGTTTTGATCTTGGAACCTTTGTTACCAATAACCATCTTCTTCTGCCCTTCACGCTCAACCAGAATCAGGCCGTTGACGTCGTAACCGCCGCGCTCGTTAGAGACGAAGCGTTCGATTTCTACGGTCACTGAATACGGCAGTTCTGCGCCCAGGAAACGCATCAGTTTTTCACGGATGATTTCAGACGCCATAAAGCGCTGTGAACGGTCGGTGATGTAATCTTCCGGGAAGTGGTGGATCGCTTCCGGCAGGTGCTTACGCACGATACCAGCAACGGTGTCCACATTCAGCCCGCTCTCAGCCGAGATAGGGACGATATCGAGGAAGTCCATCTGGCTGCCGAGGAACTGCAGGTGCGGTAAGAGATCCGCTTTTTCCTGTACGTTATCGACTTTGTTCACCGCCAGGATGACCGGCGCTTTACCGCCGCGCAGTTTATTGAGCACCATTTCGTCGTCCGGCGTCCAGCGGGTGCCTTCGACCACGAAAATGATCAGCTCAACGTCACCGATAGAGCTGCTCGCCGCTTTGTTCATCAGACGGTTAATCGCGCGCTTTTCTTCCATATGCAGGCCCGGGGTATCGACGTAAATCGCCTGATAGGCCCCTTCGGTATGGATACCGACAATACGGTGGCGCGTGGTCTGCGCTTTTCGGGAAGTGATGGAAATCTTCTGCCCGAGCAGCTTATTCAGTAAGGTTGATTTGCCAACGTTCGGACGACCGACGATGGCAATAAATCCGCAGTAGTTTTTTTCTTCGCTCATTCCAGCTCCAGCTTTTTCAGCGCCTCTTCGGCGGCAGCCTGTTCCGCCTTGCGACGGCTAGAACCTGTGCCAACCACCGGTTCACTCAGGCCGCTAACCTGGCAGTGGATAGTAAATTCTTGATCGTGTGCTTCCCCACGTACCTGTACCACCAGATAAGATGGCAGCGGCAAATGGCGGCCTTGCAGATATTCCTGCAAGCGCGTTTTAGGATCTTTTTGCTTATCGCCCGGACTAATTTCGTCCAGACGGGTCTGATACCAGGAGAGGATCAGTCGTTCAACGTTTTGAATATCGCTGTCGAGGAATACCCCGCCAATCAATGCTTCAACCGTATCCGCCAGAATGGATTCCCGACGGAAACCGCCGCTTTTCAATTCACCCGGCCCTAAGCGCAAGCATTCGCCCAGTTCAAATTCACGGGCGATTTCCGCCAGCGTATTTCCACGAACCAGCGTCGCGCGCATCCGACTCATGTCGCCTTCGTCCACGCGAGGGAAGCGGTGATAGAGCGCGTTGGCGATCACGTAGCTTAGAATCGAATCACCCAGAAACTCTAAGCGTTCGTTGTGTTTGCTGCTAGCGCTACGGTGCGTTAACGCCTGTTGCAACAGCTCCTGATGAATAAAAGTGTAGCCCAGCTTCCGTTGAAGCCGATTAATTACGATGGGGTTCATGCGATACCAAATAAATGAATGCGTCAACAATGCAGCACACGAAACAGACCTGAGGAAAACCAATGCGGTTTCGTGTGCCGTGTCTCCCGGTCAGAGACATCCAAACTTCGGGGGGATATTCTATACGCAACGACAATGGATGTCGTTACTTTGAATGGATTAAAACATTAAATAATTCACGCGGCAGTTATTTGGCTGCCGCGTGAAGTCGGAGAGTTAATTAATGGATCCCACCGATGCGGCTTAAACGCACGCCGGTTGGCCATTGACCCTCTTGTTTTTCAAAGCTCATCCAGATGGCGGTTGCTTTACCCACCAGGTTCGCTTCCGGCACAAAGCCCCAGTAACGGCTATCCGCGCTGTTGTCGCGGTTGTCGCCCATCATGAAGTAATGCCCCGGTGGAACGATCCAGGTAGCCAGCGGCAGACCGGACTGGTGGTAATACATCCCGGCCTGGTCCTGGGCAATTGGCACGGTCAGGATCCGGTGATTAACCTCACCCAGAGTTTCCTGACGCTGCGCCAGACGCACGCCGTTCTCTTTGCTCTCGCCCTGCGGGACTTCAAAGAAGCCGCTGGTCGCCTCGCCGCCGTTGCTGCGGGAGAACGTCTGCACGAAATCGCTCGGCTCAACGTTGGAATAGGTCACTGGCAGCGCATTACCACACGCCTGGCCAGAACTGCATCCTGGTTGAATCGTGACCTGCTTCGCGACTGGATCGTAGGTCACTTTGTCACCCGGCAAGCCCACTGTACGCTTGATGTAATCAAGACGCGGATCTTCCGGATACTTGAATACCACGATGTCGCCGCGCTTTGGATGGCCGGTTTCAATAATCGTTTTCTGATAGATAGGATCTTTAATCCCGTAGGCGAATTTCTCCACCAGGATAAAGTCACCGATCAGCAGGGTTGGCATCATCGAACCAGACGGAATCTGGAACGGCTCATAGATAAATGAGCGCACAATCAACACAATCGCCAGCACCGGGAAAACCGATGCCCCCGTTTCAAGCCAGCCCGGCTTCGGGCCCACTTTTTTCAGCGTCTTTTTATCCAGCGAATCATCAGTTGCCGCCTGCGCAGCAGCCTGACGTTCCCGTCGTTTAGGTGCAAAGATAAATTTATCAATGCACCACAACACGCCCGTGACCAGTGTGGCAATCACCAGAATCAGGGCAAACATGTTCGCCATGCCAACTCCTTAAGATTATTTGCTGTCTTTACCGACATGCAGAATGGCGAGGAAAGCTTCCTGCGGCAGTTCGACGTTACCGATCTGCTTCATACGCTTCTTACCATCTTTCTGTTTTTGCAGCAGCTTTTTCTTACGGCTGATATCACCACCGTAGCATTTCGCCAGAACGTTTTTACGCAGCTGCTTAACCGTTGAACGCGCAATGATGTGCGTACCAATGGCCGCCTGAATTGCGATATCGAACTGCTGGCGAGGGATGAGTTCTTTCATCTTCTCAACCAGATCACGACCACGGCTCTGAGAGTTATCACGGTGAGTGATCAGCGCCAGCGCATCAACGCGGTCGTTGTTGATGAGGACATCAACACGCACCATGTCAGACGCCTGAAAACGTTTGAAGTTGTAGTCCAGAGACGCATAGCCGCGAGAAGTAGATTTCAGACGGTCGAAGAAGTCGAGCACCACTTCCGCCATCGGAATTTCATAGGTCAGCGCAACCTGATTACCGTGGTAAACCATGTTGGTCTGTACGCCACGTTTCTCGATGCACAGGGTGATGACGTTGCCCAGGTACGCCTGCGGCAGCAGCATATGACACTCGGCAATCGGCTCACGCAGTTCGTAGATATTATTCAGCGGCGGCAGCTTAGACGGGCTATCTACATAGATAGTCTCTTTGCTGGTGGTTTCCACTTCATACACTACGGTAGGCGCGGTGGTTATCAGATCCAGATCGTATTCACGTTCCAGACGTTCCTGAATGATCTCCATGTGCAGCAGACCCAGGAAGCCGCAGCGGAAGCCGAAGCCCAGCGCGGTGGAGCTTTCTGGCTCATAGAACAGAGAAGCATCGTTCAGGCTCAGCTTGCCTAACGCATCACGGAAGTTTTCGTAATCGTCGGAGCTTACCGGGAACAGACCGGCATAAACCTGCGGTTTCACCTTTTTAAAGCCAGGTAGCGCTTTATCAGCCGGGTTACGCGCCTGCGTCAGCGTATCGCCGACCGGTGCGCCCAGGATGTCTTTAATCGCACAAACCAGCCAACCTACCTCGCCGCAGTTCAACTGGGTACGGTCAACCTGTTTTGGCGTAAAGATGCCCAGACGGTCTGCGTTGTAGACCTGGCCGGTGCTCATCACTTTGATTTTGTCGCCTTTACGCATGGTGCCGTTTTTAATACGCACCAGCGAGACCACGCCCAGGTAGTTATCGAACCAGGAGTCGATGATCAGCGCCTGCAGTGGACCTTCTGGATCGCCTTCCGGCGGCGGAATATCGCGCACCAGACGTTCCAGGACGTCGGTCACACCAATGCCGGTTTTCGCCGAGCAGCGTACTGCATCGGTGGCATCGATACCGACAATGTCTTCAATCTCTTCCGCTACGCGCTCAGGATCGGCGGCCGGCAGGTCGATTTTGTTTAGAACCGGCACCACTTCCAGATCCATTTCCAGTGCGGTATAGCAGTTCGCCAGCGTCTGCGCTTCTACGCCCTGCCCAGCGTCAACCACCAGCAGTGCGCCTTCGCAGGCAGCCAGAGAACGTGAAACTTCATAAGAGAAGTCAACGTGGCCTGGGGTGTCGATAAAGTTAAGCTGATAGGTTTCCCCATCGGACGCTTTGAAATCCAGCGTCACGCTCTGCGCTTTAATAGTAATGCCACGTTCGCGTTCCAGATCCATTGAATCCAGAACCTGCGCTTCCATTTCACGATCGGAAAGGCCACCGCAAATCTGAATAATACGGTCAGACAGCGTTGATTTACCGTGGTCGATATGTGCAATGATAGAAAAGTTACGTATATTCTTCATAAATAAGGATTTTTTAACCCTGTTGCGTCTCGTTTTTTATTTAATGGACACAGTGGTGGACACATTGGAAAACCTACCCGTCCGTGCATTGGCGTGCATCTTACACTGTAGCGCGTCAATCGTCAGCATGCGATCCGATGATTAACAGATGCCGTTACACCTCTTACCTTCGTTTACATTAACAGAGGCTTCAGGCGACATACTTGCCGCCTGAATTGCTGCTGACGGTGTTTCATCACATCTTCCCTGATGCTGATGTGAGAGTTAAACCGATGATGACATTACCGACTATCAATACTAACGCCAGCAAGCATGAGAAAGGGCAAATCAGTCGAGCTGTTCAGGAGATGTTTGAAGAGGCCGAGTTCTGGCTGGTAGCTGAATAATGGGCAACACAATCATTTCAGAACTTAGTAACCACGATCCGAGTCTGGAAAGCCAGCTCACACCATCCCCACCGCCCCCAAAGGAAAAATATGCCCGCTAATGCGGGCGTTGTGTTTACTTCATAAATATAACTACCTGCGCAGCTCAGGAAATATCTAAGCCGCTATTGCAACGTCTCGCTACTGTCATCATCAACAAGTTGCGTTTCCAGGTCTTTCAGTGTTTGGCTCCACATCGAATCGTCAGGCATCTCAACACGTACAGAGACAAATTGATCGGCTGGAATATCTACCGGATCACCATTTTCAATACCTTCAATGTTGTTCTGTGCAAAAACTGGCGCCCCCGGATGAGTGCGGTGATAAGTCTTCACCCGAACCGAACCATCACCGTTAACTTCGTAATCCAGCCACACCAGCGGCTGTTTATTTCGGTCACAAGGTATTTCGAAACCGCCATCAATACCGCCCCACGCAGGATCGGCATTAAGCCCGACGCACCCCGTAATCAGATAAATGCCAACATCCTCACGCGTGACAGTAACACCTTCTGATTCACGGTTAGTTTCGCTTCTTCCGTCGGTGAAGATTTTCACAACAGGAGAGGCTTTCTTGATAAATCCTGAGCTATCAACCGTCGTGTTTAGTGTTGACCAGGCTTCTGCCCAACCAGTATTCCCATCCCGAATGGCATCACCGGCATATCGGAAAAAAAGCCGCGATGTTGAACTCATGAAAACCTGCAATGCGCGCGTCGTTGAATACCCAGATTCCCACAGAGCTCCGTTCCCAGTTCCCGTTGGTTGCCAGACTGACGTTCCCCCCATTGCTCCCGTGCTAATTCCCGTAGACCAGTCGCCGACGAAGGTGGGCAGGGTTAACGCGGTTGGCGATCTCACAGATACATCAACAAGGCCCGCAGAACCACGGATCGAAATACTGCGGCCACCAATTTTAGCAACGGTGTTATAGCCGCCATTTTTCGTGATTCTGGCGGTGTAATTCTGCTCCCTGTTTGTGCCGGTGACGGTAACGTTCCATGTATCACCGTTGACATACTCAATTCGTATGTGATTGTAGGCGGGCACCGTCACCTGCCCCGGCGCCGACGCACCGCCTTCAAAGAAGGGGAGATCGCTTTCCAGATAACAGGTATATTCGCCAACGTCAGTTGCTCGCAGATACTCTGCGATTACCTGGACGCTTGAAAATAATGCGACACCATCAGCCGGGTTGACATGATAGCGACCGGCATTCAAGTTTCTCCCCCGCGGATTATAGATCTGAGCAGCAGAACTGGCTCGCTGACTTAGGTCAATGGTTCCAGGTTCATTTACAGGGCAGTTCACACGAATAATGTTCAGCGTGCGATAGTTGGTGTTATCGGCTGAAATATAACGCACCGACTGCAGCAGGTACTGCTCTTCAGCACCCGCAATATCACACGATTGAATCCCCTCATTTTCCGTCGAGTAAGTATTCAGCCCTGTGTAGCGATCCCAGTAAGATTTAAAGTCAGCCGGGGTGATCAGATATTGACCTACTTCCGTACCATCAAGGCCGTATTCAGCGTAGCCTTGTAAGCCAGCAAATGACCATCCTGTCGCTGCGGTCGTAGACGCGCCAGCACCCGCAAAAATACGCTGAGAACCGAGGGCGATCCCCTGACGTTTCGGTTTTCCGGCCCCACGCCCCACAACCCCTGAACCAACGGTTATTGTCCCCCTGGGTGAGTACGCACCGTTAATAAGCGCGGTGATTGAAACGGAGTTAAATATATTGGAAACACCCGTCTCTACATTGAATATTTTCGGCCAGCCAAGATCGGCATTCTCATAGAGCAGAGTATTGGCCCAGCCGCTTAGCTGGTATCGAACACCCAAATCGGGTGATTCTTTAAACTCAGTAACCTGGGTCTTATCAGTGAGTGTGCGGGGATCGGCAATCGCATAAGTACGGATAGTACGGTTGGGGCTGTATGGCAGAAGAATGTAGCGTTGCCCTGACACGCGGTATACATGGATGCCTTCTGGCGCACCAACGTTGTTCGGAAAATGCAACCGGGTAACCAGTTCCCCGGTAATCCAGTCATGGACGGTTACCCATACTGATCCAGGGTTCAGTGTCTGCCAGCCGATGTAAACCAGATTATCGTAACGATCGATGTGCAACCCCTGAAACCCCATAACGGTGTAGCCAAATTCAGCTTTGAGATCAGCAGTAATATTATCGTCGTTAACGCTGAACTCGAGTTTCCAGTTCAGCGGTTTGTGAGTGCCACTTACGTGACGGGAAATATGCGATAGGTAACTTTTAACACCGTCGGCAACAATATACCGCGCGGTCACTTCAGTCACGACGCCGCCTGCTGCTGGCGAGCAGCGATACACAGCGCCATTGACGCGAATATACGATGAGACAGGTAGCAAAGTGCCAACCGCTACGTCATCGAGATTATCAGCAAATGAACCTGGAATAATGTCGTTAAGAAACAAACCTCTTTTCACATATTTTCGTAATGCAGCATCACCGACACTCACCCATTTACCTGGCCCTATCCCACCACTTGATTCAGGAGTGGAGCCAGGTGGAACTACTTTGGGAGAAGACCAGCCCCCATCCCATCGGTAGTATTCGCCGTTGCTTTCCCACTGGAGAACAGTGTTAGGAGTGTTGAGGGTAGCGCCAAGTTCAAAAGACTTCGCCGTGATATAGCCATAATTAAGCATCGATTGCGTTGCAAGAGATTCGATACCATACCAACTCATCCGGCGCTTTCCAAAGCGATCATTCCAGATTGCCGCAGTAATGCTGTTAACCGCGATATCAAAGTTCTGGGCGTTATCAAACAGGTCGTACGGGCTTGTAGAACCCAGTGGATTTTTGGTGGCGTATTTAGTCATGCTTGCTCCGGGCATTAAAAACCCGGCGCGGTGGCCGGGTGGAGATAATCGTTATGTCATGCAACGTCGCCGGGGTAACTGGCATCGTCGTACTGGTATTTACCGGGGTGATACTGCACTGCCGTGACCTGACTTGTGCCGTCGCTACCGGGCGTGATTTCGCCAATCAGCGCATCGTAGGGAACGCGTGTCGATGAACAAAACAGCAATCGTGGTGGCTCGATGTACGGGCTGCCCATGTCCCAGTTTTCTGGCTCAAGCGAGCCCGTGTTCGACACTGTCAGCGTAAAATCATCGACACGCGTCGGCGTCAGCATCGGTGATGCGCTGCCGTCCTGGTGACGGATAATCACGCGCGGATTGTCGAACGACCAATCTGGTGGTTCGCTGAGTGTCAGGGTTATGGTGCTGCCGGTATACGACATATCCGTTATCAGGCAGCTCAGTGTCTGGCTTCCTGGGATATCGTCAGACAGCACAATCCTGTCCATGAACTGATAACAGAGCGCATCCATTTCCGTTGATGTGGTGTGTTGCAGGCGCTGCAGGCGGTAGCCGAGTAACCGGCGCATGCCGATGCGCCAGGCACGATCCTGATCGGTCACGCCGTCGAGAGAATAACTTTCTACTTTTGCAGGTGTCGGATTGCCCGGCAGACGGCACTGCACCGTTTCTTCTGCCCAGGTGGTACCATTGAGATACGTTACGTCCACGCCACCGTAGTCGTCCTGACTCGGTGCTTTGAATGACGTTTGCAACTCCTCTGTCATTTCCTGCGGTGTGATCATCCCGGTCCACGATTTGATTCCTTCCCTGCCTGCCGACACCAGCCCGTCAGTGAGCAGGAAGTATCCCATTCCGGCGGCAGTGATTTTTTGCAGTACCTCCAGCGCCGACGAGCTGTCTCCAGTAGTCCAGTCGAAGGTTTCACCGCGCGGAGACCAGGTGCCAGACTCCAGCGCGTCAATTGCTGCATGGTCGATTTGAGGGTCAGTGAAGCCCAATGACTCCAGTACGTGATACAGCGCCCCGCTGATGCTCCGCGATATCCGGCCATTACCGTACAGCCGGGTAGGCGTGACATTGACTCGCCTGTCGGACTGTGCTGCCAGGCGATTACCCGTTCTGACAGACAGAGCTATAGTGGTGACTCCCGCATAACGTGCAGGCCGCTTACTGAGTCGTGACCGCATTGCCTGCCAGTACACGTTATTTACCGTACGCGAGCCGCCAATTTTTGTCGTTCGGCGAACCCTGACCTCGTACTGTGCCGCCGCAAGTCCGCTGATTCGTCGTGTGAACCCGTGTCCGTCAACCGTTTTACCGGAGAAACTGTATGCCACCTGACGCCATGTGCCGCCGGTTGCCGCATTCCGGTACTGCACAAGCACCTGAACGCTGTGTGACTGGGCATCGCCATTTTTCTTGTACTGGATGTGTCCGTTCGGGAAGATAAAATTGTTCTCAATGACGGTCGTCGCTTCACCATCCGGACAGGCCATAAATGGACCCAGCCACGAATAGTCGTCATTTACGCCTGTTACTCTTGAGTCCAGCAGAGTGCGTGCGGTAAACCCCGGCCATGACGGGTCGGCAATAACGGCATCGCCTGATTCTCGAATACGCTCAACCGTAATAGTCTGATCATCAATATCCGTAATGCGGAATTGCCCGTCTGCATATCCCAGGCTGATTCGCTGTACGCCGTCGGGTATACCGGTAAACCGCCGCCCGCTGGCGCTGTCATAGGCCAGCGTAATATGTGCTTCAACAGCAGCGGTGCCGCCACTGGATTCTGTCCCAGCAACATCAACAGGGGCATTACCGAACGCAGAGATCGGCAGTGTGCTGTGGCTGATACTGCCGCCAGCAAACGGACTGGATGCCTCAACAATCTGCAATTTTCCCGCCACGTCGCGAGCAACCAGCCCGGAGCCGGTTAACTGGGTGCTGATAGCATCAACCAGGCCACTCATTGTGACGTAGTTTGTCAGCAGAGATACGGCGTACGTGTCGCTCTGCCAGCCAATACTGAACGTGACCGGCGATGAACTGAAATCATAGGTCGTTGGCGCTGCATTGCCTGTGACGCTGGCAGCGGAGCCACCCACGCCAGGAACGGCCGGTACTCCCGGCGTATAGCCAGAAATAAACAGCGCGTAATCGGATTCGTTGAACCCCAGCAGCACCGGCATGCCAACAACAGGGGCAAGTTCATCAACATCACCATAAATCACGCTGTATCCGCCGGTATTTACCACGCGATACGACATAGGCGCTTCTACCGTGATGATGGTTCCCGTTACCCAGGACGGTGGGATCTCTACATCCTCACTACCAGAACTAACCTCCAGTGGTGTGATCGTATTCCCGCTGAACAATACTGATTCTGCAGTTACGCTGACTGATTGTGGGCCTGTTGATGTTAGGTCAAGCCCGGCGGTACCAGAAGATGTATTCCCAACCTCCCCACTATTGTGCCAGTTCTCCGTACGGCTGTCTGATGACACCATCGCCCCTGGTGGATAAAGCGTATAACTGACATCATCACCAAATGCAGACACTGGTGTAGAGCCAATACGGACAGAAGACGCAGGAATAGTCATATCCCCGACGCCGACACAGAGAAACATACTGGTGATGTACTTTTTTGGATCGGCGGAATCAAAGCGACTGATAGGCTGCACTGCATAATCCGGCCACACCCGATATTTACCGAAAATTTCCCGGATGGGATCGCCCAGTTTAGCCATGTTGGCTTTCGCCGGATTAAGCTCCAGTTGATCACCATTGGAAGGCTGCTGGCTGCTGCCCGTCTGCATGGTACTCATCATGTAGATAGAGTACGCCGCGCTGGCCACCGCAACAGCTACTGCTGCCCATAATGCTATTTCTGCCCCTGTACCGTACGGAACGGGAAAAATGCGAACGTCACTGTCCGGCTGAATAGAGGCGTTTGGCCATTCTTCTGGTAATACCGGAAGTCCATCAATTTCGACCGCAATGGGTTGCTGCTGATCGTGTTGATAGTTCTTCACGTTTTGCAGCAGCCAGTCGTGCAGCGTCAGCATGCCGTGCTCGTGCCTTTCCAGCGGTTCACCGGGTAATCTGGAGGGGAAAATACGGATGGTCACTGATAATACTCCACTCTCACAAATCGACGTTCGAACCGCGACAGCGGCAAAAAGGAGACGTTAGCGCGCGGATTGCACTCAGCGGCATGCAGCACCCCGCCAATACAGACTACGATGGCGACGTGTGTCACCATTGAACCCGAATAACAGGCGATACCTGCGCCGGCCGTCGGCTCACAACGGGTGAGCCCTGCCATTAATCCCCGCGCCTCACGTTCGAGCCCGCCATCATCTTTTGTCACGCCGGCGAACTCCGGCCAGGGCGCTAATCCGAGATCACGACGTACCTCGTTAACGATGCCAAAACAGTCAAGTTGCGGGTACAACCGGCCGCCCTTCAGCCAGGTGACTGAACGGTATTTATCAGGATTAAACATGATGATTTCCTACTGGAGGTAGCGAAGCCCAGGAAACAGTGGGAGCGTATAACGGAAGCGAGGCCAGGCTGTGTCGAGAATATTCATATACCCGGCGGTAATTTGTACCTCCGTCGCCGTCCAGTACCCCTCTTTGACAGACAGAGTGAATGGCGGTGTAGCCGGAGCTGACAAGTCAGAAGAAACATACCGGCGAAAAGTTATAGATGCATCGCTGAGGTTATCCAGAGCATTACGAATAGCAGTCGAGACTTCACCATCGATGTTGCTGATCGCAAATTTCAGGTCCTGCGTTCCGTCGGCATTACGCGCCGGGAGTGCCACGTCGATAGCAGAGCCTTTAAACGTTGCGGCATCCCCCGTTTCCAGAATCACCTGGATATCATCCCAGCCCCGCGTCAGCCAGTAATTCTGACTACCAACGGTAATCTGCAGCGTGTCGATAATAACTTCATCTCCACCACTGGAATAAAGCCTGTCCAGTATAGTCATGCTTCTGGCCACTCCTTATTCAGCGCATAATCGATGATGCTTTGCCCGGCAATAAACTCCGGGAAATTACCCCATCCCGGCGGCAATAGCGGTCGCTCCCACAGTTCTAGCGTTGCCGTGAATTTCCAGAACCCCAGCGCATACAGCATCGGCCCGTCGTAAATATCTTTAAACCGACAGACATAATCACCTACTCCAAGCGGAGTTCGCATGCGCATGTTAAACCACGCAGAGCCATCAGTAATTGCATCCCTAAACCAGGCTTCAAATAGCTGTGACTGGGCATCACTAAACACCCACGAGACGCCCGCCTCAGTCGGAACCGACGTGTACTTTCGGCGCTGGCGAGTCCTGCCTGATGTCATAGTAGAGCGCTGAAGTGGACTAACTGGCGTAAATCCGTACCCTGAACGCTGAGGCATTGGCAGGTACTGATGCGGATAGTTGATATTGGTTTGAATACCCATTAACCGGCTCTCCTTTTGGCGGTCCAGCCGTTTTGCAGGCCTTTAGAGACGTTTCCTTTACCTGATGCCAGGTCACCACTGATTTGCTGGTATACCTGCTTGCCGCCGCGAGCCACAGCGGCTTCCACCAGCGCGATGGTTTTGTCATCTGGATTGCCGTTGATCTGTATCGTCGGGCTGTAGTGATAAGCAGCGCCACCACCCTGCATGTCCTGGTTGCTAATCACCCGCCCGTTGTCACCCGGTATCATGTACTGGCTGCCGTTAGAGGCTTTGAAGATTTCAGGCTTACCATTCTCCCCAACCTGATACATGGAGTTGGCAGATACCGGGCCGCCGTTATAGCGAGCGCCAGCAATAGCCATACCCTTTGCGGACAGGAGTGAGCCTGCATACGCAGATTGCCCAACAGCTGCAGCAGTGCCGTAGGTAGCGATCGACGCACTGATTGCGGCCGGAGCCCATGCGGATGCCGCAGCAGTTGCCTGTGCCATGGTAGACGCCAATGAGGCCGCTGCCGCTGCCTGCCCCATCACCTGATTTTTAACCCACTGCATCCCCATCTCGACGAGACTGCCGATCACACTGTTGATGATGGTGGAGCCGACGTTAGCCATTGCCTCCTGCAGGCTCTGGGTGCCATTGATTAGCCCAGTGAGGGCGTTAGTCGCGCCGCTCTGCAAGCCTTCAAGTGAGGTCGCCAAAAGCTCATTGCCTGTACTCTGGTTGCGGTAAATCTCCCACTGCGCGGCGATGCGGGCTTGCTCATATTGGGTATTGGCGGCGTTTGCCAACTCAATTCCACGCTGAGTTAACTGCCCCTTCTGGCTTTCAAACTGCTGGATTAAAGCGAGTTCCTGCGCATGTTGGTTTGCCAGTTTCTGAACTGGGTCCACCTCACCTTGGGCCGCCTGCTGAGGAGTAACAACCTGCTGCGCGCGGATTTTTGCGAGATTGATCTGGTGTTGCTGCGTCAGCTTTTCAGTGGAGGCGTTGTATTCTTTAAGGTCAATTTTCCCCGCGGTTAATGCCGCCTTCAGGTTCTGCATGGAGTCGGCGTAAGATTTATTCTCCGCTTGCTCCGGCATTGCCTTAAGTGCTTCAGCCACCCCTTTAGCAGCGGCGGCAGCGTCAATTGCTGCGGCTTTATACTCTCTGGCCTTTTGCTTCTGTTCATCAGTCGCATGGGCACCTAATGACTGTTCGGCTGCCAGTATCTGCTGCTCGCGGCTAAGTTCCTGCGTCGAACCGGCAGCCAGCTCTGATTGCTGTTTCAAGTTCGCCAGTTTCTGAGCGATAGATTCGGCTTGGGTTGCTGATTTTTTACCCTGAGATTCAGCTTCCGCCTCCGCCTTTCTTCGTGCCTCCTCAGCCTTTTCAAGATCAAAATCCGCACCAGCTCGCTCGCGAGCCATCCGCACATAGTTTTCGGTATCCTCTGTCGAGGCATTAGCTTTTGCCGCTAATTTCCTGATGTCCTGCTCGGCTTTTAACTGGGCTCTTTTTCTCTCATTAAACTCGCTTTGAAGGGTTATCTGTTCCTGCTGCTTATCTAAATAATCCTGAATATCTTTCGGGCGATCGACCACAAGGCTGCGGGAATTAAAATTATCTTTTGCTTTGGCAGCAAAATTAATCATGTCTCCAAGTTGGCTCATCATCCCTGCCGCAACCCCAGCCTGATCACCATCCCTGCGAAGCAAATCAATTCCTTGCTTCATTGTTCCATTTAGCGTTGCCCGGCCAATGTTAATAGCGTTTTGGGTCTGGCTAAGCCGGTTCTGGGCTCTTTCCAGATTCAATGCAGCAATAGCAAGTTTATCTTGCGCTCCACCCAAAGCCTCGGCAGCTTGCTTTCCGCGCGTAGTATTTGTACCCCAATTATTAATTTCTTTTTGCTGAAACTGGACAGCATAAGTTGCGTCATTAAATTCTTTTTTAGCGTCTGCGACGGCGTCACTTAATTCAGGAAGGGTTTGGCTCATTTTAGCGATTGACGCTGATAATTCCGTGTTAGACATCGTCTGGAACTTAGCGCTCAGTTCATTGACGCTGTCTGCTAGGTTATTGGCATCGTCTCTAGCTTCCTTGGCCCGCTGAGAGAAATAAATGATAGCGCTGGCTGCAAGCATGGCTGCGCCACCAGCACCGCCGATTAGTTTTAGGGCTCGACTTGCCAATCCAGCACCTGATGAGGCTGCCATTTGAGCGGCGTTGTTTGCTACTAACGCTCTATTATAATTAGCAACAGCGGCGGCGGCGGCTACACGTGCGGCAGATAAACGCTGCTCTGCCGCCATGGCATTTGTTGCACTAACCGAAGTTACTTTCATCATTTCCGCGAGACGAATCTCGTCAAGCGCGCGTTCTTTCGCAACAGCGGCAGCACGAAGATCGGCAGTGGCTTTATTAGCGGTCGCCTGCGCAGCCTGCATTTCTGCAGATGCTTGGTTCTTTGCAGCAATGGCAGTTTTAATTTTCTCTGCCGTCGCCATTGTTAATGCACCAACATAACGGCTCCCCATTACCGCAGCTGCGACTGTCAATATCCCACTAAGCACGTCAATGTTTTCACTGACACTAACAATGGCATCATTGAAAATTGCAACGCCAGTTTTTACCGTAGAGTTTTCACCAAAGAATTTGGTTATGTTATTGCCTGCAACCTGCAAAGCCTGGCTGATTGTGGTCGTAGTATTAGCAAACTCAGCGCCAATTGTAGCGCCTTGAGAAAGGAGCCCATTAACAACGACATCTGTCGTCAACTTCCCTGCGGCAGCCATGCTGCGCATTTGCCCGATGCTTACGCCCATAGAGTCGGCTAACGCGACAATTAGACGGTTACCCTGCTCGTTTACTGAGTTGAATTCCTCACCACGAAGAGCTCCAGATGCCAGACCTTGGGAGAGCTGAATAATGGCATTTTCTGCTTCCTGAGCTGTGGCGCCAGAAACAACAAAACCCTGGTTGATTATCGTCGTAAGTTTCGTCAGATCCTGTGCGCTTGTGCCGTATTCTCTGGTAGCCCGTTCAAGGCGAGCATAAAGCGATGCAGTTGCATCCAGGCTGCCGCGAGTCTGTTGAGTAATGTCGAATACACGCTGCGTGACATCAACTAATTGCTCGCTAGGGCGCAGGGAGTTTGCGAGTTTGTTGTTAACGGTCGCCCATGCATCAGCGTACTCCGATACCTGTTGCACCGATAATGCCGCCGCGAGGGAAGTTGCGACACCGGAAAGGCGAAGCATTGAGCGCTCGGTGTTACCAACAGCTTTGGTCGTGCCATCAAAGCCGCGCTCAAGCGTATCGAGGCGTTGATTTACTCGCTCTTGCGCTGTAATCAAGCCCTGCACATCCATTTCGATGTCGTAGTAAATCCCACCTGCATTTGCTGGCATTCTCTTTCTCCGGGCAATAAAAAACCCCGCCGGAGCAGGGTCTGGATGTTATTTTTTTGAACAGGCTTTTATCTGTTCAGTTGAATAATTTGGGTCTATCCCATCTGGTAGCACTCGCCATTTCATGTCAAAAGTGGTGTATTCCATATCCTTTAGTTTTCCGCTGTTATATAACGCAAGCAGGTTATCCAGCGCCTCAGTATCTTTCGTAGTTCCACCATATCCATTGGCAAAGATAAAAGAGTTGGCATCTTCAATAGCCTTTGGCATGAGAACCTTCACCATTACTTCTGTGGCATCACCACTTTTTACCTCACTAACCGGCTCAAATTTAACTTTGCCGTATAGATATTTACTAAGCTCATAGTATTTATTTGTTGTTGGCAGTGTATTTTCATCAAAATAATGGAAGTTCTTAACAAAATCAGCTGAACATTGCGATGTCTTGCTTTTTGAAAGTAAGGAAATATCTTTGTTTTTTATAAAGCTTTCAACTTTCTTCGTAGCTGTATCTTGCTCACATCCAGAAATTAGTAATGCAGCAAAAAGGCACGCAGCAAACCTCTTCATATCCCTATCCCCTTTGATAAATGTGCCAAAAGAGTAGCAGGGATCGAGAAACGACAAAACCTGTGGTTAAGATAGGGATAGATGGCTGTGCTGTAGATAGCAAAAAACCACCGAATGGCGGGTTAGTCACTTGGTATGATACGAATAAGTTGAGAGGCCGCCATCATCGTCAGGACCGGCTCTGCCCTCGACATACACAGAGAGCGCGAGTCATATTCACGTGACCAATGGTAAAGCCAGTCTTCTAAGTCCTCAACCGAATACACTTTGCGAGCAAGCCCCTCAGCAATGGTAACAACCTCATCACTTGGCGCCGTGAGTTCGTATCCATTTAGCAATAGGAACACGTAACCAGCCATCATAGCGGTTCGTTTGTTTGCATTCGCAAAAGGGTGGTTTTGGATGAGGCTCTCGATTAGAACAGCAGACAGGCGAAACATATCGTCTGTCTGCTCATAATATCTTATAGTGCTTGGTCGAGACTGCGATGAGCTGAGATTGTTTTGATTCAAGACAGCAACAGGTTCGTTTGGGGTCTGCGTTTCTATCAATGCTTTGTTGATGAAAACGATATCTTCAAGGGAAAGATAGTTAACCCCTTCAACGTGCTCTGTCATCAGTGCTCACTCAAACCTTAGAGAGTTCTTCCATAGCTTTTTCGTAGCGTGAGAACCCAAACTCAAAGGCATTTTTGACCTGATCGTTGTGAGAACATGATTCGCTGATCGCTGCACGAGGTTTCGCCACCGTGGACTTGTCACGAGGCGGAATGTACAAACGATCTGCCTTTTTTAATGCGTGACCCATAACTTCACCCTCATGCACAGTTGGCAGTGCTTTCTCAAATTACAGGATGTAATCAACATCCAAAGAATCAATGGTCACTGAAAGCAACTCAAGACCATTAAGGGCAATTTAATACCATTGTTCATATTTGAGCAATGGGTCTAAGGGGCAAGATAGGCACACGTTCGACGACGATCCAAGAGCACTCATTTGACGATGTCGTCAACTTCACCGAAATTACCCCTGAGGTGATTGCAAAGTTGGCAACTTTACGAACAAAGATGCAATCTGTTCCATTCTGTTCCGATGCATTCCAATGCGTTTAAATAGCACTTTTTGCAAAAAAATACCGGTGTTAGGTTATGCACTTTTGAGTCGATTGCTGTATGATGCGCCCCCTTCGATTATACGCTTACTTTTTAATCAGATTGTTGCGCCTCTTTCCACCAGAACGTTTACCGCGCCCTAGCCCTACGCGCAGCCTGTTTCTTCAGGTAATCGTCAGCCACTGCATCGTATTCATCTCTCGTGAACCCTTTCTGGTCTGGGTACTTCGCCGCCAACAGCATCTGAAACTCAGTCATCGTCAGCTGCGACGCCTCGGACCGGTTGAGGCCGAAATGGCTACGTGCCGCGCTGATGTAGTCGAAGGCCTTAAATTCTGTCGTCCGTCCTCCGGTTTCATGTCGCTGTAGCTGTCGGACTTTGGCCTTGCCGACAACGCCGTGAGTAATTAAACTCTGCGCAACAAGTAACATGATCGAAGCCGGCATTGAGCCTTTATGCCAGACAAATCCCCACCGCCCGGATTTACCGAGTTCCAGCCAGCCAATGAGTGGAGAGACATCCTCATCACAACATGCTGTGAGAACTGTATGAGCAGCTACGAATGCTGATTTTGCGAATTGAATGCCGGACATGTGATCACTTAACCAGGATGGAATGTATCCATATGCCTCGATAGCTCTTTTAACCATGGGAGTTACACTATCGTTGTGCAGATGGTAAAACGCGTTAACTATCTCCTGCGGCGTACCAATACGAGCCATGGCTTCAAAAGATGGTCGGAAGAAATAATCGGCTTCGCGATCAACAATCAAGCATTCGCCAATTTCTTTCAGTGGGGTCATGTGGTCTTCCATGCAATGGATATTATCAAGGGCAGCCGTGACTACCCTTTGGAATAGCCGCTAAACTGAAACAGTAAGCACCGATGTAACGGACGTAATTTTCGCGCCGGTCTTATCAGTAACCTCGCAGTGGTAGCTACCAGCGGAAGCTGAGGTCACCGCGCGATTAACCAGCGTCGCCGTGGCCGCTGTTGGGTTCACCGCCGGATCAATCAGCACACTGCCGTAATACCACTTATAGGAATATGGCAAGCGCCCGCCAGTAACTTCCACATCCCAAACAGCATCGTTATCTTCACCAGCGGTTTTAGTTGCAGGCAGATCTCTGGAGAACGCGAGCGGCGTAACAACTGGCGCATCGGTTTCATTCACTTCGATAGTGGTGGCATCACCGACTTTGAACTCGGTAGAGAACGTCACGATATCATTACTACCGCCATCCGAACTGAGTGCGGTGATATTCATATAGCCAACAAATTCAACTGGGCCATAATCCATCCTTACCCACATCCCGGGCTGACGTTTCGCTTTTAATTCTGCAGCGAAGTAGGTAATGAACTTACCGATACCATACTGGTCGAGTTTGTCTTTCTTGCGAACCTCACCTTCGAAGCTGATCGTAAAGTCACTATTTGTGATGATTGTTTCAACGTACCCAGCGCCATCATCAGCATCTGAAGTTACGGAGTTCGGGTTAAAATCAAACCCCTTTGATGTGCCAGCAGCCAGTGCCATCCACTCAGCTTCGAGTGGTTTGACGTCCGGGCAGCCATCAGCCACTTCGAGCACTACGGCCGCGCCAAATAGCCGTTCATTTGAGTTACTGCAATTAGCCATCTTTGACCTCTTTTAGCCATAAAAAAAGGCCGCCAGATGGCGACCTTGGTTAACGATATTTGGTCTTATCGACCATGATTTTCATGATATCCGAAGCGTTTTTCAGCTTTCTTTCTAACTGCAATTGCTTCTTCTATAGTATCGAAACAACCAAGCCAGACTCTCTTCCCACCTTCCTGGATAAAGCTTCTGTATTTTCCGTTATCGCTTCGGCGACAAACTCCCATATGCCCAGATGTATTCGTGACTCTCTTCTTTTGATTTCTGGAATTGGCGCTCGGCGTCGATAGCACAAGATTGGAAATTTTATTGTCAGTGCGTATGCCATTTACATGGTCAATGACATCATTTGGATATTCGCCATAGTGAATGGCCCATGCTATACGATGCGCAAAATGAGGACGCTTATTTAACGTCACCCAAACATAACCTCGCGCCATGACAGACCCAGCGATCTTGCCAGCGAACCTTTTATTAAACCCGCCATCAGCTTTGGTTGAGTGCTCGAAGTGACTTAACGGCCTCTTTTTCCAGGTTAGTTCGCCAGTTTCAGGATCGTATTGAAAGCATTCCCTTAAATACTCGACAGGTAACTCTTTGTCTTTAGCTATTTCCACAATAAACCTCACAGTAGGCTCCACAGATGAAGGTGCGCGGCAACAGAGTCTGTGTTCTCCGCTTTCGACTGGCCGGTCTAGCCGCGCATTGGAATTATATCACTCTCCATATGTGCAGGCGAACTGAAGTCGGAAGACTATTCGCCCTTCTTCGGTGAGCACCGGCGCGGGGATTGCGCCCATGTTCTGGATGTAACCGACGCACTCGTCAGTCATGGGGTTGGCCTGGACATAGTCGACAATGCGCTGCACGGCACTGAGCGCATCCTTGCGCTTATCCTTCGCGCCCACGACGTCGACGAGCACGTAATACTCAGAGCCAAGGTCGAATCGGATATTGGATCCGCCGTTCGGCCTGAACACCATTACTGCTTTCGTCAGGTCGTCAGGGTCGTCGTACATCAGTTGCTGCACTGTGAAACCGACCGTTAGCCCAGCGTCACCGAACATTTTACGCACCCGTTCATGCATCATGGGTGTCATAGCGAAAGCTCCTTACGTACCACTGCATCAATCTGGCTTCGGGTGTCCTCAAAGCCTTTCGTCAGGAATTCTTTCTGCGCTGTCGAACGTCGGAATGTCTGAGGAATGATAGGGTCATGAACATAAACAGCGTAGTTTGCCGAATATCCAACTCGTCCGGTTACTCGCGTACCGCTGGCGTTGATTTCACGATACTGACTATTGAGCAGCATAGACGTATCTATGGGGGTGTATCGCGCAGCTTGGGAGCTGCCAATAATCAATGCCGACTGCAGAGCCCTAACCACCTTACGGCCTCGAACATCCTGAATAATTCGGTTCAGATTGGCCTTAGCCTCGCGGATACCGCGAACTTTAGCGCCCATATCCTAATCCCGTCAAAATTGCGAAATCATCAGCCAGGCGCTCGAACGTATCGGCATACTGTATAACCTGCCTAACCTCATCAGCGCCGGCCACAATCGGATCAGACTCAGTGGACTCGCCAATCAGCAGGTAATCACCTGCCGTTGCCAGCGCAAACTCGGTCCAGACGGTGTTCTTCACAACGATTTCAGCGCCCAAGCTGCCGATGCGCTTTGACAGCCCACCTTCGTAGTCACACATGATGACTTCCGGCGCGGCGTAGCCATTAATCGGATCGCCGTATTCGTCTTTAGCACCAACCAGCTTGCGCCAGATTGTCGCTGTGGCGGTATAAGACCAGTTAGCAACCGAAGACATGTCCTATTCCCTCCATCGCAGTACAATCGCGCCTGTCGCCCGGATTCGCGGGCAGTTGATGAACCACTCGCCGTCCGATTTAACATAGCCGGTCGTCTCCCGCCCGGTGTCCGTTAACACCCAAACACGGGTGAATGAGCGTGGCAGGCCATGCTTAACCGATTTCCACACCATCCTCAGCCTCCAACAACCATGAACAGGCCAACGCTGTTACCGGCACTGATGGGCAGCTCACCAGTACAGCCGCTAGTATCGAGTTTCGCCAGTGAGTCGCGCAGCCAGGTGATGCTATCGTCGCCATACTCAAACGAGCGGGACGCACCAGACGGCGCGCCCTGCGATTTGATACGGCGAGCACCAGATGACGTAGCCATCAGCGCAGCGGCATACATCAGAATCAGCTTAGCGGTGCAGTCGTCATACCCGGCCCCATTGAGGCACGGAATGATTTTGTTCACCATGCAGAGAATCGGCTCCAGCAGTGCAACGGGGATGGAATAACCCAGCTCACCGAGGAACGCCTGCACGTCAACCGCCGTGATTGGGTCGGCCATGGTTATTTACCCTTTTTCTTGCTGGAGTTGTCCTCTACCGGCTCCGGCTGCTCCGGCTGCTCCGGCTGCTCCGGCTGCTCCGGCTGCTCCGGCTGCTCCGGCTGCTCCGCAGCATCATCGCCCGGCGTGGCAACTTCAAGCACCCGCTCTTCATCAGTGATGATTTCCACCAACCCGGCCTTCGCCCAGCGGTGAGCGGTGCTACGGTCAACCTCCACTTTTGAACCAACCTCCAACTTGCGGAGGTTGGTGCCAGTGAACAGGTTATTGCCAATTACCTTTACCAGTGCCATTCAAACCTCCTTAGCTGCTCGCGAAGAGCACACCATGTTTCAGATTGATATCCTGTTTAACCATCAAGCCAGCAGCACCCCATGTGCGCCAGATATAGTCGCTGTTGTAGAACTGGCGGGGATCTGCAACTGTGCCAACCGCCTGGCCAACAACAGGGGCAATAACGCCGGCCGCCAGCGGCACAATCAGTACCTGGTTGCCAGTCAGCTCAGCGTCCTCTTTCACGGCGGCAATACCAGACAGTTTCAGGTTTTCATCCAGCACGGTCCGGGTCTTGTTCTGGGTATCGAAGTACTGCTCCCAGTTCGACATGATTTCACTGGATACGTACCAGGTTTGCTGGCCGTACTGATGGTTCTGAAGCTTCAGGGCATCACGCAGTGCGATAGCACCTTTGCGGATAGCATCCGGGTCGGTACTGGTTGCGAAGTTGATGTTCAGACCAGAAACACCGAGATCAACCAGTCCAACGCGATCATCGTTCTTCAGACCTTTCCACGTCTTGCCGTCGAAGGTAACGAAGTTACCCTCAGAGTCACGGAAGCCGTTGAACATGTAGTCCACAATTTTGCGACGAACGTCGTCAACCGAGCCGCGCTGAGCATCGGACAGCGATGCCAGAGCAGAACCTTTGTTGAAGATCGGATCGCGCCAGTGGAACTTAAAGCCGGAGTCATGCACCGGCACCATTGTGCCATCGAAGCTGTACGCGCGAGCATCCAGAGCCGCGCCAATCTGGCCTGACATTGAAGTGTGAGCCCAGCCGCGACCGCCGGTACGTGCGTATTCGTACACCGACTCTTCCAGTCGTACTGAGCGAGACAGAGGCATCAGGTCGTTGAACAGCGTGAACTCTGTGTTCGGCTCAAACTGGGCCAGAACGGTCTGGTCATACGTACGGTACATGCGGCGGATGTCGTCCACCGCGTTCACTGCATCCAGTTGACCATTTTCGCCAAAGCGAGCACGCGCAATGAAATCAGCGACGGCCTGCGCGCTCATATTGCGCGCCATCTCCAGTTCGCGGAACTGCGCCTGGTTGACTTCGAGGTTACCGGTGCGTTCACCGATAGAACGGGAAAATACAAGCATTCAGTTGCTCCTTACTTGATAACAACGCGCAGCAGATCGCCTGCGGCAACGGTGTACGCCGTGTCTTCTTCGACAAATGCGCGGATGGATTCGCCACTGGCGTAAGCTTTAACCTGGCCATTGTCGATAGATAACGGCTGGCCTTTCTTGTACGTACCGGCAGCGGCGCGTACATTCAGGAACATGCCCTGCATCGGATGAATGCCCACCACCAGTTCATTAGCCGGGATTGCGTCATCAACCGTCTGACAGCGCAGATAATCGAAGTCGGCGACATAAAGGATCGCCTCTTCGTCACCAGCTACAGATGCCGTGAATTTCCCGGCAGAGAAGAAGCCAATGATGCCAGGTTTGGTTGCTGCCGCTGCCGCACCTTCGCGGTTTAACAGCGGATCGGGGAATACGCCGCCGGCGTGAATTACGTGTTTTCCATCTTTAGCCATTTTTTACTCCGGCATTTCGCTGACTGATTGATTATTGGTAGCCTGGCGGAATGCACCATTCAGGCCGGTTGAGGTCTGGCACTGAGCAAACAGCTCTTTCAGCGGTTCGCCGTCCAGCGCGTTCACCGCGACATCGGTCATGCCGAACTTAGCTTTCACAGCGGCGCGTTGCTCTGACTTCTCTTTATCGGCATTAACGGTCAGACCAGATTTAACCGCGGCGAGATCGTCAGCAAATGGCTTAAACCATGCCGGGGCTTCTGCCTGGTTGTTGGCGCGCTCACGCTCTGCTTTCTCAGTTTTTTCGCGATCCGCCTTCTCTTCAGGCGTTTCTTCCTTACTTTCGGCGTTTTCCGCCAGCATCTGGTTGTATGCATCCATCAGCTCGTCATCGGTCTTACCGTCCACCTGTTTGCCTTTGGCCTTCAGCGCATTAACGATGAGTTCTTTCATCGGATCTGTTTCCTTTTGAGTTGAATCGCTGTTGGCGCAGAAAAACGCCTTTAGCTGGTTGAAGAATGATTTGAACGAAGGGTCTTGCGGGTCAGGCATGTCAAAGTCAGCGAGGTTAACGACCTCGATTTCGACTTCATCGCCTTCGGCATTAACGAAGATGCCCACGCCTTCCTCTGGCGTCCCTGCACCGGGTTCATCGAGCAGCACCGCCACATGGTCAAACATCATGTTGGTAGCAATTTCGTTGTACTTCTTGCCCTTCGACTCGCCGTTAGCAGCGATGCCGGAATACAGCAGGCCGGTTGAGATGTGGATCGGGTCGGCGTTGGTGCCAGCGAGCATTTCATCCAGGCGGTTAATCAGGCGCTTGCCCTTCTCGCTGGATTCGGCGTACTGGCGATTAACGTACATATCGCCCGTCACCTTCCCGTCTTTGTGGCTGACGTTCTGCAGCCATGCCCCGACGTGGTACTCGTTTACCGCCCGGACGTCACGCGCCGACACATGCTTGCCGTCCACTTTCGGGTGGCCCAGCGGCATCGGGTTACGCTCGAGCGTGTTGTAGGCCTTTTCGATTTCTGCTGCCGGGTACAACTTCCGGTTCATCACGATATCGTCCACGACAGGCGTGATGCCGCGAACCACGATATGTGGCTTGCCGTCGATGGTTTCAGTGGTGATGTTTGAAGCGGAGTTGACGACGGTCAGCACGTTAACGCGGTTGCGCTTCATGCTGGGTCCTCGTTGGTGGATTTCAGGCAATAAAAAACCCGCCGGAGCGGGTCTATTAGTTTCTTTTAATTAAAGTTCAATTCTTTTTTTGCATCTTCAACTATCAGACTGATTATGTCCTCAACATCTTTCACCATGTCTCCGTATGCCGCTTGCTCCGGATAACCTTCCTCATAGATAGATTCATTTGCACTAGCATCTAAGGAGAAAAAGTCATCTAAAAGCTCTTTTGTATTAGCACTTAAGGAAATTGGAGCCAGGATGAAAGATCTTCTTAATTCCTTTTTAAGTTCGTTAAACCTACCCCACTCAAAGTAGTAATCAGGAACATCCTCCAACCTTCTCTCAGCCTGATATATGCGTTCAAAATGAATGACAGCTGAAGCGTAAATCAGTTTCATTTCTATAAGGATATCAATTAACTGCCCATAGGCTGTATGCTTCTTTTCCCACCATTTTTCCCTATAAAATCGGCGTAATGCAAAATAAGCCGTGAAGCCAGCCGCTGCCACTCCAATGAAAATGGGGCCTACAAGAGAAATAATGAAAGAACCAACTTCCGTTGGTGTAATAGAGCTCATAATTTACCTATCATCTTATTTTGATAGGTATTTATATCATTATTTTTCTACTTTATTCCAAGCCTTACGCTCTTTTGCCAACTTATCCGCCAGCCCATCGTTAAAGATGCTGCCGTCGTCGTTGAGCAGCACGGGAATCTGGCTGCAATAGCAGTTATATCGGTTACCGTTCTCAGCGTAAAAGTCACGTACTTCTTCGGTGGTGTATACCTTGCCGTGACGACCTCCATGCCACCAGCGAGTCGTTGGCTTGAGCGCTGACAGCCACAACAGGCCGGTATTAAGGCCTAACCGGTCAGCGGCCCAGTCGGTTTCGTTCCATTGTGCCTGCCGCAGCGCACCGACCTGCTCGGTTTGAGCGATGGTCTTTGCCTTTGACATCGACACATCGAGACGTTTGCTGATTACGCTGGCCGTTTCGCCAGGGTTAACTCCGCGCGCCACTGCATCGGTGATGATGTTGGTCAGGTCACCGCGTGCAGCATCGCTAATAGCTTTCCAGTCGCTGAACGTAGTCAGCCGTGCCGCTGCAATCTGATTAAGATGACCGGGGCTGTTTAAGAGCTGCTGTAGCGTAGTTTGGCTGGCGTACACCTGCGACTGCTGTGAGAGGTTGTTAAACGCCTCAAGAGTACCGCGCTGGAACTCGTCAATGACGTAATCCATTGCCCACTGGCTCTGCTCGCCGCCTTCAAGTAAGTACTCATCGAGGATGTTTTGCACTGCCTCAAGCAACTGCGCCAGTTCCTGCGACGACATATCGTAAATGTACTTGCCGGCGTTCACCTGGTAGAGCGTGGGCTCATCACCATTAACGTGGCAGAGGAAATGCCCGTCGTGGCTGTTTACCTCACGCTCCCGTCCAGTCAGGAGCTGGTCGAACAGAGCTTTCAGCGCGCGCTTGATACTGAGATACCGGTCTTCGATATCCCGAAACATCGCGGAAACCTGCTTCGCCGAGCGAGTCGGGTCAACCTTACTGCGTGGAATTATCGGCAGGCCCACCTTTGCCACCTGTTCGGGTGTCATCAGCCAGTGGATCATCGGTTGTCACCTTATCGTCTGGGTTAGGCGGTTCTTTTGGCTCAGGCAGAGGGTCAAGCCCCACAACCTCGCGCAACTCATTGGCAGTAAATGGCGGCTCGCCACCATAGTAGCCTGACGTTTTCTGCACAATATCGGCCAGTTTCGAAGCGTTCTCGATTTTCTCTTTTTCACCCGGTGCCAGAAGGTCTGTCCATGAAATGGTGACTTCACCCTTTGTCGGTGGGTCGATGATGCCCAAGGTCCAAAAGCGCTCAAGCAACGCAGTAATGCGGTCTGTCAGGAATCCATTACGCCGAGTGTTACGGCGAATAGCCCAGTCCGTCTTATCCTCATTACTCGCCAGTCGCCCGGTCTGCTGACCAAACAGGATAGTGAACGGAATTTGCACGGAGGCGGCTAGTTCGTTTGCAGTGACCTCCCATGTCGGCCCGGGGTCGCCAGGCGTTACACTGAGAACGTGCATTTGCCCTGCCTGCATGACCGCGGCCGCGTCAGTTCCACGGTTAAGCTTGTTGACCTTATCGCCCATCGCTTCGCCGAGGTCTGCATAACCCGCTTTCTTTGCCTGGTCGGCAAGCGTAGCCATGTCTGTTTCTTTGCTGAACTCAACCGCAATCTGGCGACTGGCGTTCTTCAGGAATCCTTCTGCGCCGCCACCGGAGACTTTTTCAAGATCCAGCCCTTTGTTATAGCCAGCCTCAAGCAGCGGGATGCCGGATAAGACGTTATCGTCCTCCGAACCTTCACAGAATAGAATTACACGGCTCGGGTGTACCGGTTCGCCGCGCATCGGGCCAACGAATTGCTCATCACCAACGGGTTGCTCGTTGAAGTTGAACATCTTCGGTTGGCCGAACGTTTCAGACTGACGGTCGTTATCCCACTCAGCCACGGTTAACTGTGGCTCCCATACTGGGATCAACTTCACCAGAGCAGACTCGCCGAGCGATTTCACCAGTTTGACGTCGACCGGCTCGCTCCAGGCCAGATTATCCTTCACCTGCAGCAGCAGCGCGGAGTAGCGCCCGACCATGTTGCGACGGTCTGCATCCTTCACCTTAGCCCACCACTTCTTCATGAATTTGGTGATTTTCTTTTCCCAGTCGTTGGTCTGTTCTGACTCCTGCGTCTCATCGCCATCAACGATAATTGGGTAATCCTGCCAGCAACCATCCAGCAGGCGATGCACTACAGCGAAGCCTGCGGCGTTGCGGCGGTACATGTTGTGGAAGTCATAGAAGGTAATCGTGCGCGGGTAGCCAAACTCCTGGTAAAGCGTTGGTCGCTTCGTGTTCCCGCCACCAATCCCGATGGCATTCAGGTAATTCGCTCGCCTCATCTCAGTGGCGAGGTTATTTACAGCCAGTTGAAGGCCGTTATCTTGTTCGCTCACTGGCGATGCTCCTTAGAAGAATACTGCGCCGACCTGCTTGCGGTTGTTTTTCGTCACAGCGAAGTAACGGAAGCCGTCAGCACCGTGCGATGTGGCGTCATGAAGAGGTTTATCTTTCCAGCAGCCGCGCTTGTCGTCCCACTCTTTGCGATAACCCTCAAGGTGAGAGATACCTTCCGAGCATTTTTCGCCGTCAAATACGCAACACAGGAGGATTTCACGCGCAGACTCAATGCCGGTATCAATGCCGGTCTTTGGCACGACTTTGAAATTTAGCGAATACACCTGGCCGTCGATTTCGTAACCCTCTCGCGCCAGCTCTTTGCGGGACTTCGCATCAGCAGCAAACTCGCGGTTCTCGATATCGTGCGGGCCCCAGTGTTCGCCGTAGGTGTAGCCACGGTCTTTCAGCACCTTCATGTAGTGCCGCAGGCCCTCACCTGAGTTTTCGTAATAGTCGATGACATGGAACTCTTCACCGACCTCACGAACGAACCAGATGGCCGTGGAGTCGCCCACACCTATATCCCAGAACGTATGAACCGGGAGGTGCGAGTTGTCCGGGATTTGCCCGATCCGCTTGTTGGTATAGAGCCAGCGGAATTGTTTGGCGTAGTACGCGCCCTCGACCGACTGCTGGAACGCCTCGGCCGGAATGGTCGGGTATTCGCGCTTCATGTCATCGCCGAGAGTTTTCTCTTTGGCGTAGTACCAGGCTTTCTGGCGCTCATTGACGACTACGCCGTGCTTCGCTTCCATCTCTGCGAAGTATTCCAGCAGGCGCACCGGCAGAGGTTCGACCGGGTCGATTGCGTACTGTGGGTTCTTCCACCAGGAGAAGAAGAAAAACTTCCAGTCCAGCGCGGATAAGGGTTTGCCCTGTAGCAACGCTTTCTCTGCCGTCTGGCAGTAATCAAAGAAGTAACCCGCCCGTCCCTCTGCCGTGCTCTCGATAGTAGCGAAGCATCCCGTCGATACCGCCTCAAACGCACCAGTGACGATCTCACGGGCTTTGTCCGGATACTTGGCGCATATCTTTCCAAACTCGGAAACGTGAAGGTAGCGCAGCGTACCACCACGAAACGACGTACTGACGTATAGCGAGCCGCCCTTCTTAAAGACCAGCTCACCAGACGAGTCATTGCTCGCCGGGTTGGCCGCCTTTATCTCTGCTGGCAGCTTGTCGTATGCGTACTTCACCTTTTCACGGAACAGGCGCTTTGCGTCATTCAGCGTGTGAGCAATCAGCGCGCACTTAGCCGACTCAAACAGGGCCGCGTCGAGCTGGATGATGCACACCTCAGTGGTGAAACCGAGCTGGCGAGCTTTCAGGATGATGTTGCGGGTGTGGATCCCCTCGAAGTATTCCCGCTGTTCAGGCGTCATCCTGAAGCGCGTGGGCTTACCCTCTTTGTCGGTGATCCAATACAGATTGTTCAACCGCCAGTCTTTATCAGCCAGCAGTTTGAGGTGCTCAGGTTTCATTACGCCCCCTGAGAGAGCGAATCCATCAGGTCAGACAGTGCGTCTACAACCTTGTCTTTTTCGCCTTCATCCATGCTGTAAGCCTGTCGTTCCAAGCCAATCAGATTCTTCAGTGTTTCGCTGAGCGCCTTCATCGATTTTACTCGCTCAGGCAAGCTAATGATTGACTGATAAAGCTCGTTTAGACGGTCACGCCCATTCTCATCAGGATCCAGCATTAACGCGCCCAACTTACGCAGAGCGTCTACATCTGCGCACTCGGCTTCCAACTCATCAAACAACGCATTTGCTAGCGTTCGCGCCCGGCGGATATCGCCGCGGTGCTCCATGCGTACCGTGGCTATGGCCTCAGCTGTTGCCTCTATCAGTACGCGCTCGGAGAGTACCGTTTCGCTGCGTACCTGCTTGCGTACCTCTGCTTTGCGTACCAGATCATCTGCGCGTTCTTTCACCTTCGCATTAAGGTCACGCGACCAGTCATCACGCTTGGCGCGCTTACGGATGGCGCCCTCGCTTATTCCGTGTTGCGATGCAATTTCACGTAGAGACATCACTCCGGCCCGGTAAGCCGTCTCGATAGCCTCCCAGTCCGGTTTTGCCATGGTCATATTCCTATGGTTATAGCCATTAAAAAAGCCACCCTGAGGTGGCCTTTGCGATGACAATAAAACCCACAATGGTCGATTAGTCGAAGATTTTATCCAACTGTTTTGCTAGCGCTCTATTGAACAACTCCTTAGAGACCGTCATCAATGTGCCCATGCTGGCATCTTTGAATCCCGTCTTTAATGTCGACCAAACTTCTTGGTTCCTCAGCGCGTCCAAAAAGTCATGTCCGATAGCCGTAAGTCGAAGAGGCATCACAGCCCAATGAATGGTCCCATCAAGAGATTCCACCGCGCCAAAACCTCCATGCCCGTCGCTTCTGGTCATCAATTGCCGATCTTCAAGCAACCTCATGTGGAATACAAACTCATCAGTTTCACAATTATAACCAAGCTTATTTAGCTCAATGATATTCGTATCAGGTGTGTTTGATGCCTCAAAAGCCTCAAGCAATCCCTTTAGGTACTCTTGGTCTATCTTCACGCTTACCCCCTTACTTGAAGTTGAAATAAGAGAATAACAGTGGGAAAAATATTAATGAAATTTGTAACGCCATTATTGAAGCCCCTCAGCGAAGAGCTTCTGTAATGCTATTTCCGGTCGTGTTCGATTTCCCGTATCCCTGCCAACTGGTTGTTTGCCTTCTCAATGGCTGACAGCAGCGGGTTAATCCAGAGAACAGCCTGGCAATACGTTATTGAGCTGGCGGCAGCGGTGCTATCACCGGCTGCGTCAGCGTTCCCGGTATCGGTGTGCATTGCGCTGGCACGTAAACGGTTCGCGTAGCTGAGCAGCCCACCAGCGACATCAGCAGGAACAGGCAGATCACAGGTCTTTTCACGTCGGAGAATCTCCCGGTATTCGATGACTGTTTTCTCGGCACCGGCATCTATCAGCGAGTTCAACCGGCTGGCGTTCTCCGCCACCTGGTTAAACCGGTTGAAGTTAAATGCCTGCGTGGTTATTACCGTAGCCTGTAATGCGTTGTCGCTGCGCAGTATCCGGTTGTCACTCTCAGATGTGGCCAGCGCCGTTTTGCTGTGCTCCAGTAGCACGCAAAGCACCGCAATGATGGTTATGACGACCACCAGCAGAACCGCAACAATCGTAATTTTGCTGGGTTTCATCAGAACACCCCGGGTACAGTTGCAGGAATGCCAGGGTTAAGCGGTCCAAATCCATCATCAAGCTTTTGCGGTTTCTCACCCCACAGGCAAACTTCGCGCTCAATCTCACGCCGGGTTATTAATCCCTTCCACTTTTTGCCACCAGCATAGGTCCAGCGCCGCAACTGCTCGCATGCGCCTTTAATATCACCCTGGTTGATTGTTCTCAGCAGCGTGGAGGTTTTGAAGTTACCAGCACCGACGTTGTATGCGAACGAGTAAAGCGCACCACGCGTTGTTTCAGGGATGGGAACCTTAATGTAAGGGTTAATCTGCCGCGCTACGGTGGCAAGGTCTTTATTGAGTAACGCACGACACTCTGCCTCGGTGTAAGTTTTCCCGAGCATGATGTCGCGTCCTGTATGCCCATAACAGACAGTCCAGACGCCTACAACATCCTGATAGGGATCGTGTCTTACACCTTCTAGGCCGTCATTCCCTGTCGGCCCAGTGATTAACGCAGAAGCGATAGCGATAGCGCCAAGCGGCACCGCCGCGATAACGCTATTCCTCAGCTTTAGTGACATAGCCATTAAGCCTATCCTCCCGCTCTTTGCGTCGGTAATACCAGTTCACTCCACAGGTAATAACGGTGCATGCGATACCGACAATAATTGCCCAGTCACTTAAACCGAGTCCTGCCACTTTGTCGGCCAGCATCCACGATACCTCTTTAGCTGTTTCGGCATACGCCTTTGCAGAGACACCAAAGCCGACCAGCCCGGTCCCTGAACCATATGAAAGTCTGCTGTAAATTGTGCTCATTCGAGTCATAGCCTCACCTCCGGATATTTCGGATGGTGCTGTGTGTGTTGGAAAAGGGTCAGGCTCTCAGTTCTATATAACGGCAACACGAAGTGAAGGTTCCCGGAGCCTGAAAAAGAAAAAAACCAGCACGAAGGCTGGCAATATGAAGGTGATGTCGTTATGCGTGCTCTTTGTCATATACCTGAACTACTCATGTACAAGCGCATTCAGCCATCTGATATTGTTAAATCGCCAAAAGTAACCATATCTTGAACAAGGAATATTCTATGGCCAGTTTTACAGTACGAGTTGAAATGCAAAATGCCGACTGGGATGATTATGAGAACCTTCATAAAAAGATGGCAGCCAAAAAATACTATCGGGAAATCGAGGCCACCTCAGGTACAACTTACCAACTTCCAGACGCAGAATATACTCATACCAGTTCTACAAAAGATGAATCAGCGGTCGCTGATGAAGTTAAAGCGATTGCAGACTCTGTCAGAAAAAGTTCTCGAGTTCTCGTTACAAAATCCGCAGGCCGATCAATACGTGGCTTGAAGGTAGTTTAACAGCCCGTACCATCTTCACATTTGTCTGGAGCGCTATCATGGCGTTCCATTTTGACAAACGCAGCAGCAATTGCCTCGCCTACTTTTTCATATTCCAAAATGCCCCTATCGCTACTCATAGAAGCGGCAATCTTTGATAGCGCCTCACGAGCGATACATTTTGCACTTTCAGGTAATTCAGAAAATTTCATGGGTATTCTCCAGAAACGCAAAAACCCCACGGGATTAACCGCAGGGTTTGAATGTTTGTTTCTTATCGTTTTGCCGCCATTTAAAGTTAAGGCAGCATATCAAAGCAGACTCAAATATGGCCTATTTAATTGACTTTTGCAATACCTTGCTGTGAAAAAGCCGATTTTTGTTGCGATCGTGTTCTCACCGCGCTGAGAAGAGAATCACCATCTAGCCGTTTAAAGATGGCGCACATAGCCCGCCAATAGTCGGCGTAGTTATGGCACCAGTTATCAGGCTTAACGCCACACAGAGCCGCTAGGTCCTGCTGCTGATATACATCCTTGCCCGCCAGCTCCGCTTTGACGTCCTGCGCCGCCAGCCATATCAACCTCTTCAGCCGCTCCATAGTCTTTCCCGCCACTTTCTTCGTGCCGAGATGCTCACGGAAATCATCCCAGGCCCATTGCGTTATTGCCACCTGGTGATCCCAATCGGTGTTTTCGCTGTAGCTCCATAGCAACCAGGCCTTCTGGTGTTCTTCGAGAGACAGCAGCGCGCGGCGCCATGAAGCGGTTGCGAACTCTACCGGCTGAACCAGAGGGATATGCGATCCCTTGGCATGCGACTGCTTACCGGGAATAGGCGGGTTATCCAGTGTCTCCCATTTTTCATTCTCCTCGTCCCACACTCGCGGCTTTTTCCGTTTAAACGTGCCAGTGTCGAACTGTGCATTCCCCAGCCAGGCCATTAACTGCCCCTTCGTTGCACCACTGAAATCTGCCGTGGCCACCATCAGCTGCTGGCGCACGTATTCGAGGTATTGAGTGTTCATACTGCACCGCCTATGGTTTTCACGTAATTTTTCAGTATCCGGTAGTCCGTCAGGATTGAACCTGCGAAACGGTATAAACGCATCCGCTGCCAGCGAACGCGGAGGTGATCGGCAAAATAGGATTCGAATGTCATGCGGCCTCCCTGCTCTTCCTTGGCCCTTGGTATTCCCCATAGGCGGGAATTACGGTTTTTGCTCGAGTATGTCTATGGGTTATCTTCGGAGAAAAAAGTGCTTCCTCCACGCTCATGCCGTTTTTTATGCGCCGAATGATTGTTGGTGCAGAAACCATAACTCGAGGGTCGCGGGACCATTCATAGGCCGTCTTAGTAATCCCCTCAAAGGTGATGGATGACCGTCCTTGTTTCGTGTGCTCAGGAATATGCACTCGAGAACGCATGACATTGCATGCACGACAAAGAACTCTCAGATTTGACTCGTCATTGTTGTCCACAACCTCATCGATGTGATCGATATGCACCGTCTTCCATGTGACAGTCTTTCCGCATTTCTCACACGGAGGTAGCGCCTCGCCATGTCGGTCATAGATAACCTTCCGATGCTCATAAACGAACCCATTTGCCATTACCAACGGATGATCTGGCATCTTGAGCATCTGGTAACCCTTACCATTCCTCTGCCTGGTCTTTCCCTTTCCAACTTTTGTAAGTTCGTAGGTTCCGTAGCGCATCATCCTGAAGTAATGCATTTGGCAGATCCCCTTTCCCGGGTAGTGCTTGCATTCACGATCACAACCTTCAACTTTGCATTTCATGCAGCACTCTCCTGGACTTTTTGACGACGCTTACTCAGAGCATTCGCTCTGCGGGAAAAAATTGACTTCATTCTCTTCAGGTAGTGGATGTCGAACCGGCGAGGCTCGTTGTCGGATTCAAGGCGCTCGACACGTTCCAGTCCTATGCGTTCAATCAGGCGAATGCGGTACTCGACGGCATTTCCGCTTAATTGGCGGTTGCACCGTGTGCAGGCTGAATGAACGTTAAACACGTTGAATTTGAGATGTGATGCAGCACCGCGGGAACGGTAATGACTGGCGTCGATGGCGCTACCAGTCAGATAGTTGCTTTTGCCAATGAGCGGATTGCCGCAGCTGACACAGTCTTTCCCCTCATCACGAATCCTGATGTACCGATTGAAAGCGGACTGGGCCTCTTTATCCCACTGGGATTTAGTCTTTAATGACTCGCGCGCCCTCTGCCGACGTTGGCGCTCTTTTTTCTCAGCAGCGCGCTGGCGGGTAATCTCCTTGCGCTGCGCATCCTCCCGGGATTTTCTGGTTTGTTCTTTGCCGACGGCTCTGGCGCACTCGTAACCGCATACGGTCTGTGTGTCCCGCGTCGGGTGGAACCACTGGCGGCATTCTTTGTTGGCGCACTTGCGGCGCGGTAGCTTTGCCATGCTCACCCCCACGCCTTGCTTTGCCACACACGGCTCGGGCGCGGCGCTTTATCGCCTTCCGGCAACTGCGCGCTGATAGTCCAGGTGATGTTGTCACAGTTCAGGCTACGCTCGACCTTCACGCCACGGCGTCGGTAGTTGTCCACCAGTTCGTCGGCCTGTTCGGTGGTGCATTCGTGATGGTGGAACCAGGAATATTTCATCGCCATCACCCCGCAAAGCTCATGAGCTGCGATGCGGCGTTTTCCGCTTCTCGCTGAGTCTTGAATGCCCGGGACAATACCCAGCGCCACAGAACATCGAGCGCGGCTTTGTACAGTTGCTGGAACTCGGTTTCGTCCATGTTAGCGAAGGCAATACTGCGGGGATGTTTGCGAAGTGTTCCGTCAGGAAGCTGAATAGCGTCATAGTGACCAGACTCGACGATCACCCAGGCGCGATAAGCATCATAGGATTTGCAGATGCTGATGCTACCGGCGCGCTTATCGGCGATGCGGTCCAGATATTGCTCGGCAGCATCCAGGAGTGCTGCTTCGCTTCCCGCGAATGAGGCAAGGAATTTAGCGTACCCGGTTACCAGCTTGCGTTCGTTGGAGGAGATCGCCCCGCCAGTAGGTTCCCAGTATTCAAACCCGAGATTCAGGAGCGCAAAGAAACGGCGATGGAATGCGGGATTCCTCACCTGACGAAATTCGGCTACCAGCACGGCGCCGAGTTTGATTTTTGATTGCAGAATATCGCTGGTCTCCGGCGTAGCGGGGATCAGGATTCCTGATGATTGCTTAATGAGTTGTAGTTCGTGCGCCATGGTACTCTCCGTGGCGCATAAGGCTGTCAGTTGTTCAGGCTGACACTGACATTATGTACAGGTGATAATGGAAAATCAATGCAAGAAAAAACCCGCCGTAGCGGGTTTAATCTTGATGGTGAGTGCTATTTATTGATAACTATTTCTGGCAAACCTTCTTGGACTTGCTGATAGAGCCATCATTACAAACAAATTTTTCACCCGAACAATGCGATATTCCGCCTTTCTTACCTGAGCATGGCTTGTTTGCTGCCGTTGCTGTCAGTGAAAAAAGTGACACCAATAAAACAACAAGAACTTTCTTCATATCCCTATTCCCATCAGTAAAAGTAAGTGAATCGTAGCAGGGATCGATGAAGCGAAAAAGAAAACCCGCCGTAGCGGGTTATATTGTCGATATGGGAATTCACATATCGCTTGTATGGCAGGTTATATCAATCACCAGAGTCTACGAGCTTTTGCATAGCACCTGCGTAACGGGACATGCCGATTTCCAATGCTAACCTCACGTCCTGCTGCGGTGCTGCTGCGAGCATAGCCCTGTATGTCGGGTTAATGGCATCATGTTCGTTCATTGCTGCCCATCCTGCTTTATTCATAGCCTCCGTTGGCTCTTTTGGAACCAACTGCCAACCATCCGGAGTTACCGGAGAGTTGCGCATGGCCACCTTCAATGCCTCGTAGAAGCACACCTTCAAATTATTGAACTGGTATCCATTAAGTGGACCATGCTCTGTCAGCATGTCGTGTAACTTCCATGCGGCATCGTTAACATCATTAGATGACTGTGTTGGTATCGTGCAGGGCGCTGGAGGTGTAATGCCCTCAATCTCCATAATTCGTTCGTCATCAGTTGGCTCGTCACCTTTGCGACTCACCAGCAGCTCTTCCAGCCCTTTAATCGCATCAGCGATGACGTATGCCATGTCGCCGCCGTTCTGGTACTGGAGGGAGCGTTTCAGCTCTGCGATGAGGCGGATAAGCCGCTCAGCGGTAAGCGGTTTGTTTGCAGGATGGTTAGCTGGGTCTGTTAAGTTGATATTCATGCTGCACGCTTCTGCTTACGGTTAGAGCGGCACACAAGCGCCCAAAAGTTCATTTCGCAAATCATCGCCGTCAGCACTTCAGCCCGACGACGACACCCTAATTTATTGGACTTCCCAACCGACCGCTTGCGCTGACGCAACACCTTTCGTGTGTGCGCCGCCTGTACTTCATCACGTCGCTGTTTTGAGGCGTAAACACCCTTTGCAGGTACTTTCCGCGCCTGTTTCTGGTAGGCAGTTAACAGGTCATGCACATCTGATGATTTAGTCATTCTGTTTACGCTCCTTAGCGCTTATATCCAGTGAGAAACATGAAGCCGACAACGGTGCACACAGCAACGCCTATTCCCGCAATGCCGATTAACGCCCAGACCAGAATTGTTCCGATTGTTGCAATCATCATCCTTCTCCTTCGATAACCTGGATGCCAGCGGCGTCGAGCATTTCAAAAATCGCCGTTTTGTTAAACCAGTGTCCTGCTGGGTATGGCACCATTACCGCATGCCCACTTTGAACAACCCCCACGTGTAACTCAGGAAGCTTCACGGTGACTGTGCGGGACTCCAGCACGCTATTCGATAACTCGACAGTTCTCAGTTGTTCCTGCAGCTGTTTCACCTCGTCGAAAAGTTCGCAGGCATGGCGGCCTTGCTTAGCGCTTTTATGCTGCTCAGCTTCCAGCGCCTCTACCAGAGTCCGAATCATCCGCGCGGCCTGTCCACACTCATCAACGATAGAAACGTTTGTGCCGGTTTCTACTCCATCGACTTCGAATCGCAAATCGACATCATCAGAATCAATATCGCTGGCCTCAAATTGAGAGATATATTCCATTGTGAATGCGGACGCTTTTGCTTTGCTGACGAGCAGCGCCAGTGCGGTGATATCGTTCATTCCTCGTCCTCCAAGTCAGCAATAGCGTCCATAACGTCAGAGCCGCGAATAATTTCAAATGCGTGGCAGGCCATTTTAAAAACGAGCTGCTCTTGCGGGTGCGGTGATTCCCAGTACTTAAATCCTGGGCGGTGCGAGTAGCCCTGCATCGCGTAAAATTCACCGGCAAGCTCAATGGCCGCATCGACTAGTTCGCGATTTGTCATTGGCTGGTTAGTCATGCTCGGCTCCTTGGCGTAACTGGGCGGCGAACTCAACAGCACGAAATACAGCTGATTTAATTGCGTGAGTGTGATTGCTACCCGGTCGAAGTTGCTGATAAACATGACCGAGTTCAGTTGCAAATTTATCTACGCCACGCGCTTCTGCGTCAGCCAGGTACGCGTCTGTTGCCGGGGTTTCCAGTGAGCGATATAGCGCAACGATATCGTCAGTTTCGCTTGGCTCTTCGTGAGAGCAGTTGGGGCATACAGCGATAGAGCCAGCATGCTGTTCGATGAGTTCTTTCAGCCCCGCATTCTCCGCGACCGCCTGCACCACCTTCAGCTCCAGATTGTGAATAGTCGCG
This sequence comes from Kluyvera intermedia, assembly GCF_021440345.1. Taxonomy (GTDB): domain Bacteria; phylum Pseudomonadota; class Gammaproteobacteria; order Enterobacterales; family Enterobacteriaceae; genus Kluyvera; species Kluyvera intermedia_A. The sequence goes on from NZ_JAKCNS010000011.1 coordinate 269,276, forward strand.
TTTGCTGCTGTGAACTCGCGACGGGATTCAGATGGTTGCTGCTCTGATGCTTTGGATGCTGCTTTCCATCCCATCCATGCGCCCTGAACCAATTCATCCCGATACTGCTCTTCACCATCATCATCGGTAAAAGTCGAACGGCTCCAGTAAGGTTGCAGCCACGCTTCAAATTGTTCTCTGCTAGTCATGCTCATTTCACTGCCCTCAGATGCGATACGTTCTTGCGGTAACTGGCCCAGTCAAAGTTCACCCAGATGCCGTTATCCATGGTTAAGCGGTCGATAATTCGAAGCCCCAGTGCATCATGAAGCCCTGCATGATTCAGGTTCGTCAGTACGCCAACAGGCTTCATCGACGACAACCGGCGATCGATAACCTGATTCAGAATGACCTTTTCGCCACTGCTGCCGCGTTGAATACCGACCTCATCCAGCACCAGCAACTCAACTTTGCAGAGGTCATCCAACAGAGAGGCTTCCGACTGGCCGCCGTCGTAGCACTCGCGAACCCGGAGCATCAGATCCGGAATGGTGACAACCAGAACTGAATGGCCAGCAGCCAGGAGATGGTTTCCGATAGCCGCAGCAAGATGGTTTTTGCCAGTGCCCGGACCGCCGCTGAACACGAAACTTGCAAAGCCGGTCCCGAAGTTCTGCGCGTAGCTTTTCGCCATGGTGTAGGCCTTGCGCTGTTGCTCGCTGGATACTTCGTAGTTGGCGAACGTGCAGCTGCGATGCAGGCTCTGGATACCAGATCGACCGAAGATTTTCTCTGTGCGCGCTTTCTGATTCCGCTTGCCCAGCTCTTCGCAATGTTTCAGGCCTTCTTCCCGTTGCCACGCCAGAAGCTCTGCTGCGCTGGTGAACTTAGGCTGAACGCCTGGCGGTATGAGTTTTTTCAGGCGCTCAAGAGCACTGCCGGAATTAACAATGTTTTTCACCGTTACCCCCTGAATCCGGTTGGGATGGTTTTATCTGGCTCAGAAATGCGATTGGGATCTCGCTGTCCAACATGGACGGTCCTTTGGCCGTGACCACGCGATTGCAACAGACTGTTGGCAAAGGTCTGCTCCCAAGCCAACTGGTGTTTAACCTTGCCGTCAGGTATCCAGTAATCACGGAATTGATGAAGTTCTTCAGCGGTGTAACCCGGCTCAGTGCCGACGTTCTTACCCCAGAGCGCAGCCTGACGCACGAAGTCTGGAGACGGGGTCCATGAGTCAGTGATCGGAAATTTACCCAATGGGCCAAAATCCAGACCGGGCCCAAAATCCTCGTTCTGAGGTTTGGGAGGGATAACTGGCAGAGGTGGGTGATTTCCAGAAATATCATCCCCAGAATGACTTCCGCCCGCGCGTTCTCTCTCTGGGTTTAGATCTTCTCTTCTCTTCTCTTCTCTGTGGTTACGCGTTACGTTATTAGTAACGTTACTCGTTACGTTACTTTCCTGGAGTTTTTTCCGTTCACGAAACTCCTTCTGGCGCTGCGCATTTGTCTTGGCCGTAGCTGAGCGCATATCACCTGACGTATTGTATTCATTGAAGTTTGGAAGAATGACGCAGTTATTCTCCGCATCATAAATGGCCCAGCCTACGGTTGATAATGCAGCCCCAAAACCGGGTACTCCGACAATATCATCGATATCAGACAGGTCTGCATTTTCAAATACACCGTTACGCGAGTGTTCATTTGCCGCAGACCAAAACGTTACTAGTAACGACACCGTAACGTTACGGGTTACGTTACGCGTTACAACGTCTGATAACGTGGTGTTATGCGAAAGTGTGAACATTTTTCCCACCTCCGGTGAACGCTCCAGTATTCGCGCAATTCCGTTCACCTTCGGGCTGGTGACCAGTGATGTACGCATCTTTATCCAGTCTCCGGCCATTAAGTCCTCCTGAAGAATAATTAAGGGAAGATTTATCCAGTCGCGGTCCGACACGCTGGCAAAACAATTTGTTGTTAGGCATACTTACCCCGCAATGATTTCGCAATGAATTGCACCAGAAAGCCGTTGGTGTTCGCGCACCGCGGCTTTCGCCATTTTTGAACCGGTCATATAGCCCCCAGCATCATCTGCACCATCTCCATCAGCGGACCAGTTAACCCAGGGTCAACGCGATACATCTCCACGATCCCCTCGCTCAACTCTTTCAGCTTCTGATGCCGTGGCGCATCCAGCGCGACGGCAATCTTTGCTTCACTGGTTTCTTTCTCCATACGCGCCAGGCGAGCCATGATGTTGTCCTCTGGCAGCAGGCGATTGCGAAACTCAATCGGCAGAACCGCGAGGATTGCCGGGGTTAGCTGGCGGACGTTCTCGCGATACCGCTCGCTGTTGAATTGGTTGTCCAGGAAGCGAAAGAGCTTCTGGCGTTTCCGGCAGAGATCATCAGGGAAAGTGATGTCATCACCACCCTGCGCCTGGTACTCTTCGATGATCAGAGCCGTAACTACGTCCTGACCATCTGCGCCCGCCCAGGAGCGGACCGCGTCACGAATGGCATCATGTTTATCGCCATGCTCTTGTTGAGCACGATTTATCATCGCGGACGAATGGAATCCGGTATTTTGTTGGTACGTAAGTGATTGCATAGTGCTTTCCCTTTCGTGGTTAGAATTAGCGGTTGTTTGAACCAAGCAACAATGCGAGATCTGGACGAATATCAGCTGGCTTAACCTTCCCGTTTGTTGCTGACACGATTTTCATAACGTATCGCGCATCAATGCCGCCTCCATGGAGCCATCGCCAAACAGTTGGCTGAGCTACACCGCAGAGGTCTGCAAGCTTTTTTTGACTGCCGGCAATATCAATGGCGCGTTGGATTATTTTGTTGGTCATTTTCAATTCCTAAAAGTATTGAACGAGACAATGATAGCAATGCGTATTAATCAAGGCAATAGCAAAACGTGTTTTGACCATCAATACGCAAGCGTATAAATTAAAAACCATGAAAAAAGAAACTCTTGCTGAACGCCTGAATCAGGCAATGGAACAGTCCGGGATGTCTCAGGGCGCTCTTGCGAAGGCGTCAGGAGTTGCTCAGCCAACCATCTGGAGACTAACGAGCGGTAACGCTCGCGGTTCGACTAAGATTGTAGAAATTGCGAATGCGCTCGGTGTGAGAACTGAGTGGTTGTCTACAGGTATTGGGCCAATGAGATCTGACGGTCAACAACCAGCTTCCATTGCTCCTATAAAAGCCGATCCAAACATTTTCCGTGTTGACGTCCTCGACCTTACAGTCAGCGCTGGCCCCGGAGTCATTAATAGTGAGTTCGTGGAGGTGTTACGCTCCGTGGAATACTCAGTTGAAGATGCGCGCCAGATGTTCAACGGGCGTAAACAAGAGCAGATCCGTATTATCAACGTTCGCGGTGACAGCATGTCCGGAACAATTGAACCAGGTGATCTTCTTTTCGTCGACATTAGCATTCAGCATTTCGATGGAGATGGCATTTACGCATTCCTGTACGACGAAACAGCTCATGTTAAGCGACTTCAGAAGATGAAAGACAAACTACTGGTAATCTCAGACAACCAGACCTATCGCCCGTGGGAGCCAATTGAGAAGGAAGAGATGAACAAGATTTTCGTCTTCGGGAAGGTGATTGGTAGCATGCCGCAGACGTACAGGAAGCATGGGTAAGAAGTTGCCTGAATCACCGCAGGAAATGGTTTTTTCTCCATCCGCCTGAAAGAGCTGGATGCTATGTACGAGAAGTACATGAAGGGCCGAATTCGTTCATCTGAGGATTGAGATGATGCAGCGGGAACGATTGAGGTATCTAACAAAAATCGATGTTGAGATTTGGCATGACTTTGCTTCAGGCGCTGTCCTAGCGGGCCCGGCATTTGAAATGCATCAGTTAAGCAACCACGAATAGGCAAGGATTAGTGATGGAGCGCGAAGCAGGCAACAATGATGCAATCCCTAATGTCGTTGAAATAATTCGTCGCATTAATGAAGGCTCTACACAACCATATCTTTGCAAATGTGATGATGGCCAATTGTATGTTTTGAAATCGAAGCCATCGATGCCACCTAAAAATCTCTTGGCTGAGTTCATTTCTGGTTGCCTGGCTAACGATTTAGGCCTTGCTTTGCCTGACTTTAAAATCGTATTCGTGCCGGAAGATCTTGTTGAGTACTCACCTGACCTTCAACGTGACATTTGTACCGGCCACGCCTTTGCGTCACTTTACATCGAAGGTGCGGTAGCACTGACGTTCTCTCAGTCAAGGAATGAGTCCATCGTACCTATAGAGCAACAGAAGTTAATCTATGTCTTTGATAGATGGGTAATCAATGCCGATAGAACGCTTACCAGTAAAGGTGGGAACGTCAATATTCTTTATGATGTTGGCAACGATAAGTATTATCTAATTGACCATAATCTATCCTTTGATGAAAATGCTGATCCTGATGATTTTTTAGTTCATGTCTACGGCCCTGGTAATCGCAAGTGGGAGTATGACTTAGTAGATCGCCTTGAGTATCGTCAGAAGGTCGTCGATAGCTTAGTTAAGCTTCCTGCTATTCTTGAAGAAATTCCAGATGAGTGGATCGTTGATGATGAGTTTTTACCTTTTGTTTGCGACACCTTAGATAAAGGCGACCGTGATGAATTTTGGAGCGAGATAGCATGACAACCCCATGCCTTTACAGCATTGTTAGGTATGCGCCCTATGCGGAAACTGAAGAGTTTGCGAACATAGGCGTAGTCATCTGCGCGCCAAAAGAAAATTACTTTGATTTTCAGATAACTAAGAGAAATGATTCTCGTGTAAAAAGCTTTTTCCACGATGATTGTATTTTCCCTGTAGCAAAAGACACCATTCAACGAGAGTTGCAATTCGCAAAAGCCCAAGCTTCACAGATTTCTGGACATCAGCAACTTGCTCAATTCTTTAGATATTTTACTTCGAAAAAAGAATCTATTTTTCAGTTCAGCACGACAAGGGTTGTTCTCAGTGAAAATCCAAAGGAAGATTTGACACGTATTTACAATAAATATGTTAATCACTCCGATTACACCAAAGAACGTCGTGAGGATGTGCTTGCAAGAGAGCTCAAACGAAGTATTGATAGAATTGATGGTTTAAGAAATATTTTTAAGCAGGAGTCTATTGATGGGTTTTATGCAAAATTCTCAATGCCTTTAGTAGCAAAAAGGCAAAATGAGATTCAATGCGCGATTAAGCCTATAGCATTCACTCAGACTGAACCTGGGAAAATGATGGAACATAGCGACACTTGGGTCATGAGGATCACTAGAGCTGCCGAAGAAAATCTACTGAAGATTGAAGATATTCTTTTTACCATTGAAGTACCAGAATCTCCCACTACAGGTCAAAAAAAGGTTATAGATACTATAAAGAAAACAATGGACGCTAAGAAGATAAACCATATTCCTGCATCAAATCATAAAGATACAATAGAGTTTGCCAAGAAAATATTATTAGAGTCTTAACTCTTATCTTTTAACCCGGCCATCACGCCGGGTTTTTACTGCCTATTTAACAGCCTTACTGCCATTTCTCACTATCTCTGCCGCATCCCTGTTCACGCCCTTTCCGATAACATTCCCAGTTTCTTTGCGATATTGCTCTAGCTTGTCAATGATGGTCTGCTGAGTAACAGGTAAATCCGCCAGCGCTAACTCCATTACCGCCCGCCCTGCGGCATGAGCCATCATGTTCACTCTTTCTTCATTTAATTCCATTCAGCCACCCCGTCTTGATGTTTTTTTGAGCATAACATGCGACCGCATTAAAAATAAATTCCTTTCGCTATCAACATTTTAATAGCAATTGCATTCATTAAATAGCAATACGTATTGATATGACTGATAGCCATTGCTATTATCACCTCATCGCGAAACACTAAGCGCATAAGGTTCAACAACGTTCCGCCAGCCTGGCGACAAGGGCAAACGAGAGGGAGTGAGATGAGCAACGTAAAAGTGGCGCCCATCAGAATTGACGCCAGCGAAGCAGTAAGGCAATTGGGTGAACTTATTGACCTATTTAAATTTGAAACCCGTTCCTTTGAATGCGTTACCCAGCATGGCATTGAGCTGTTTTGTAACAACATCCTTGCCCTGCTGAATTGCATCGTCCTTTGTGATTTCCCTGCCGCAATCGGCGCAGGATGCCCCGACGAAGTTGTTCTCAAAATCAAAATCATCGGGTCGCTTGATGAGTTCGCAGCCGCAATCCGGGCAGGCGAGTTTCATCTGGATTGAGTCACACATGTTTAATTCCTCTTCACTATTGGGGGATTAAACATTAACCGATTCCTTTCTATTGGGGAATAGCAGGAACCCACGCAGCCTGAGTGGGTTATCAAACCAGGCACTACTTAAGGGGGTTGAGATGAAAGCTAATCCAGTAATACCAAACAGCGGTCGCGCAGTGGCAATGCGCAGCCAGCGCACCGGCGCAGCATGGCTGGTTTCTTTTGATTACCGCGAAGGTCTGTACTGGCACGAACCGCAGGGAAACCTGCGCAATATCCGCCGCACTTATTCTTCACGCACCATTGACCCTTCCCTTGTACCGGCGGGGACGCACTGATGGGGACTCTGTTTGCTTTAGTGCTGACCGTCGGCATGACGAATGGCAGCTTTCAGGATGTGGTTATCGGGGTGTACGACAACCAGCAACAATGTGAAATCGCAGCAGTTGAACAACATGTTTCTGGTGAATGTTATCCGGTAGACGCGGTTATCCCGGCTGATGAAATTCCAGCATCAAGGTCTTTTTAGGGGGAGATATGCAAAAGAAGAAATGCGCTTACCGCCACTGCGGAAAGCCAATTGAGCAGGGAAAAGAAGTAAAGAACACACTGACGTTGATCCACGGCGCGCAACTGAAGCACGAAGAACGCGATTACTGCTGTGTGCAGTGTTCTTCATACGACCAGATGGCCCACGAGTCATAACGTAAAAACCCGCCGAAGCGGGCCAGTACGTCCGGTGCCACCGACCAAAGTTACACCGGAAATTTTACAAAAAACCAATGAACACCCAATGGGCGCCACCAATGGCCCGGGGATTCTAACACCCAAAAAAGAGGATCTCACATGGAATTCTTTAATGTGGTTAAGGCCACTCAGAAATCCGGCAAGAAAGATGCAGTGATTTGGCGCAGTGCGAAATCAGAAGCTCGCGCTAATCTTCAGCTCGATGTTGATCTGGAAGATGCCGGAATTGAGACCGGTCGCGGCAAGGATTACCAGAAGCCAATCCGTACTGACTTCCCTGTGTTTAACGACCTGCCGGAAGAAGGTGTGGTTGATTATACCTGGTGCGAACGCTACGAACTGGCCGAAGACCTGCGCACCTGGCAGCTGAAACCCGGCGCGGCGCCGCAGGACACTTTCCACCAGGAAGACGTTGCAGACAACGATTTAACCACTGAGCTGATGGGCGAAGAGAACGGTGACCGCAAGGTTGAATTCTCCAACGACGAGAACGCCGAATTCCAGCTGGTCACCATGCCTTTCCGTATTCAGTTGCTGGCGCAGCTGTGCGCCGAAACAGGCCATGTTTACCACATCAGCATCCCACGCCGTAAAGAACTTTCAGCGTTAGAAATGGATATGGATAACACCTATGTTCAGAACCTGCTGATGGCTGTAGAAAACGCGCCGGAAGTTAAAGCCTACGATATGCCAACACTCTGGAAGCTGACCGACGCGGTGAAAAAAGTATTCCCGCAGATACAGCGCCATGAACTGAACCACTTTATTCAGTTCGTTAAAGCGTGGGTTAGTACCGAATACATCGATCGCGGCCTGCTGGTCAAAGAGTGGCAAAAGGGAAACCGTGTGGCGAAAATCCAGCGCACCGATACCGGAACCAATGCTGGCGGCGGCAATAAGACAGACCGCAACCCCGATTACGAACATACCCTGAATACGCTGGACGAAGAGATCGCACTGGCCACTTTGCCAATGGATTTCGACATCTACAATATTCCGGGTTCAATTCATCGCCGGGCTAAAGAGATCGTCAGCAAGAAAGAAAGCCCATTCAAAGAGTGGTCCGCCGCCCTACGCAAATGTGCTGGCATCCTGGACTATTCGCGCGCCGCTATCTTCGCACTTATCCGCGGCGCCGCAGAGAACGTTCACCACTTCCCGGTCAGCCTGCAGACTTACATCAATGCCAATTTGACTGAGTCTAAACATGATGCGCCAACAGCAGAAACCGTAGCTACTGCGCAAATTGCCCCCGTAGCTAATGATGAAGCGATTTCTTTCGATGAAGTCAGCAAACGTCTAGCAGCCGGTCGCGGTGAGTTTGTGCCGGGTATCAGCGACCCAACAGATCCCCAATGGGTTCACGAAGACCTGACACAAACCAAACAGCCACAAATCGCCAGCATGGGGAACGGCATGTTCTCCATCGATGGCCTGATGAACGCCCCAGCAAAACAACCCGAGGAAACCACCAGCGATGAGCAGATGGAAGAGACTGAGCGCGCCGAAGGCGAAACTAACCATGCGGTATCAGCAGGCGAAGGTGCTGTGGAAGATGATCAGCAGACAGATACCGTAGCGGAAATCGTGTGTACTGGTTGCGGCGCTGTCGGTGGCGGCCACTGTTCGGAATGCGGGCCCGTTGTTGGCGATGCTACCTACGCAGCAATGGAAGCGGATTTGAAAGAAGAAGCTGATGCGCGTGAACCTGAAGGCAGCAACGCGGAAATTCTGGCCGCCGCGGCACCGAGCCTAGCGAACCATGAAGCGGCAGATGTTAACCAAAAACCGGAAAACGTGAATCAAAATGACGGTTCTGTGCATCAGGAAGACCAAAATGCGCATCAAAACAGCCCAGAAGTGAATCAGGACGAACCAGAAGGTAATCAGCCAGAGCCGGTTGCCGAATACCCTGCTTTCTTCGAGCCAGGTCGTTATGAAGGTCTGCCAAACGAGGTTTACCACGCGGCGAACGGTATCAGCTCAACACAGGTTAAAGATGCCCGCGTGTCCCTGATGTACTTCAACGCTCGCCACGTCGAGAAGACCATCACGAAAGAACGCTCTCCGGTTCTGGATATGGGCAATCTTGTGCATGCGCTGGCGCTGCAACCTGAACAACTGGATGCCGAATTCAGCGTTGAACCGGTTATTCCAGAAGGTGCATTCACTACAACGGCAACAATCCGCGCGTTTATCGATGAGCATAACGCCAGTCTGCCAGCGCTGCTGTCAGCCGACGATATCAAAGCACTGCTGGAAGAGTACAACGCCACCCTGCCGCCGCAGGTACCGCTGGGGGCAGCGCTGGAAGAAACCGGGCAAAGCTACATGGCGCTGCCTGCTGAGTTCCAACGTGTTGAAGAGGGGCAAAAAGCCACCGCGGCCAAAATGAAAGCCTGTATCAAAGAGTACAACGCCACCCTACCGCAGCAGGTGAAAACCAGCGGCAGTCGTGACGCTCTGCTCGAGCAGCTGGCGGTGATTAACCCTGACCTGGTTGCACAGGAAGCGCAGAAGCCTCAGCCGTTGAAAGTCTCCGGCACGAAAGCCGATCTGATTCAGGCCGTGAAGGCTGTCAATCCTGACGCTGTATTTGCCGACGAACTGCTGGATGCCTGGCGCGAAAACCCGGAAGGCAAAGTTCTGGTAACCCGCCAGCAGCTGAGCACCGCACTGAATATTCAGAAAGCCCTGCTCCAGCACCCGACTGCCGGCAAGCTACTGACGCACCCGAGCCGCGCTGTTGAGGTGAGTTATTTCGGGTTCGACGACGAAACTGGGCTGGAAGTCCGTGTGCGTCCGGATCTGGAAATCGACCTGGATGGTGTGCGCATCGGTGCCGACCTGAAAACCATCAGCATGTGGAACATCAAGCAGGAAGGCCTGCGCGCCAAGTTACACCGGGAGATCATCGACCGCGATTATCACCTCAGCGCAGCGATGTACTGCGAGACGGCAGCACTTGACCAGTTCTTCTGGATTTTCGTCAACAAAGACGAGAACTACCACTGGATCGCCATTATCGAGGCATCTGTCGAGCTGCTGGAACTGGGCATGCTGGAGTACCGCAAGGCGATGCGCGCCATTGCAACCGGCTTTGATACTGGCGAGTGGCCAGCGCCAATCACCGCCGACTACACCGACGAACTGAACGATTTTGACATGCGCCGCCTTGAAGCACTGCGCCTGGCATAAGGGGAATGATGATGGAAAATAACAACGTAACCGTAGCGGATCAAAACACTGTCGTTAACTCAAATATCGCGCTTTTCGATTCCCAATATCTGAACGCCATCAGCGCATTCGCCAGCATCATGGCACAGGGAGCGGCAACCGTTCCGCGTCATTTGCAGGGGAACCAGGCTGACTGTATGGCCGTCGCCATGCAAGCATCACAGTGGCAGATGAACCCGTTTGCAGTAGCGCAGAAAACGCACCTGATTAATGGGGTTCTGGGCTATGAGGCGCAACTTGTAAACGCCGTAATTTCGCGCAGTGGCGTTCTGGCAACACGTTTTGAATACGAATGGTACGGGCCATGGGAAAACGTCATCGGCAAATTCAACATCCGTAAAAGCGACAAAGGCGAATACCGTGTTCCGGGTTGGGGTATGGCTGATGAAATTGGCGTCGGAATTATTATCCGGGCCCGCCTCAAAGGTGAAGAAACGCCGCGCGAACTTGACCTGCTTCTGGCTCAGGCTCGAGTTCGTAACTCTACACTTTGGGCCGATGATCCACGCCAGCAGCTGGCGTACCTCGCTGTTAAGCGTTGGGCTCGCCTATTTTGTCCGGACGTGATTCTCGGTGTGTATACCCCGGATGAACTGGATGATCGCTCAGAGCGCGTTATTAACCCTGAACCAGTACAACGAATGAGTGTGCAGGAAATTACCCACGAGGCCAGCACCCAAACCAGCAGCACACAGGAATCAGATTCGGGTGCTGGCTCTATTGCTGATGAATTCCGCGCCCGGATTGATGCAGCCGAAGATGTGGATGCGGCAAAAGCAGTCGGTGAAGACATTAACCAGGCTAAAGCGACTCTGGGCTCAGCGCTGTACACCGAACTCAAGAACAAGGCAACGCAGCGTTATCACCGGGTTAACGCTCGCAACAAAGTAGAAGCGACCATTAACTCCCTGCCGAACGCCGGCGAACCGGATGCGGCCGAATTGTTCACGAAGGCAGAAGCAACACTCAACGCTGCGCGCCGTCACCTGGGCGACGAACTGTTTGAGCAGTTCCGCGTAACCCTCGACGACATGAAACCGGAATACGTTGGCTAACGGAGGTCGGCCCCGTATGGGGCCGGATACCAATATGACCAATAAAGCAGAAAGACAAACAGCCGTCGCTAATTATCTGCTCAAACACCAGCAGTGCCGACTCGTAGACATTAGCGAGGCGCTATGTGTAACAGACAGGGCCGCTCGTTACATCGTTAGAGAAATGATCTCTCAAGGAATGCTAACTCGCGTAAAGAGGGGGATCGATGGCGGTGCAAACAGATTAGCAATGAGCCAATGGTATGCGGAAAAATCCTCAAACGAGCCGGCACCCAAACAAGCAAGGGGTTCAGCATGAAGCTAATTAACCGCGGCAACAAGCAATCACCTATTGCGCGTCAGGCATGCGAGATCGCGCTGGCAACACACCACCAGCGTTACGGCGACTATGGGCGCAGCAAGATGAAAGAGACGTACACAGTCCGGGTATCGGGCGTGAAGGTTTGGGTGGAAGTGGTCAATCGCAGTCGCAGCTATGTCGCTACGGCGATGACGGGTATGCGCCGGCTACGTGCGCTGCCAGGCCAGGTATCTTGATAGCTAATTTGAAAAAAAATGGCCCGAGTATGGCCACTGGGGAAAACGATGAGCAGAAATACTGAAGACTTCAAATTGATGAGCACCCGAGAAATTTGCGAGCAGCTATGCATTTCGTCGAGAACACTGGATCGCTACCGGAAGCGCCCAGGTAATGGAAACCCATTCCCGGAGCCGGACTGCTCCTACATGGGCGGATCCAACAAGTGGCTAAAAACCAAAGTTGAAGAATGGCAGTGCCGGGAAATGGCCCGTCCTGTTCGCCGCCCAATGACACACCTGAACCTACCCCGTGACGTTAAAGGGCGACTTATCCGGTCTGACGCGGCGTGAATTCCAGAACATCGGGCTCGATGATGCTCATCAATCGGGCCCACCACCTGCCATACGCTTCTCTCATTTCTTCGATGTAGGTGTGCTTATCGTACACCGACCACACACCAGGCAGTTTATGGCCGAGCATTATCTCGGCGATATGCGGCTCTGTCAGTTCGGAAAAATTCGTTCTCGCCGTTCGGCGTAGGTCATGAACAGTGAAGTGCGGGATCTGTTCGTCATATGCCTTGAGCATGAATTTCACCAGGTTACTGCTGATGCTCATGTGGAAGCATTCACTCATCGGCTTATCTTCATGGCTCGAGAAGATAAAACGACCGGGAGCCAGCTCAATAACCCGTTTTAACATCGGGAGCATTTCAGGAATGATCGGGCGAACAATCGGCTTTTTAGTTTTCCGGCCTGTTTTGTGGTTTTCCCACGGTACGGTCCAGACCCCTTCCTCAAAATCAAAGTGCGAAACTTCGGCCTTACGGAGTTCTCCAACCCTGCATGCCCACACGAGGCATAATTTAAAGAGAATTTTGTTCCGCTCAATCAGTCGGGAATCTTCGATAGCTCTCCAGACAAGTGCCATCTCCTTACGGTCCAGCGTTCGTTCACCCATTTTCTTCTGAATGCCAAAATCCCGCCCGGATAATTCTGCCAGTGGGTTAACCTCCAGCAGCTGGCGTTTCACAGCCCACGAATAGCATTGCCGACCATTGCTTATTACCCGCCGGGTGATCTCGGAATACCCTTCCGCTAACCGGTCGAGAACGGTTAGCCAGTTGTGCAACGTAAGCTGATGCGCCTGGTATCTACCGAGCTTAGGAAATACGTGAAGCTCAAATGTGCGCTTGATCTGTTCAGCCGTTTCTTTCTGGATGCACACCATGGAGTACCATTCGCGGAAGAGTTCCTCAAACGTGTACTGGCTGTTAATTTTGGCTTTGTCGAGACTTTGCCGGATGCGTGGGTTTTCGCCGCGGGCAAGAATAGCCGACCACTTCGCAACTTCGTCGCGCGCAGCTTTCAGCCCGAACTCCGGGTAACTGCCGATCGTCATTTTGTCCTGCTTACCCAGGAAGCGGAAACGATAGAAGAAGGTAACCGCCCCTTTCTTGGATATACGAACCCACAGACCATCACGGTCTGCCTTCTCTTCTACTTTTTCGCGTTCGCGCCCGAGGCACGACTTTAGATAACTATCTGAAATAGCCATGGTTTGTCTCTGCGTGTGTCCATCAGAACGGGAGGTTCTGTGTCCATCATAGGATATGGACGCACTGGTGGACACAAAAACCGTGACTTATGATGTCGTAGGTTGACTGTACATGCAAACAGTATTGTTTTTGTGAGAGCTGATTTGGTGGGGATCTTACGGGGAATTTGTCGGAGGTTTGCGGAGGCTGTCGGAGTGTCAGTTATCGATATGTGCAATGATGGAGAAGTTACGTATATTCTTCATA
>NZ_JAKCNS010000109.1 GCF_021440345.1 Kluyvera intermedia
GGGGTCGGTTCCGGCTGAGGGCGAAATGACACCCTAAGCTTTCGGTTCCTTGGGCCAAAGATATTCGCCAGTCAGTAGAATGTGCGCCCAGCCCAATGGGGATATGTGGGGAAGAAATTCAGGGGGAACATCCAACCCTTCGTTCCGCCGCTCCGTGACGGCATGACCAAGATGGACGGTATTCCAGTAAATGATCACCGCAGTCAATAAATTGAGCCCAGCGATTCGGTAGTGCTGCCCCTCTGTCGTGCGATCGCGAATTTCCCCCTGCCTCCCGATACGGAGCGCATTTTTGAGCGCATGGTGGGCCTCTCCCTTGTTAAGACCGATCTGAGCACGCCGCTGCATGTCCGTATCCAGGATCCACTCAATAATGAAAAGGGTCCGTTCAATACGACCAACTTCACGAAGCGCAACTGCAAGGTTGTTTTGTCGTGGGTAAGAAGCGAGCTTGCGCAGGAGTTGGCTGGGCCTGATTTTGCCAGCGGTCATCGTCGCGGCACAACGGAAAATATCAGGCCAGTTCGCAACGATAAGATCCTCCCGGGCTTTTCCACCTACCAACTTGCGTAACTCCCTGGGGGTCGTATCGGGATTAAATACGTACAACCGCTTCGATGGCAGATCCCTGATTCGCAGAACGAGATTGTAGCCGAGCAGGCTACTGGCTCCGAACAAATGGTCGGTGAATCCTGCTGTATCGGCATACTGTTCGCGAACATGGCGACCGACCTCGTTCATCAGTAGTCCATCGAGAATATACGGTGCCTCGCTCACGGTCGCCGGGATCGACTGACAAGCGAATGGCGCGAACTGGTCGCTTACGTGAGTATACGCTTTGAGGCCGGGAACAGAACCATATTTGGCATTGACCATGTTCATGGCTTCGCCATGCCGCGCTGTCGGGAAAAACTGACCATCGCTCGATGCTGACGTGCCCATCCCCCAGACGCGTGACATCGGCAGTTTACCCTGCGCGGCCACCACAATTGCCAATGCCTGGTTCATGGCTTCGCTTTCAACATGCCAGCGGGCAAGGCGTGAGAGCTGCCAGTAATCATGCGTGTTTGTAGCTTCCGCCATCTTACGCAGGCCCAGATTGAGCCCTTCAGCGAGCAGGACGTTGAGCAGACCGATCCGGTCGCGACATGGAGCCCCGGTTCTCAGATGGGTAAACGCATCTGTGAAACCAAGGGCTGCATCAACTTCAAGCAGCATGTCGGTAATCCGAACGGACGGCATTCGGCGATACAGATCCAGTATGAGTGCCTCGGCACCATCCGGCACGTCTGCTGTCAACCTGTCGATCCGCAACGTTCCATCTTCTATGCTACCGTGCGGAATAGTGCCGTTACGGGCAGCCCGGGCCAGCCGCTTAAGAGCGATCGTGAGTCGCGCCTTTCTGTCTGCCAGCCAATCCTGTGGGTTGGAAGGCACGGCCAGTTTTGCATTTTCCTGCGCCGCGATCATCGGCACCAGTACCTGCTTGAGGTCACCATAGCGGCGCGAATGAGCGAGCCAGACATCTCCGGAACGAAAAGCATCCCGGAGGTGAAAGAGTACCGCCACTTCCCAAAGACGGGTATCTCCTTTTTCCTGAGCTCGTAAATGACGGTTCCATTTGGAGCTGGGCCGCAGGAAACGCCTTTCTGGCGATGCAACACCTTTCATCTCTCCGATCGACAAAGCTGCTGCTACCAATGGTCCGGCGACCGGCGCGGCTTCGAGCTTCAGACAGCGCAACATGCGGGGCGCATAACGACGAAAGCGATGGTATCCCTGCCCGACATATGCAAGAGGCTCATCGGCTAGCGTGTTGCTGAGTTGAGTCCCTGTCGCTACCAGTTGAGCGAGCCGGTCCCATGCAACCGAACTGGCGACAGCCATCTCCAGCGGGGTTCCGTCACTGCGGGCCTCAAGCAACGAAGCTCCCAGCGCGGTGAAGGTACGGATCGTATCCGTGAGTGTGGCTTTAGAGCCGGAAATTGTTTCGTCATGCTGGCGCTTCGCTTCCCGCCAGGTTTTTCCTACGATCCTGTCATGGGTTTCGACTATGGCATCAGCAATCGCCGCTTCCCACTCCACAACACAGACGGCAAGGATCGCCCAGCGGCGGTCCGAAGTGATGTCACGCAAACCGTCGGTGAAGTAGCGTTCACCCTGCCGACGCAGCCGGGCAATGCGATGGGCAGGTATGCTGGCCAAAGCACTATGATTGATATTCAGGGTACGCAGAAATTCGAGCCTGTCGAGCAAACGGTTAGCAGCAGCCGAGTTGTTACCAACCTCGAAGTTGCGAAGCCAGATGAAACGACTGATATTGCCGGCGAGCATTTCACTCAGAAGTTTGTCCAGGTGATCGCGAACATCCGCTGTTAAATTTTCCGCAATCCGCGTTTCAATCCGCCGCTCAGCGGCGACCAGAGCATCCGCGCACAAGCGCTCGATTGTCGATACTGCGGGCAGAATGGTGGAAGTTTCCCGACACCGCACAATAAAACGATGAGCAAGATCCTCGTTTGATCTGGCATCTTCGGCCTGGCCGAAAGTCCACTCCCGCAGATCACGGGCACCACGGCCCGTGAAGGTCTTGTAGCCGTAAATTTCGCGCAGCGTGTCCATGTGCTGCTGACGGGTTTGGCGCCGTGTGGCATAAGTGAGAAGCGCATCAGCCGGAACTCCAAGCTGAGCACCGACGAAGGAAAGGACTTCACGCGGGATCATCTCACCAGGAGCCAGTGCACGGCCCGGATATCGTAAGGCACAAAGTTGCAGGGCAAAGCCAATCCTGTTTTCCGGTCTGCGGCGCTGCCTAATGTTTTCCAGGTCATCATCGCCCAGCGTGTAGAACTTCAGTAGCGACAGTTCGTCCGTGGGCAGATCGAACAGCGCTGCTCGCTGCCGTTCGGTGAAAATATGGCGTCGTGACATACAAATTCGTCCCTTTTGAAGTATAGTCTGTTTTGGACAACAGCCAGCCCATATAAATCAGGGCGTTCCGATACAAAAATCCAGGAGGGTTCAATTGGGACATCGTGCCGCCATTTACTGCCGGGTTTCAACAGCGGATCAGTCTTGTGAACGCCAGGAATTTGATCTGCGAGCCTTCGCCGGCCGTGCCGGCTACGACGTGGTGGGAATATTTAAGGAAACAGGTTCAGGAACTAAACTCGACCGGGCCGAGCGAAAGAAAGTCCTGGCGCTTGCCCAGTCCAGACAAATTGATGCAATCCTGGTCACTGAGCTTTCCCGGTGGGGGCGCTCGACGCTCGATCTGCTCAATACGCTACGTGAACTGGAGAACTGGAAGGTTTCCGTGATAGCCATGAATGGAATGGCGTTCGATCTTTCGTCGCCGTATGGACGAATGCTGGCGACGTTTCTTTCCGGCATTGCGGAGTTTGAGCGGGATCTCATCAGCGAGCGGGTCAAGTCAGGCCTTGCTGTTGCGAAGGCACGTGGTAAGAGGCTTGGTCGTCAGGCCGGAGTGCGACCAAAATCAGACCGACTTTTGCCTAAGGTGGTTGCGATGAGGGCCGAGGGACGCAGCTATCGCTGGATCGCACGCGAGCTCGGTATCAGCAAGAATACCGTCGCTGACATCGTGCAACGACACAGAGCTAACGCTTAGGGTGTCATTTCGCCCTCAGCCGGAACCGACCCCTT
>NZ_JAKCNS010000110.1 GCF_021440345.1 Kluyvera intermedia
GGCAGTTCAGAAATTAGGTTATTGTCGGATGACACCTGCTGTAACGGAGTTTAAATAAATGTGTCATTTCGTGTGTTATTAAAGGATCTTATGATAAGAAATGAAAATAAATTCCTGAAAAACATGTTCGTGCTGAGGCTATCATTGTATAGGCAGATAGCTATATAGCCTTCCCGTATTGATTAAGGGGATGACTATTACTGACCACAATCTTATTACGCTACGAGGCCGCATTCGGTGGGTATGGCGCCGCTGATGTAGCGTGGATAGCCTGTACGTAGAAACAAACCTGATATGCGCTGAATGACTGATTCGTTACTTTTATTTCAAGGAAATAAATATGAATACGTCAGGTAAGTTGCTTCTGTTTTACGGGGGGAGGGCCTCCTCGATATTTCCCACACTCATATATGTGGCCGGCAGCGTCATATTGTCGGTTGGATTCCATTTTTCTTCAATGAAGACGTTAACTTTTTCAGCGATGATTGGGATATTGCTGGGTTTCTTTCTTTGCAAAGATAAAAAGGGATACTGGGATGTGGTAGTGCGAGGGTTAATGCCATTTGGCAATGCGCGCTTAATTATCGCATTTATGTTAATTGGTATTTTCACTACGCTATTAATGGCTGGCAAAATTGGCGGCGGTTTTGTCTGGTTATGCCTGCATATTGGTGTGGGTAGCCACGCATTTGTGCTGTTTGTGTTTATCGCAAGTGCGGTGATTTCCATGGGAACCTGCGCTCCAATTGCGGCACTTTTCTCCGTCGTGCCGATTTTCTATCCTCCGGGAATTTTGCTGGCGGTACGCCCTGAATTATTGGCTGGGGCGATGCTGAGCGGGGTGTTCTTTGGTGATGCGCTATCACCATGTTCACAGCTCACCCAAATGACTCTGTTTTCACAGCATGACACACCCAATAGCGAGCCTGGACAGCTGAACGTACTGTTGAAAAATCGTTTTAAGTCTGTCCTGGCAACCGGTGTAGTCAGTATCGTGCTCTTTATGTTGGTTCCAGCAGGAGAGCACGCCAACCTGCAACAGGCAGTGAATATTAACCAGTTCGCGGATATTAACGGTATCTGGATGCTGTTGCCGCTTGGCGTACTGTTGGCGTGCGGTTTTCGAACCCAGAACCTTTTTTTGTCTTTAAATTTCGCAATTGCCGCCGGGCTTATCGTCGGGCTGCTTTGCGGCAGCTTTGATTATCAGCAGATTATTACGCTGGATAACCAAACCATGATGCTGCATGGGATGATTTTCGATGGCGTTAACTCAATGACCGACATCATCGTTTCCACGTTGCTGTTGTATGGCCTGATTAATCTTGCGCAAGAGGGGGGATGTATTACTGCGCTATGCGATTGGCTGGCGTCTTGTGCATTCTTCCGTTCTCGATGGGGGGCTGAACTTGCGATGACATCGGGAATTGCGGTAACGAATATCGCCCTTTCTGGCTCACCCATGCCATCGATTTTGATGTTTAGCCCAGTAGCGGAACGGCTTGGTCAACGGGCGAGAGTCTCGGCCCTGCGGCGATGCTGGCTGCTGCTTGGTGGGGCGAGTTGCTTCACTGCGATTATTCCGGTGAATAGCGTATTCATGATGGGGATGGTGACCTTAATCCAGGGGATGACTCAACACTATCCATGGCTGCCGACCATCGATCCTTTTTATAGCTTTGCCTTCTCTTTCTACTGCCTGTTGCTGACGCTGGCCTGCGTTATCCGCCTGCTGCTGGATAGCCCGTTGCTCATGCAGAAAAAGATCAAGTATTCATGATTTCTGTGAGATGAAAAAAATGACTGAAGTTTATGACACGCTGATTATTGGTGCAGGGCCCGGTGGCTTGAGTACGGCGATTTACACCGGGCGAGCGGGCTTGAAAACGCTGCTGGTGGAAAAAGGGAATACGGGGGGGCGTATCAATGATACGGCGGAAATTCGCAACTACCCGGGCGTACTTAGCGAGAGCGGCCAAGGGTTAATGCGACGCTTTAAGCAGCATGCGGAAAGTTTTCCCTCAGTGGAAACGCTACGCTCGACGGTCAGTGAAATTCGTTGTGAGGGGGATTTATTTGAAGTCGTAACGCGGCGGCGTGGCAGTTTATTCAGCCGCAGCATCGTGCTGGCTACCGGCACTCGCCCGCGCAGCACCGGCATTCCTGCTGAGCAGGAGTTTGTCGGGCGCGGTGTAGCCTACTGTGCAACCTGCGATGGTGAGTTCTTCCGCGATAAAGCCATCCATGTATTGGGCGCAGGCGATCAGGCGATTGAAGAGGCGGATTGGCTAACGCGCTATGCCCGTAAGGTGACGGTGATTGTCATTCATGACCAGGGGCACTTCGACTGTAACCAGATTGCAGTCGATAAAGCACGTTGTAACCCACGTATTGAGTTTATCTGGAACAGTACGCTGCATGATATTCAGGGGCGAGAAAACGTTGAACGCCTGGTGCTAGAAAACGTGCATACCGGCGAGCTGTCGACGATCCCCAGTGAAGGCATCTTTCTGTTTATTGGCATGATTCCGCAAAGCGAATTCATTCCTGACTGGATTGACCGGGATAGCCACGGTTATCTGACCACCAACCCGCGCTGTGAGACAAGCTGCCCCGGTATTTATGCGGTGGGCGATCTGCGCAATACGCCGTTACGGCAGGTGGTGACCGCAGCCGCCGACGGTGCTATCGCTGCCGTCGGCGTTGAACATTATTTACAGGAGCAGAAGGAAATTGCCGGCCTGCTGTCCGCGGATTCCGGCGTTTTGTCGATTCTGTTCTGGGATCCGTATGACGCCATGCAGCAGTCCAATTTGCCAGCCATTGAGCAGCGCCTGCAATCGCAAGGCCGGGTGCAGCGTCTCGACGTTACCCGGCACGATTTATTGTTCCGCCAGCTAGGGCTTAACGCGACGCCCGCCTTTGCGCGCTACCAGAACGGCAAGCTGCTCCACAGCGAAATTATCCCCCTGACTGCACCCGACGAATGCCAGATGTGACAGGGATAAAAATTGTTATTCATTAAGGAGATATATTATGGGACAACCGCTTGTTTTTCCTCATGGTGTCACCCGTTATGATCCGGATAAATGCTATAACGGTTACACGATTGTGCCGCTTATCAATGATGGCGTTCTGCTATTCGATATGAACGGCAATGAGGTTCGGCGTTGGAATATGCAGGCTTTTCCACCCAAGCTGCTGCCTGGCGGCTATGTGATGGGAACCTCTGGCTTCCGCCACCCCGATTACGGTATGCAGGATGGCGTCAATCTGCAGCAGATCGACTATGACGGGAAGGTCGTCTGGCGTTTCAATAAATTTGAAGAGATTAATGATCCTGGACGCGATCGGGGCTGGATGTCGCGCAGTCACCATGATTTTCAGCGTGAAGGCAATCCGGTTGGCTACTATGTACCAGGAATGGATGCACAGTCTCTCAGCGGTAATACTTTGATTCTGGCGCATAAAACTATTCACAACCCCACAATATCCGATAAAAAGCTGCTCGATGACGTGATGTATGAGGTGGACTGGGAAGGCAATATTCTGTGGGAATGGAGCGCTAGCGACCATTTTGACGAGTTCGGTTTTGATGAAGCGGCGAAGAACGTTCTGTTCCGCGATCCCAATATGCGTTCTTCCGATGGCGGTACCGGCGACTACCAGCACATTAACTGTATGAGCTACCTGGGGCCAAACAAATGGTTTGATGCGGGAGACATGCGTTTCAAGCCTGACAACATTATCTTTGACTGCCGTGAGTCAAATATTCTGGCCATCCTCGACAAAGAGACCGGCAAAATCGTATGGCGCATAGGGCCAGACTTTAGCGCTACGCCGGAACTGAAAAAATTAGGCTGGATTATTGGCCAGCACCATTTCCATATGATCCCACGCGGTTTGCCGGGCGAAGGCAATGTGATGGTGTTTGATAACGGCGGCTGGGGCGGTTATGGCCTGCCGAATCCGGGATCGAAGCTGGGGGCGAAAAATGCGCTGCGCGACTACAGTCGGGTTATCGAATTTGATCCGACGACGCTGAAAATTATCTGGCAGGTGACGCCAAAAGATCTGGGGCATATGATCCCGACCGATGCCAGTAAATTTTATAGCCCGTATGTCAGTAGTGCCCAGCGTCTGCCAAACGGTAACACATTGATTGATGAAGGATCTGACGGGCGTGTTATTGAAGTCACAGTAGATAAAGAGATTGTCTGGGAGTGGATCTCACCGTACTACACCCACAATGAAACTGGGCCGAAGACCAATATGATCTATCGTGCTTACCGTTATCCGTACGACTATGTACCCCAGGAGCCAAAGCCGGAAGAAGTGCCGATCGCGCCGATCGATAACACGACCTATCGTGTGCCTGGCGCTGGCCAGCTTGGGGCTAAAGCGGTCATTGATGTCGAAGGGACTCTACCGTATTACAGCGATGTGGCGCTATGCGTCGCCACGGATGACGAAGAAGAGCTTTCCTTACGGAAAAAAGTATTCAGCGTTGATGTCGAACTGTTCCAACCGATCGCGCAGGAAACCTTCCGCCCCCTCGTGTTGGATAAGCACGATAAGCCAACGTTAGTGCTGTTTGGTGCTGAACGCTGTCTGCACTGCAAAGCGCTGCATCCGGTGCTGGAGGAGGTGCTGCGGGGAGAATTGAAAGATGTTTTCGCGGCTGGCTATGTCGATGTCGATAACAATGACGTCCTGAAAACGCAATATCACATTACCGGCATTCCCGTTGTGATTGTGTTTAGCGGCGGTAAAGAGCGTGGCCGCTTTAGTGGTGAAAAAGATTACGATGATATCTGTGACTTCCTTGAGTCAGTTGTTAAATCATAAATACTAATGTAACGGGAACGATGTTCATCCGTATTTAACGATAGCATTTAAAAAATAAAATGATGTCTATCACATAATGCCGTTATCGGTATTTATGGTAGGCATCATCCTTTTTTTGAATTAAAAACTTCGGGCAATTGGATATACCGTGTTCTTAATTATTATCGATTAATCATATTAAAAATATTATTCATGCTTTTATCGTTTTGTGAGAATGCCTATGAACCTGAATGTAAAGCCTGATGAGTTCAGCCAGCTGCTAGTAAGGCTGAGTGAGGTATGGCGGGTCTATGCCCCCAGTGCCGAATACCGTGGCGGTCGTTTTTCAGATACTGATAATATCATCTATCAGCAGGTCAAAGAGTGGCGGGATATTGTGTGGCAGGAAAAATCACATATGTCGCCAAATACAGTCATTACCCCCATTACTGAGACGTTGTTCTACTTTGATAAAGAGACGATTCAGATAGCGGATGTGGATACTACACCGCTACTGATATTTGCACGCTCCTGCGATATTAATGCCATGTCGCGACTCGATTATATGTATCTGCAAAACGGAGGGAATGCGGATTATAGTTACCAGCTGCTGCGCGATAAAATCCGCTTTGTGCTGATTGAATGTGAAGAGTCCTTTGAGAATTGTTTTTGCGTGTCAATGGGCAGCAACCGCACAGAAGCCTGGTCAGCAGCGGTTCGTTTTAGTGCCGATGGTGCCAAAATCAGCGTAAAAGATACCGATCTGTTGCCATTCTTCGCCAATCTTGGGGTGGCCTGCGACTATACGCCGGGTTTTGTTGAGCACAACAAAGAGCAGATTCGGACTCCGGATAGCGTCTGCGACGATCCGCAAAAAATCCGTGAGATTGTGACCAATCATCCTCTGTGGCAGACCTATGATGCCCGTTGCATTAGGTGTGGTCGCTGCACCACCGGCTGCCCAACCTGTACCTGCTATAGCGTATTTGATGTGGCCTATGACGAGAATCCACAGCGCGGCGAACGCCGTCGCCAGTGGGCCAGCTGCTTGGTTCCGGGATTTAGCGATATGGCTGGTGGCCACGGCTTCCGCCCGCAGCCGGGTAATCGCCTGCGCTATCGTGCGCTGCACAAGGTTAATGACTTTAAAGCACGTGCGGGGATAGAGCATATGTGCGTGGGGTGCGGGCGCTGTGACGATCGTTGCCCGCAGTATATTAAGTTCTCTTTGATTATCAATAAAATGACCGATGCCGTACAGCAAGCGCTGGCACAGGAGGCGAACGCATGAGCCATCAATGTACCTGTCATAAGCCAAAGCATGCTCTGCTACCGTCGGCTTACAAAATTATTGCCATTGATAAGCACACCGAACTGGAATGGAATTTCCGGATTGCGACCGATTTCCCGGCTGAGTTAGGCCAGTTTGTTGAGGTCTCTCTACCGCTCGTCGGTGAGGCGCCGATTTCCGTTTCCGACTGTGGCGACGGTTGGATGGATCTGCTGATCCGCAACGTCGGTAAAGTGACCCATGCGTTGTTTAATCTGCACGTTGGCGATTCACTGTGGTTACGTGGTTGCTACGGGCACGGTTATCCGCTCGATGCGTTTCGCCACAAGCCGCTGCTGGTGGTGGCGGGCGGTACCGGAGTGGCGCCGGTGAAGGGATTGTTGCGCTATTTCAGCGAAAACCCGACCGAAATTGTTCGTCTGGATATGATCCTCGGCTACAAGAACCACGCCAGCGTACTCTACAAAGAAGAAATGCGGCTGTGGCGCGAGAGGCATAATTTGATCCTGACGCTTGATGAAGGGGAGGCCGACGATTTACATCGCATAGGCCGTGTGACCGATCATCTGCAGGCGTTAACGATCTTACAGCCGGATTTGACGCAGGCGATCGTCGTTGGCCCGCCGATTATGATCAAGTTCGCCGTGCAAATGCTGCGTGATAGGGGATTCGCCCCTGAGCAAATCTGGGTTGACTATGAACGCCGTATGGCCTGCTCGGTAGGAAAATGCGGACACTGTCGAATGGGCGAGGTCTATGTCTGCGTTGATGGTCCGGTATTTAACTATGCCCAGGCACAGGCTTTTGCTGATTAAGGAGCGCAACCATGAGTATGGATATTGATATTATCAACGCGCGAGCGCTGAACGAATATCGTCTGTCGAAAGTCCGCGGTGAGGCGATGATCAGCGTGCGCGTGCCCGGCGGTATTCTGCCGGCCCACCTGCTAGCCGTCGCTCAGAACATTGCTGAAACCTGGGGCAATGGTGAAATTCATCTGACGACCCGCCAGAAGCTGGCGATGCCCGGCATTCGCTATGAGGATATCGACAAGGTGAATGCCGCGCTGGAGCCGTTTATCCGAGAAATCGAGATGGCGCTGTGTGAGGTCAAGGTGGAGGACACGCTGGCAGGCTATCAGGCCCTTGGCGGGCGTAATATTGTCGCTTGCCAGGGTAACCGCATCTGCCAGAAAGCGAATACCGACACAACCGGTATGGCGCGTCGGCTGGAGAAACTGATCTACCCGAGTCGCTACCACTTGAAGGTGGTACTAGCCGGTTGCCCTAACGACTGTGCGAAGGCGTATATGTCGGATATTGGTATTATCGGCGTCGCCAGAATGCGTTTTAATGCCGATCGCTGTATTGGCTGCGGCGCCTGCGTGAAGAGCTGTAGCCATCATGCCGTGGGCTGCCTTAGCCTGAAGAACGGTAAAGCGGCGAAGGAGCCGTCTCTCTGTATCGGCTGCGGTGAGTGTGTCCTGGCCTGCCCGACAATGGCCTGGCAGCGTGAGCCTGAGCAGCTGTACCAGGTGCGCCTTGGCGGCCGTACCAGCAAGAAAACCCCGCGGACGGGGAAAATTTTCCTGAACTGGGTGACCGAAGAGGTGATTGCGCAAGTTATTCCTAACATCTTTGAATTTGAAAAAGAGATGCTGGGCGGGAAGCCGATTTACCTGCATATGGGGCATTTGATCGATAAGGGCGGCTATATGCGTTTTAAAGACGTTGTGCTGAACGGCATTAAGCTCAATCCCGGTGCACGCGTTGCTGAGCGAATGTATTGGGTGGAGGATGAGTACGTCGCGGGGATTCACGTCAAACCTGCGGCTTCATCAGGTCATTAATTGCAGGCTAGAGCGAAAAAAAACCAGAAACCCGGAAGGGCTTCTGGTTATCTGCATCACTCAACAAAAATATGAGGATAGAAACGTGACAGATCCTGAGTGATCAGCGCTCTGTCCTCACGAATGCCAATCCCAGCTGGCTGATCGTTGATAAGCCAGCTGCCAATTAACATATAGCTATCGCCAAATTTTGGTAACTGATAGAACTGCTGCACGATCATCCCTTCTTCGCCGTATGGGCCTTCCACCTGTTCGATGGTTTTGCCGTTTTCGACGATCGAGATATTCGCCCCTTCGCGGGAGAAGATCGGTTTCATCACGAACTTATCCATCGCGGGGTAAGCGTCTTCGGCAAAGTAGGCTGGCAGCAGATTCGGGTGATCCGGGAACATTTCCCACAGCATTGGCAGCAGCGCTTTGTTGGAGATAATGCTCTTCCACGCCGGCTCCAGCCAGCGTACGCCAGCGTCTTCCAGCTTGGTAGAGAACATCTCACGCAGCATATATTCCCACGGATAGAGCTTGAACAGATTGCCGATAACCTGATCCTGCAGATCGGTAAACTGGCCTTTTTCGCCTAAACCAATTTCATCGATATAGAGGAACTCGGTGGCGACTTCCGCTTCGGCTGCGCAATCTTGTAAATACTGCACCGTACCGCGATCTTCGACAGTATCCTGGCAGCAGGTGAGGTGCAGCAGCTGGAAGCCGTGCTGTTCACGCAGTTCGGTAAAGCGCTCGATTAACTTCTCCTGCAGGCTGTTGAACTGGTCGCTGCCTTCCGGCAGATTGCCTGCGTTCAACTGATCTTCCAGCCAGATCCATTGGAAGAATGCTGCTTCATACAGTGAGGTTGGCGTATCGGCGTTGTTCTCCAACAGCTTTGGTTCGCCGGTACCGTCCCACGCTAGATCGAGGCGTGAATAGAGCGACGGCTGTTGGGTCTGCCATGACTGGCGCACGAAGCTCCAGGTATGTTTTGGAATGCGGAACTTAGCCATCAGTTCATCGCTGGCGATAACGCGTTCAACAACCTTCAGGCACATCTGGTGCAGTTCGGCGGTGACGTCTTCCAGCTTTTCTACCTGGGCCAGCGTCAGCTTGTAATAGGCCTCTTCACTCCAGTACGGTTCGCCATACATGGTGTGGAAGTTAAAACCGTATTCAGTCGCTTTTTCACGCCAGTCCGGGCGTTCAACAATACTGACTCTTTCCATGATAATCAGCCGCCCATTGAACGGGAGGTGCTGCCCGTTGCGCTACGCTGCATGGTGGACTGCTTCGCTACGGACTCGCCAAAGCCGCCGCGGGTGACGGTGCTGGTGGTCGCAGGTCTTGGTGCCATCGCGGTTTTCGGTACGTTCATTGAACGACCCGGCTGCGCTGCGCCGTAGTTTTTTCCGCCCGCATCGGTGTATTTGCCGTAAGCCGGGCTGGATGGGTTCTTAGAGGTGAAGACCGGCTGCTGCTGGTAACCGCCCATGCCGCCGCTCATCATACGGCCCATCATGTAGCCTGCCATCAACGGCATCCAGAAGCTGCCGCTGCTCTGGTTTTGTGCCTGAGCCTGGCCTTCGCCGGTTGGCGCCATGCCAGCCTGAGCAGGTGCCTGCTGGCATTGGCCTTCACCAAATTCCGCGACACAGTCTTCACGGCTGGCATATTTCGGCGCGGTACGTTCAGCTTCTTTCAGCGCGTTGTTATAGGTGGTTGTACATTCCGCGCTTTTGCTCGGATTCGCCGCTGAGCAGTCGTCCGCATTCTGATACAGCGTGACGGTTTCGTCGCTCTTCTCACAGCCTGCCAGCATGAATACAGCGGTAACGGCGAGGGCAACCGGCGTTAAGTGGCGCGCACCCCAGCTTTTACGAAAAGCGGCGTGCTGAATATTGTTTGTCCGTTTCATTTTATTCTTCCTGGACCCAGTGGAGTGGTATTGCAATAGCGCTCAGGATAGTGGATGAGTGGTTGAAAATGAAGCTAAGAAGGGGATAAAGCGGGGGATCTTTACGTTGCCTTACGTTGAGAGGGCTGAAAAAAAGGGTTCGCACGATGCGAACCCTTATTCTGGCAATCTAGCGCGAGTACTTAGCGAATACGCGCTTTGCTGGTCGCGCCAGAGGTGTAACCATCAGCGGCGGCATCCTGCTGCGCGTTTTCTGGCGCAATGCTTGCGTTCGCTGTGGAAACTGGTTTGCCGAGCGTATTGTTCAGCGCCAGCAGATCCTGTTCGTTAAGCGTACCCAGCGCTGATTTAATATTCAGCTGATTGATCAGGTAGTTATAACGTGCGCTGGAGAGCTGTTGCTTAGCGTTATACAGGGTTGTGGTCGCATCCAATACGTCAACAATAGTACGCGTGCCGACGGAGTAACCTGCTTCCATCGCGTCTAAAGAGCTTTGCGCAGAAACAACGGCCTGTTTATAGGCGTTGATGCTGCTGACAGAGGCGTTAACGTTATTAAAGGAAGAACGGACGGTCTGCACCACGGAACGGTGGGCGCTTTCCAGTTGCTCGCTAGCACCGACGAAGTTGTACTGCGCCTGTTTGACCTGCGAGTTAACCATCCCGCCCTGATACAGTGGCAGGGAGAAGCTCAGGCCAATTTTGTTCTGCCCGGCGTCGTTATCGTTGTAGCCACCGGTACCGTTAGTTTTGGAACCGCTGTAAGAGGTGTTAGACACTCCCGTAGAGGCGGTTAAATCCAGCGTTGGCAGGTGACCATCTTGGGCCTGACGAATTTGCTCACGCGCTAGATCCTGTTTCAGGCGAGCTTGCAGCAAGGACAGGTTACGGTTTTCAGCTTCTTTCAGCAGCGCATTCACGCCCTGTGGTTTATCGGTTTTAAAGCCGTCAACATTCAGTGAAGCCAGTTCTGGGTAGTAGTTACCGGTGACCTGACGCAGCGATTCAACGGCATTGTCGAGGTTGTTACGCGCGGTGACTTCGTTCGCCAGGACGGTATCGTACTGTGAACGGGCGTTCTGCACGTCGGTAATTGCTACCAGACCCACGTTAAAACGCTGAGTTGTTTGATCTAACTGGCGGTAAATCGCCTGCTTCTGCGCTTCGGTATAGGAGAGCGAGTCGATAGCGCTCAGCACGTTAAAGTACGCCGTAGCGGTATTGAGAATCAGGGTTTGCTGATCGGTCTGATACGTTACGTCCTGAATGCCTGCCGATTTCTCTTGCAGGGTCAGAGCACGCCATTTGGACATATCAAACAGGCTTTGCGTTAACTGCAGCGAACCGCTGGTGACGTTAGAGTTCACGCCGTTGCTGTCGCGGAAGCCGTTGGTATAGTTATAATCTGCACCTAAACCTAACTGCGGTAACAGAGGGCTGCGCGCTTCGTTGATTTTCTCGAACGCAGCATCACGATCTGCGGCAGATTTGCGGAGATCTGGGTTACTGGTACGTGCCTGCTGATACACCTGTAACAGGTTCTCTGCCTGGCTCATTGTACTGAAACCCGTAAGGCTCAGACCAATAAGGATGGGGAGCAATTTCTTCATTTGCATTTGCATTCCTTGTTGTGAAGCTTAGCGCTGATCTAATTCACAGAAAAAATATTCGCCGATTGTACCAGAGTCTGCCACGTTAAAAAGTTGTCGTAATGTGCCATCTGGCGTTAATTTGCACCAATCTACCATAGAGTTAGTGGATTCTTTGACCCACCAACTTTAAATCCATAATTTCAACACAATCACTGCATAGGCCTGTCCATGACAAAAACAGTTAACCCAGTGGCAACGCTCTCGAAAAATGATGTAGAAATTATTGCACGAGAAACGGTATATCGCGGTTTTTTTTCGCTTGATGTATACCGTTTTCGCCATCGCTTGTTTAACGGTGAGATGAGCGGTGAGGTTAGACGCGAAATTTTTGAGCGCGGTCATGCCGCAGTCTTGCTACCCTTTGACCCAGTGCGTGATGAAGTGGTGCTGGTTGAGCAAATTCGCATTGCCGCCTATGACACCAGTGAAACGCCTTATCTGCTGGAGATGGTTGCCGGCATGATAGAAGAAGGGGAAACCGTCGAAGACGTTGCTCGCCGGGAAGCGCAGGAGGAAGCGGGGCTGAATGTGGGCCGCGTGAAGGAGTGCCTCAGCTATCTGGCAAGTCCCGGTGGCACCAGCGAACGTCTGACTATTATGGTCGGTGAAGTCGATGCGACAACGGCCAAAGGTATTCATGGGCTGGCGGAAGAACACGAAGATATTCGGGTTCATGTGGTAAGCCGGGAGTTCGCTTATCAATGTGTAGAGGATGGAAAAATTGACAACGCAGCGTCTGTCATCGCTTTGCAATGGCTGCAGCTGCATTATCAGGACTTACGAAAAGAGTGGATCAAATGAAGCGATATACGCCTGACTTCCCAGAAATGATGCGCCTGTGCGAGACCAACTTCGCACAATTGCGTCGCTTGTTGCCGCGGGTTGATGAAGCCGGTGAAACGGTGAACTATCAGGTGGCCAATGCGCAATATCGCTTAACGATAGTCGAATCGACTCGTTACACTACGCTGGTGACGATTGAACAAACGCTGCCTGCGGTAAGCTACTGGAGCCTGCCGTCGATGACGGTTCGGCTGTATCATGATGCGATGGTGGCTGAAGTGTGTTCAAGTCAGCAGATCTTTCGCTTCAAAGCGCGGTATGATTATCCAAATAAAAAGTTGCATCAACGCGACGAAAAGCATCAAATTAATCAGTTTTTGGCCGATTGGCTTAGATTCTGTTTAGCACATGGAGCGATGGCGATTCCGGTTTGTACATAGCACCCTTCAGGCGGCATTGATGACGCTGCCAGCGAGAAGTCGCCTGAGAGGATGCCGTGTATGTTTGCATCGTGAAACCTAAGGACACCATTTGGAAAGCCTTTTAAACCTTCCTCTGGCTGGTGGGGCCAGTGTCAGGGTACTGCAAATTACTGATACTCACCTGTTTGCTCAGAAGGATGAAACGCTGTTAGGGGTGAATACCTGGGAAAGCTACCACGCCGTCTTGCAGGCCATTCATGCCTCGGCGCGTGATGTAGACCTGGTAGTTGCAACTGGCGATTTAGCGCAGGATCACTCATCCGCGGCCTATCAGCACTTTGCTGATGGCATCGCGAGTTTTGCCGCACCTTGCGTTTGGTTGCCGGGTAATCACGATTTTCAGCCTTCAATGTACAGTACGCTGCAGGAGGCGGGTATTTCACCGGCGAAGCGCGTGCTGATCGGTGAGCGCTGGCAGATCTTGCTGCTGGACAGCCAGGTTTTCGGTGTGCCTCATGGTGAGCTGAGCGACTTTCAGCTGGAATGGCTGGAGAAACGTCTGGCGGAAGCCTCTGAGCGTTACACGTTGTTGCTGCTGCACCATCATCCTCTGCCTTCGGGCTGTAGCTGGCTGGATCAACACAGCTTGCGTAATGCCGGGGCGCTGGATGGCGTACTGGCACGTTACCCACGAGTGAAACATCTGCTCTGCGGCCATATCCATCAGGAGCTGGACGTTGACTGGAACGGCCGCCGTATTATGGCGACGCCATCGACCTGCGTGCAGTTTAAACCGCATTGTTCGAACTTTACCCTGGATACCGTTTCTCCCGGCTGGCGCTGGCTGGAGTTACACGATGATGGTTCATTAACCACCGAAGTCTGCCGTCTGGCCGGGGTGGAATTCCATCCCGACACCGCATCTGAAGGCTATTGATGTCAACGCTTCTCTATCTGCACGGATTCAACAGCTCCCCATGGTCGGCGAAAGCCACTGCGCTTAAGCAGTGGCTGGCTGAGCACTATCCCGATGTGAACATGCTCATTCCGCAGTTGCCGGCTTATCCGGCGCAAGCAGCCGAAATGCTTGAAGCGCTGGTACTGAAGAACGGCGGTGAGCCACTCGGTATCGTCGGGTCGTCACTTGGGGGGTATTACGCCACCTGGCTGTCGCAATGCTTCATGCTGCCTGCGGTGGTCGTCAACCCGGCGATGAGGCCGTTTGAGCTGCTGACGAATTTTCTTGGCCCGAACGAGAATCCCTACACCGGCCAACAATATGTGCTAGAGTCTCGCCATATTTACGATCTCAAAGTGATGCAAATTGATCCCCTTGAGGCGCCGGATCTTATCTGGTTGCTTCAGCAAACCGGCGACGAAGTTCTTGATTATCGCCAGGCCGTGGACTATTTCGCCTCCTGCCGACAAACGGTCGAGGAGGGCGGTAATCATGCATTCACCGGCTTTGAAGATCACTTCACACAGATTATCGATTTTCTGGGG
This sequence comes from Kluyvera intermedia, assembly GCF_021440345.1. GTDB lineage: Bacteria > Pseudomonadota > Gammaproteobacteria > Enterobacterales > Enterobacteriaceae > Kluyvera > Kluyvera intermedia_A. The sequence goes on from NZ_JAKCNS010000110.1 coordinate 14,234, forward strand.
TTGCATTAAGCAACGCCAACTACCTACGAATAGATCATGACGCAATCTTCTTATAACGCTGATGCCATTGAGGTACTCACCGGGCTTGAGCCGGTTCGCCGCCGCCCGGGGATGTATACAGATACCACACGCCCTAACCACATGGGTCAGGAAGTTATTGATAACAGTGTGGACGAAGCGCTGGCCGGACACGCGAAGCGCGTTGAGGTTATCCTTCATGCCGATCAGTCATTGGAAGTTATCGATGACGGCCGCGGCATGCCCGTCGACATTCACCCGGAAGAGGGTGTGCCAGCGATTGAGCTGATCCTCTGCCGTTTGCATGCGGGCGGTAAATTCTCTAACAAAAACTACCAGTTCTCCGGCGGCCTTCACGGCGTAGGGATCTCGGTAGTCAACGCCCTGTCAAAGCGTGTTGAAGTGAACGTTCGTCGTGACGGTCAGATCTACAGCATCGCTTTTGAACACGGTGAAAAGGTCGAAGAGCTGCACGTTTCCGGTACCTGCGGTAAACGCAACACCGGGACCAGCGTGCACTTCTGGCCGGACGAAAGCTTTTTTGACAGCCCGCGCTTTTCCGCTTCTCGCTTAAGCCATCTGCTGAAAGCCAAAGCGGTGCTTTGTCCGGGCGTGGAAATCGTCTTTAAAGATAAAGTTAACGATACCGAACAGACCTGGCGCTATGCCGACGGCCTGACCGACTACCTGAGCGAAGCGGTGAACGGCCTGCCGTTGCTGCCGGAAAAACCGTTTGTCGGTAATTTCTCCGGGGAAACCGAAGCGGTGGATTGGGCGCTGCTGTGGCTGCCGGAAGGCGGCGAGCTGCTGACCGAAAGCTACGTCAACCTCATCCCAACGATGCAGGGCGGAACGCACGTCAACGGCCTGCGTCAGGGGCTGCTGGATGCGATGCGTGAGTTCTGCGAGTACCGCAATATCCTGCCGCGCGGCGTGAAGCTGTCGGCGGAAGATATCTGGGATCGCTGCGCCTACGTGCTTTCCGTGAAGATGCAGGACCCGCAGTTTGCCGGTCAGACGAAAGAACGTCTCTCTTCACGCCAGTGCGCGGCGTTCGTTTCCGGTGTGGTTAAAGATTCCTTTAGCCTGTGGCTGAACCAGAACGTTCAGTCGGCAGAGCTGTTGGCTGAGATGGCGATCTCCAGCGCCCAGCGCCGTCTGCGCGCGGCGAAAAAAGTGGTGCGTAAAAAGCTGACCAGCGGCCCAGCGCTGCCGGGTAAACTGGCTGATTGCACCGCTCAGGATCTCAATCGTACCGAGCTATTCCTTGTCGAAGGTGATTCTGCAGGCGGATCCGCAAAGCAAGCGCGCGATCGTGAATATCAAGCGATCATGCCGCTGAAAGGTAAGATCCTGAATACCTGGGAAGTCTCCTCTGATGAGGTTCTGGCATCGCAGGAAGTACACGATATCTCCGTCGCCATTGGTATCGATCCGGACAGTACGGATCTCAGCCAGCTGCGCTACGGCAAGATCTGTATTCTCGCGGATGCTGACTCCGATGGTCTGCACATTGCGACTTTGCTGTGCGCGCTGTTTGTGAAGCATTTCCGTGCGCTGGTGAAAGAAGGCCACGTGTACGTAGCGTTGCCACCGCTGTACCGTATCGATCTGGGTAAAGAAGTTTACTACGCCCTGACCGAAGAAGAGAAAGCGGGCGTGCTCGAACAGCTCAAGCGTAAAAAGGGCAAGCCGAACGTGCAGCGCTTTAAAGGTTTGGGTGAAATGAACCCGATGCAGCTGCGTGAAACAACGCTGGATCCCAACACCCGCCGCCTGGTGCAGCTGTTTATTACCGATGAAGATGAGCAGCAAACCGATGCCACCATGGATATGCTGTTAGCCAAAAAGCGTTCGGAAGATCGCCGTAACTGGCTGCAGGAAAAAGGCGACATGGCGGATATCGAAGCCTAAAAAGTTCGCTGGGTGGCATCGCGCCACCCAGCGACAGTATGCAATTGTGA
>NZ_JAKCNS010000111.1 GCF_021440345.1 Kluyvera intermedia
TAAGTTGGAGTCATTACCGGAATATCGAGTGAATCGATGTATTGATCGTCAAGCACAACATCCACACGATAGGTCCCGGGCATTTGGGCACCGGTTTCAAAGGATGAGAGATCGGCACCTTTCATACCGGGATCATCCAATTCGATAAGCGTTGGATCGAAATAATCACGAGCAATCGCGGTGTGAGAAATGATTGCCAGCGTACAGAAAACAAAAGAAGCTAGCCGCGTTGGTTTAAGTGGAGCAATTGGATTCATATAATTCAAAATTTCATCGCTCTCTATGCGCACAAAATCCATCACGGATAATTGGGGGATTAAATGTTTGTGCGATGTGTATCGCCAACACCGCCATAGTCATTAATGATTTTAAATGTTACTGAACCACCGCTGCTGTGGCTGGGTAATGGAAAACTGGCCGTCGAGTTTGGTAATACATACGTCGCGCTGTCTACTCTGATGTCGTTGACCAGAATTTCACTAAAGCTCAAGACATAATTACCCGGATTACTCACCTGAATTTGATCGCCAGATTTCCGCCACGTGAGTTTCTCTGCTTCTGTATCGAGAGAGACATCTTTCAAAGCCGCTGGGCGGTAGATTAATTTAATCCGTGTTTTAATCGCTATTTGCAGAGAGTTATCTGTACGCTTCGCTGAAGGGATTGCTTTAATGTTCAACCAGTAAAGTGATTCTTTATTCTCCGGAAGTGCCCCCGTCAGAACAATACGTTCGACATTTTTCTGGCCGCCTTCCAGGCGATAAAGTGGCGGGGTAATAATAAACGGGATGTTCCCCGCATCATTATCCTTGTGTTGTGTATCAATCCACGATTGAATCAAATAAGGTGTGGGGTCGGGGTTGGTTACAGCGACGGAAGATTCTTTTTTATTGCCATCATAAATTACCCGGGTTCCACCCACTACTACCCCCGCGTTAGCAACATTGAAAACTGCAAAAACGGTCATTCCGGCAAATAGTGTCTTACTGAGAAAATTCATTGATACCTCGATAAAAGAGGGGCCGATGCTCGACCCCACAAGATTCCCGTAAGGGGAATCAGTTATAATCCACGGTAAAGTTCGCGCTGGAGTTAGCTGGGCCGCCTTTTACGGTTGCGGTAGTGGCTTTATATTGAGCATAAAAAACCAGATCGTTTGACGCAGGGGTTGCTGCCAGCGTGTATTTGTAGCTGTTTGTTCCACCCAAAGGTAAATCGGCTTTATCAGCCGTCATCATATTAATGCCTACCCCTGTTGCACTGCCGGTTTCGGCGGTAATCGCCAGCAGGGCTTTATTGGTGGCATCTGATTCACCTTCAAACATCACGGTGGCAGAGGTCACTGCAGCCGGGCAGCCATCAAGCTTGATCGTGAATGGCACAGGAGATGTCGTATCATTTGCCGCTTTGAAATCAGTTTTCGCATGTTCGCCTAAATCAACAGTACCATTTGGCGCTGTAATGGTTGGAGTACAAGCGTCTTCCAGAATACTTCCAGAGAATTTCACCACACCTGAAGCTGCAAATACGTTTGACACAGACAATACTGCGGTTGCAGCCAGAGCAATCGCAATTATATTTTTTTTCATTTAATGTTCCTTAATTGATATCACTGCACGATTTATTCTATACAAATATATATTTGTATGTCA
>NZ_JAKCNS010000112.1 GCF_021440345.1 Kluyvera intermedia
TAAGTTGGAGTCATTACCGCGTTAGTGAACTGGATAAAAGCCATTACAACGGCTATTCGCATAAGGGCTTTAGGATTAAACGTTGGTGTGAACAGTGGCATAGCAAGCAACCTGTGGATGAAAGATATCCGAGTTTAACCGCTATCAATAATGTTCATTAGGTGGTAAAAATGGCACTTATTATTATCGAATCTGGGATAATTGATGCGTTCAGCTCTTGATTTTAATACCCTGAAAGTATTTATCGCGGTGGTCGAACGAGAAAGCTTTGTTGGGGCATCGAAAGTCCTTGAAATGCCGACATCAAATGTGAGCCGTTGTATTTCTCAGTTAGAAGAAAAACTGAATCTTCAGCTCATTGAGCGCAGCACCCGACATATGAAACTCACCCAGTCGGGGCATCTGCTCTATACCCGAGCGAAGCCATTGCTGGAGGCGCTTGAGCAAACTGAGACAGAATTAACCTTGCGGCAGATGCAACTCAAGGGCCCATTACGCCTCTGTATTCCCAATGAGATTGGTCCGGCATTACTGGGTTCTGCTGTTGCTGAATTCGCCTGTCAGTACCCAGACCTGGAGATCAGCTGCGTCACCAATTTGTCAGGTTTGGAATCCCTGCGAGATGATCTGGATTTAGCCATTATTGTTAGCCGCGGTCAGATGGATGACAGTGACTACATCGCTCGCCATCTGGTGACTATCCCTTGCACCATAGTTGCCGCTCCCTCCGTCATTCAGCGTTATGGCATCCCTACTCAGATACAACAATTTGAAGAATTACCTTGTATTACAACGGTAAGCGCACTGAAAGGTGCTCCCTGGCAGTTTATCAACAAAAAGGGAGGGTTCGAGACGATTAAGGTCAAAGGTCATTATCGGGTCAACAGCGGAGAGATGGCAGGGCGTGCGGCAGTCTCAGGTGTCGGTTTTGCCATTTTATCTAAACAAGCCTGCCAGCCCTACATAAGTGATGGACGGCTAATCGAGGTTGAGTTTGAACAATCGGTTGCCCCACTGCAATTGTTCGCACTCTATTCAGACAGGCGCTATTTGCCCGCGAAAACACGCGCGTTCATTGATTTCATTCAGCAGAAATTAAGCAATATATCCTTCGAAACATAAGGCAGCGATTAAATCGCTACAGAGAGTCTGGTTTCTAAGCAAAGAATTTCTTCTTCTGGCTCACCGTGGGCCATCAAGCTAGCTCTACACAGCAATCGGCTTAGCGGCGTGAAAGACTGCAAAGCCAGGCTGTTACGGCACAAGCGGTCAAAACCAATCCCAGTTGCTGCACGATACCGGCAAGACCCAGCATCATTCCCAGCAACAAATAGTAGACTAATCCAAACAGCGCTCCGGCAGCTCCGGCCTGCTCACGATAATGGCTCAGGGCCTGGCTTAGTACATTGGGTATCGCAATGCCATAGGCAACCACAACCCCAGCTACCGGCAAGAGGATCCACGCAGATTGCTGTAATCCCCATGCTGTGACGCCAGATAGCAACGCAAGGGCGCAGGCATATTTCACGAGTCGTTCTGATGACAAGCCGATGGACAGCAATTTCCGGTTCCACAGGCTCCCTGATAGAGAAGCAAAAGCCAGTAAAATCCCCGTCCACCCGAAAGCCCTGGGACTCCAGCCCAATTGCCCAAAAAGAAACGGTGCAAGGCTGTAGTAACTGAAAAGCATCGTATTCAGCAGCGCAACAAGCATTGCATGCTGCCACAGTCTTCCATCTCTCGCCATCCGGTAAATCAGCCCGCGAAACCGGGAGCCGGAAGTATTTTCCGACCGCGTTTCAGGGAGCAAGAATGCGGTCAGCGTTAACAGTACTAGCGCCATCATGGCCAGCGCAACAAACACGCCGCAATGACCGTACAGGCTAACCAGCCAACCGCCACTGACCAGACCGAAAACTGGGCTTATCGCTAGCGCCGCACCCATAACGGAAAAAATACGGGCTAATGCCGTCGATTCGTAGCTATCCCGCAGCATGGTTTGAACGACAACAGACCCTGCAGCGGCACCCACGGCGGCTATCATGCGAGCCAGGAGTAAAACACTAAACTCTGTAGCCAAAAGCGCCATTGCGCAGCCTGTCCCATAGCAAAGTAGTCCGGCCATCATGGCTGGCCGCCGACCAATGCTGTCGCTTAACCACCCCCACAGAGCAACGCCGATAGCAAAAGCGACAAAATAGACTGAAAGAGTCTGAGCTGCACGTTCACTGCTCACCTGAAAAGCTCGGGTAATGTCTGGCAATGCCGGGCTGTAGATCGTTTCCACAAGCTGGGGAAACATTATCAGCAATGTCAGTAGCCACAAAGGTGGCCGTTTATGGGTATTCATGACAACTTCCTTAGCAAACTTAATATGGGGGGATTATTGCGGAAGTGTTTATGTCTGATTACCATTATCAAGGCTAGATGTATTAAAAATCGGACATAAGATGAAAATTGACCCTGAGGATTCTTTCAATCCGGATAATTTCGCTGATGTGGTTGTTGGGATTGCATCCGATATGGGGGTACACGATTCAGGCATGCACAGTCACCTTCGTCATCAGTTACTTTTTTCAGCGGCTGGCAGCATCACCATTGAGATGGATAACACCCTTTGCCTGCTTCCACCCCGGCGTGCTGCCTGGATACCGGCTGGCACGGTTCATCGAGCCATTATGAGTGGAACGATGGCCTATCGATCTCTTTACTTTTCAAATGCTTTACCGTTAGCTTCACTGCCTCTGCAGATTGTTGAAGTTAACCCCTTATTCTTTGAAGTCATAGAGCGGATGGCGTTCTGGCCATGGGGAATGGCTGAAGCACAACAGCTCAGTCTCATCACCGTTTTTTGTGAAGAAATTAAAAATGCACAGCGTGAAAACTGGACACTGAGATTTCCTTCAGATAATCGCCTGAGCGCATGGCTGGACAGCGTTCGCAGGGGGGAATTACCTCCGCGCTTGGGTCAATTAGCTCAAAAAGCGGGCGCGTGTGAACGCACGATAAGCCGTATCTTTATAAAAGAGACGGGAATGAATTATCAGAGTTGGAGGCAACAGTGGAGGCTGCTGAAAGCAATGGAAATGCTATGTGATGGTTGGAGGCTAAGTCAGGTTGCGCAGCAGCTTGATTTTGTCAGCGACAGCGCCTTCATTGTTTTTTTCCGTCATTATACGGGGACAACACCGACTCGTTACCTCCGCCATTCAAACGCTGAAAATCAGAACCTATCCTCGGTCCAATAGCCCGATACAACCCTGGTGGATATTAGCCGATACTCATCGGGGCTCTCCATTTCGTCATCGATGGCGAGAATGACTGATTTCCAAAAGTTTACCGGAATACTTACAAGCACAGTGTCGTTTTCCGCCCCCAGTAGGCCGACTAAAATGTGTTAGGTAATTGAGTGCTATGAGGGAAATTCCGGCTTCAGGTGCACCGTCTACTTTCTATGTGCTACACTTTCGCATCTGTTTCTTCTAGAGTTTTTTCTCAATGTAAGAATTCCATCTTTTAACAGTTTTTACTTTCCGCATTGCCTGTTGGCTATGTGGGCTTCTGTTATTTAAAGATGAGAATTTTTCTACATGAATACTTTGCTGCTTGCGCTAATTCGCGCACTGCGTAGTCATCGTTGGCTGCGTTTCCTCGGCTGCGCTTATATCCTGTCATCACTGGGTAATGGGCTTACGCAGATAATTATTTTTGGACAACTGTTACACTGGCAGGCTTCCCCTGCGACTCTGACCATCGTTTATATGCTGTCGATGCTTCCCAGTTTTATCGGGAGTCTTTGGGGCGAGGTTTTGTGTCGGACCGTTTCACCGCTCCGAATATTGATTTGTACAGAGATACTCGGTTTGCTGGCGCTTATTTTTCCGTTGTATGGCTTGTTGCATCATAACGTTCCGGCCCTGCTGGCGGTCCAGTGTTGGGAAGCTCTGTTTACTGGTATGAGTTATCCTGCTTTGACCTTGCTGTTTAAACGCGGATTGCGTCCTGAAGAATTACCCGCAGCAACCGCCATGGAAACGATAATTTTTGCCTCGCAGGTTATATTCGGCACCGGTCTTGGCGTTTTACTGTTTGATAGAGTCTCTATTCTAAATCTCCTTGCCATCGATGCCCTGAGCTTCGCCGCTTCTGTCGCTATGCTCCTGGTATCTGGTTCTGTTTTTCAAGTGACCCGATTACAGCCGGAAAAGGCTCCGCCTATCTCGCAGAAACTTCTCTGGCGGTGTTTGTCTCCGGTGCAAAAAAGGAGCATTTTGCTTCTTCCTGCACTTGCCGCAGTGGGGTCTCCTGCAATGGCACTTTTGCCTGCTTTGGCACAAGAAATCAGCCCAGAAGATTCTGCCGAATTGGCGCTGCCACTGATACTTGCGCGAAGTCTTGGGCAACTCTGCGGCCCGCTAATTCTTAATGCCGATAAACTGCAGCGTTATTCCACTAATAACTGGCTATTGATGATATGTCTGGGCGGATACATTGGCAGCTATTGTTTATTACCCCTATCCACGGGTTATACATTCTTCGGGTTGGCGCTGATCTTTAGTGCGCACATGGCGTCGAATATTGTGTTTGCTTTAGGCTCTTTCGGGGTACTTAAAAATTTCGCAGAAACTCAGGTTGCGAAAGCCAGCGCAATAACCTGGCGTGGGCAGGTTCTGACCGCTGCTGCTTCTACAGGGATAACCAGTGTGATAGCACAGAAATTTGGTGCTATTACTGCACTCTACACTATTTCGATATTAAGCCTGACAGTCGTCGGCGCTTTGCTGTGGTTCAATGGACCACGTAAAACAAGCTAAGACGGTTAATAGTGGGGAGCAGAGTGCTCCCCACTAATCTAACTCGTTCTTCGGCGGGGGGGGACTGAAATATCCTGTTTGCCACTGGCTGGTTCGAATATCTCCAGAGTGTCGGAAGCAGACATCGCTGTTTCATCCAAAGTTATAGTTGAAATGCTTGCAATAACCATCTGAATCTTAAACGAAGCTCGCCTTTGCTGATAGCAGTCTATATGATGCCCGTTGGTTAGCAGTATTATTCCCATATAAGACGGCAGGGTAGAAGATAGTCCTCTAAAGCTCCATTAATGAATAAAAGCATATTTGCCGAGGGTGTTATGCGAATAATAGAAGTTGTTGATTACGATACTCAGTGGTTAAGCCTCTTTGCTGAGGAGTCCGCTTTGCTGCAAGCCGCTCTTGAAAAGAAGATTGCGAAAATCCATCACGTCGGAAGTACTTCGATACCCGGTATGGCGGCAAAACCCGTCATCGATATATTACTGGAGGTCGTTGATCCTGAAGCTCTGGATAGCTTAAATATTGCAATGGAAAACGCCGGTTATATGGCACGTGGAGAATATGGCATCCCAAATCGCAGATATTTCTCTAAGGGGGGAGAGCAACGCAGTCACCAGGTCCATGCTTTTGTTATTGGCGATCAACACATCATAAAGCTGCTCGCGTTTCGCGATTATCTCATTAAAAATAAAGAGATAGCACAGCAGTATAATGAAATTAAACGCGCCGCGGCATTAGCAAGTGAAAACGATCTTCGTCGCTATAGTGCTTTTAAGGCGGGATTCATTGAGCATCACCTCCGATTGGCTCTCATTGCTCATGAGCAAAAATAGTCTTTCAGAAAAGGTCGTGATTCATCCTTTAAAGTGCCAGCAGATTGTGTGCACTTTAGCCTTGCGAGTCTGCTTCTCGGCTCACGATTGACCTTAGCGTTTGCGGAACCGTTCGCTCCGTGCCAGAAGCGGTCTTTACTCATTTTTAATAAAACGCTTCCATTAGCCCATCTCCTGTAAGCAGCGATAACCGAACGGGTGAGTCTCCGGGCGGCAAGCGACACGCTTAAGCATTTACCCGCGCTCACCAATGACACAATCGTTTCACATTTAATGCGAACATTAAGATAACCTTAAGAAGATCGCATGCAATGCTAATGGCTAAACACATTGGGAATTTATCATGATAGGCAGATTCTTAATGTGGCTATTATTTATGAAATTAGATACGCACGTTTCGCTTCCAGTGATTGTTCTGATTGTTGTGTCAGCGTTATTTCCCTTGGCCGCTGATTGGCGTATCCCTTTGCTGGATGGGGAGCTGGTGACGCAGATTGAAAACATCCAGGCTCTGTGGCTACTATTTGGTGCGGCGTTTACCGTATGGTATATCAGACCATTCGCAAGGCCTGAGGGTGAAAAACAGTTTTGGATGTGGGCCGCGCTGTGGTGGTTGGTTCTTTTAGGTCGGAGCACCAGTTGGGGACGCGTCTATTTTCCGGATGCGCCGCATATCGTATTTAAAGTCATCTCGGTTATTCTGGTTGGTGGGTTACTGCTCAGTTTGCTGTCTAAGACGTTACGCAAAGAAATTGCTCGTCGAATGCGAGAAGATACGTTGCCTCTGTGGCTGATGGCGGTAACAGTCGTGACGTTTTTAGCGGCTGATACAATTGAGCATCACCGTCTATTAGCGCCGCTGTTCGTGCGCGATTTGCATTATTCTGAGCTGATGGAGGAACTCTATGAAACTCCGTTTATGGTTGGGTTGTTCTTCGTGACGTTCTATTTTATGAAAGCGGATAAAAAGGCAGAAATGCTGTTCCCGTTAGGCTATCAGCACAGTCATTAATATTAAACGCCTCAGCGTTCAGGTCACTGAGGCGTCTGCGTTTAATTAAGCGTCACATCGGCCGAAGTCTCGGCCGATTCTTGTTCCTGTTTGAGAACCCGGCTAGCAATAGCCCCGGACATCATCGAGCCGTTCACGTTCAGCGCGGTACGGGCCATATCGACAATCGGTTCGATAGCAATAAAAATACCGACCAGCGCCACCGGGAAATTCAACGTTGATAGCACAATCAGAGCGGCAAACGTACCGCCGCCGCCGACACCCGCGACGCCGATTGAACCCAGCGCAATCGCTGGAAGTAGCGTTGCGAGGAACTGGAAGGACAGGGGATCGATGCCCATGGTTGGCGCAATCATCGCTACCATAATGGCCGGATAAATTCCCGCACAGCCGTTTTGCCCCATGCTGGAACCAAAAGAGGCCGCGATATTGGCAATCGTGCTCGGTACGCCGAATTTTTCCTGCGCGGTAATTGCCAGCGGAATAGCCGCAGCGCTGCTGCGTGATACAAAGGCGAAGGTCAGAACCGGCCATACGGTTTTGTAGTATTTCAGCGGATTATTGCCGCTGAGGATCAGTAAAATCGCATGGACGATAAACATCATGGCGACCGCCAGATAACAGGCGGCAATAAAGCCTAACAGGCTGGTAAATTGTTCCAGCTGATAGGTTGAGAACACTTTGGCCATTAAGGCCATCACCCCATAAGGCGTCAGCGCAATCACAATACGCACCATCTTCATTACCCAAATCTGAATCGCGTTGATACCTGCGCTTAATTTGGCTCCTTCTTCTGGTGCGTCCTTTTTCACCTTCAGCAGAGCCACACCGGCTAGCAGCGTAAAAATCACGATACCGATAACCGATACGCTGCGTGCGCCCGTCAGATCGAGGAACAGGTTAGTTGGAATCAGTGATGTGAGCAGCTGCGGCAGGGAAACTGCGGCGGTTTTGGTCACGTCATCAGCGGTCAGCGTCGACTGCATATGGCCAAAAGCGCTGGCATCAAGCCCGATAACGTGCGCGGTAAATAGCCCAACAAGTCCGGCGATCATCACCAGAACCAGCATGCAGGCGACGATGGTCAGCGACATTTTGCCGATCCCCGCGTTATTCTCGAGCTTATTAATGGCGGAAAGAATGGAAATAAAGATCAGCGGTACCGCAACCAGTTTCAATAAATTAACGTAGCCGTTACCGATGATGCTGTACCAATCAATCACGGCTTTACCGCTGGTGGCGGAGATAAAGTGCAGGGATAAACCGATAACGGCCCCGATGAAAATGGCGATAAACACGGATCGGGAAAGCGAATGGCTTTTTTGATCTATTTTGAATATGCCCCATGAACAGATTAAAAAAAGGACAATATAGGCAAGCGTTGTGAACATGATGTAGCCTCTTACCTCATTCAGCACCTGAAATGCCGGAAAGAGTGGTGTGCAATAAATTAACCTCTTATCCAGTGCGGGTAAGAGTCCGTGGCGGATTATAAAGATAAAAACACCATATTGTCATACAAAATGCGTGATTTTATGCTGCTTTGTTGATCGCATCGGTTTATCAAATTCACATATTAAAATCGGCGGCTTGTTATCAGTACCGCTCTCTGCGTAAAGTGTTTTTTTAACGTACAGGCGAGGGCGCTATGCAGGCATTGTTGATTATCGATATGCAGGGTTTTGTTACCGAAAGAATAGCGAGTGGCATGGATTATTATCCCACCAACAGCATCGACAATATGCGCTCTGTGATTCGCGCATTCCGTGCAACGGGAAAACCGGTGCTTCACGTCCGGCACCAAACCCTTGAGCCAGGTTCTCCGATGCACACATCGTCAGCGCATTTTTTACCGGTTGAGGGATTTAACGAGCTGCCGGGAGAAGCGGTGTTTGTGAAACACACCTCGTCGGCGTTTAGCTCAACCGATCTTTATGGTTGGCTGAAGAGTGAGAATATCACCGAGGTGGCGGTGATAGGGGCGGTGGCCGGATTTTGTGTCAACTCGACGATTCGCTCGGGCTCAGATCTGGGGCTGGCGATGACCGTGGTTCGTGATGCAGTGCTGAGCTTCCCGCTGGAAGGTGACGGTCTGGATGCGAAAGCCATTTACACGGTGACGCTGGGCCTGCTGGAGGCCGGTTTTGCGCGTGGAATGCAGGCCGCAGAATTCATGGCCTGATTATTTATAGAAAATGCTGCCAGTCGGCGATAGTTTAGCCGCCTGGCAACATAATCACGCTGTTTTTGACGAGGGTGGTGCGACGACTCTCGAGGGTTATAGTTTTACGCCCAGCATAATCTGCTGTTAGCTTCCTTGATTAGTCCCAGGCGTGCGGGGCGAACAGATAGCCTTTATTACGCACGGTTTTAATGCGGTACGGCTCGGTGGCGCTATCGAGAAGTTTCTTGCGCAAACGTGAAATGGCAACATCGACGCTGCGATCCATCCCGTCGTAGGTCACACCGCGTAGGTTTTTCAGCAACGCATCGCGGTCCATAATCTGCCCCGCGTGGGTGGCCAGCTCCCAAAGCAGTTCAAAGTCTGCGGTCGACAGGGCAATGTTTTCGCCGCTCAGCAACACCTGACGATTGACCGGGTCAATGGAAAGAGTGCCAAACCGCAGCGCCTTGTGCGGTGTCAGCGTCGATTGCGCGGAAGCGATATTGTTGCTGGTGCTGGTATTCTGACGCAGGTGCAGACGCAGGCGCGCCAGCAAAACGGCGGGCGGGGTGGTTTTGAGAATGTAATCGTTCGCGCCCATTTCCAGGGACAAAATATGGTTCATGTCGCTGTCCAGCGACGTCAATAGTACGATCGGCCCCTGCCACTGTCCGCGCAGGTCGCGACACAGGGTCATACCGTCTTTACCTGGCAGCATAATATCCAGCAGCACCAGATCGGGCTTTTCGCGAGCAATCGTCGCTTCGGCGTTATCGCCGCGCGGTTCCACGATGACATCCATATCATGTTTGCCGAGGTAGGCGGCGATCAACGCCCCAACATCGGGATCATCTTCAACATAAACGATCTTGTTCATTGCTTTACATCATGGCTGGCGAAAACGCTACGATACCGAAAAACGCGCAATTATCACAGGCACAAATCATTCGTGGTCAGGCAAACATTGCAAATGACCATGCCGAACGCCGCGCTGGGCGATAACGTCATCGGCAAAATGCTGTACATCGCCCATGTCGCCTTTGAGCACCGCAATCTCAAGGCAGTCCTCGTGGTTAATGTGTACGTGCAGTGTTGAAACACTGAGATCGTGGTGATGATGCTGGGTGGATACCAGCCGGCTGGCTAAATCACGCTTCTCATGTTCATAAACATACGACAGTACCGCAAAGCCTTGAGTGCCGTGCTGTTGCGTGGTTTCTTGTGCCAGCGTATCGCGCAGGATATCGCGGATCGCTTCTGAACGATTATGATACCCACGGCGTTGGCTGAGGTTATCGAGCGTGGCCAGTAAATCATCATCCAGGGTTATGGTAACGCGTTGCATCGGGTTAGACCTTATTTCGGTGAAGGGGGAAGGCGGGAAGTACTGCATTTTGCAATTCTTGCCCGGCAGACGATGTAAACGTCAGTTTGTCGCCGACCCGTTGCGTCTCGACGATTTGACCGCCGTCCATCACCATGACCCGCTGGCAAAAGCGCTCAACCAAACGTAAGTCATGGGTGATAAACAGACAGGCAGTCCCAAACTGTTGTTGCAGCTTTTTGAGCAGGCGAATCACGCCCGCCTGTAGTACCAGATCGAGATTGGAAACGGCTTCGTCAAGGATCAGCAGTTTTGGTTCCACCACCAGCGCTCGCGCCAGGCAGACCCGCTGAAGCTGGCCGCCGCTCAACTGTGGGGGCCGTTTGTCGAGCACGCTGTCGTCAAGATCCACGGCCCTTAGCATGGCGCTTGCCCGCGCCAGTTGTTCGGTTTTATTGAGTGACAGCAGATGTCGCATGGGCTCGCGTAAAATATCGCGCACGGTTTTGCGCGGATTGACCGCGCTGATGGCGTCCTGAAAGACCATCTGAATGTCGCGGCGAAACGCCTTCTGCCGGGCGTGGTTAAGTTTTGCTAGCGGTTCACCGCGCCAGCAAACATGCCCCTGCGCGGGAGATTCCAGCCCAACCAGCAGACGCGCTAAGGTACTTTTACCGCAGCCGCTACGCCCCAGCAGCGCAACGGTTTCACCGTATTGCAGCGCCATTGAAACGTCATTTAGCACTCGGATGCCGGAATAATGCTGTGAAACTGTCGAGGCGCTCAGGATTGTCATGACGCTAACTCCAGGCCGTAGAGGGCCAGATGCGCCGCCACCAGATTGCGGGTGACGTGATGTTGCGGCGCGCGAAACAGGGTGTCGACATCGCCATGCTCCACAATGATGCCGTTGTCCATTACCGCGACATCATCGGCCAGCCTGGCAACGACGCCCATATCATGAGTCACCAGCAGCATTCCCGGCGCGCGGGTTTGCATCATCTCTGCCAGCAGATCGAGAATGCGCGCCTGAGCGACAACGTCGAGATCGGTGGTCGGCTCATCGGCGATGATAAACGGTGCATCGCACAGAACCGCCATCGCAATCATCATGCGTTGTAGCATGCCGCCGCTCATTTCAAACGGGTAGAGCGCCAGCACACGTTCGGCATCCGCCAGCCCCACGGAGGCTAAAGCGGCGATAAGCGTGGCATCGTCAGCGGGTTTACCTAACGCCCGGCAGGTTTCCCGCGCATGGGCCGCCATGGTGTGTAGCGGATTAAACGCGCTGCGCGGATTCTGCATAATGGTGGCGATGGTGCCGCCGCGTAAATTGTCGGGGGATACAGGAATGCCATCCGCGAGGATTGTCCCAGCCGTCTGGCGAACTCCTGCGGGTAAAATGCCCAGCGCCGCCGCGCAGGTCAGCGATTTTCCGCTACCGCTGCCGCCGACCAGCGCCAGTACGCGGCCACGCTGAACCGTCAATGAAACGCCGTGTACCAGCGGACGTTCGGCCTGCAGGACAATGTTATCGATGTCGATTTTTTGCAGCATCAGTGGGCGGCCTCCGTCACCAGATGAGGGTCGAGGTGATCGCGCAGCGCATCACCCAGCAGATTAAAGGCCATCACGCAGATAAAGAGCATCAATCCCGGCCAGAACATTTGCAGCGGTTGAGTCCAGATATACTGCCGCGCGTCGTTTATCATCACCCCCCATTCGGCGGTGGGCGCAGTCACGCCAAGGCCGAGGAAAGACATACCGGCAACGTGCAGCATCATATGACCAATATCCAGCGTCGCCAGCACCAGCAGCGAGGGAATCACCGCCCCGGCCAGATGATCAATAAACACCCGCAGATGTCCAGCACCGGAAAGCCGGGCGGCGAGCACAAATTCACGCTGGCGCAGGGCAATTGTCAGGCTACGCACCATCCGCGCATACCATGCCCAGTGCGACAACGCGATGGCGATAATTACGTTGCTGAGCCCGGTTCCCAATACACCGACCATAAAGAACGACAGAATGGAGGTTGGGAAGGTCATAAACATATCGGCGATGCGCATGGTGATTTGATCAACACGGCCACCGAGCAGCCCGGCGCTGCCGCCAATAATCAGCCCGAGCACTAACACCAGCAGCAGGCAGGCAATGACCGAACCCAGCGATACGCGGGTGGCCGCCAGCAGGCGAGAGAAAATATCGCGACCCAGATGATCGGTGCCCAGCCAGTGCTGGCTTCCGGCGGCCTGTAAACGTGAGGGTAAATCAATTGTCTGAGGATCGTAAGGGAGCCACCACTGGGCGGTGAGCGCTACGAGCGCCAGTAGAACAATAATGACGATGGCCAGGCGCACCGACCAACGCGAGGAGAAGAAAAAGTTCACGAATGCGCTCCTTCATGACGGCGAATACGCGGGTCCAGCATGGCGTTTAGCACATCGACCATCAAATTGCAGACCACAAAGACAATCACCATCATCAGCGTAAAGCACTGGATAACCGGGTAGTCGCGGTTAAAAATTGCCGAGACGGCGTAGCGCCCAACGCCCGGCCAGGCAAAGATATTTTCGATAATCATCGTCCCGCCGATCAGTTCACCGATGTGCATACCGACCGCGGTCACGACCGGCAGCGAGGCATTGCGCAAAATATGACGCCGCTCGGTTTGCTTGTTGTTGAGACCGCGAAGTCTGGCCCAGGTGACATGGCGTTGTCCGGCCACTTCCAGCATGCTGGCACGCAGCAGGCGGGCGTTAATCGCCAGAGACATAAAGGCAATCGACACAGCTGGCAGAATCAGGTGCTGCCAGCCGCCGTAGCCCAGCGCGGGCAGCCACTGTAAATAGACCGAGAACACCATCACCAGCAGGAAAGCCAGCCAGAAATTGGGCATCGACACGCCGAGAAAGGCGATAATCCGCACGATAAAATCCGGCAGGCGATCGCGATGACGCGCGGCCCAAATGCCGAGTGGGACTGAGGTCAGCAGGATCAGCACCAGTGCGGCTCCCGCCAGTTCCAGGGTGGCCGGCAGGAAGTCCAACATGTCATCCAGCACCGGGCGCTGGCTGGCAAATGAAAGGCCAAAATCCAGATGCAGCGCTTTCCACAGCCAGTTGCCGTACTGAACCACTAATGGTTCATTCAGCCCCAGCATGATGCGCGTCGAGGCGACCATTTCCGGCGTTGGCGGCAGGTTAGAAAGACGCAAATAGTCGAGCGCCGGGTCACCGGTGCCCAGACGCAGCATCAGGAAGATAATCACCGAGGCGGCAAACACCATCGGGATCAGCAGCGCAATGCGCCGTAATACGTACCGCAGCATCAGTGTTTCACCGGCGTAATCTGTTCAAACGGAATTTCCGCAGCAATTGGCGCGTAGGGAATGTCGCCCAGCTCCGGCCTGGCCACCACCATCATTGAGATATAGCTGATGGGTAAATAGACGGCATCGTTATGCAGACGGGTCAGAATGTCGCGATACAGCGCCTGACGCTGGGTTTTATCGCTGGGTTTTATCGCTGGTTTCCAGCACTTCGCCAATTTCTTTATCGATAATCGGCTTGTCGGCTAATCCTTGTTGCGCCTGGAAATCGGCGTGCGACGGCACGCGCATCGAACTCATAAAGGCGTGTGGATCGTACGGCGCGCCCCAGGTCCGGTTGAAAATCATGCCAAAACGACCATCGCGCTGGCGCGCATAAATGCTGCTCTCTTCCTCGCCGACCAGCGCCACATCAACGCCTATCTGGCGCATATCGGCCTGAATGATTTCGGCCATCGATTTACTCAGCGCGTCGGTGCCGATAAAGGCCAGTTCAATGCGCAGCGGTTGGCCATTTTTCTCGCGGATAGTTTTGCCCGTCGGCAGCGTCCAGCCCGCTTTTTCCAGCAAGGAATTCGCCTGCTGCGGTGAGTATTGACGGGGTTTTAGCTTGACGTCAGCGTACGGGACGGAGGGGGCAAACAGCGTGTCGGCCACCTGCTGGGTGCCGTAAAGGACATTATCAATCAGCGATTTTTTATTCAGCGCATGGTTCAAGGCTTCACGGACTAACTGCTCGTTGGTCGGTGGCCTGGCGGAGTTGAGCGCCAGCATCACCGTTTCAATCGGCTGGGAAAGCTGGGTATGGTAGGCCGCAAGCTGGCTAAAACGCGCGAAAGTGTCGAGCGGCAGCAGCCCTTCGTTACCGTACAGCAGGTCGATATCGCCGGTTTCAAAGGCCACGGCGCGGGTAGTTGGGTCCGGGATCACCTTAACGGTGATTTTCTCCAGCGCCGTTTTCTTCCCCCAATAGTGCTCATTACGCACCAGCACGTCGTACTGATTAAGCTTCGACGCTTTGAGCATCCACGGCCCGGTGCCGATAGGGGCCTTAATACCATGCAGAGTTTCATTATCTTTAAACTGCGACGGCGCGATAAAGCGGAAAGGGCGCGGCAGGGCTAACTCTTGCAGGAACGGATAGTAGGCGCTTTTAAGGGTGATTTGCAGCTGGTATGTATTGAGTGCTTTAACATCGACAATCTGATTGACCAACTCCAGCCAGGCATGCCTCTGGCGGTTGTCCAGAACCACGCGGAAGTTTTCTGCGGCAGCGTGGGCGTTAAAGGCTTCGCCGTTCGAAAAAACCACATCCTGGCGCAGGTTGAAGACCCAGATTTTACCGTCCGTTGAGTGCGTCCAGCTTGTTGCCAGCCACGGCATCACGGAACCATCGGCCTGATATTTTACCAGCGGTTCATACACCATACTTTGGGCAAACATCTGGTTCGGCGTGTACAAATGCGGGTTCAGCGGCCCGACGTTGACCGGCCAGGCGATACTGATTTCGTTGGGGGCGGAGGCGTGAGCAAAGAGAGGGGCGCAGGCGAGCAGCGCCAAAAGCGAGCGGCGTAGACTGGACAAAACGATGGCCTTAATGATGGAGGTATACAACTAAAAGAGTATGACGATTGTAAGGATTCATCATACTAATGGGGTGAGCGAGATCAAGTTAAGCCCCATTACTGCGAGCAATGAGGCAGACGTTTTCTATTCATAATCAAAAGCGTATCCGCTATGCTGGGGCCACATGTTGTTTAGTGGTGAAAAATGAAATGGGGTTGTTAATTAAAGCGCTGCTCGGGGCACTGGTGGTGGTACTGATTGGCGTGCTGGCGAAAACCAAAAATTACGCCATTGCCGGGCTGATTCCGCTGTTTCCGACCTTTGCGCTGATTGCGCACTATATTGTCGCCAGCGAGCGGGGAACGGAGGCGCTGCGCGCCACCATCGTGTTTGGGATGTGGTCAATTATCCCGTACTTTCTCTACCTGCTGTCGCTGTGGTATTTCACCGGGATGATGCGCCTGCCGTTGGCGCTAGCGGGCGCGGTGGCGTGTTGGGGAGTGAGCGCCTGGCTGCTGATTTTCCTGTGGGGCCGCTTCCACTAAACCAGCGGACGGCCGCCATCGACCGCAAAGGTACGGCCGGTGACGTAGCAGCTGCCGAGGATGTAATCCACCAGATCGATAATCTCTTTCTCCCCGGCGGCAATCTTCATTAACGACTTATTCAACGCCTTTTGGCGATACGTCTCATCATCATCTTCGTTAAACAGCACCAGAGCCGGCGCAATAGCGTTCACCTTCACCTCTGGCGCGAGCTTGCGGGCAAACGAACGGGTCATATTATCCAGCGCCGCTTTACTGGCAGCGTAGGCGATATGCTTATCGCTGCCGCGCTCAACCACATAATCGGTAAAGTGAATAATATCGCCCTCCGCATGCCCGTGGCCGCGCAATAGGTCTTCCAGCGCGTGGTTGAGCAGATAAGGGGCGTGGACGTGGATTTGCAGCATGGCGTTCAGCACGTGACTCAACGACGCGTTAGGGCTTTCTGCCAGCCAGCCGCTGGCGTTATGCAGGATACCGCGCAGACTAGTGCACTGCTGGCGGACATTATCGGCAAAGGTATAAATGCCGTCGTCGGTTGAGAAATCGGCCTGGATACAAACCGCCCCCGCTTTGCGCATGACGTCAATCGCCGGATAGTGGGTGCGGTAGCTGAGAATAACCGGCTGCTGCTGGGTGAGAAAATGGTGGGCAAGGGCGAGGCCGATACGACGGCCTCCACCGGTTATCAGGATTGGGCGTGATAGCATGTTTCCCATCGTTATTTCCTTTTCAAATTGACGATGAGGCCGCGCACGTTACCTCACCAGCATCCACGTTGCCGGAACGGCGGCAACCAGCAGCAGGCCAATCAAGGCCAGTTCACGACGCTTGAGCAGGACGTTATCGTCATGGGTGCGTCGTGCATAAATAAACACCATTAGCCCCGGGGCATACAGCACTACAGACAGTAGCAGATGCATCGGACCGGAAGCATATAATAACCATAAGCCATAAATACAGGCTCCGACACCAATCACCTTATGTAATGGGCGGCGGGCCACTTTTAATAAGAATGCCC
Organism: Kluyvera intermedia; assembly: GCF_021440345.1. GTDB lineage: Bacteria > Pseudomonadota > Gammaproteobacteria > Enterobacterales > Enterobacteriaceae > Kluyvera > Kluyvera intermedia_A. The sequence goes on from NZ_JAKCNS010000112.1 coordinate 16,611, forward strand.
CGACCAGGAAATACGGCACGAGGATCATCTCTGAAGCGATGGTCAGCAGGGTGTTGTAATCCGAACCGGTCAGCCAGATCAGCACCAGGCTTGCCTGCACGCTGAGGTTGGTCAGCCACAGTGAAGCAGAAGGGGCATTATTGGCGTTTTGACGGGCAAAGATGCGCGGGAAAGCTTTGTGTGTCGCCGCCAGCAGCGGGACTTCCGCCGCCATAATCGTCCAGCTCAGATAGGCGCCGCAGACGGAAATAATCAGACCGGCGGCAATGACGATTTCGCCCCAGGAACCCATCATGCGAACCATCAGACCCGCCATCGACGGGTTGCGCATTTCTGCCAGTTCGGGACGCGCTACCACGCCCATCGACAGTAGCGTGACCAGCAGATAGACGCATAGCGCGGAGATGACCGCCAGCAGGGTCGCGCGGCCCACATCTTTCTTATTGCGCGCGCGGGCGGACACTACCACCGCGCCTTCCACGCCGATAAACACCCACAACGTGATCAGCATGGTGTTTTTCACCTGCTCCCACACCGGCACGCCTAAATCGATGCCGTGGAAATCAAGCGTAAAGACATCGCTGTTAAACGCCATGGCGGCGAGGACGATAAACAGCCCCAGCGGTACCAGCTTGGCCAGCGTTGCGGCGAGGTTGATACTGGCCGCCGTTTGCACGCCGCGCAGCACCAGAAAATGCACCACCCACAGTAATACGGACGCGCCGACAATCGACTGCCAGGTGTTGCCGTCGCCAAAAAGGCGCAGCTCCGGCGTATCGGTAAAGAAGCTCAGGGCGGAAAAGACGATAACCAGATAGGAGACGTTGGCTATCACCGCGCACAGCCAGTAACCCCAGGCAGAGCAAAAACCAATCAGCTCGCCAAAACCTTCACGCGCATAGGTAAAGATGCCGCCGTCCAGATCTGGACGAATACGAGTCAACACCAGCATAGCAACGGCGAGGAACAGAATGCCGACGCCGGTAATGGCCCAGCCAATCAGCAAAGCGGCTGGGCTGGCTACCATCGCCATGTTTTGCGGCAGACTAAAAACGCCCGCGCCGAGCATCGAGCTCAGAACCAGAGCGGTCAGGGCGCTAAGCCCTAATTTCTTTTCCATGTGAATCCTGTCGCGGAAAGAGAAGACGGAGAATATTTATTTGGCGAAATCGCATAAACATGGAGGATTGCGCTGAGGCGGCGATTTTACGGAGAGAGGTACGCACATGCAACTGCGGATGGCTTAAAGCGAAAAAAAAGGCGGCTGGCGCCGCCTTTCGGTGTCTCTTATTTGTACAAGTCGGCGCTGATGGTGACGTTACCGCCACGTTCCTGCCACTGACGCGTAATATGATAGTACTTCGCGTCTTTCTTCGCGGCACGTTTCGCCACCTGGTAGGAAACTTCGGTCATGTTGCCGTAGTTACCGGTGAACTTAATGCTGTCGAAAGGAACCATTTGCGCAGCGGCAACTTTGTTCAGTTCTTCAACTTTGGTGCCATCCGGCAGCGTGACGCTGTAACGTCCGCCTTTAGAGGATTGCGTTTCAAAGAAACGACCTACGCCGGTGCCGGAACCCACGGCTGCGGTAGTTGCCACGCCTGGGATCTCAACCTGTTTCGCCGCTTCACCACCTTCTGCCAGGGCTTTACGGCCCGCATCAGAGTTGGCAGGAATGGCGTCTGGGCTCTGCAGCACACGTTTTTCAGCATCGGCTTTGTAGACATAAGCCGTAATGCGCTGGTTGCCGCCGTCGTTAGCATCTACCTGACGCACGATAAAGAACGACGCCGCGCCTTTTGCCTTCGCCGCTTTGGTGATGGCATCGTTAACTTCCGGCTGGCTGCGGTAGAAGCCCTGAACGGTGACGGTATCGTAAGGAACCAGCGCGACGGCCTGGTCTTTTGGCAGTTCCATCACGCCGTTGATAATACGGTTTTTCGGCACATCGGCTTTAGCCGCATCTTCTTTATAGAAATCGGCTGTTACTCGCCAGTTCCCGCTGTTGCCGTAATCGGAGGTATCGACAACGTAAAAAGAGGCTGCGCCTTCTTTATCCGCTTTGCGGGACATTGCCTGCACCGCGTCGCCAATGGCGGTATAGCGACCGGTGATCACGACGCGGTCATAAGGTTTCAGTGCGGACGCTTGCTCCGGAGTCAGCTCAGTGGCTGCGTGAGCGGACATCGCTGCGGCAGACAACATGGCGGACACGAGGAGGGTGTTCTTAAGCTTCATAAAAATAATCCTTCGCCTTGCGCAAACCAAATTCGGGAAATGTTGTTAACAGGAAAACAGCTGATTATGGCATTGAAATGACTCCACTGTCTGCGTCATTTTTAACTTCAGATGCGAAGCTGGTGACGGTTTTGGATAACTTTTCCTGATATGTTGATAAAACGGGCGCTTGACCAGAAAAAGCGGTCAACCATATGACTTTTTTAAGTTAATGGAATGTTAAACGGCCTGTCATGCCCGAGAATAATCATGTTTTCCCGTGCGGATTAAGCGAATTATGAGGCTCGCTAATCAAATCGGGGTAAATATCGCTGTTTGTAGCCCTCTGAACTCAGTATTTGGCATTTAATGCAAAAATAGTAATTTTTGGCGCTAGATCACAATCGGTATTTTCAGTAGGTTATAGTCAGTTTGTTACTGTTTTATTTATTCAGGTTGTTCGCCTGTGTACTCGCTACGAGTTCCCCGCAACAAACTGGCGAAACGGCAAACCATCATATAAGAACCGATGGAAGGGAATAGTTATGCGTATTGGTGTACCAAAAGAGAGGTGGGCCCAGGAAACGCGAGTCGCAGCAACGCCGAAGACGGTAGAACAGCTGCTTAAACTCGGTTTCAGCGTGGCCATTGAAAGTGGCGCAGGAAAACTCGCCAGCTTCGATGATGACGCATTTGTACAGGCTGGCGCTGAGATTGTCTCCGGCGAAGCGGTCTGGCAATCGGATGTCATCCTCAAAGTCAACGCGCCGATGGACGAAGAGATCCCGAATCTCAATCCAGGTACGACGCTAATTAGCTTTATCTGGCCTGCGCAAAACGCCGAGCTGATGGCCAAACTTGCCGAGCGTAATATTAACGTGATGGCGATGGACTCTGTTCCGCGTATCTCCCGCGCTCAGTCGCTGGATGCGCTCAGCTCAATGGCTAACATCGCCGGTTATCGTGCGATTGTCGAAGCAGCTCACGAGTTTGGTCGCTTCTTTACCGGGCAAATCACTGCCGCTGGTAAAGTCCCTCCGGCTAAAGTAATGGTCATCGGTGCAGGCGTCGCCGGTCTTGCCGCCATCGGTGCGGCAAATAGCCTTGGCGCCATCGTGCGCGCATTCGATACCCGCCCTGAAGTGAAAGAGCAGGTGCAGAGTATGGGCGCCGAATTCCTCGAGCTCGACTTCAAAGAAGAAGCGGGCAGCGGTGACGGCTACGCGAAAGTGATGTCCGAAGCATTTATCGCCGCGGAAATGGCCCTGTTCGCCGCGCAGGCGAAAGAGGTCGATATCATCGTCACGACCGCGCTGATTCCAGGTAAACCTGCACCGAAGTTGATTACCCGTGAAATGGTCGATTCCATGACCCCGGGCAGCGTTGTGGTTGATCTGGCGGCGCAAAACGGCGGCAACTGTGAATACACCGTGCCGGGTGAAGTGTTCACCACCGCTAACGGCGTGAAGGTGATTGGCTATACCGATCTCGCCGGACGCCTGCCGACCCAGTCTTCTCAGCTGTACGGTACTAACCTGGTTAACTTGCTCAAACTGCTGTGTAAAGAGAAAGACGGCAACGTCACCATCGATTTTGACGATGTCGTGATTCGCGGCGTGACGGTGATCCGCGAAGGCGAAGTCACCTGGCCTGCACCGCCGATTCAGGTTTCTGCACAGCCGCAGGCGGCACCCAAAGCCGCTGAAGCACCGAAAGAAGCTGAAAAACCGGCTTCACCATGGCGCAAGTATGCGCTGATGGCGCTGGCAATTATTCTGTTTGGCTGGCTGGCCAACGTCGCGCCGAAAGAGTTCCTCGGCCACTTTACGGTCTTTGCGCTCTCCTGCGTGGTGGGTTACTACGTAGTGTGGAACGTCTCGCATGCACTGCATACGCCTTTAATGTCGGTCACCAATGCCATCTCCGGCATTATCGTGGTTGGGGCGCTATTGCAGATTGGCCACGGTGGCTGGGTCAGCTTCCTGAGTTTTATCGCGGTACTGATCGCCAGTATTAATATTTTTGGTGGTTTCACCGTCACTCAGCGCATGCTGAAAATGTTCCGCAAAGGATAAGGGGTAACAAATGTCTGGTGGATTAGTTACAGCTGCATACATTGTTGCCGCGATCCTGTTTATTTTTAGCCTGGCGGGGCTGTCAAAACACGAAACGTCACAGCAGGGCAACTACTTCGGCATGGCCGGTATGGCGATTGCGCTGATTGCAACCATCCTCGGGCCGGACAGTCATAACGTTGGCTGGATTATCCTCGCGATGATCATCGGCGGTGCGATTGGTATTCGTCTGGCGAAGAAAGTTGAAATGACCGAAATGCCGGAGCTGGTTGCCGTACTGCACAGCTTCGTTGGTCTGGCCGCGGTGCTGGTAGGCTTTAACAGCTACCTGCAGCATGAGACCGGCATGGAACAAATTCTGGTCAATATTCATCTGACCGAAGTATTCCTCGGTATCTTCATCGGTGCCGTGACCTTTACCGGTTCCATCGTGGCGTTCGGCAAACTGTGCGGCAAAATGTCGTCCAAGCCGCTGATGCTGCCAAACCGTCACAAACTGAATCTGGCAGCGCTGGTGGTTTCCTTCCTGCTGCTGATTGCGTTTGTGCGCACCGATAGCGTCGGTACTCAGGTTCTGTGTCTGCTGATTATGACCGTAATCGCGCTGGCGTTCGGCTGGCATCTGGTAGCCTCCATCGGCGGGGCGGATATGCCGGTGGTGGTTTCAATGCTGAACTCCTACTCCGGTTGGGCGGCGGCGGCGGCGGGCTTTATGCTCAGCAACGACCTGCTGATCGTCACCGGTGCGCTGGTGGGTTCCTCTGGTGCAATCCTGTCGTACATCATGTGTAAAGCGATGAACCGTTCATTCTTCAGCGTGATTGCCGGTGGTTTTGGTACCGATGGTTCCTCAACCGGGAGCGATGAAGAAGTGGGCGAGCACCGTGAAATCAGTGCGGAAGAAACGGCTGAAATGCTGAAAGATTCCCACTCGGTTATCATCACCCCAGGTTATGGGATGGCGGTGGCTCAGGCGCAGTATCCGGTGGCAGAGATTACCGAGAAACTGCGTGCGCGCGGTATTAAAGTTCGCTTTGGTATTCACCCGGTCGCCGGGCGTCTGCCGGGCCACATGAACGTGCTGCTGGCGGAAGCCAAGGTGCCTTACGATATCGTACTGGAGATGGATGAGATTAACGATGACTTCTCCGATACCGACACCGTACTGGTAATCGGCGCGAACGATACCGTTAACCCTGCTGCACTGGACGATCCGAAGAGCCCAATCGCGGGCATGCCGGTTCTCGAAGTGTGGAAGGCGCAGAACGTTATCGTCTTCAAACGCTCAATGAACACCGGCTATGCTGGGGTTCAGAACCCGCTGTTCTTTAAAGAGAACACGCAGATGCTGTTTGGTGATGCCAAAGCCAGCGTGGATGCGATTCTGAAAGCGCTCTAATAGCTTAGGTAAAAACGTAAAGCCGCCGTCGATGTCGACCGGCGGCTTTTTATTTGTCCCGCGATTGTTTTTGGTCAAAAATCACCCAGGCAATGGTGTTATACTGTCCAAAGTCGTCCACACCTATGAGGAAACTATGGATACCTTGTTAACGCCAGCACAGTTGGCAATCGAATTTCTCCGCCGTGAAACCACGCCTTTAACTCCTGCGCAGTATCTGAAACGTGTTAAGCAACTCGAACTGGAATTTGCCGATCTGATGGCGCTGTCCGCCATCGAACTGAAAGAAGAAATCGATTTCGCCTGGCGACTTGGGCTCCACTGATATTCCTCTCTGGGCTGGCAGAACCGTGCAGCATTAAACGGTGAGCCATGCGTCAGCGATAAAAAAACCGGCTTGCGCCGGTTTTTTTGTGCCTATATCAATACTCAATCGTCTTCTTCGTCATCCATCTCGACGGGCGTTTGATAATCGTTTGGCTTAATGGCTAACAGGTCGCAGCGCAGGTGGTCAATGACCTGTTCCGCGGTGTTGCCGAGGAAGGCTGCGGAAATCCCGGTACGGCCGACGGTACCCAATACCACAATACCGGCATCAAGATGGGCGGCTAAGTCCGGAATGACCTCTTCAGGCAACCCTTTTTCTACGTGGGTAAACTTCTCATCAATGCTGAATTTCTGGCGCAGCGACTTCATTGCCAACAGGTGCTGACCGCGAATGGCGTCGTTGTACACGCTTGGGTCAAAATCAGGTAATTCAATAGCGATATTAATTGGTGTTACCGGGTAAGCGCCAATCAGATGGACTTCGGTATGGTTAATCTGCTCGGCTAACTCAATCGTCTCTTTGACCAGTTTTTCGTTCAGCGCATTGTGGTACACCTCTTCGCTGGCAAGGTTCACGGCGACCAACGCTTTACCACCTTCCGGCCACGGCTTATCTTTCACCATCCAAACCGGGCAAGGGCATTTACGCAGCAGGTGCCAGTCAGTTGGGGTAAAGATAACGGATTCGAGCTTATCGTGCTGGTGGGCCATTTTCAGCAGCAGATCGTGACCACCGCTGACCACTTCCTGGATAATCGCCTCGAATGGACGGTTATGCCAGACCACTTTAATTTCCAGCGGCACGCCGGCATCCAGATAGTATTTCGCCTGCTCGCGGATCCATGCGGTACGCTGGCTAATCACCCCCTGACGCATAGCGGTACGCTCGTCTGGAGACAGAAGGGTGGTCATCTCATAGGAAAAGTCATAGATCGGTAAAAATGCCTTAATGCGACCGCCAATCCGTTGATGCAGATAAACAGCGCGTCGCAGCGCGGGCTGATCGTCCTGGTTGGGATCGATAGCAACGAGCATGTTCTGATACTTGGCCATACAGGGTCTCCTTACAGCTGTAACCACAGTTTGTCAGTAAAAGATAACTCATATACCGGGAATGAAACAGGGGGGAACCTTTGCCAGATCAATAAATCAGGATAAATACCTGGCTCTGGACGCGATAGCAAAAGGCTCGCTTTGCTGTGATCTCAAGGGCCAGAGGCGGCCAGATTCGCGCTTAATCTACGCTAATTTCTTTATTGTTTTGTGCCAGTAGCGCTATCACCAGCTCAATATAGGTGAGGGGTTTGTAGAAATAATAACCCTGCATGAAGGCAATATTTTTGCGATTGAGGTACTCGAGCTGCTCCTGAGTCTCCACGCCTTCGGCCACAATTTGCAAAGACAGCTTTTTGACCATATCGAGCACGTAGTCCAGCAACATGGTTGAATCCTCATGGCTATCAACGCGGCTGACAAAACTCTGATCTATCTTGATAAAATCGATTTTCAGATCGTGCAGATAGGAAAGTCCTGAATAGCCCGTACCAAAATCGTCGAGTGCGATAGAGAACCCATGGCGGCGTAACGTATTGAGATTCTCAATCAGGCGCTGATCTATATGCAGCGGCTCGCGCTCGGTTAATTCCAGTACCAGTTTTAAGTGACTATGCTGAAAACTTTCCCGGTACTGCAGGCAATCGGCCATAAAAGAAGGCGCACTAACATGCGACGCGCTGAAGTTTATTCCAATGTGGAAACCGTCAGGTAATTTACTGGCCACTTTATTCATCTCTTGTACTACCTGGGCCATCAGTGCTTTCGTTAGCGGGATAATTAAACCCGTTTTTTCCGCCACCGGAATAAACGTTACAGGTGAGACATACCCGATGCGTTCATGTTTCCAGCGGGCCAGAACTTCCACCCCGTGTATTTCACCGGTCCGTCCGTTCACTATTGGTTGGTAAAAAGGAATAATTTCGCCATTCTCAATGGCCCGGCGTAGGTTCTCCTCTGGAGTGGTGTATTTATTGGAGTATTTATACAGCGTATACGCTACCGTGCAGGAGAGAATAAAAATAAAAAATAACAGTCCGGAACCTTGTTGTATCACCCGCAGCGGGCTGAAAAAAAGCGGCTGGCGATAACTAATACTGAAGGGATAACGGGTAATGACTCCAACT
>NZ_JAKCNS010000113.1 GCF_021440345.1 Kluyvera intermedia
TGGTGTTATAAAAAGTGTAATATAAAGGGTAAATAATGAAAAAGTTAATACTGGTAGCTATGGCAATATCGTTAAGCGGATGTGTTATCGCAGCACCTCATCACCGAATGGATGGGGATGATGTCGATGCATCGCAGTATGCATCGGGGGTAAATGAGTGCACGCAGAGGGAGGAAGCCGCTGGGGAATGTGTCATGCATAAGAAACATCATCATAAGAAAGCCGATGATACTTATAAAAGCAGCGACGGCTATACCATGATTACAAAACATGGCGTGACCCTGCCGGATTGTGAACAAACCGGTGGCAGTCAGGCATCGCAGGGTTCCACCTGTTGGTATAAAAACAGCAAATGATGTTGACTCAGCAACAAGGGCTGGCGCATCTGGAAAAGATGAACAACGATCTGGCCGTGCTTGATAAGGCCATCGAGGTTCTCAGAGGGATGGAACAGGCGAAAGCCGATGTCATCAGCTATCTGATCGGGGTCAGAAATCTAAAAGAGATCATGATTATTGAATTGAAAGGTGAGTTTATCGTTTGATCATGATGAAGCCCCTGCTTTTACCAACCGCAATAGGTTGCTGGAGGCAGGGACTTATTCTTAGCCTTGCGAATGTTCAGAGATAGCGGACAAACGGTGCCGTATCCGGCGCGGCGATGGTGGTCGATGCTTTCAGCTGCGGCGTGCCCAAATAGAGGAAACCGACGATTTTGTCCAGAGCGCCACAGTCAAGACCGGCACGCACCAATGGGCTTTCGGTGAGCGCACCGGTGCGCCAGATACCGTTAAAGCCCTGAGCAACCGCCGCCATTTGCATGGCCATTACCGCGCAACCTGCCGACATCTCCTGTTCCCATACCGGAACCTTTGGATGGTCCTGGCACTTGGCGATAACCGCAATAATCATCGGCGCACGGAACGGCGCGCTGCGAGCCTTCTCAATCGCTTTGTCGTCGCTTTGTGCGGCGACAGCACCCTGCTCAAGCAGTTGGCTAAAGCGCTCGCGCCCTTCGCCTTCGATGACCACAAACTGCCACGGCTGCAGCGTACCGTGGTCCGGTGCGCGCATGCCGGCGCGCAGGATGTTCTGCAGCTGTTCACCGGCAGGTGCAGGCTCAGCCAGTCGGGACGCACTGCGGCGATTCACCAATAATTCAAGGGCATCCATAAAACCACTCCTCTCACGTTATTTTTCATAAAATTAACATGCGAGAGGATTTTGTTACAGCACCGAAGGCGATTCCTGCTGACAACCGGCGACGGTCTATTTAGGATAGCCACACGTTTCACCGTTGCGGTGAACCTTTTTCGTTTTTTGCAGGGAGAATACATGCGAACCGTATGGCGCTTCATTGTCGGATTCTTTAAATGGACGTGGCGATTGCTCAACTTCGTCCGTGAACTGGTGCTCAACCTGTTCTTTATTTTGCTGGTGCTGGTTGGCGTTGGCATTTGGATGCAGCTTAGCAGCAGCACAACCGAACATAGCAGCCGCGGGGCATTGCTGATGAATATCAGCGGCGTGGTGGTCGATAAACCGTCGACCAGCAGCAAGCTCAGCGTTATTGGCAAACAAATCTTTGGCGCCAGCTCCGACCGTCTGCAAGAAAACTCGCTGTTTGATATTGTGCAGACCATTCGCCAGGCAAAGGATGACCGCAATATCACCGGGATTGTGCTGGATCTGAAAAACTTCGCCGGCGGTGACCAGCCGTCGATGCAGTACATCGGTAAAGCGCTGCGCGAATTCCGCGACAGCGGCAAGCCGGTTTACGCCATTGGCGACAGCTACAGCCAGGGCCAGTACTACCTTGCTAGCTTCGCCAACAAAATCTGGCTGTCGCCGCAGGGCGTGGTCGATCTGCACGGTTTCGCCACCAACGGTCTGTATTACAAGACGCTGCTCGATAAGCTGAAAGTCTCGACTCACGTCTTCCGCGTCGGCACCTACAAGTCCGCCGTTGAACCGTTTATCCGTGATGATATGTCTCCTGCCGCCCGCGAAGCGGACAGCCGCTGGATTGGCGAGCTGTGGCAGAACTATCTCAACACCGTTGCCGCTAACCGTCAGATTACCGCGCAGCAGGTGTTCCCAGGCGCCCAGGCCATGCTCGACGGTCTGAGCAAAGTTGACGGCGATACGGCGAAATATGCGCTGGATAACAAGCTGGTCGATACCCTCGCCTCAAGCGCGGAAATCGAAAAGGCGATGACCAAAGCGTTTGGCTGGAGCAAAGCGGACAATAACTTTAGCGCCATCAGCATGTATGACTATGCGGTGAAAACTCCGGCAGATACCGGTTCAAGCATCGCCGTGGTGTTCGCCAACGGCGCCATCATGGACGGTGAAGAAACCCCGGGTAACGTCGGCGGCGACACCACCGCGGCGCAAATCCGCGATGCGCGTCTGGATCCAAAAGTGAAAGCTATCGTTCTGCGCGTCAACAGTCCTGGCGGCAGCGTTAGCGCCTCTGAGGTGATCCGCGCAGAGCTGGCGGCAGCCAAAGCGGCAGGCAAACCGGTGGTCGTATCGATGGGCGGAATGGCGGCATCCGGCGGGTACTGGATCTCAACACCAGCCGATTACATCATCGCCAGCCCGAGCACTCTGACCGGTTCTATTGGCATCTTTGGGGTGATCAACACCGTCGAAAATACGCTCGACTCGATTGGTGTGCACACCGACGGTGTCTCCACCTCGCCGCTGGCGGATATGGCAGTAACCAAAGCACTGACCCCAGAAGTGCAGCAGATGATGCAGCTCACCATTGAGAATGGCTACAAGCGCTTTATCACCCTCGTGGCGCAGTCGCGTAAGAGCACGCCGGAAGCAATCGACAAAATTGCCCAAGGCCACGTGTGGACCGGTGAAGACGCGAAAGCGAATGGGCTGGTCGATAGCCTCGGTGACTTTGACGACGCGGTGGCGAAAGCCGCTGAACTGGCAAAAGTCAAAACCTGGCACGTTGACTACTATCAGAGCGAACCGACGTTCTTTGATATGGTAATGGACAGCATGTCTGGTTCAGTGCGCGCGGCCCTGCCGCAGGCGCTGCAGGCTTACCTGCCGGCACCGCTGGCTTCGGCGGCGAACGCAGTGAAAGCCGAAAGCGATAAGCTGGCGGTGTTTAACGATCCACAAAATCGCTATGCAATTTGCCTGACCTGCGTCAATATTCGTTAATCGCAATCCCCTCCGCTAAGGGGGGGATTTTCTTTAGATTATTCATTCGACGACCACATGCAAAAAAAATCCATTTACGTCGCCTACACCGGCGGGACCATCGGGATGCAGCGTTCCGATCACGGCTACATCCCGGTTTCCGGCCATCTGCAGCGCCAGCTGGCGCTGATGCCCGAGTTTCATCGTCCGGAGATGCCGGACTTTACTATCCACGAATACGATCCGCTGATGGACTCTTCCGACATGACGCCGGAAGACTGGCAGCACATCGCCGATGATATTAAAGCCCACTACGATGAGTACGACGGCTTTGTTATCCTGCACGGCACCGACACCATGGCCTTCACCACCTCCGCGCTGTCGTTTATGCTGGAAAACCTCGGCAAACCGGTTATCGTCACCGGGTCGCAGATCCCACTGGCGGAGCTGCGCTCTGACGGGCAAATCAACCTGCTGAACGCCCTGTATGTTGCCGCTAACTATCCGATTAACGAAGTGACGCTGTTCTTCAACAATCGTCTTTATCGCGGCAACCGCACCACCAAAGCTCATGCCGACGGTTTCGATGCTTTCGCCTCACCGAACCTCGCACCGCTGCTGGAGGCCGGTATCCACATTCGCCGTCTCGGCACGCCTCCTGCTCCGCACGGTGACGGCGAGCTGATTGTGCACCCTATCACCCCGCAGCCGATTGGCGTGGTGACGATTTATCCGGGGATTTCCGCCGATGTGGTGCGCAACTTCCTGCTACAACCGGTCAAAGCGCTGATCCTGCGCTCCTACGGTGTCGGCAACGCGCCGCAGAACGGCAATTTTATTAAAGAGCTGACTGAAGCCAGCCACCGCGGCATTCTGGTGATTAACCTGACCCAGTGCATGTCCGGCAAGGTCAATATGGGTGGTTACGCCACCGGTAACGCGCTGGCGCAGGCCGGTGTGATTAGCGGTTCTGATATGACCGTGGAAGCGACGCTGACCAAGCTGCACTATCTGCTCAGTCAGGGGCTGGATACCGAAACTATCCGTCAGGCCATGCAGCAAAACCTGCGCGGCGAGCTGACGCCAGACGATTAAGGAGAGTGTCATGACGCAACGCGCACTGTTATTGGTCGATTTGCAAAATGATTTCTGCGCCGGCGGCGCGCTGGCCGTGGCCGATGGTGATAGCACTATCGACGTGGCGAACCTGTTGATTCGTGCGGCGAAAATCCTCGGCGATACGGTCGTCGCCAGCCAGGACTGGCATCCGGCCAATCACGGCAGTTTTGCCAGCCAGCACAATGTTGAGCCGTACACTCAGGGCACGCTGGACGGGCTGGCGCAAACTTTCTGGCCGGATCACTGCGTCCAGGACAGCGACGGCGCGGCGTTTCATCCGCTGCTGACGCAACAGGATATTGATGCCGTGTTCCACAAAGGCGAAAGCGTCAATATCGATAGCTACAGCGCCTTTTTCGATAACGGACATCGGCAAAAAACCGGTCTCGACGCCTGGCTACGCGATCATGAGATTAACGAACTTATCGTACTGGGCCTGGCGACCGACTACTGCGTTAAGTTCACGGTGCTGGATGCATTAGCGCTGGGTTATACGGTGAACGTCATTACCGACGGCTGTCGCGGCGTGAATATTCAGCCGCAGGATAGCGTCAACGCCTTTATGGAGATGGCTGCCGAAGGGGCAACACTGTATACCCTCGACGACTGGCTTGAGAATCAAGGATAGCCTGATAGCCACTTACCGCCCGGAAGTTCTGGACATTCCCGCCGCCGAGTAAACCGTGAGTGTAAGATTGAGATACCCGGGGCGACCACCGGGTTTGGCGTCCCTCCGGGAACCAAATCCCGGCGTTTCCCCTAATCGCTTTGCTTAAGTGAACGGTATTACATCGCCGGCCAGCTTCTGACGATAATCCGCTAACCCTGTCATAACACGGTCAATTTTTCCCCACCAGCCTTTCTCCACGTGAACCGCTTCGCAGATTTACCCCTTCGGCGATGCTATGTTTTAACGGTTGTTTTTTCGCCACACTTTTCCTGTGGCGCCTGTATTTTTTCAATGTCAAAGAGGACCGTGTATGAAACTTTTGCCTTTGCTGGCAGCATTACCCCTGCTCTGCGCGTCGGTTGTTTCGGCTAATTCCCTGATGTCCGTCGGCTACTTCAACGGCGGTGGCGATGTTACTGCCGGGCCTGGCGGCGATATCAATAAGCTCGATGTGCGCCAGATTACCCATCTCAACTATTCCTTTGGTCTTATCTATAACGATGAAAAAGATGAAACCAACGACGCATTAAAAGACCCGGCTAAACTGCATCAAATTTGGTTGTCGCCGAAGGTGCAATCGGATTTAGAAAAAATCCCCGTCCTGCGTAAACAGAACCCGAACCTGAAAGTACTGCTCTCCGTCGGTGGCTGGGGCGCACGCGGCTTCTCGGGAGCGGCAGCATCGCCTGAAGCCCGCGCGGTGTTTATCCGTTCAGCGCAGGAAGTCGTGGATAAATACGGCCTCGACGGCATCGATCTCGACTGGGAATACCCGGTTAACGGTGCCTGGGGCCTGGTGGCCAGCCAGCCGGCGGACAGAGATAACTTCACCACGCTGCTCAAAGAGCTGCGCGCGGCGTTTGGCAAACACAAGCTGGTGACCATCGCCGTCGGCGCCAACGCGGAAAGCCCGAAAAGTTGGGTCGACGTGAAGGCTATTGCCCCGCTGCTGGACTACATCAACCTGATGACCTACGACATGGCGTACGGTACGCAGTACTTCAACTCCAATCTGTACGATTCAACCCAGTGGCCGACGGTTGCCGCGGCGGATAAGTACAGCGCCGATTTTGTGGTCAATAACTATATCGCCGCCGGCCTGAAGCCAAGCCAGATGAACCTCGGCATCGGTTTCTATGGCCGTGTACCAAAACGCACCGTCGAGCCGGGCATCGACTGGAGCAAGCCGGATGCACAGAAAAACCCGGTGACCCAGCCGTACTTCGGCCCGCAGGAAGTGGATCTGTTTAAATCACTGGGGGTGGATTTGAGCAAAGACACCTACGTGAAGTACAACGATATCGTGGCGAAACTGCTCAACGATCCGCACAAGCGTTTTACCGAACACTGGGATGACCAGGCGAAAGTGCCGTGGCTGTCGGTACAATCCAGCGACGGCAAAGCGTTGTTTGCCCTCTCGTATGAGAACCCGCGTTCGGTGAGCATTAAGGCTGACTACATCAAGAGCAAGGGGCTTGCCGGGGCGATGTTCTGGGAATACGGTGCGGACGACAACAACCAACTGGCAAAACAGCTGGCCGAGTCGCTGGGGATTAAGCACTAACGCCTTTACTAAAGGTCAGGCAACGAATCAGGGCTACAGTGTGCTAGCCCTGATTCGGGTGGTGGGTGAGTTGAGCCTCGTTCACTGAATCGCGGCGAATTACACCGGCGTTAAAATCCCGCTATCCGCATGAATACGATACCCGGCCCCCGGATGTGGGGCCTGTAAACGCGCGCTGCCGCCAAACAGTTTCTCCCGTAAAGTACCCTGGCTGTACTCCTGTTTGTAGACGCCGCGTTTTTGCAATTCCGGGATCAGGAGCTCCACTACATCGGTGAAGGTTTCGTGCGTGACGGCGTAGGCCAAATTGAAACCGTCCACGTCGGTCTCCTCCACCCACGACTGCAATTCATCGGCGACGGTTTGCGCACTGCCCACAATCAACGGGCCAAAGCCACCAATCCCCACCCAATCCGCCATCGCCTTCACCGACCACTGCTTGTCGGGATCGGCGGTGGAGAACGTATCCACCACCGATTGAATGGCGTTGGTTTTTGAATAGGTAAACACCTCATCCGGCTGGTACTGGCTAAAATCAATCCCCGTCCAGCCGGAAATCAGCGCCAGCGCGCCTTCATAGCTGGTGTAGTTTTTATACTCCTGCCATTTGGCCTGCGCGGCTTTGTCGGTTTCGCCGACAATCGCGGTTTGCATATTGAAAATCAAAATGCTGTGCGGATCGCGCCCCGCCTCCTGCGCACGGCGGCGAATATCAGCCACCGTTTTTTTCAAAGCGCTTTTTGACGGCGATGCTACAAACACGCATTCGGCGTGGCTGGCAGCAAACTGCTTGCCACGGCTAGAGGCGCCAGCCTGATAGAGCACCGGCGTGCGCTGCGGCGACGGCTCGCAGAGGTGGTATCCGGGCACATCGAAGAATTTGCCGTGATGGTTAATGGCGTGAATTTTACTCGGGTCGCTGAAAATTCGACGTTCGCGGTCGCGCAGTATCGCCCCCTCCTCCCAACTCCCTTCCAGCAATTTGTACACCACTTCCAGATACTCGTCGGCGTAGTCGTAGCGTGCGTCATGCGCGGTTTGCGCCTGCTGGCCAATATTGCGTGCACCGCTTTCCAGATAAGAGGTGACAATATTCCAGCCTACCCGCCCTTTGGTCAGATGATCCAGCGTCGACAGGCGACGGGCAAACGGATAGGGATGCTCAAACGATAGCGAGGCGGTAAGACCAAAGCCAAGATGCTCGGTCACCAGCGCCATCGGTGTCACCAGCGCCAGCGGATCGTTAACCGGCACCTGCGCCGCCTGACGGATAGCCGCATCACCATTGCCGTTAAAGACGTCGTAAACTCCCAGCACATCGGCGATAAACAGGCCGTCAAATTTACCGCGTTCCAGCAATCGCGCCAGATCGACCCAGTAGTCCAAATCCTTGTACTGCCAGGAGCGGTCACGCGGATGCGCCCACAGCCCCGGCGATTGGTGGCCGACACAGTTCATATCAAAAGCGTTCAGTCGAATTTCACGTTGCGATGCCATAACAGTCTCCCCATACACCCGGCGTTTAGCCCGGTGTCAGCAATAGTTTGGATAGGTTTACGATAAGATGAGCTGACGGCAGCCCAAGGTTTCCAGCACATTTTGCGCCACCTGCTGAGCGTGTTCGGCCACCTGCGGCAACCCCATGAGTTCGCCAAAGCGCCCGCGTGCGGCGGGGCCTGCCACCCAGAGATTCGGCGAGGCTTGCGACAACGCATTCACTTCAATTCCCATTCCTAGCGGGTCCGGGTGAATCAGCCCAGCCTGATGCAGGGCTTGCAGAAATGGCTGGCTGGCAACGAGATCCGCATGGTCAGGACCGGTGGTCAGCACCAGATAGTCAACGGTTTCCTGCTGCGACTTACCGCCGCGCAGCGTTAAATAGAGTTGGAAAGTCGGGCCGGGTGATTCCAGAGTTTGCAACCGTGCAGCAAGCAGGCGAAAACTACCCGCATGGCGTTTGTCCGCAATCGCCTGCGCGACCTGCGGAGCGATGCGATAACGGTGCACATCCCAGAAGCGCCGCAAATGACGTAGGAATTGACGCTTTTCCGCTTCCGCTAGCTGCTGCCAGATCTCCTGTCCCTGCTGACGCACGGCATCAAGCACCACCTGCCAGGGCAAGCCCTGGGCCTGCGCGCGCTGGATGTCATCACGAATCAGACGTAAACGCTGACCCAACGTGCCGTACCGGTAATCAGCCTGCCATTTCGTCAGGTTTATCGGCGCGTTTGGTCGCGAAAGTAGACCGTGGCGCGAAAAGGCCAGCACATCGCCCCGATGCCCCTGCCGCGCAAGCGACGCCACTACGTCCGCCATGCTGAGCGCGGTGCCCATAATCGCTACCCTCGCCGTGGAGGGAATACCGCTCAGCGCCCCAGCGCTCCATGGATTGGCGATCAGCCGAGGATGCTGGCTGAATGCCTGCACCGTCCTCGGTAATCGCGGCGGTGGATGACTGACTGCCAGAACGATACGGTCAGCGCGCAGGCGACGGCCACCGGAGGTGATAAGGCTACCGTCCTGCCAATCGACCGCGCGTTCCCGAATATGGGCGACGCGTGAGCCGGGCCGTTGCGCCGCCTGGGTGAAGGCGGCCTCCACATAGCGACCAAAGGCCCCACGCTGGGGATACACGCTGCCATCAGCCAACTGCGCCTGCGTATCCTGCGGAAAATCGCCGTAGCGGCGATACCAGCGGTCAAATGCACCATCGTCTTCCCCGGCCAGCTGCATACGCGCGGCGGGAACGTTAATCCGATGGGCCGGATCGGTCGCCGAATAGGCCACGCCCTGGCCTAAATGTTCTCGCGGTTCAATCACGCTGATACGCACAGGACGCGTTGCCTCACGCATCAAATGGATTGCGACAGCCGTACCGCTAAAACCGCCGCCGACAATCACTACATGGGGATCAGACATCCTCATCCCCCTTCAGCTCGCGCTGACGTGTTTAGCAGGACGTTTCGCCCCACCGATGGTTTCACCAAAAGGACCGGTATTGACCTGACCTTTCGCCGAACGCGGTTGCGTACTGGCCGGGAGCAGCGGCATCACCAGCTCAGCAAAGCGATGCGCTTCTTCCAGATGTGGATAGCCGGAGAAAATAAAGTTCGTGACCCCCAGCGCCTGGTACTCGCGAATGCGTTCCGCAACCTGCTGTGGATTGCCCACCAGCGCAGTGCCCGCCCCGCCGCGGACCAGGCCAACGCCCGCCCACAGATTTGGCGCGATGCGCAGATTGTCGCGGCTGCCGTTATGCAGCGCGCTCATGCGGGCCTGCCCGGTAGAATCCATACGGGAGAAAATCTCCTGCGCCTGGGCAATCGTGTCATCATCCAGATGGGCAATCAGCTTGTCGGCCGCCGCCCAGGCCTCCTCTTCCGTTTCACGGACAATCACGTGCAGGCGGATCCCGTATTCCAGCTGGCGCCCCTTTTCTTCAGCACGGGCTTTCACCACCGCCAGTTTGTCTGCCACCTGGGCGGGAGGCTCGCCCCAGGTGAGATATGCGTCGATGTGATCGGCGGCAACGTCGATGGCCTGCTCGGAAGAGCCGCCGAAGTACAGCGGCGGCCCATTTTTTTGCACCGTCGGGAACAGCACTTCCGCCCCTTCGACCTGGAGATGTTTACCGTGATAGTCGACCTTCTCTCCAGCCAGCAAACGGCGATAAACCTCAAGGAATTCGTGAGTTACCTGGTAGCGCTCACTGTGATTGAGGAAGATCCCGTCACCTTTGTTTTCCACCGGATCGCCGCCGGTCACTACGTTTATCAACAAACGTCCTTCAGAAAGCCTGTCCAGCGTGGCGGCCATACGCGCCGCCAGCGTTGGCGGCTGAAGCCCTGGGCGCACCGCCACCAGATAGCGTAAGTTGCGCGTGATGGGCGCCAGTGCGGCAGCCACCAACCAGGAATCTTCACAACTTTTGCCGGTAGGGATCAGTACGCCGTAGTAACCCAGGCTATCTGCCGCCAGTGCAACCTGCTGCAAATAGGGCAAATCTACCGGGCGACCGCCTTCGGTGGTGCCCAGATAGCGCCCATCGCCATGGGTAGGTAAAAACCAGAAGACATTAATTTTCTCAGCGGCTTGTACTGTCATTATCAATTTCCTTTATAACTATATTTAGTATTTATCGAAGCAGTTATTTAAGTCAGTTATAAAGAGATAAGCGAAATCTGTGCCAGCTTTCAAA
>NZ_JAKCNS010000114.1 GCF_021440345.1 Kluyvera intermedia
AGTACGGTAGTGATTGCAGCAGTCAGGGTAGTTTTACCATGGTCAACGTGGCCGATAGTACCGACGTTGACGTGCGGTTTGGTACGTTCAAATTTTTCTTTAGACATCGATAGTCCCTCTAATACACGGATAAATCGGTGATATCACCACATCAACCAGACGATAAGCCTGAACTGTTGAATGCATAATTTAAACAGAGAGAAACGGGAAGGAGAAGTGAAGTGGTGCTGATACCCAGAGTCGAACTGGGGACCTCACCCTTACCAAGGGTGCGCTCTACCAACTGAGCCATATCAGCACGTCTGGAGCGGGCAGCGGGAATCGAACCCGCATCATCAGCTTGGAAGGCTGAGGTAATAGCCATTATACGATGCCCGCATCCTGAAACTCGGCTACCCAGTTCTTTCTGTGCAAAAAAAAGAGATTTCTCTCTTTTCTTTGTTTGAGCTAGTTATCTTACCAACCAACTCTGGCTTCGCAATGCTTAGCCTGAAAGTGGTGGTGGGGGAAGGATTCGAACCTTCGAAGTCGATGACGGCAGATTTACAGTCTGCTCCCTTTGGCCGCTCGGGAACCCCACCTGATGGTGCCGACTACCGGAATCGAACTGGTGACCTACTGATTACAAGTCAGTTGCTCTACCTACTGAGCTAAGTCGGCATCAAGTAGCGCGCATTCTATGGAGACACGCGGCGACATGCAACTAAAAATTTGCATAAAATGTTCTATCGCTCATGTTTTGTGCGTTTGCGCGTAAAAACCAAGCAACGTGCCAGTTTTATGACCAAAAATAGTGCTGTAAGCCCAGCAATAGACTTCTTATAGCCTGCTGGTTATGGCATAAGTTTGCCACCTGATGGTCGATTAGCTGACTTTCTCTTTCTATATAGCTATCACAACCAGATGCCAGTCCCCCACGTCAGCAATAAAGAGTGGTGTTTTCTCACGAAAGCGCCATTCATTTGGATTTTTTCTTCTTTTTCTCTTCCATCTGGTGTTAACCTCCTGCCCATTGTCCTGATTAACTTAATGTGAAGCGTCGCGTGAAATCAGCGCGGTAGCCAGAACATGCTTATGAATAAACAAGAGCAAACGTTAATGACACCTTATCTACAGTTCAATCGTAGCCAGTGGGCGGCGCTGCGTGATTCAGTGCCAATGACCCTGACTGAAGGGGAAATTACACGCCTGAAAGGTATCAACGAAGATCTGTCGCTTGAAGAAGTGGCGGAGATCTATTTGCCTTTATCACGTTTACTGAACTTTTATATTAGTTCTAACCTACGCCGCCAGGCGGTACTTGAGCAGTTCCTGGGGACGAATGGCCAGCGTATCCCTTACATCATCAGTATTGCTGGCAGCGTCGCTGTTGGGAAAAGCACTACTGCACGTGTACTGCAAGCATTACTCAGTCGCTGGCCCGAACATCGGCGCGTTGAGCTCATCACCACCGATGGTTTCCTGCATCCTAATGAGGTGCTGAAAGAACGTGGGCTGATGAAGAAGAAAGGGTTCCCACAATCCTATGATATGCGCAGGCTAGTGCAATTCGTTTCCGATCTGAAGTCAGGGGTTCCGGACGTCACTGCCCCCGTATATTCCCATCTTATTTATGATGTGATTCCTGACGGCGATAAGACAGTTACCCACCCGGATATATTAATTCTTGAAGGGTTAAATGTTCTGCAAAGCGGGATGGATTATCCTCACGATCCACATCATGTATTTGTTTCCGACTTTGTCGATTTCTCTATTTACGTTGATGCGCCAGAAAAGTTATTACAATCCTGGTATATAAATCGATTCCTTAAATTCCGTGAAGGAGCCTTCACTGACCCAGACTCCTATTTCCATAACTATGCGCAGCTTTCTAAAGAAGAAGCGATTAACGTTGCGACATCACTATGGAATGAGATTAACCTCAAGAATTTAAACGAGAATATCCTACCGACGCGCGAGCGTGCGAGTTTAATTCTGACTAAAAGCGCTAATCATTCGGTGGAACAGGTTCGCTTGAGGAAGTAATCATTAAAAAAGAAAAGGGAGCCAAGGCTCCCTTTTCTTTATTCCGCGCTACGCAGTGAGATCTCCCCACCAATCCAGGGTTTAATTATCCCATCTTGTTCAAGCAATAATGCGCCCTGTGTATCAATACCTCGGGAAATACCAAAGACTTCTTTATCACCAATAATCAATTTGACCTGTCGATTAATAAAGTTATCTAATTTATCCCAACGCGCAAGGTATGGAGCTAGCCCTTCTTGTTCAAATAGTTGTAACGCATCGTGTAATTCATTAATCAGGCGTGCCGCCAGGATATTGCGGTCAATCACAATTCCAGCTTCCTGCAAGTTGATCCATCCCTGATTAATCACATCATTTTCTACCCGGCGCATCACCAGGTTAATGCCTGCACCAATCACGATTTGCGCCGCATCTCCGGTTTTCCCTGTCAACTCGACCAGGATACCGGCTAGTTTGCGATCGTTCAGGTAGAGATCGTTTGGCCATTTTACACGAACCTTATCAGCACCCAGGCTTTGTAAAACCTCAGCCATCACGATCCCGATAACCAGACTCAGACCGATAGCAGCCGCAGGCCCCTGTTCGAGACGCCAGAACATAGAAAGATACAGATTGGCACCAAACGGAGAGAACCATTTACGCCCGCGTCGACCGCGCCCTGCCTGCTGGTATTCTGCTACACAGGCATCACCGGACTGCAGCTCGCTAATTCGGTCCAGCAGATACTGGTTGGTCGAATCGATAACAGGCAGGACGGCAACATTGCCGTAATTAACCGCGTGACGAATACGCTCCACATCCAGTAATTGAATTGGTTCTGGCAGGCTGTAACCTTTACCGGGAACGGTAAAAACATCTACCCCCCAGTCTCTTAAGGTCTGCATGTGTTTGTTAATGGCTGCCCGGCTCATACCTAATCGTTCACCCAGCTGTTCACCTGAATGAAAATCACCGTCAGCAAGCAGGGAAATGAGAGTTAATGGCACCGTAATGTCTTTCATCTTATTACCTCAACCGCGCTAACTTCACCTTTATTGCTAATAAAACGCACTTCCGGCTCCAGCCAAACGTCAAATTTGTCTCCAACCTGCTGGCGAACATAATGGGCCAGTTGAACTACGTCACAGCTCTGCGCATTATCGACGTTGACTAGCACCAGGGCTTGCTGCTGATGGACCGCCGCACCGCCTTCGGTGTGACCTTTTAACTGGCATTGATCGATAAGCCAGCCGGCTGCCAGCTTTATACTGCCATCAGCCTGCGGATAATGTGGCGCTTTCGGGAAATTTTCCAGCAGCTTCGCGGCATATTCGGCGCTGACGACCGGGTTTTTAAAGAAGCTACCGGCGTTACCATTCACCTTAGGATCAGGCAATTTGGTCATTCGCATATGACATACGGAGTCGAATACGTCTCGTGGCGTAACCGTTTGTGGGTCCAGTCGGGTAAGATCGCCGTAGGTAAGAACCGGCTGCCATTTTTTTGCCAGACGGAAACCAACGGCAACAATGGCGAAACGGTTCTGATAGGCATGCTTGAAGATGCTATCACGATAACCAAACTGACATTGTGCAGCGGATAGGCGCTGCCGCTCACCGGTAGCCAGTTCAATACAGTCCACATACTCGCAGACATGTTGCAGTTCGACGCCATAGGCACCGATATTCTGGATAGGGGAAGATCCGGCGCAGCCAGGGATCAATGCCAGATTTTCCAGGCCTGGCATATTATTTTCTAATGCAAAACGTACTAGCTCATGCCAGTTTTCTCCGGCGCCAACGTGCAGATGCCATGCATCAGCCGTTTCACTCACCCCGATCCCTTTAATTCGGTTAAGAATTACGGTACCGGAATAGTCTTCCAGAAAAAGTACGTTACTTCCTTCACCCAGAATCAAAACTGGCAAGCCTTCCAGGGTAGATTGCTGCCAGGCGCTCAGTAATTGTTGTTCATTTTCAGCGCTTACGATGTGTTTAGCATTATGGTCAATGCCGAAGGTATTCCAGGGTTTCAAGGAGTGGGTCATGATTGCTTTCCTGATGCGATATCCACGGTAGTTTACCGTATCTGTAGCGGGAAGGCTTGCGGTTATATAGGAGGGAAGGCTCCCGGAGCTGGCGGGTAATAGCCGTTTTTTACTACTGTACAGACG